>DASXZH010000012.1:0-20400 GCA_036502005.1 Fimbriimonadaceae bacterium
AATAAGGTTTAGAGGGCTACTTTCAAAGGTTTGTCGCTCGCGCCTCTCCCGGTTCGCGGACTCACCGACCTCTCCATCCGGGAGAGATTTGTGGCTGCAAAAACGCCAAGGTTTCCTTATTTTAACGCCTATGCCCGTCACCCGTCACTCGCGAAGGCTATCTCCCACCTTCAACCTCATCCCGTTGAAGTAATCCTTCCCGCTCATTCGCTTTCGGCCCTCGGGTTGAACCTGGAGAAGCTCCAAGCTCCCGTTTGCAAAAGCGACCGAGTTTGGTCCAAGAATGGTTCCGGGCGAAAAACCTCTTCCCCCCCATTCGATTTTAGATTGGGGAACGAGCCCTTCCCCGACCAGGGAAGTGGGACCCGGGTCCGACTCAGCGGAGGGGGAAGTAAGCCGCGCTTCGCTGACGCGCACCTTGCCAAACTTCGTGGAAATAAATGCCCCTGGAGCGGGCGTGAACGCCCGAAAGCGGTTATATTCCGCAGCCGCGTCCCGATCGAAATGGAGTTCCGCTTCCTCCTTTGTAATCTTGGGGGCGATTGTTGCAAGCTCCGAATCCTGAGGCAAACGCGGGTAATCGCCCGCGACTAGGTGATCAACCCAATCGCCAATCTGCTCGGCAGCATGAGCGGAAAGTCGATCTTGAAGCTCCCCGTAAGTTTCGTCTGGGCCAATGGGCGTGCGCCGGATCTCGATCATGTCGCCCGTATCCATGCCACGGTCCATCTGCATAAGGGTGACCCCGGTCTCCGTTTCGCCATTCAAAATGGCGCGCTGAATAGGAGCAGCCCCGCGATACTTGGGCAGAATGGAGCCGTGCAAGTTGATCCCGCCATTCTTGGCGGTTTCCAACAGGGCCGTGGAAAGGATCTGCCCATAGCTGGCCACCACCAAAATAGAAGGGGCAAACGAAGCAACAAGCGAGACAAAAGAAGGGTCCCGCGCCTTTTCTGGGGTTTCCACTGGCAAGCCAAGTTCTAACGCCTTCAGCTTTACTTGCGAAGACTGTTCGGCCATGCCGCGTCCAGAACGGCGGTCCGGTTGGGTTACAACAAGAGAAACACGGGAAGCTATGGCCTCCAAAGGGGGAACCGCAAAAGAACCCGTTCCGAAATAGACGATGCTCACTCGGGCTGGCTTTGCTCACCCTCTGGATGAGACCAGTGAAGCGTTGCCAGATCGACAATGTCCGTAAACAGAATGCCTTCTAGATGGTCGATTTCGTGTTGAGCAACCCGCGCATGCATACCTTCTAACTCGTAAGTGAGTTCGCGGCCCTTTCGATCGAGCGCTTCAACCTCAATATAAGCCGCTCTCTTCACATCCCCATAAAGGCCAGGAATGCTAAGACACCCTTCGATTCCAACCTGCTCGCCTTCCATCTTTACAATTCTGGGGTTGATCAAGGCAGTTGGCTTCATGTCCATCGGCGCGATAACGATAAGCCGCTGCAGAATCCCAACCTGCGGGGCGGCAAGGCCCACCCCATTCGCCCGCTTCATATGGCGGATCATCTCATCGATAAGCGTTTGCACTTTCTTGTTGGGCTTGGCAATAATCTCCGCCCGTTGGCGCAAAAGCGGGTTCGGGACCTTCAAAATCGCCCGGTTCTTATTCGCCTCGTACAGGTATTTGAATTCGTCGGGCACGACGATTTCCATATCATTCATGATTCCAGGACTAATTGTGTAGCCTCCGGCACGGTAAATGCCAATGCGCGCTCAATTCCGCTCAAATCCGGATAGCTTGCAACCAGATTCCAACCGTTCAGTTCAAAGATGCTCCTCACTTTCGATCCTTGAGAATAGCCTACTTCGGCGATAAATATGCCGCCGGTATTTAGATGGGCCTTCGCTTCATCTGCAAGCTTGTCGTACATTTCGAGGCCTGTTTCACCGGAGAAGAGAGCGTTTTTGGGTTCAAAATCCCTTACTTCTCGATCCAATACTTCATGAACGCCTATGTAGGGAGGGTTAGTCACAATCGCATCGAATTTTTCATTGCTAAAGGCTTGGAAGGTGTCGCTTTCAACCAGACCTACCCTTGCGCGCAGGTCGGCGGCGTTTGAAGTGGCCGTTTCCAAAGCCGGTTTGGAGATATCGGAAAGGGTTACATCTAATGAGGGACGTTCAAGCTTAAGGGTTATGCCGATGCACCCACTTCCGGTTCCCAAATCCAGCACCTTCGCCTCGTGGGGCAGCTTTTCTTCAAGGGTGAACCACGCTTCGATAAGGGTCTCCGTATCCTGCCTTGGAATCAAAACGGCAGGCGAAACCTTAAACATCCGGCCGTAGAATTCCCGTTCACCCAGGATATAGGCCAAAGGCTCACCCGCTAGGCGGCGCAGCAGAAGCTCATCGAGTCCTGGTGGCGTTAACCACTCCGGGTGTGCAAGGATTGCGGAACGCTCCTGGCAGAAGGCCAGTCCGGCCAGTAGCTGGGCATCTAGAGCCGGGGAGGCTATTCCGGCCTCGTCAAGCTGGAACTTTGCGGAATGGAGCCAGCTTCCCAGGTTCATGATCTTATTATGTTGGAGGTGATGTGTGAAAGGTGATAGGACAGGTGAGAGCTCTCTAGCCCATTCTTTATGCCACCTAAAATCCGGCGTCCGTACCCAACTCTCATTTATCGCGCTTAGAGTCAATTTCTCGCGGCGGGACCCGAAGAAGCGAAGAACGCAAAACGATAACCGCGTTCTCCGCACCTCTCCGCGTTCTTCGCGGGAACTTAAACGGGAATAGGGGGGTGGGCTTTCTCCAGCCGCACCGTCAGCACTAACCAAAAAACGAGAAACTCGCCAAGTTAAACCAAAGCCTCTGGTGAACCTGTTTGTACCTGCCAACAATAATGCTGGGGAAAAGCGCGCGCTGTTATGTTAAAGATCGGTCCTAAAGGCAATTCAACTAATCGAGTAACCCCACTCCTAAGGACCTATCTGGTCGGCCTGGGCACTTTATTCCTAATGGCCGCAGTGGGAGGCATCCTCCTGCGGATTAGCCTGAAACAGGAATCCGAAGCTGCAATGGGCGTTCATCTCGGCGCCATCTTCAGAACCAAGGGCCTAACCATTTTTAAGGACGTTTACGCTCTTGAATCATCAAGGGGCGCAGAAAGTCGTCTTCGGTCTCGTCAACTTGGTGTGGACCGAAAGCAGTGGGAGAGTATCCACGATGAGCTTTCAAGACTGAAAGATCCAGATGCCAAATTCGCTCTAGCGCCAAACTCGCGCCTGAACAAATGCTTTAACGCCGTTGTTGGTCCGATCGACGACCTCTTAAAGATTCATAACCCGACTCAAGATCAAAAGAAGACGACAGCCGGCCTTCTTGAGAAGCAAGAAGAGGCTACGTCGCTGTCTCTGGACTCGCTAGTAAGCGCCCTGGCCTTCAAGAGTGAGTACCGATCTGGATCCGTAGAGCTTCTGGAGTTCGTGGTTTTCATCTTGACTGTACTTTTGCTGGCAGCGGAGGGGCGTTATCTTCTTATACCGGGAATCCGCAAACTCCACACTCAATTCCAGAACTTGGAAACGGCTGGCGCTGCCGCGGAAGCGCAAAACAAGATTTTCGAAGCCGAGAACGATAAACTTCGAGCCGATCAGGAGTTGCTTCAAAGTTTCGCATCGAACTTAGAAGCCGCCAACAAACGAATTGAAGTTGCCGCCAAGCGGTTTGAAGAGCTGTTCCAAGGCCTACCCATAGCCTGTTTTGGCTACGACGAATCGGGCACCATCATCGAGTGGAACCGAGCCTGCGAAGAGATGTTCGGTGATGCCACCAAGATATTCGGTAAGAATCTCCATGAGCTGCTCCCTTCGTCGGCAGGCGAGCACACCCTTTCCAATATCATAGCAAAG
Organism: Fimbriimonadaceae bacterium; assembly: GCA_036502005.1. GTDB lineage: Bacteria > Armatimonadota > Fimbriimonadia > Fimbriimonadales > Fimbriimonadaceae > DASXZH01. Next base: position 3,860 of record DASXZH010000012.1, read on the forward strand.
GTCTTTGAGGGCCAGGCATTTCGAAGCCTTACCCTTCAAAGCATGGGCGAAGACGACGTTCGGAGCCTTCTTTGCAGCACGTTCCCCGTCTATGGACCGAACGACAAGGTTTTAGGCGGCATCTTCTCTTGCGTCGACTTGACATCCCAAAAGCTGTACGAGCGCCAGATCGAAGAGCAGTTGATCAAGATCAATAACTACACCTGCGAGATCGAACAGCAGAAATGGGAGTTGGAAGAAGCCAATGCTCGGCTAGAATCGTTGGCCAGAACAGACGGCCTCACAGGGCTTCTAAATCACCGTTCTTTCCACGAGGCGCTGGGCCGTGACTTCCGAAGGTCAGAACGAGACCTCACGCCGCTATCGCTAATTCTTTTGGACATCGATTTCTTTAAAAAGTACAACGACACCCATGGGCACCCCGCTGGCGACGCCCTGCTTAAAGAGTTTGCTCAAGTGCTTATTCGCACCTGCCGCGAATCCGATGTGATCGCGCGTTACGGCGGCGAGGAGTTTGCCATCATCCTCCCCTCTACCGATGCCGAATGTGCCTTGCTGGCGGCGGAACGTCTTCGAAGCGCAATCGATCTTGAGGATTGGAAAGCCCAGCCGGTAACGGCCAGCATTGGCGTCGCCTCACTTGGCGACACTATCAAGAACCCCACAGAACTTGTGGCTGCTTCGGACAAAGCGCTCTATGCGGCAAAAGCGGCCGGCCGAAACTGCGTCAAGTTCTGTGCAAGCAACAGGAAGCAAGCAGCCGCTTAGCCTTTCTTGTATAGGATCCCAACGCCACGCTTCTCAAGCTCGCTTAATACGTAGGTGCTCTTCAGGGCGGTCTCGTATTTCAGGCAGCCCTTCCCTGTAAGCCCTTTGGCGATTCCGATGGCATAGATGGCGCAAGTAAAGCCGGTTAAACGCTCCATAGCGGTGAACCCAGTCTTCTGATCCTGAAGATCGAAGATATCGATCTGCCATTGGGCGCTTTTGCCGTCTTTTTTGCCGATTCCGACTCCGCGTACAACTGCCAAATCGTCATCCACAAACTTGGCAAGGCCATCGCCCATCACCTTATGCCAAAGCATTCTGGGCTTAACTTGGCAACCTTCGATTTCAACAGGTTCGAGGCTCCAGAATCCAAAATCCTTAAAAATCTTCATGCGCTCGCAGTGGCCGGGGAAGCGGATCGTCTTGTAGGCATAGTTCTTCACCTGGCCTTTTAGCGTGTACGGGGCCGTACTGGTGCCGCCGCTGGTTGTAAACGCTTCCATTTTGCCAAGCTGCTGAATATCAATATCTTCCAGCTCTTCGAGGGTTGGAACCAGCCGGATCTCGCCATCGGTGAGGGTAACGGCGCTGTCTTCGTATTCGGCAACCAGGCCTTCCACGTTAAAGGTGAGCTTGTAGTTGAAAGGCGGCTTTGGATGTTGGGGCAAAACTCCGCAGTAAAGCCGAATGGTTTCGACTTCGTCCATGTTCTCGAGAAAATAGAAGCCCACGTTGTTTACAAGGCCGGGGGCCAGCCCCGTATCGGGAATCAGGGTCACGCCTGCTTTCTCCGCCTCGTCGGTCATTCTCAGTGTTTCGAGGGTGACTTCGGTGTTGCCGCCAAGATCGACCATGTTGGTCTTGGTCTCAATCGCAACCTTTGCGATTTTCGGGTGCATCCAGTAAGGAAGACAACTAAGAAGGACATCGACGTCCTTCAAGAATTCTCGAAGCTTGGCGGGATCGAGGGCGTCAACCTGGTGCGGCTCACAGAACGCTGAACCGACCATTGTGTTCACGCGGACGGAGTTTTTCTCCGCCTGCTTGAGATCGTAATCGCCCATTTTGATGCGGGCAGGAGAACCGAATAGTGAGAGATCGTACGCTGCGGCAGTGCCTTGCATGCCCGCGCCTAGGATAGCGTAGGTTTTATTCATAGGTGGGGTTCCGGACTTCATCGTCCCGGATAGAGGCAGAGATTACCTGGGCTAAGGGTAGCGCATGCGAGCTCTGAAAGGGTCGTGTTGTGACCAGGCAAAAGCAACACCCTTTAACTTCGGAGATCGATTTGGGTTTGCTTCATCCGTTACATCTATGTGGCACTTGTAACGGATAGCGGTGTTATCCGTTACAACTGGCAAAGAAACGTAATGCGGTAACGATCTTCCCATCGCGAAAATCCAGCAAGACGCCTGGTAACTCTCCGCCAAATCCCGCCGAAAAACCTCCCAATCTTTCCTCCCACAAGCAAATTTGCGGGTTGTGCCTCAAGTTCAAATGAACCTGCTACGAATGCTAGAAAACAAAAAACCTAGCAAAAACACCTAATCCCAGTAATTTTACTAGGAGAGCCCAGCAATGTTACGAGGAATAAGACCTTCTGGATGTATGCCGTAGCGACGACAAAGCAGAAGATGCAGAGCCTGTCGCGACTTGAGCGTAAACACGGAGGAACGCAATGTCTTTTAGGATAAACACGAATGTTAGCGCGTTAGACGCATTAACAAACTTGGATAACGTTAGCAGCCAGCTATCGACATCTGAGAACAGGTTATCTACAGGATTACAGATTAACTCAGGAGCCGACAACCCAGCCGGGCTGATCATTTCCCAGGAGTTTCAAGCGCAGATCGTTGGTATCAACCAGGCGATCCAGAACAATCAGGATGTGCTTAACTATGCAAAGACTGCCGACGGCGCCTTGAGCGAAGTCAGCACACTCTTGGATAGTGCCCGCGCCCTGGCCGTATCTTCGGCCAACAGCGGAGTGCTTGATCCTGCTGCACTGCAGGCTAATCAGACTCAGCTTAACTCGATCGTATCTTCGATCACACGAATTGCACAAACAACGCAGTTCGGTACCAAGAACATTCTTGATGGCAGCGCAGGAGTAACGGCCACCGTTACAAATGCAGCCGACATCGGTAATCTTGGCTTTACGGGCAACTTCAAAGGCCAGTCGGTAACCACGAACTCTGCGTTCACCATTGCCGTAACACACGCTGCGACAGAGGCTGTAACTGCGTCTTCAAATACGTTTGCCTTTGCAACCACGACTTTAAGTGCCGGTTCATTTACCATCAATGGAACCACTTTTACTACATCGAGCAATGAGACGGTAGCCAACCTCGTCCAATCGGTAAATGCGGCGCAAAACCAGACGGGGATCACCGCAACATATACAGCCGGTGGCGCCATCACTCTTACCCAGAACACCTATGGATCGAACTTCGGTATTGATCTGTCAGATGCCAATGGCATTCTGTTAAGTGCTCCAGGCAGCGTAAACGTTGCTGGAACGGACGCAACCGGTACTGGCACCATAACCACCGCCAGTGGGCTGGTAACAGTTGCGTTCACGGGTGGGCAGTTTGGCGCCAACGGTCTTGCTCTGCGAGATGCCGACGGCAATACCTTTAGCCTTACGGATAATGGCAACCTGTCATCGGGTGCAGTCCTTGCGGGCCAGTTAACCGTCGGTTCAACCCAGTTCCAAATAGGAGGAAATGCCGGGCAGACCGCTTCCCTCTCAATCGGGAACTTTGCGTCAGACAACCTCGGAACGGGTGCTGTTTCCGGCCTCAGCCTTGCCAACCTGGACCTCACGACGGCAACCGGCGCTACAAATGCCCTGGAAGTCATCGATGCTGCTATCCAGCAGGTCGCTGTCTCTCGTGGAAACATTGGAGCGTTTGAGACCGACGTCGTTCAAGCGAACATCAACTCGCTGAACGCGGCCAATGAGAGCCTAACATCCACGAACTCCGACATCGTCGACGTGAACGTCGCCGCTGAGATGACGAACTACACCAAGCTTCAGATTCTCCAGCAGGCAGGCCTCGCGGTTCTGGGCCAGGCTAACTCAAACCCTCAGAACGTGCTGAGTCTGATCAAAGGTGGCTAGTTTTTCGTGACCGCGTCTCTCGGCACATCCAAGGGCCGCCATCGAAAGATGGTGGCCCAAAAAAGAGCTTTGGATGAGCTCAAGAAACGAACGAAAACTAGCCCCTTGACTCGCCACGGATGGCGACTGAAGTTCGAGAATCTCCTTAGCTATTATTCTTATCTGTCTCGAACTCTATCCGCTACGTAGAACTCGCATGAGCCTCGAAGGCGCGATGCCACTCTCCCCGCCTTTCGCTAGCCTTATCCTCCTATCTTAAAAGTTTGCGCCATCTGGTCAGCTTCATTCTTGAGGGTAGAGTCACCAGCCGGCAGTGCGAATGTAATCACATACACATTCCCGCTTTCGACCAGAAAATAGCTCATAAAATCCAGATCGACTGAGCCACTTGGTAAATCGATATTGCGGCTGTATGCAAATACGCGTGAGTCGCCTGCGGTCAAAGTTTCGCTTTTCGCGGTGATGTTCTTGGCGCCAAGAGCGGCGATCTGATCCGTATTCGCTTTGGTGACTTGATCAAGCGAAGCACCTTGGCTTGGCGCCACCACAATGTTTCCGTTGATATCAAAGTTTCTACTTTTGTTCAATCCATGGTCGAAAAAGAGTTTGATAGTCTGTGTGGCTTCGTCCCCACTCGACTTGAGATTATCATCAGCGGCGTTATTGCTCTTAATCTGCGATAATCCTGCTTTGATCTCTGACCCCCTTGCCGTTTTCTTGTGCCAATCGGGAGGCAATCCGATCGAAACCGGCGCGGTATCAGAAGCTAGCCGCGTCCACCCGGCAGGTAGTTCGGCCGAAACCGTTTGGTGTCCTGTGATGACTTGATCGCTCGGTTTGCAGCCGGAGGCAATGAGCAAGGCGAGCAGGCAGATGCTAGAGGGTCGCATGCTCTATTGTAGAGCAGAACGGTGAACATAGAACTTAGAAAGTAGAACCTAGAACGGAGAATGGAGAACATGGAACTTAGAACGGAGAAACTAGAGCGTGGAACGCCGAAAACATTGAACAGAATGCAGTAATTAGTAAACAGATGGGAGGATCCGGACTTCTTACCGTTTACTGTTTTCATTCTAAATTCTCCGTTCTAGGTTCTACTTTCTAAGTTCTCTGTTCTCCCTATCTAAGTTCCCCGCGCCAGTGGCTATTTCGCCAAGATCAGGTTGTCCACGAAATACTCCCACATTCGGTTCGCATCAGGTCCTGAATGCCCCTCGTCTGGCCGCACCATAAGATCGAAGCTTTTACCGGCTCGTTGCAGAGCCTGCACTAACTGTAAAGTATTGGAGGGATGGACGTTGTTATCGGCCGTCCCGTAATAAAGCATAAGCTTTCCATTTAAATCTTTGGCGTAATTGGCGGCCGTGCCCATTTCATAACCCTTCAAGTTATCTGCATCGGTCGGCATTCCCATATAACGCTCAGTGTAGATCGAGTCGTAGTTTCGCCAATCGGTAACAGGAGAGGCGGCGACGGCGGCATGAAAAACTTCCGGATGACGCAACAGGCACATGGCTGAGGCGTACCCTCCATAGGAAGTCCCAAAGATGCCGATGTGAGCCCCATCCACGTAAGGTCTCGAAGCCAAATACTTCGCGCCCGCCGCTTGGTCGTCTATTTCGACCATGCCTAACTTATCGTAAATTGCGTCTTCAAACGCTCTTCCACGGCCTGCCGTGCCGCGGCCATCAAACCACGCCACAAGGAATCCCATTTCCGTGATCGGACTTGGGAGAACGAAGTGTTCGCTCGTCGTGCCGGATGCAGGCCCGCCGTAAACACTTACGAGAACGGGATATTTCTTGCTGGGATCAAAATCGGATGGAAAGGTGACGTAACCGTAAAGATCGGTAACTCCATCAGCCGCTTTAAATACAAGCCGCTCCGCTTTCTTTAGTTTGTTCGTTTTGAACCGGCTGTCATCGGTGGCCGCCAACGTCTCCAAAACCTTTCCGTGATCGTCGCAAAGAACGGTTGACGGCGGGGTTGTAAGATCCTGTTCGACATCGACAAAGTGCTTTTGATCGGGCGCCAGTTGCACGGAATGACTCAGGTGGGGATCGGTAAGGCGCTCTTCTCCGGTGCCGTCAATCTTGATTTTATGAAGCTGCAGCTTATATGGATTTTCGCCATCCCTCGCCATGAAATAGATTTCTTGCCGTGGTTCGTCCACCGCCAATATCTCCTGCACTTCGAAGTTAAATTTCGTGATGGGTTTCAGCGGCGATCCGCTGATATCGCCAAGGTAAATGTTTCGAAAGCCGTTGCGTTCTGAAATCCAAAGAAACTGCTGCGAATGGCCAGACTTTGCCGGCAGCCACTCAATCGGAGGATGGTTTTCGGTCCAAGTCTTGGACCAGTTCTCGTCCACAATCACGCGGCATTTACCTGTCAATGGATCCGCCGCCACGAACTGCAAATGGTTCTGGTGCCGGTTCGTTCGATTGTAAAGAAGCTCTTTTCCATCGGGCGACCACTTAACGTCGTAAACGTATTCTCCAACCGAGGGGTCGTTTAGAGCGGTATCGATCTTCGAGCTTTTCTTTGAAGCTAAATCGTAAACGAAAAGGGTCACCACCGGGTTTGGAACGCCTGCCTTCGGATAGGCTTCCACATCCACCTTGTCCTGAATATAGACTTGGTTCAGAAGCACGTAATAGTCAGGCACTTTGCTTTCATCAAATCCGTAATAGGCGAGTTTTTTGCCATCCGGGGACCACCACATCGCCTCACGCATGTCGAGTTCTTCGCCATAGACCCAACTCGCCTGCCCGAACTTGGTTCGGTCGCTGGGATTTCCTTTGGTGGTGACTTGAACCGCCCCGGTGCCATCTTGTTTGGATATCCAAACATTTCGGTCGAGGTTGAATGCCTTCATCGATCCATCGGGCGAAAAGGACTCGGCATATTGCCTGCCTCGCTGAGGCGCGGCCCGTCCTGCCTGCGGGTTTTGTCTTTGGTTTTGGACTTCCTCCTCTTCTTTTTGAGTAGCTTCCGTTGTTGCATGCGTGGAAACGGTGTACTTCATCTCCTTGCCATCCTTTTGGAACAAGAACCAGTCGCCATTTGAAGCCCATTCAACCAGGACGGAGCCGCCTCTAATAGAGCCAAAAATCTCCGATCGCATATTGTTGTAGCGATCGTAGCGCGGCATCGTTGGGAGCCTATCCTGGCAAAGAGCCAAGCTGGCCATTAGAGGCAAAAAGAGAAAGAGGAGTTTTTTATTCATTTGGGGGCGGATCCGGTTGGCGGCGGAGGGAGCAAATCCTGCGGGGCGTTCACAGGGTTGTAACTAAGTGAACCCAGGATTAATTTAGCATCGGATGCTAACTTCAAAATTGAATCGACGGCCATCTCGCGCAGGGAACGCTCTTCGGAATAGTCGTTCGTTAAGAAATAGAGCTCAACGGAAACCCCCATCGCGTTGTCCGAGACGTTGGTCAACTCGATGTGGGACTTGTCGTGATTGATCTTTTCATTAGTGTTCATGAACTCGCGCGCTTTTCCGCAGAAATCAGTCACATGCTCCAGATTGTTCAGATAGCTCAGCGGCAGTATGAAAGAGAAGCGCCGATAGCGTCTGGCTCCGTAGTTCTCCACACTGGCTGTAATGAGGTTGCTGTTAGGCAGGGTCACAAGGGTATCCAGCGGCGTTCTAATGCGCGTGCTGCGAAGGTTGATCTCTTCAACCGTGCCTTCGACGGGAGGGATCTTTATGTAGTCGTTGATGCCAAACGGCATATCGAAGATGATCGTGAGTGACCCAAAAATGTTTTCGACGCTGTTCTTGCCGGCAAGAGCGATTACCAAACCGGTAATCCCGAGACCGGCCACAAGGCCAGTCACGTTTACACTCATGCTTTCGGCAAAGACGAGCAGACCCACGACAGTGAGAACGAAGTTGATTAGCTTCTTGGCGATAGGGATCAAAATCGCGTCCGCACGCCTCACCAAAGAAGTCGCCCGAGAACCAAACAAATCGAGCGAAACCTCGAGCAGCGCATCGATCACCCACATGATCGCGCCGATGCCAAAGGCTTTAAGGAACACGATGAGGATAAGCAGGCTGTCGCCTTGTAGGCCCAGGTATTCGTAAGTCAGCCACCAAAAAGAGGCGCCCGCCCATAATCCACCCGACCGCCTTAGGCGCTTTAGACTGATCGGCAAGGTCGAACTTTCCAGATGCCGGAAGAAGAAACGCAGCGTGTATTTAATGATCAGCCGGACCAGGAGGGCAACGACCATTGAAGCAAAGCCGAGGACGAGCAGGCCCAACCACTGCCAAATCTCCAGCCACAAAAAGCTGTGGAGCATGAACGATGGTATGTAGGCACGAACCTCCATCGAAGGGTCCGCGGGAGGGTCCGGAAACACGCCGATCTCGTTATTTTGAGGCTGGTTTTGTATGGTCGAGTAGTACCGAGGAAGCTTTTCAACGGTATCCGAATTAAACTGCCAAACGCCTCCTGAGGTTTTTTCCATAACCAGATCGCCAATCACATGGTTGTTGGTTTGGCGGACGGCAATCGACCACGTGTTGGCCTTTGGAGCAGTCGGCAGATCCTCGGGTCTAAAGCCAGGCGTCCGGGCCAAAACTGCAATCAGAATTTGGGCATAACGAATGCCCTCGGTATCCCTGACCGGAAACGGGACATCGGATAGATCGAGCGCGTTTCGAGCATCGTTGTAGCTCTGTGCGTGCATATCCTGTATGAAGGTTTGCACCGTCGCCTGAGGGCTATCCCACGCTTCGGGTGGCGCGGCGGAGGCTGTGGAGGTGCTCGGCGTTAGTCCAGGCACTGCCTGGGCGCCGGCCAGCGAGCAACAGATAAGGAGCACTAAGATAAAAAGTGGCCTTTTCAATAGATGAAAAATAGCTCCTGAAGGGGCGAAGCTCTGGACTGCGAAAGCTTGCTTTCGCTCTTTTTTAGGAAGCTTGCTTCCGGGGCGACTGCCTCCTCGGCAGCAAGCTGCCTGATTTAAGCGAAAGCAAGCTTTCGCAGACCAGAGCTTCGCGGCGGAGGCCAGAATCTTGCATTTCGCAACGGACAACCCCTTCATGCAGCTTTCCTCAACTTCATCTTCCTCATTACAACAACCCCAAGAGGAGCCAGTACAAGGGCAGGCAAATAAGTCGCTACCGGAATTTCCTTGATGTTGAGAAGCCCTGCCCCTAACCCAATACCCATCAACATCACTCCACCGGAACCTGTTATTTCCGATAGCAGCTCTTGATCACTGGCAATAGGTTTTAACGGTTTCGCCAAGAATGTAAGCGTCGATTGGACGACAAGCACCACCCCCGCCGTAACCAGAACCCCTCTGCCAAGGGCTGCCGCAAAGAAAATAGCAGCGATGCCGTCCATCGTCGATTTAATCGCAATCAAATCGATCTTGCCTTCCAAACCATCTTGTAAGCATCCGAGTAGCGTCATCGGGCCGACACAAAATAGAATGCTCGTGGTTAGGACTGCTTCGCTAAACCTGCCCGCGTCGGTGCCACCAAAAACGTGCTTTGCCCAGTCCGCAAAGTTCTGGATTCCGACCTGAAGTCCGAGAGCCAAACCTATCATGCCCCCAAGAACAATGGCACCCGCAATGATCAGGATATGTTTTGCCTCTAAAAACATTTTGAGGCCAAGCGCAACTGTGATAAGGCCGAGACCGTTCATTGCGACGGTCTGGTAGGTAATGGGTATATGCTGTCCGATGGCACAACCTATAAGCGCGCCGATTATCACGGTGGCCGTGTTTAGGAGCGTGCCACGCGGGACAAATCGCATCTCATATCCTTACCCGAAAAGCCGTGATAAGTGATAGGTGATAAGTGATGGGTGACGGAGTCTAAACCCTGTCTAAAGTGAAAAGCAACTAAGGGCTTGAACCGTAGTTGCCCAAAATGAGCCTTCCAAACCTATCACATATCACCTTTCACTTATCACGAGCGCTTGTGCTCCGGAAACCTTCCCCGCCTAAAACTTGTACCTAAAAGAGTGAGAAAGCTTGGACTGTATGTGGCCGTGTTCGCGGCTGCCCTTTGCGGCGTGTTGGTGGCTTTTCAGATCGACCATTACGCCAACCGCAACAAGAACTTCGCCAACGAAGTCGCAACTAACGGCGATTATCCGTTTACGGAGGCGAGCTATGCCCAACTTCCCCCGGGCCCTCCGGATTTCGTATCGGCGGCGAAGAAGCTCACTCCTAGCGTCGTGAGCGTCGATCAACGCGTAGCCGTAAGAGACCTCTTTAGCGACCGTGTGCAGGTTCAAACGGCCGGAACGGGATCGGGCGTCATCATCAGCGCCGACGGTTTTATTCTTACAAACAATCACGTGATAACGGGTGCCTACTCGGTAAATGTCCGTACGCCCCAGGGCAAGGCCTACGCGGCGAAAGTGATAGGCGCGGATCCACGATCCGATCTCGCCGTTCTTAAAATTGATGCCACCGGTCTTGTGCCCGCCGAAATGGGCGATAGCAGCAAGTTAGAAATTGGCCAGTGGGTGCTGGCCGTCGGCAACCCGCTCGGCTATTCCGGAACCGTCTGCGCTGGCATCGTCAGCAGCTTAAAGCGCACCCTCCCCGAGGGCGAGGAAAGCCCTGGGCTTCTCATCGACGCCATCCAAACCGACGCGGCGATTAACCCCGGCAACTCAGGCGGCGCATTGGCGGATGCTCAAGGAAAGGTCGTCGGAATCAACGCCCTCATCGCCAGCAACACGGGCGGCAGTGTGGGCCTCGGCTTTGCCATCCCCATTAACCGCGCCAAGAAGATCGTGCGAGACATCATCCAGTACGGCCATGTTCGTTACGGTGAGCCCGGCTTCTCAATCTCTGAGCGCCTGCCCCAGGAGCCGGATGTGCACGACTACTTGCAGCAGCAAGCCGGTGGCAACCCTCCCACAAAGGGGCTAATCGTTAGCCAGGTGACCACCAACGGCCCCGCCGCTCTGGCCGGAGTGAAACCGCTGGACATCATCGAGTCAATCGATGGCGTCGCCATGGACACGCCGATTTCTTTCTATAAATATTTTGCGGACAAGAGGCCGAACGACAAGATAACCATGCAAGTGTGGAGCGCGGGAAATGTTAAGACTGTGAATCTTCAGTTGCAAGATATCGCGACATTTTAACACTCGTTCCTCTCATCTCGTACGTTAAGATAGGATAGGAACGAAAATTCCTTTCAGCTCTTTTACAACATGTCATTGCTCTCAGACGGCTTAACTCAGCTCCTGGAAGTCCTGCCTGCTGTAGTTCGAGAAAGACTCGAGCGCGGCGCCGGCTTGGAGGAGCTTATCGAAGTGGTTTTGGACTATGGACGCCCCGCCGAGGCCCGTTACCGGGACCGGGTGGAGCGCTTCGAAGAAGTCATCGTTACCGAAAAGGATATCGATTACGTCATCAAGTCCATTGGCGAATTTGGCTCGGATAACCGCGCGGGAATTGAGCGCACCCTCCACCGAATCAGTTGCATCCGCAACCGGCACGGGAAGGTTGTGGGTCTCACTTGCCGCGTCGGGCGTGCACTCGAAGGCACGATCGATATCATTGATGATATCGTGCGCTCGGGCGCGTCCATCCTTCTCCTCGGCAAGCCTGGCGTAGGCAAAACGACCAAGCTTCGCGAAGTCGCGCGTGTCCTTGCCGATGAAGCGGGCAGGCGCGTGGTGATCGTCGATACTTCCAACGAGATCGCGGGCGATGGCGACATTCCCCATCCCGGCATCGGCTCAGCTCGTCGGATGCAGGTTCGCTCCGCTCCCGAGCAGCACCAGGTGATGATCGAGGCGGTTGAAAACCATATGCCCGAGGTGATCGTCATCGACGAGATCGGCACCGAGGCAGAAGCAATGGCAGCACGCACAATCGCCGAACGTGGCGTTCAGCTGGTGGGCACCGCCCATGGCCAGTCGCTTGAGAATTTGATGCTGAACCCGACCCTTGCTGACCTTATCGGTGGCATTCAAGCGGTTACCCTTTCGGATGACGAGGCGCGAAGGCGCGGAACCCAGAAAACGGTTTTGGAGCGCAAAGCGCCGCCCACATTTGACGTCGTGATCGAGTTGGTCGATTACGACCGACTGGCTGTTCACAGCAATGTGCAGAAGACGGTCGATTTGATCCTGCGCGGCGTTCCGCCGCGTCCGGAAATCAGGGTGCGCACCGGCGCTGGGTCGGTTGAGGTGGTTCAAACCGAAGTTATGCAGGACTTGAAAGAGCCCGGCTTCAACAAGCGATTCCCTGCCCTTTCTCGCCAGCCTGCTCCGCGCGAAGAGCCAGCGGAGCCGCCAAGCGCATCCCGTGAAGAAGCGGTGATGCCGAAGACTGGGATGATCAAAATCTACCCCTACGGCATCGCGCGCACCCGTCTTGAGCGAGCGATAAGGGAAAAGAAAGCGCCCGCCTACGTTTGCACAGATCTGGGTCAAGCAGACGCCATCATGGCGATGCGGACGACCTACCAAAACCGGCCCAAGAAGCTGCGCGAGACGGCAGGCAAAGCCATCCCGACCGTGATTGTGAAGTCCAACACCTTTAACCAGATCGCAAACGCGCTTGACGAGATTCTGAACAAATCTTCTGATAATGTGAGCAACGCGGATTTTGCCGATCAGGCGATGGACGAGGTGCTTTCGGCGATTGATACGGTGATGCAGACCGGCAAACCGTTTGATCTTTCTCCGCAGCCCGCGCCCATTCGCAAGATGCAGCATCAGGTTACGGAGTCGAAGAAAGTTGCGAGCGAAGCGGTGGGCGAAGAACCTCATCGAAGGTTGAGGATTCTGCCGGTGAGACTAGGGAGCTAGGGGAGAAAGCAGTAAACGGTAAAGGGAATCGGAAGGGCTTTCGGGCGACCTACCGGATTCCCGACCTCGAAAGTTAACCCGGGGTCGGAGACACCGAAGCTGCGTCGTTCGCGGCCCGACCTCGAAGAGGTCCCATACATTAACCCGGGCTGATGACCTTAACCTGACTCCTTCGCAGTCCCCGACCTCGAAGAGGTCCCATATATTAGCTTGGGGTCGAAGACCCCAAGATGCGTCCCCAAAAATCCTCCGGCATCCCGAAGGCGATGCCACTATCCGTACATGGAAACCTATATCTCCCTAAACGTCCACATCGTATTCGCAACAAAGGCACGTGTCCCCTACATTAAATCTGAATGGAAATCGGAATTGCATTCCTATCTTGCTGGAACCGCAAAGGGACTGACGATCATGTACACATGCTTCTCGCCATCAGGGCGACCCATACGGTTTCCGATCTCGTTCGCGAGATCAAGAAGGGATCTCATTCCTGGGCAGCGGATCGCGAGCGGAATTTTGCATGGCAAAGTGGGTATGGAGCCTTTTCGGCCGGAACCGCCGAGTTGCCGCGACTTACCGCCTACATCGAAAATCAGGAGGAACATCATCGCGAGGTGACTTCGTTCGAGGAAATGCACAGGTTATCGAAGGAACATAATGTGGCCTACGACCCACAATATTTGAGTAGGGAGTGTGGCATCGCCTTCTGGATGCCGGAAATAGGGGTGGCGCTTCTTGGGGTCTTCGACCCCAAGCTAATGTATGGGACCTCTTCGAGGTCGGGAACCGGCATTGACTTCTTTGAGGTCAAAGAGAACGGGTGGATGTTGCAGCCTTCGGGATTATGCCAAATTTTGGATGCTTCTTGGATCGAACTGTTAAAGGTGATTTTTAAATCGTTGGGGAATCGTCGCGAAATCTTACTTTCGATGGCAAGCCATGCTAAGTTGTGTCTGAAACCCGGGTCGTTCCTGGTCGACATACCATAGGCCCTCAAGGTGCACTCGATGGCGACTCCGGAAAGATACAGGGCTGGCGCGAACTCGCCAATTTCTAGAAGCCTGCGTTCTGATTCGATTCGCTCAAGAGCCGCTTGTTTGTAGTTCGGCTGGATCCACATTGCTCTTTAGCCGCGGGTGGAGAATGTATGGTCGGGATGGGCAGATTCCCAACACGCTGCTTAGATCCAACCTATTCACAAGTATGGGGAACCTAAGCCTAAAAGAGCAAGGCCCAAGCAACGTAAATGTGCTTGCACCATTCTCGGGTCCATGTTCGGACCAGTTTCGATCTTTAGTTCTGAACCGTGAGTTTTTTCGCGGAGGAATGCGCCTTTTGGCGCTATACGCAAGATGACTCTTAATACGCCAAGAACATACGGATCAGGCTCCTTTCGGAAACGAACGCGAGTGGACAAGCATGGAAAGACCCACACCACGTGGACGGGATACGTTTATGCCAGCAACTATGAACACATTTGGGGAACTGGTTCCACTCAAAAGAGTGCCGAGGAGAGGGCTCGGCAAAATTGCACCATCTATGAAGTTTTGCTGTCGTCGGGCAACGAACACGCTCAGGCATTAAAACAGATACAACGGTTGAGAAAGGGCCCGCTAAGCAAACTGGGCTACGAGGGCATGCTCGCTCATGTAAGAGCAAGAACAATTGCTCCAACCTTGCCGACCCCAATTGTTCCCGCATCAACCAGCGATAAAGGCGGAATGACGCTAAGATCGTTCGTTTTTGAAAAGCATTTGCCCTATGCGGGAATGGGAAAATACGAGAGTGAACGTCGATCCAGGCGATTTGGCAGAATGCTATGCGACTGGGTACCAAGCAATTCCATTTCTCCTCTCGGAGACTGGTTGGTTACAAACCTGCAGCCCTGCCACTTCCAAGAAATGCTTAACCGCATGAAGAATAGAGACCGCAAAGATGACCCCAACGAGGGCGACAACTATCTTGCGGATTTCAGCGGCTTCGTCAAGAAGGTTCTCCTAATGATGTACACCTATGATCTAATGCACCGAGATTTTAGGCCGACCCTTCCAAGTGTTCCAAGGCCCACAAAGAAGAAGCTGAATAAAGGGGACATAGAAATTGAGAATGTATTTAGGAAGGCTTCTGATTCACGCATGCGTGCATTTACGACGCTTGCCTACCTATCTGGATGCCTTTCGGAGATTCTTGGACTAACGGAAGAATGCATAGAAGGCAATGAAGTTAAAATCATGCAACAACTGACTCGGGTCCCCAACCCATCCTTTGATGAATCTAAGCTTTTAAGCCGAGATAACCCTAAAACAATTCTGGCATTGGTGCCTTGGTTAAAGAGAACTGCACGGAAACGATCATTTTATTTAACCGACGAGCTCATGAGAGAAGTTATGAACTCGCTTGATAGGGCGAAACCATCTTCAATATACGATGTTGCTGAAAAGAAATTCGTGGTAAAGCTCTTCGTTATTTCCAACAAGGATGGCGGCCCATGGCATCCACACGATTTTAGGCCGCAATGGAATAAGTTGTGTGAGAGTGCAGGCGTCAAAGTAAACCCACACGAGTTCAGGGCAATCTGCGTTCGTGATGAGCGCAAAGATGGAACATCTCTTGATGTTCTTGCCGAGCTCTTAGGTCATTCGAGTTCAAGAACGACTGAGCTGAGTTACTTGCGGCATCGAGACGACGGTTCGGAAACGAAACAGCTTTCCTTGTCAAGATCAAAGCGATTAGAGGAAGTCGTCAGGTCAGCTCGAACAGAGCGTTTGTCCGTGGCCACGTCCGAGTGACGGCGGTTTGTACCGCAATACTAACCATAGGTTAATTGATTGAGCCCTGCAGGGCGGGGCTCAGACGATTGAATGGACGAGTTCACCTTAGGTCGAGTGAATTTTCTCTCGTTATCGATGAATGCATCTGATTCATCATTGCTTTGGGGCCAAACGTTGAGAAAATGCGCTTAGGAGAATAAAATTTTGGTTCAGAAATACCAAGTCGTGACCGAGTCTTAGTCAACGGGTTTTGGTGGGCGAATATTATGTTCCTCAAAGTATTGGGACACGTAGGATGACAGAGCATCTTGACCAATTCGCGCTGCGAGCATAAGTACCGTTGCGATTCCTAAAGCCGCTCCCGCAGTCGGGAATCCATATTGGTTGGTCGCCACTACACCGATTGTGGCAGTGAACCTCCCAAGCGCCTTTTTCAATTCGACTTCATCTTTAGGAAGCCGCATTTGATTACAAAGTACGTGGCATGTGTGCCAAAGACAAAGTTCACCGAAAGTGGGGCGACGAATTCGGTCTTGGGCGTCCGCCTCATTGTCCGTAACCAACTCCCAAGGTGTCTCGCTCAGCGTTTCAACGGATTTTTGAAGTAAAGCCATGGCGATTTGGGGGTCATCATAGATGGCCCTCTGGTCATCGCTCGAAAAATGCACCTCTTGGCCACGCTTAACAGGACCAGCTTCCAAAAGAAGTTGGTCAGCGACGCGGACTATGGCCTTGCGCATTCCCTCATTCTCTTCAAGAGAAATGTTTATGGTATCACCCGAAGCTATATGCCGATCGCTCATTAGTCCAGTATATTGCTGTTCGTATTAAACTAATGGCGTTCCCTAATGAGCCTATCAACTTATGTTGACCAGCTGAGACATGTCAACTGGTCAAATCTATTTGACTTCGTCGCCATTTAGAAAACAGGCATTATGGGGTTTTTTGTGGGTTGAGATTGAGTCTCCCCAGGAAAAAGAGAATGGCCACTCTGAACCCTTGGAAGGTTCTGAAGCCTCTGGCTGCGAATTTCACTTCTTGGATCAAGGCATTTGTGCCTTCTGCTGC
>DASXZH010000013.1:0-41215 GCA_036502005.1 Fimbriimonadaceae bacterium
CTTCGAGTTGCTCGATGCGTTGGGCGGCCGTCATGGCAGCCGCCCGCCAGGCTTGCCCCTGGAAGGCGTTTTCGCCGTGGACTTCGTACTGCAGGAGCCAACGGCCAAGCATTGTTGCCGAAATGCTGTGGTCTCGCGTAGTCTTTGTTTTTGATAGTTCTCCAGCTTTGATTTGTCGGCACAGTGAGAGCTTCAACTCTCGATCGTGATTTCGTGGCATATGTATTCCTCGTTTTTGTTGACGAGGTGCCTACAAATTTGGGCGCAGTCCAATTGTCCCCCCTCCCCAAAACGGGAGAGTTGCGTTCCGTGATAGGAGGGAATGATTAGCGATGATTTCCCCAAAAGTGAGTTCGAGTTCCATGAAAGGTTCGCAACGGAAGAAGACTGCCGCGACTACTTATTCAGCGTTAGATGGCCAAATGGCTTTATTTGCCCACATTGTGGCTGCACAAAGAGTTGGCCTCGGCGAAGCGACCGAGACGGCATTATTTGCAGCGCCTGTGAGAAAGAAACGTCTCTCAGAGCTGGCACCATCCTTCACAACACCAGAAAACCGCTGAGAGCATGGCTTATGGCCATGTTTCTAATTACGAGCAATAAGCAAAGCATCAGTGCTGTTAGATTGCAGAAGCTGATGGGCTTTGGCTCGATACACACGGCCATGCGCTGGCTCAGAGAACTGCGCCGCGCCATGGGCACGGTTGTGGAGCACCACAAGCTCGGAATGGAGTTAGAGGCCGACGAATCGAGCATCAGTGGCAGGCAAGAAAAGAAGATCGGCCGAGCCGCCAGCCCTCATCGTATTGTCGGCGTTGTGGAGCGAGTAAAAGGCGGATGCGGACGGGTGCGCCTTCAATACGTGAATGGCTACAAGGATGAAGATGTTCGAGATTTCGTGGCTTCAGTCGCCACGAAGGGGAGCATGATTAACACGGATGGAGCGACCGCTTATAGGGAACTTGCCGAGATGGGCTACTACCTCGATTCACGAGTAATGTCCTTCTCAAGCGGCCCGAACAAAGGGCGGCCAAAGAAACTCGCAAATGGCACTCTAGCTGTAACGATTCATCTGCCTTTGATCCATAGGGTGTTTAGTCTCGTTAAGCGTGTGCTTCTCGGCGCCCATCAGGGGCGCTTCAGCGAAAGACATATTCAGAGCTATTTGGACGAATACTGCTTCAGGTTTAACAGACGTAACGATCCTCGGCCGCTGGCGCTAACGCAGCGCTTATCCGAAGCAATTTTCGGCATCAAGTCGGTTCCATATTGGAAGTCGAGCGGGAGGCCCTATAACAAGAAACCCACCGAAGGGCAGCCCGTTTACACGGCTGATCAACATAAGGCTGACCGAGTGCAGGCTTGGCGAAAGCTGGGCGATCTGCTTGGAGGCACGAGTGGCAACTAGCAAGTTCATTTCTTGGAGCCATTCGCGCCACGAGCTATTCCAGAAATGTCCTCGGGCCTTCTTCTTCGAACACTATCCCTGGGGGGAGAGAGACCCTCACGAGGATATATTGGCGTTCCTCAAGCGGGGAAAATCCATTCCTTTACTTGCTGGGGATATTGTGCATGAGCAAGTCTCCTTGGCACTTAGATGCTTTCGAGACGCAGGTGCAAAGCTATCGGATCTAGCTGCACCCGCCTTGCGGCGCTTCGATTCGGATCTCGCACTTAGCTTGCAAATAGCTCAAAGAGCGAGAAAAGGCCTGAAGCCGCAGCAAACTGCCAACTTCATTCTCGATCATCTTGTAAGCGGCGAGCGAAGCGAAGCGATGGAAGAAGCTGGGCGCCAGGTGATCCGTCAATGCCTGACCAACTTTGAAGCTTCAGAGGCGTGGGAAGCCATCCGCGCAACCGATACATCGAGATGGCAAACATTCACTTCAACCGATGATAGGCCGCATTTTACAGCAACCGCAGATCTGGGATTCTTGAGATCCGCTGGCGTTCGCGTGTACACGGCCTTCGACTTAACACTTGTCGATGGAGACGATTTGGTGATCGTCGATTGGAAAAGCGGAAAGAAAACCCACGAAACTGAGGCCACTACAAACAAGCAGCTTGCGGGATATTGCTTGTGGGCCATTTCCAAGGGTTACAAGAAACGCCATGTGAAAGTCCAGCCCGTCTATTTGCTCTATAGCGAGCCGTGGAAGCCGCGAAGTGTCACTCGGGACGAACTCACTCAGGCTATAGACAGAATCGAGGAGCATTACATCCGTGAAAGCCAACTGATAAGACGAGGATCGGACGAGGACTGGAACCCAGCCCATGTGGCTGATCGGGCAGACTTTTTGCCCAGGCCGCACCCGTCGAGATGCGGGAGTTGCAAGTTCAGGCCAGTGTGCTCGGCGGCTAAGCCGAACTAGAATTCAGCGTTGTATAACTGGCTTTAACATGTGCTGCTTTCCACTTTATCAGGGGGAGTTCTATTCAAAACCTCATACGGTTGATCTTATTCAATCTGAAGATAGACTCACGATGCGATTCTTGATTAAGTATGAAGGGAAAGAAATCAGCCTCCCGTTAACAATCAAAGAGTGCCGCTGGATCGACGCCATCCTCAACCCTTTTTGCTGGCCACGAAAGAGGAAGCGGTACAACTAGACGAGAGTGCCAACGCGCCACATTTCGACGAAAAAAGATGTTAGCCGCGGAGAAGGCAATCCCCCTTCTTCATCCGCAATCTCTTTTATTGCGGAAGCTAGGTTAGTCTGCAGTTCCCACTCATTTATTTCGTAAGGCCGATCAGCCACGGCGTAACCAGCACATATATTTCGACAACTGGCTATGGCTCTTTGGATTCGCCTGTCAGCAAAGAGGGCAGCCGCGTCCTTTTCTAAATATTCACCGCCCTTAAGGATGAAGGTGTCGCGATCTACCCTTCCCGTTGATACATCGCCCCTTTGCTGTTCCGCTAACGCGAGTGTATGACTGATATCCGTTTCGCCTTCACTTTCGTATTGCGCGGCCAGCGGTCCCTGTATGGAAATGCTTTTGCAAGCTATCCTGCGAGCAAGCATTCGGTAATACAAAAATTCTGGAGTCCAATCTACTTCGGGCAAATCAGGCCAACCGTTTTCAAATGGTCCGTCGGTGCGCTTTGTCCAAGTTCCAACTCGGATCCCTCGCCAACTCGCAACCATTAGCAACGCTCCAGCATACTGATTCGACGTGTCTGTACGATTTTCAGGCATCTCCGAATCGTACCACCGCCTAGTCTAGGTCTTCGACATTTCTACGATTCTCCTCATAGTGTTCCTAACTCTTAAAATTCTCTTGTTTCGTTAGTAGTGTTGATCAAGTTCAAATTGCGCTGCTACTGGAAACAACTGCTAATGCGTAAAATTTCTTTACTTGAATTCGTCATCCCGGAGAGATTAGGCCAATAGGGGTAGTATTGCGGAGAACTCCGCTCCAATTTGGGAGCAACTTGCCACTCTGCCTCGTATTTTTTCTGTCGGTTGCGGACGACAATATATATTAGGAGTAAAATGGAGATTGCGTTCCGCATGAAGCGATTGCTGATTTGTCTGGTTCCATGGATGGCGATGACAGCGGCGGCCCAAACTGCAGATGCGCCTCGTCAAGTCGAGGTCGTCTACAGTAATGTTGGCCCTGCTGAAGCATGGCGTGTGGGTGATGAGTGTTACATCGCTCCTTCTGTTCTCACCTCTTGGCACTGGCCCTACACGATGACGGGCTCTGATGCCACCATTCAGGCCGAAGGCCGAACACTAAAGGTTCAAACAAAGATCGTTCACGACCGCGTCCTTTTTCCCGTTAGAGCGATCGTCGATCAACTCGGCGCGATTTGCAGATGGCACGGCAATGAAGAGTTGGATGTATTCGGCGAAGTCCGAATGGTCACTGTTAAAGATGGCACCCTGAGCATCGACACTACCATCAGTTGCAAGCCCCACATTTTTTCCCTTACCGATCCTTCTCGCTTGGTCGTTGAACTTCGCGGAATGGTAATGAACAAGCGCGGTACGGGTGACCTTCCCGATTCGGTCCAGGTTACTCAGGAGGATGCAAACTCGGTGCGAGTCGTCTACCAATCCGATAACATCCCGCGACTCCCATCCAGCACGGACGATGCCACACGCCACTGGGAGCGCAGAGTCGATTTCAAGAAAGTGACGGTCTACAAGTCCGGGCCTCCCAATCCCGAAAATCCGCCGCCTACGGGTGGACAGGATCCAAACCCGCCTCCCGTGAGAGCTGAGCAGGGCCAAGTAATTGCCCAGTCTCCTGTGGTTACACGTGAGGATTCAAGCTCGTTACAGCTAGGCATCCCCCTTAATGTTCCCCTTCAATCGGCACCCAGATGGCGGAAAATCGACCTGTACACCTTTGAAGTCACCCTGCCTGGCGCGCAGTTTGAAAGCAACTATCGCCAACCACAGTCCGAGTCAATCGAGAAAGTAACCTTTATCCAACTGGACGATGCCGCCGTTCTCAGAATCAAGACAACAAGGCCGGTTTCGCCGCAGTTATCCACCACCGACGCGGGCATTCTGATTACAATGGACAAGCCCGCAACCTATACAGGTGGGGGCAGCGTCGCCGGAAAGATCATTGTCATCGATCCCGGCCATGGTGGATCGGATAGCGGAACCGTTAGTCCGGACCGCTCCTGCAAAGAAAAGGACCTGACTTTACAAATCGCGACGGACCTCGCTCAAGAGCTTACGGCAGCGGGTGCAAAGGTCATAATGACGCGCGATACCGACATCTTCATTCCCCTTAAGGATCGCCCGGCGGTGGCCAATAACAATGGCGCAAACCTCTTTATCAGCATTCACGTGAACTCTAATGCGACCTTAAATTCAACCCGATCCGGTACCACCACCTACTATCATGGCCACGCCCCTCTGGGGCAGATGTTAGGAGAATCGGTCGAGCATGAGATCGCCAGCACGAGTGGAATCCCGGAGTTGGGAACTCTCAGCGATTTAACTCGGTTCCCACGTAGCGGTATGGCCGTCCTAAGATACAGCAACGTGCCCGCAATTTTAGTCGAAACAGCCTATATAACGTGCCCAGTGGACCGCTCAAAGCTCTGTTCGCCAAGCTTTCAAATGAACCTGGCTCGATCCATTGTAAGAGGAATCAAGGAGTTTTTTAGCAATGCCAAGTAAAAAGAGCCGAAAACCCGGTCCCTCAAAAGCAGCTTTTGTGGTCGTCATCCTCATCTGCCTGACGGCAGTTGGCGCCCTCGCGAAATATGTTCAAATGGGACATAGCATAGTCCCCGCCTTCGAGCACCGACAGGATACGAGCCAAGACGAGGCTTCCGTTACGCGCCCTCGGCGCGATCGACGGGAGCTAAAACAGGATGAAGACCAGCCTCAAGCGCAAGGCCCATTCGTTTACACGCCGATTGCTTCCTCCTCCACGAAAATTGGTTTCGTTAAAACGCCCGTTTCTTCCTCGGGATCAGATGCCAAGGTTTATGTGATCAACAAGTTTCTTGAAACGACCAAAATCGCAGACCCTTCCGCAAAGCTTCTTTCCGTCACCGTGAATGACGGTGTCGCCTCTCTCTACTTCAATGCCGAGATGAACAAAACGGTCGGCACCGATGACGAGCAAACTTTGCTCGAAGGCATTCTAAAGAACCTAAGCCAATTTCCGGATATCAAGTCGGCGCTCTTCTTTGCCGATGGCAAACAGATCGAAACCTTTGGCAACTCTGATCTTACGGAAGCACAACCGGTGACCGTGGACGACGATTCGCAGACGCCGACCACGCACTCCCAAAAGCGATAACCACCACAATCAGGCTAAACAGCGACCAGCTTGCCGACCACAGGATGGCGGGCACGTGGGTGATTCCTTGCAAAATCGTCGCGTCGTTATCTCCATACGAAAGAATGCGCGGGTTCACCAAGCCAAAAACGGCCTGAAGCGAGGTTAGGCACTGCTGCAGCCCAATAAACTGCGCCACGATCATCGCCGTCCATCCATCCAGCTTGATCCCCATAACGAGGAAAGCAAGCATGTAAACAAAGCCGGAAATCATGCCTGTAAGATCGCCCCGTAGCCAAAACATACACTCGATCATCAGCAGCCCGAAAACGCCCAGCATGGCGATCCTAGCCCCTTTTGGGCTCCGACTCACCGCGATGATCCCCGCTCCGATGATTGAAGACCCGACATAGCCCGCGCTCGCCACTATCACCGGATGGTCCATGTAAGTCTGCGTCACGCCAGAGCCATCGGCATAAACATGGATAGTGCCAACGCTCCCGGCGGTGAGCAGGGAGGCTATCGCGTGGCAAGTTTCGTGGAGGTGTGTGTCCAAATACTGAAGAGGCAATGTTGCCAGTTGCCCGCCTGGAATGATCCAGAGAACGAGCATAGCGGCGGTAACGATCAGCAGCCCGATCTGCTGCGGCTGCAGCTTCTTCATTTCACCCTTCCCCATTACCTATCACTTATTACTTATCACTTATCACTTTCTCGGGCTTAGCTTGCTTTCGCGATTCATAGAATCGATAGCTGTAGATGAGGAGCGCGCCCACGGCCGCGCCTACAATCCATCCGTACAGCACCTGTGAAGGATAATGCACTCCAACATAGATACGGGCGATACCCGTAAAGAAGGATAGCAGAATAGGGATTACGCCCCACCAGCGAAGGAAATAAGTGAAGGCGAAGGCAATGGCGGCCGTGTTGGCGGCATGGGCCGAGGCGGTGCCCTTACTCGTTAAGAACCCCACACCATGGTTGATTACGTCGGCCATGTCCACGCAAGGCCGATTTACCGGAACGTGATTCTTTAGCAAGTCGCAAGAGAAGTTAGCTAGGAGCACGCCGGCTAGGGCAAAAATGGCCGCTTTTCTTGTTTTCGGTCCCGCCGCAATCAGCGCGATGGCAAGAATAACCAAAACGACGCGCACCGGCCACATCTTGTTGCCCTCGCTCAGCCCATCGTAAAACGGGGCATATCCATTGGACCAGCCGTTGATCCAATGGAATATCTCGTTATCGATGGCTACCGCTGCCTACTTTGAATGCCACATATCTTCGGCTTTCGGCATGTTTAGGGTCTGGCCCGCAACTCCCCATTTGAGCTCAAGATCCGCCCCGCCGGTGGCGTTATACCAATCGATGGTGATGCTGTGCTTGCCCTTGGCAAGGGGAGCGGAACCGGTCTTCAACGTTGAACTGTGAAGGCCGTCGTTATCAACGACCGGTTTGCCGTCGATATAAAGCATGGAGCCGTCATCGGACGTCAATCCGAAGACATAAACTTCGTCAGCAGGAACGTCGATGTAGCCTGTATAATGCCGTCCAACATGCTCTTCCGCAACCCCGCCTTTCATCGGGAAATCCAGTTTGGTCGCCACAAAAGACTTGCTTGCGGTTAAGGTGGCGAAGTCGGGCATTTTAGCCCAGTCTCCTTGAAACTCCTGGCAGCTAAGACCCGCTTCAAGGTCGTTTACGTCCATCGCAGGCTGAGGCGTAACCTTTTGAAACTCCTGCGAGGCCGTGGACGTCACCTTGGTGTCGCCATGGAAAGCGGCCGCCTTGATGGTGGTCGTGTCACTAATCGTGATCGGGCCGGAATAGAGAGTTGAAGTGTTGGTTGGGTCCGAGCCATCGGTCGTGTAGCGGATGTCTTGGCCGTTCCCGCCCGTCAGGGAGACTGGAAGAGAGCTAACCAGAATGGCCGACGGCGAAGAGATCTTCGGCGTTTTGTAAACGATTGGCGCGCCCTCGACGGTGAGAACAACGGTCGAACTGACCTTGTCGGGCGCGTTCTCCGGAACGTCGATCACGATATCCGATCCAACCCGCTGGCAGTTAAGAGCTGCCCCGGTAGCCATAAGTTTCGCTCCATCGGGCGTATTGCCGATACTCGGCACGACTAATTTGCCATCGGTCGGCCAATCGAAAACATGGAGAAACAGAGTGGTTGTCGAGCCATTCTCACGAGTCGTCGATCGGCCCCAAGGAAGATCCTCGAACACCGAAGCTTTCGTGTCGTAAATGGCGTCGCCATTTACCTTCATGTAGGCGCCGATCGCTTTAAGCCGAGCGATCGCTTCAGGCGGGAATTCGCCAGAAGCTTCAGGTCCGATATTTAGAAGATAGTTGCCGCCCTTGCTGGCGATATCGATGATGTTGTGGATCAGCGTCGTGCTCGACTTCCAATCCTTGTCGTAGGCGTTGTAACCCCAATGGTCGTTCATCGTCATGCAGGTTTCCCAGTCGACATTTCCGAGACCAGTTGGAGGAATAAACTGCTCTGGGGTAGAGAAATCCCCTACCTGCTTAAGCGGCGCTTCGGTCACTTCTGTGTTGCCGCCGCGCTCTACCGAAACGCGGTTATTTACAATAACGTTCGGCTGAAGCTTTCGACAGAGGTCATAAAGCGCTTTTCCGTCCTTGGCATTCCAGGTCGCTTCCCACTCGCCATCGAACCACATCACTCCGATGGGACCATAATTGGTGAGCAATTCTGTAACCTGATCGCGCAGATGTTGAACATATCGCCTAAAGTTGGCACCATCGACGGGCCGGTCTTTCACTTCCCAAGTTCGTCTGGGCAGGTAGTCCGGCTCGT
Source organism: Fimbriimonadaceae bacterium (assembly GCA_036502005.1). Taxonomy (GTDB): domain Bacteria; phylum Armatimonadota; class Fimbriimonadia; order Fimbriimonadales; family Fimbriimonadaceae; genus DASXZH01. Next base: position 8,582 of record DASXZH010000013.1, read on the forward strand.
GCCAGTCCATGATCGAGTGGTACCAACACATCTTGAGGCCGTATTTCTTGCAGGCGGCCGCCATCTGCTTCATGATGTCCTTCTTGTAAGGCGTGTTCGTGATGTCCCAGTTGGTGTACTGGGAATCGAAAAGGCAGAAGCCATCGTGGTGCTTGGTTGTGATGACGACATATTTCATGCCCGCATCCTTCGCCATCTTCACGATGTTGTCGGCATTGAATTTGACCGGATCGAACTCCTTTTGGAATTTTTCATACTCCTTAACTGGAATGTGAGCCTCTTCCCTGATCCACTCGCCATAGTTGGTTTTATCGCCCCATTTGCCGGCCGGAATCGCATACAGGCCAAAGTGGATGAACATGCCAAGGCGCGCCTCCCGCCACCATTGCATTCGCTGATCGTTATTTGGTGTGGTCTGGGCTACGGCGCAGTAGGCAAAGGAAAAGAGAAGCGAAATCAAAATCCAACGCATACATGTATTTAACCCGCTGAATCCGACCGCGAGCCGGATACGTACCTATAACTGCATTGAAAAGGTTGCTTCTTGCGGTTTTTCTATTTATCTCGTGCTGGTCAGCGGCAAGCGGCCAAAGCCCGTATTCTGCTCCAGACTTTCCCAGCGGTTCTGTCAAATCGGTCGCCGGCCCATTTATTCTGCTAGCTCTCATATTTGGCGCAGCTTTGATATTTGGCTTCGGCGCAGAGGTTTTTCACGGATCTACAGCGCCCTTTCCTCTTGCAATATAGGCGCGCTTAAAGCCGACTACTCGCTGAACCTTGTTTGTTTACTGTTGAAAAGGCCCGAATACTATCTCCCTCGACTTCGCCACATAAACAGTTCCTTAGATTTTGCCGTTGAAGCCGGTCGGGAAAGCGCGCTGATCCAGTTGAGGAACGTTTTTGAGCAGCCCGATCTGATCAAGTTCCTTTCCTCTCCGGTTAGCCATTCCACCCATCCGGATTTGCTTGATCAGTCTGCCGAAAAGAGTTTGCAAAGGCTCAGGTCAACAGTCGAGGGATTGCTCGATGGCAAGGTTGTAGAGGATGATCTCGGCCACGACAACTGTTGCCTCATTTGCTTTTTGTGCTCTACCCAAGAATGGTCCGTTTTGCAGACAGAGTCCAACACAGAGGGACATCAATCTCTGTTGGAGATGTTTGAGCAGCCGATGAATAGCGACGAGTTTCTTGATTTGTTGATGTTTCCCCGTTCAGGCCGCTTTCTTTCGGCAAGGGAGGGCCGCAACGTGTTCGACCAAATCAGAGCTCTTGCTCTGCAGGAGATCGCAGCTAAACCTTATCATTGACGCTTGCGCCGCGCCGGGCATCTTGGTCGTAGAAATGCATTGCATGAGCGCGCTTGCGGACGAAATGGCCAGGCTTCTCTGGTGGTATTTGCTTTGGGTCATGCGCCGCCCGTGGATGAAGCGCCTCCAACGCCGCTGGCTTGGCTGGGTTCGGGAAAGCCGACGCCAAGGCGCGATGAAAGCTGTTAAAAGCCAAAACAAGCTGGCCCGAAGGTGGGGCTACAAGACCTTGCGCGTTACCATGAACGTGCTACTGGCGAGCGTGCTCGTCACCGTTTTCTATCTTTTGACGCTGAATCTATACGATTCGGGCGCCTTTCAGGTGCCGGCACATGGGTGAAGAGTCGAAAGTCGAAAGTCGAAAGTCATAGCTTTGAGGTAGAAGTTAAAGGTCGATAGTCGATAGTTGATAGTCGATAGCTTTAGCTCACTCGCGGACTTCCCCAATCGAAAATCCCGTGATCGAGATTCGAGAATCACACGGGTCCCGCGTCCATTTCAAACTGGCTCCAGTCACCCAAATACAGAACCTCTTCCTCGATCCGCACATTAAACCGGTCGAAGACCGTTTTCTTCGCCAGCATCGCCAACCGCCGGATATCGGCCGCCGAAGCACCCGCCACGTTAACAATAAAGTTGGCATGCTTACGGGCGAACATGGCCCCGCCGAGCCGAAATCCCATCAGGCCGGACTTCTCGATCAAATACCCAGATGGAACCACCCCCGCCGCCCGCAAAGCGGGAGCGAGGTTATCCAGTCCATCCGCCAAAACCGGGTCGTTCACGTTCTTGAAAAAGCTTCCCGCACTGGCAGGCGGCGGCTGCTTGGAAATTCGCTGCCGCTGGTATTCCCGCGCCTCGTCGTAGATCTTTTTCAGCTTCCCCTTGGGCAGCTTCATCTTCACCCGCAAGAGCGCACACTGGGGCGGATTAGGACGACGGAGTAGAGAATCCCGATACGAAAACTCCATAAACGAGGGCTCGACCCACTTTCGCTCACCCTTAAAAACCACTTCGATTCCGATCAAGAACTCCGAAACGCAGCTTCGATAAGCGCCCGCGTTACTCACCAGAGCCCCGCCAAGCGTGCCAGGAATCCCAACTCCGAACTCCATTCCCCGAAGACCCGCCTGCGCCGTTTTAATCACCAACTCCTGAAATCCACAGCCAGACTCTGCGACGACTTCCCCGCTCGACAGAACCTCGATCTTGGTAGCCCGGTTCAACACTACCAAGCCCGGAACCCCATCATCAGATGGCAGCACGTTGCTGCCCCAACCTAGAATAGTCATATTGAGGCCCTGGGTTTGGGCGTGCAAGCTGATTTCAGCCAATTCTTCCACGTTGGATGCAGCCGCGAAAAGCTCCGCGTTTCCGCCCGCCTTCAAAGTCGTGTAGGGCCGAATCGAAACATCCTTGGCAAAGGTGAAGGCGGTTTGAGCGGGGCTCGCCACTATGCACCCTCCCTTCGGTAGGCGATTTTCGGCGTGGAAATGCTCGGTTCAATCAGGTATTCGGGCAACAGCAACTCGGGCTTCATCGGCTTGATCTTTTTTATTAGAGACGAAACCCGAGCTGCGTCCGGATAAGTTTGTTCGGCAAAAGCCGGCCCATAGCCAACCAACTTACCGGACGGCAGCTCATTCACACGAACAACTTCAGAACTCAAACGCCTCACGAAGTATTCGCCTTTCTTACTGGGAAAAGCCACCGTATCCTCAGCAGAAATCAAATCGAAAGCAGATACCCCGGCCACCGGTTTGCTGTTCACGAAGCCAAAGGACTTTGACAAGGTGACCCCGACCCGACAGCCGATAAAACTGCCCGGTCCCACATTCGCCACAAACAGATTCACTTCGCTCAATTTCAAATCTAAAGCAATCAAGCCGCGATCAAGCATTTCAATGCTTATGCCACTGGCGTTTTGCATCGTCTCGGCTTGCTCCGAAAAAAGCACCGAGCCCGCTTGGTCCAGTATGGCAACCGAACAAAACGGGCTCGAACAGCTAAAGCAGACAGTCAAGGAGTGGTGTCGAGGTGCAGAACGTCGACCAAGCTCTCCAGCGCTTTTCGATCTTTGCCGTTGGCGCTCGGGTCGTTGCTCATCCACGTCATCACCCAGTAATCGTCCCCGTTCACGCCGGCTGCCTCAAAGCTGAAGATGGGCTTTGACGCATCGGCGGTACCTCGGCGGAAGATCCAATCGACCTGAGCCAACCCGCGGTTGGGGAACGGTCCCTTCTCTTCGCGCTTGATCACCTTTTTAAACTTCGCCAAGTCTTCGCCCGAAGACCGCATCAGGACCTTGGCCGGGTTTTCAGAATCCAGATCATTGGCTACAATCACCTTCACCGAGCCATTTAATTCAGGCGACGTTAAAGTCAATGTTCCATCGGAATTCTTAACCGATTTCCAGCCTGATAAACCTCGAAGGTAGACCTTTTTGCCGCCGCTGGTAGCGTCGCCAATCGTTGTTCCCTTTATCAGAGGGAGCGCTTTGGGCACCGGTGCAGTCCAAATCTCCCTATGGAATGTGCCAGGAGCCATATCTCTCGCCGTTAGCTTGCGGTTCGGGTCTTCGGCGGAGGGAAGCTGGCCATCGGTGGTCCTTACCGAAGGCAGAACCTGCCGCCACTCGTAATCGGCTTTATCGAAGTTGTCGGGCGAGGCGGAGAGCCTAAAAATAAGCTTGCGCGGGGTCGCGCTGTACATCAAGCCGGTTTCCGTGATCGTATCGAGCCCTTTATCTTTCGCCTCGATCTTGGTCATCAGGAGCGGTACGCCGAGAATTTCTTCCGACCACTGCCGAACGATCGTTCGGTTCATTTTCTGGTTGATATCACGTTGAACGGTCTGCCAAGTGTCCTCATCCTGGTTAAAGGTGGCCGCGAATATCTCCAAAACCCCTTTCTCAGCCGCACCGGGAATCGGAATCAGAAATCGGGTTGTGCTGTCGTATTTTGCAGGCCGCCAAGACTTAGGATCGGTAATAACGATTTTCGTGTTGTTCTTGACCTTAACTCTTGAAATCTTCCAATCTTTCGGATGGTCAAAAGCGAGCCCAAGTTCATCATTCACGTAAGTGGCAGTGGTGCTTACGGGCGCCTTATCTTTCGTGGCGGGCGCGGTGACCGACGCAGGAGTTTGCGTGGTATCGCCTTTTTGCTGAGGCACTGGCTGCGAGTTTGGAGTCTGCGCCAAGACTGTTATAAGTGCTACGGTAGCTAAATTCATTTATTCCCCGTTTTAGAACGTTCGAGAAGTGGCAATAGGATCACAAACTTGGCTCCCTCGCCATGTTGCCCACCTTCATAGATACCGCCTCCATGGGCGTCTACGATCCCTTTCACGATCGAAAGGCCCAGTCCCATGCCCTTTACGCGGCTGCTAAAAAAAGGTTGAAAAATATTCTTTTTTAGTTCCGGATCGACCCCTGGTCCCGAATCCGACACATCGATTGTTGCATAACTCCGGCCCTTTGGAAGCCCGGCTGCGCGGATGTCCTCGAGGGTTGCCATCCTTGTCGCAACTTCCACTCCCCCAGTTTCTACGTGATTAAAAGCGTTTTCTATCAACTCGCTTACCGCACGCCTTAATCTCCTTTCGTCGATCTCCATCTCCGGAAGTTCCGGGCTAAGATTTACAGTGAGAGTAAGCGCGCTGCGGTGGGGCCGCATCTCGTCCGCCGTTTCTTTTACGAGTGCGTTAACATCCGCAAGCTCCTTTCGCACGGAAGTCGCGGTGAGAAAATCGCGAAAATCCTGAAGTATCTCCTCTATGCGATGAACCCCGATCTTTAGGTGCTCGAAGGTTTCCTTGAGGGCCTCGTGGGAGATCTCATCCGCTTCCAGAATGTAACCGAGCTCATTTACGTCGCCGCGCAGGGCGAACATTCGGTTGCCGATCATATGCGAGCTGCGCGCGCTCAATTCGCCCCAGGCGGCCATGCGTTCAGATTGCATCATCCGCTCCAGCGCCTGAATGCTTGAGAGAACGCTGGCCATATGCTCGCCAACCGCCATCAGCACGCGCTGGTCGCTTTCCGTGAACCGGGTGTCCAAGAACGGGTTTTCGGTCACCCTCCTGATGGCCCTAATCACCCCGATCGGGGTTCTTCTGGCCAGAATGGGCACGGCTAGGAAACTGGCTATCTGCTCACTTGGAAATTCCACATGCCGGCCCCGCCATCTCGGGTCCTCGGCCGGGTTGTTAAGGAGCATCGGCAATCCCGTTTCCGCCACCCAGCCCGTGCAGCCATCTCCTCGTTTGTATTTGATCTGGCCGATCTGGTCCTTCAGCACGCCCACCGAACCGCGCAAAACAAACATTTCCGTTTTCGGGTCCAGCAAGAAAACGCTGAAAGCCTGGAACCGCAGCACGTCGCTTGCGACCCTGATGATCCCCTCTATGAGATCTTCTTCATTCCAGGCGTTATCCAGCGCGTTGGATATCTGAATGAGCGCTTCTTCCCGGGTGAGCGCCTCCTGCCGATCGACCACGTTCGCCATAAGAAGGGCGATATTTTGGCAAAGCTGCTCGGCTTCGTCGTCGTAGGCGTTTTCTTTGTCCGATTCGACGTTCAGCACGGCTCGGATCCTTCCGTGGCGATCCCTCACTGGGATCGCCATTTCGCTGATCGTGCTTGCAAAGATCTGGCGATATTTCGGTTCGTGGCGTACGTTTCCGGTTTTGAAACTGCTCCCAGTCGCGCCGACATAGCCGACAATGCCCTGGTTGGTGCTGACCTCGACTTTTAGGTTTTCGGGGGCCTTATCGCCCCATTCTTTTCCAACGCCATGGGAAAGCTCCAGGCAGCCGAGTTCATCGTTGGCCCTGGCTAATAGGGCGTTGCGGCTGGAGGTTAGCTCCAGCGCGGCTCGGGTGAGCTTGTCCAGCGCAACATCGGCATCTTGCTCATAGGCGGCTATGGCTAATAGCTCGGGGAAGGTCACTTACTTAGTATGGAAGAACTGGACATAGGCGAGTCGAAAGTCGAAGGTCGAAGGTCGAAAGCCAAGGCCGTAAAGCGATGCCCGAAGGGCTCTGGAGTGCGGGAGCTTGCTCCAGCTTAAATCAGGCAGCTTGCTGCCGCGAAAGTTGTCGAAGCTTGACGGAAGCAAGCTTGCTATTTTGGGCGGGAGCAAGCTCCACGCACTCCACAGCTTCGCATTCGTCGCAACAAGCAAACGCTGCTTATCTATTCTTGGCGGGAGCAATCTCCCGCGCTCGACAACCTCGCACCGTTCCACGGGCGGAATAGGTCATAACCAAAGAAGAAAGCGAAATGCAGAACCAAGACCTAGCCCAACCAACGCTCGCCTTCCTCAAAAGACTGGGCCGCGCGGCCGTAAGAAACCAGCTTGCCGTCGAATTCGCGATTGTTCTCGCGCTGTTCTATTTTCCGCCACTTTATTCGGCCGTTATCGCTTTTTTCAGGACGTACACGCTTCCAGTGGCGCCCGGCAAAGAAATAAGCCGAATGGCTGAATTCTTTGGAATGACGACTTTGCTCGCCTACTTCGTTTGGAGCGGAAACGAGCCATTTTCGAAGTTCGGAGTGGTTAAGTTCAAGCTAAGTGATATTAGCTGGGGCATCGTGATTTTCGGTGCCAACTATCTCCTGGCATTTCTCTTCAAGCCGATTATATTGGCTCTCGATCACGTTCCCGGCGCCCGCACGTCATTTGCTGTTCACGGAGACTTGCCGCTTTGGGAAGCGCCCCTAGTCTTTCTGGCCGGAGCATTATTTGAAGAAGCCCTCTGGCGGTCCTATTCTTTTAACCGCTTAAAAGATCTAGGGCTGAAACCGTGGCCGGCAATCCTGATCAGCTCTGCTCTCTTCAGTTCCTATCACATTTATCAAGGCTGGAACTCCCTGCCGATTATGTTCGCAACAGGCGTGATTTTCGGGTTCTACTTTTATAAATCAGGGGTTGTGGCCGCTCGTCATTGGCCACGCAGGCTATAATCTTTTTCTCTATCTGATGTATCAGTGGCCGGTGAGCCATGGTTGAGGGCCCGGATATGCACGACATGGCATCCGCTCCGCTGCTGAAAAAGCAGCTCCTTTTCGAGACCCTTGCAATTCTGAGCGTGTTCTATCTGCCTTTCCTTTTAGGTGGAAGTGGCAGATATTTAGATGCAAGTTTAGCACTCACTGAAATCTACTATTTCCTTTATTGCTGCGCCAAGATCGGGTTGATTTTGTACCTGGTTTGGAGTGGTGGTGAGCGTTTTTCTAAGTTTGGCCTTGTCAAACCCAGGCCAAGCGATCTGTTTTGGGCGATTCCACTTTTATTGTTAGCCTGTGGCTTGCAAGTCTATTTAACGCTGTTTTTGGAGACCCATCACTTCTATATGGGATGGTCAGGGGATAACGGCGTGTACGCCGATATGCTGATTCATACACCGGGGGCGCTAGTCTCCGCCCTATCTACCTGCCTTTTCTGGTCGGGTTACCTAATCACACGTTTCGAACAGATCGGTACCAAAACAGTACTTGCCGTTTTACTCCCTGCCCTTCTTGCTGGCGCGCAGCACTTGTCCCTTTCCGAATGGGTTAGTAACGCTGCAATCTTTGTGGTCACCATCATCTTTGGGATTTACTTTGTTAAGTATCGACGCATTTGGCCCCTTGTGTTTGCGCAAGCTGGCCTGATTATCGTCTTGGAAGGCCATTTTTACTCGCTAACGCATCCCTTAATCCGGTTTGTTTTGAACCGTTAGGCCGGCTCCGTATCTGCTCCACGGGCTGTGGAGCGCTGAAGCTTGCTTTAGCCCTTATCGGGCAGCTTGCTGCCGGAAGTTCCGCAGCTATTTAACAAAAGTAGCAGCGGGAGCAAGCCCCACGCATTTCAGAGCTACGAGGCGAAGATTTGGCGCGAAAGTTGCGTAATCTGTATTCAAGAGGCCGCAATGTTCTTCCCATTTTCAAAGCGAAACCCACAAAATCAGAACAATCTGCATAATAGAAGTAAGGGCATGATTCTTCCTACCCCGCGACTGATTTTGCGAGACTTTGAAGCCAACGACTGGAACCGAGTTTTCGAGTATCAGTCGGAGCCCGAATATGCCCGCTTCAACAGCTGGAACCAGCGCACGGCAAAGGACGTGAAGGCGTTCGTCAACCGATTTATCGACTGGCAATACGAAACCCCGCGCACGCGCTACCAACTGGCCATCGTTTTAAGGTCGGAGCAAAAGGTTATTGGCAACTGCGGCGTTCGGTCGACCTCGCCGTGGAACGATGCCGAAATAGGCTTTGAGTTGGATCGCCAGTACTGGCACCAAGGCTATGCCACCGAAGCGGCGAACGCCGTTTTGGAGTTCGCCTTTACTCGGCTGAACCTGCCGCAAGTGCGCGCCCACTGCGTTTCCGAGAACCTTGCCTCTGCCGCGGTTTTGAGGCGACTGGGGATGACGTTCGAGAAAACGGACCGCAACTCTCTGTGGATGAAAGATCAGTGGTGGAACACCGACCACTTTGTTCTTCCTCGCACTTCCTGGGAACGCTCGTTCCGAGGCGAGCATGCGGGACGAGCACAGATGCAGTAGGTCCTAGGCATTCGGCCTTAGGCATTGGGCCTTGGGGGGAGTTGGTAAGGGTAGTCTTAATTCCAAAGGCCGAAAGCCGAATGCCGAAGGCCAAGACCTTAGGCCGAACACCGAACGCCTAAGGCCTATCCCCTTGCTCCGCTGGTTCAAATTTAAAAAACTCGACCCTCGCATCACCTCGGAACTGAAATCTCAAAAGAGATCCATTCGAAAGGGGTTAAGCTGCGTTGCCGTAACCTCAGTACTAACGGGCTTTATGGTGCTGCTGGTGAAGCAGGCGCTGCAGTACGTTGAAGCTCAAGATTTAAGAGATCTATGCATCGTGAGCGCGCTTGTGGTCGGTGTCTTCGGGGTCAAATACTCCTTTACGCGTGGTTCGACCTACTATCTCTCGGAAGCAGGCACGCGGCTTACAACGGACCTTCGAAACCGGATGTTTCGCAAACTCCAGTTGATGCCGATCAGCTTCTTTAACCGAAGCCGAACCGGGATCATCCAGAGCGTTCTCACCAACGACGTAAACCTCTATTCCTCGGCCATCGGGGTGATTCGGGACAGCATCGATGGCCCCGTCAAGGCTTTTGGCGCGCTCATCACCATTTTTGTGATCCAGTGGCAACTGGGGCTCATCTGCGTTCTCTTCCTCCCGCCCATCGCCTGGATGATTGCCGCGAATGGGAAGATGATTAAGGTGGCCCAAAGCAATGTTCAGAACGACTATGCCGAGCTAAAAGCGATGAGCCAGGAGTCGCTACAGGGCGTCCGCGTGATAAAGGCGTTTTCCGCGCAAGACCGCATCCTTTCTATCTATGAAAAGCTGACCTATAAGAGTTACGACAGCCAAATGGAGGCGACCAAAATCGTCTCTGCCCTGCGGCCATTGATCGAGTTGGTTGGGGCAGTTGCCATCGCGGCCGTTTTGCTCTACTGCGTCTATCTTTCTAAAAGCACCCAGTATGAGATCTCGAAAATCGGGGCCGTGCTTTACGCGTTTGATGTCATCAACTCGGGCTTTCGCACGATGGGCAACGTGAATACGACCTACAACCAGGTGCAAGCTGGCGCGGACCGCGTTTATAAGGAGATTTTGGACCAACCGATTGAAGTAGGAGACGACCCCTCAGCGACTATTCTTTCGGATGTTAAGGGGCGGGTTGAGTTCCGCAATGTCAGCTTCACCTATGCGGATGGAACGGATGCTTTGCGCGATGTCAGCTTTGTGATTGAGCCGGATACGAGCCTGGCCTTGGTCGGAAGCAGCGGCGCGGGAAAGAGCACCATCGCCGATTTGCTGCTTCGCTTTTACGAGCCCACTTCGGGCGAGATACTGCTAGATGGCGTCAACATTTCGAGCTTGAAGCTGAGTTGGTATCGGGCGTTGATTGGGGTGGTTCCCCAACACGTTTTCCTTTTTTCCGGCTCTATAAAGGACAACATTCTTTTCGGCCGGGACGCTTCTTCGATAGCTGATGTTGAAGGGGCGGCAAAAGCCGCACATGCGGACGGGTTTATCGAAGATTTGCCGCAACGATACGACACCGTTTTGGGTGAAACAGGAGTTGGTATTAGTGGAGGCGAAAAACAGCGGGTGGCGATCGCGCGGGCGGTTATTAGGAAGCCACAGATATTGCTTTTGGATGAAGCGACGAGCAGCCTCGACGCGGTGAGCGAGAAGAAGGTGCAAGAGGCGCTGGATGAAGTGATGCAGAACCGCACGACTTTGTTTATCGCCCACCGGCTCACCAGCGCGGCGCGGGCCGACACGATTTTGATGCTGAGCCACGGCGAGGTTATTGAGGGCGGCTCACACCAGGAACTGCTTAAAAAGGGCGGCGCCTACGCCGCAATGTACCGGGCTTTCAGCAGCGGGGTTTTGGAAGAAGCGTTTGTGTGAAAGGCCTTGGGTGTTCGGCATTCGGCCCTAGGGGCGGAGAGTTTCGTTCTTATCCTATCAGGCCCTGCATAGTTCCCTGCTGAATGCGCATGCCGTATTCCGATTACCGAAATCCAACATTCCCACACCTAAGGCCGAACGCCGAAGGCCAAAAAAGGACGAAGTCCGAAGTCTTAAGGCCTAATTCCCAGCACTCTCTCAGCATTCCCATGAGCGATCTTCTCTTTATCTTCTGCGCTCACCGGTAAAGAATCCAAGAACGCCTTCCCCTTAGTATTTGCGCTGAACGGATAATCGACCGAGAACAAAAGATGGTCCACGCCGCAAACTTCTAAGGCGCATTGGAACGGAGGCAAGGTGAAGTAGCCGCTTGTGGTTACGTAAAAGTTGGATTTGAAAAACTCCGCCACAGATTTCGACAAGTTAGCCTGACGCGAGAGCACGGCATCAGCACGCATGATCGAAAAAGGCAAATTCTCGCCCATGTGCCCGATGATGATCCGCAGGTCCGGAAGCTTATCGAACAGGCCAGAAACGATGAGCCGCAGCACGTGCAACCCGGTTTCCACATGCCAGCCCCAGCCGGCGATGGACAGGGTTTGGCCCAGACTATTTGGCAACTTCGAATAATAGGCTTCTTGAACCGCTTGAGGAGGTGGCGCGGGGTGAAGATAGATTGGCACATTGAGCTCAACAGCGGCCTTAAAGACTGGCAGAAACCTCTCATCATCGTAGAAAAGCCCTTTGCAAGTTCCATCGATCATGGCTCCCACAAAGCCATATTCTTGAACGCAGCGCTTAAGCTCGTCGGCGGCTTTTTCCGGCTCTGCCATGCCGAGTGCCGCGAATGCCGCGAACCGGGTTGGGTGTTCTCGCACGGCTTTCGCAGCAATCTCATTGGAATCCCTAACGATTGCTGTTGCGGTTGCTGGGTCCACACGGTCTAAGAGAATTCCGGAAAGAGAGAGCACTTGAAGGCTGACTCCGCCCTCGTCCATGTCTTTTAACCTCTCTTCGCCGAGGTCTTTTTGCTTGCGGAGGATATCTGCCATAGCCGGATTTAGGGCTCCAAACCCAAACTGTGCGGTCACTTCCAAATACATGGGGCTTACAAAATGCTCTTCCAGGGTGATGATTCTCATGGGCTAGGGATTCTTCTACGGCGGGAAGCGGGCCCTGCGATTTGGGAAAGTTCTTGTGGTAAGCCGAGTTACGCCTGCTCCGTCGCAACGCTCCGCGAAAGGTTGCACTAATTTGCAGGCTTTGTGCATATGCTCTTTCAAGCCTTTCACAATAAAGATATGGCGAGCGAGACATGCCGCATAGATGGAATCCTCGCCACCGAGGCAAATAGAGCAGTTATCTTCCGGCGTGGCCCGAGCAAATATTGCCAGATGCTGATTTGGGATCTGAATGTTGACCGGGTAGTTCCCGGCCAATGGCTTCACGGCCAAGTAATGACTCGAAAGTGCGACGTTAGCCCAAATGGGCGCTATCTTATTTTGGCTGCCGCAGATTATCGCAGGACCAAACGCGATTTTGAAAACCTTGGAGGTTGGACTGCCGTTACTCGGCCGCCTTACTTCACAGCGATTGCCCTTTGGCTAACGGGAACAACATATAACAATGGCGGAATCTGGCTGAACAATACAAACTTGGGCGTTAACCCACCTGCCACTATCATCAAGCATATATTTTGGAAAGAGGTTCGGCCTCCGAGCAAAGCAATAACCATCACCGAACTGGGAGTGGGCATTGTCGATGGTGAGGAAAAGATTTTCAGCATGCGGCTAAAACGCCGCGGTTGGACAACGGTAGGAAAGCATGTCATGGAAAAACCTTTTGCCAATGGCCGACTACGGAGGGAAATTGAATGGCCACATGATCGGTGGAGCATTCTTGACAGGGCGGGGGATGTCGTTCGAGCATGGAATCCGGGGGATGATCACTGGCAATGGCTAGATGTGGACGCCAATGATCGCGTTATCTTTGGCGAAGAGGGCTGCCTTTGGGCATGGGAGCGTATTCCCAACGGCGACCCGACAATGATTGCCGATTTGAACCCGAATACGTTTAAAGCCATTCCGCCCCCAAAAGAGGCCCTGGAATGGTAAATCTCGTGTTAAGCTCATAAGTAGTGGATTTCTTTCGACACCCGCACTCACGCAGACTCTTCACCTCTCCCGGGAGGAGAGGTCGGAAGCTTTCCAATATGCGCACAGCAGTCCAACCCGTAAACATCGACAAAGGAAAGCGCTGAGGAACGAAGCGGGAGAGGCTCAGACAACCCATCACGGAAATCACATATGAACCCTCCCAAAATTGGATTTGCTGATTCCCAACCCCTCCTCATTATCGACGGCGATAACCTGGCCCACCGCGCGTACCATTCCACACCGAAGACCGTGACCAGCGCCGATGGCCTGGTGATAAACGCCATCGTGGGGTTCACGAGCATGCTTGTGAACCTTTGGCAGAAAGAACAGCCACGCGGGGTTTTTGTCGCTTGGGACACGCTGGGAGTCGACACCTATCGCAGCGAGCTTTGGCCCCCTTACCAAACCGGGCGCGTTTTCGACCACGAAATCAAAGTTCAGTTAAATCTTTTACCGGAACTGTGCAAAGCCTTTGGCTTTGCAATCGGAAAAGAAGCGGGATATGAAGCGGATGACTTCATGGCGGCAGCCGCCATCGCAGAAACTGCGCGTGCGGGCAAGAGTTTGCTCCTCACCACGGACCGAGACGCCTATCAGTTGGTAAACGAAAGCGTTACCGTTTTGGCCCCATCGCGGGTGTCACGCGAGTTGGACCGGATAGGCCCGCCGGAAGTGGTTAACCGGATGGGCGTTCTGCCCGAGCAAGTGGCCGACTTTAAAGCCCTAAGCGGAGACGCTTCTGACAAAATCCCGGGGCTTAAGGGTATCGGCCCAAAGACCGCTGCGGAGATGCTCCTAAAGCATGGAAGTTTGGAGAACATTTTAGAGACATGGACCCGCCCCGGAGATGCCGAACTAGCCTTAAAGTTTAGAGAAGTGGTGCGGATGAGGCCCGACTGCGCGGTTACTTTGCCCGATTCCGGCCCTCCCGATTGGGCCGCCGGCGCGGCCGCTCTAAGGCACTTTGGGGCGAGCAACTTGGCGGATCGGGTTGAGAAAATGGCTCAAAGCTGAAAGGGGTCATGTATAATGACCATATGCAGACCATTTCTGTAACGGAGTTCAAAGCTCATTGTTTGGAGCTGATAAAGCAAGTGAAGGCATCAGGAGATCCGTTGTTGCTTACGAATCGGGGTGAGGTTACGGCAATGCTCTGTCCCCCGCCTAAAGCGGAGAAGAAAAAGTGGGTCTTCGGCTCTTTACGGGATGAAATTGAGATCCTGGGTGACCTGGTTGAGCCAACAGGAGAAGTTTGGGACGCTGAGCTTTGATCCTTCTCGATACTCATATTTGGATTTGGTTAAGTGCGACGCCTGAAAAGCTTCCGAGAAGTTTGTGGGTGAAGTTGAGTGAAAGGGACAAAGAGTTTGGAGTTTCAGCACTAACAATTTGGGAAGCTCTGCTGGTTTTTCAGAAGGGGCGATTATATTCGCCGCTGCCGCCTGTTGAAACGATCAGAAAGCTCTTATCAGAAAGTGGCGTCAGCGTGATTCCAGCGGATGGAGAGATCAGCATTCTAGCGCAGTCACTTGAGTTTCGACACAATGATCCTGCAGACCGCTTTATTGCTGCGACAGCCTACCATTTGGGTTGTCCATTGGCAACCGTCGACCAATACTTGCTCGCTCTTCCATGGCTCCGAACCCTTTAGACGTCGACCCAGACTCTGCTTTCCGCCGCTCGGTAAATCGCGTCCATCACCTTGTCCCTCTTTACCGCCTCTTCCGGCTTAACCAACTCCACCGTTTTGCCTTCCAAGAACTCCAGAAACGCCGAAAAGCCGGCCGTCACATTCTCGCCAACGTCAACCTTTTCGAACTTGCCATCCGTTCCGGCAAGCAACAAGTCAACACCCACCGTGGCATGGCCTTTCGTTCCGGCAACTTGCAGCCGGATCGGATCGGCGACGTCATCCCAAGCGGCAGCCAGCGTCCCAATAACGCCGCTCTTAAAAATAAGCAGCGCTTCGCCGATCTCCTCGCAGCCCTCGTAGCGTGCAGTGCCGTTAGACATCGTTGCCGTAACCGAGACGATGTCACCGAACATCCACATAAGCTGGTCCAAAACGTGGGTGCCCAAATCGCCGAAAGCGCCCACGCCCGCTTGACTCCGGTCCGCCATCCAGCGGTAATCGGTATCAAACCAGCCACCAAGCGCGCCACTGTGGCAACAGGATGCCCGAACCCGCGTAACTGAACCAAAAAAGCCTTCATCTACCCGTTTTTTGAGTTCCAGATGCTTGGCATCGCCACGCATCATGTAGCCGGTTTGGAATATGTTGCCGTGCTTTTGTAGGAGCTCAAGGATTGCTCCCGACTGTGCGCCGTTAAAACCCATCGGCTTTTCGATAAACAGCGGTTTGCCGGTTGGAGCAAGTTGGGAAACCAGATCCAAATGGTGAACAGTCTCGCTGCAAATCACGTAACCATCGACCTTGCTATCGGCTGCCAATGCCTCAACGGATTGAGACGTACACCCTAGCTCTGAGGCGTACTTGGCCGCGCGAACAGAGTCGGGGTCCCACACCCCAGCACTGGTAAAGCCCTTTTCAATCGATTGCTTGGCAAACGCGGGTGTGTGTATGTGGCCTGTTCCGGCCCATGCAAGTCTTGGCATGAATAGAGTTTGACACCGCAGGCTAGCTCAAATGCCAGTCTTGATCGCCGTAAATGGTTTGAATGTAATCGATTTGCGAGGCATGCTCATTCAGGTGAAAAGGTTGAAATGTGATGGCCAACCTAAGGGGTACCTCATGGTTTCCAAAGGGCGTTTTCATTCTGTCATCCAGTCTTTCTGGTGTTAGAGCATCCAGCCAGTCGAGGTAGTTGGTTGAGTATTCCTCCAATAGGGCCAGAACCTCTTCCCTAGTCATGAACTCCGTTTCCCGCTCGCGGAAGGCTCGGTCCGCATCGTTCGGATTATCCCAGGCGAACGCTATGCCCTGAAGAAGGTTGTTCAAGTCGTTCATGGCTAAAGCCGAATGGGCCACCTGCTGAATAACTGTTCGCGCCGTGGAAGACGGCGCCCAGTTGAGCCACTCATCGGGCGTGGTGGCCAGGCCTTTTTCCATCCGGGCTTTGGCTCTTAAGAAGTCCTTTTTTGCGAATTCGATTGTTTGATCCATGGGAGATGTCTCGTGTCTTGAGAGGCAATAGCGACCTTTGTCATTCCGAACTCCCTGTGAGGAATCTCGGTGGGCAAGATGAATTTGTCATCGCGAGGAGGCCCTCCGTGGGCCGACGTGGCGATCTACTCGGCTGGCCACCGGATTTGCAGCCGGTGGCTTACCAGGTAGATTGCCGCGTCGCTAGCCCCGCCTAGGGCGCGCTGCCGCTCCTCGCAATGACAAATTTACCAATTAGGCTGGCAAAATACATAAGAGGCACTAGCATAATTTTGATCTCGTCTATGAAACAAAAGCTCTGTTTGCCCTCTCCCGGTTCGTTCGCGGACTCGCTTACCGACCTCTCCTCAAGGAGAAATGACTAGTCTTATAGCCTCCCCAAGGGCTTCACTAAGCACCAAAAAGATTGGGTTTCTGTTACAAGCTTCGAACGCCACCCAATAACTCATCTCTCCTTAAGGAGAGGTCGCTGAGGAACGAAGCGGGAGAGGGCTCACGGTGCCCGCTTTGTATGGTTAACATTACGGAAGAGGCTCATAACACCCGACATTATTTCTCGGCGTACGCCACCATCCGGTCCACCGTCTCGTTCCAACCTTGCTCCATGCCGTTCAGCATCTGCTCGGCATAAGAAACGAGGCCGACCACCTTGGTCTCAACCGTTACCAGCGTCTTCCCGTCTTGCTCTTCAAACGTTACGGCTGTAAAGCCTTCCAGTAGGTGGCTGCCATCTGCGGCGGCTTTCGCGGTGCAGCTATATCGAAGTCGGTTTGGTTCATCGACAACTTCGTAGATTCCGCCCATGGGAAACTCGGTACCATCCGGGCCGCGCATAACGATCCAAAGCTTTCCACCTACTCGAAGGTCGCATTCGCACGCGGGCACGGTAAATCCGTTTGGCCCCACCACTTTTTCAAGTGCTCTGCCTGCGTCCAAGCGGCCCAAACCAATTCGCGGGGCGCTGCTACTGTTCTGGTCAAGGTGAGTTCTCTTTCTGGTCTTTTCGTTTCTGTGTTCATCGTTTTTCCTTCAATTCCTGTAAGTAGGCATCCAACCGGTCGAAGCTTTCTTCCCAATATTTGCGATAGTGATCTACCCATTCCGACGCCTCTTTTAACGGTGCCGCTTCAAGGCGGCACGGCCGCCACTGGGCTTCCTTGCCCCGGCTGATCAGCCCCGCACCCTCCAGCACCTTAAGGTGCTTGGTGATGGCGGGCATGGTCATTTGGAATGGCTTCGCCAGTTCCGTGACCGAGCTTTCGCCGGATGCCAGCCGCGCCAAGATGGCGCGCCTTGTGGGGTCGGCTAGGGCTGCGAACGTTCTATCGAGCTGTTGGGCTTGCATGTATTTCACCGATTGGTTATTTAACCTATTGGTATATTACCATAGCTTTCAGCCGTTGGGGTCGAAAGTTTGACCATTGATCGGATTCGGAACTTCACACAGAGGCACAGAGATCGCAGAACGGTTGAGAATGGTTTATGGGCACTAAATGGCAGGACTCCCTTCCCCTTTAAGAAAACCCATGGATATAAATCCCGTGACCGTTTACCCGCTATCCATAAGTTGGATTCTGCGGCCAACCTTCCGGCGAATCTTCCCAATCCTCTTGACGGCCGTAAGGCGTCACGTCCAAAAGCGCATAGCTATCGGTAAGATTTTCAACGCCCCGCGCGAAGGTTGAGTAAACGTGATAGGCCTTTCCATCGAGCAGAAAGAACACGCTAAGGCCATGCTCCTCAGTTCCCTTCTTCTCCCCATTGGAATGGTCGATATACAGAAACTCAGAGCCCGCGTGGCTGCGGTCGTGGGTCGCGTTAAAGTCGTAGTTGAAATCGCTTCCGAAAGACGAATACCAAGGCATATCCCAGCCCATCTTCGCAGCATATTTTTGCAGTTTCGGAAGCGGCGCGCGAGAAATCAAAATGAACCGGGTGCTGCGCTCCTTTAACTCCGTGTCCTTTCCTTGCGCATTTACAAAGCTGGTGCAACCTGGGCAGCCATCCTCCCATTCCGGATCGAACATGAAATGATAGACAATGAGTTGCGGCAGGCCCTGAAACAGATCCACCAGGCTAACTTTGCCCTCTGGCCCCTCAAAGGAATAATCCTTATCGATCGGAACCATGGGGAGCCGGCGGCGCTCGGCGCTTACCTTGTCCTTTTGGCGCGTAAGTTCCTTTTCATGCTCTAAGATTTGCAGACGCACCTTGCGCCACTCTTCTCGGCTTGCAATGGGTGGATGTGGGATTTGACTCATAGATTTGAATACTCCGAGGCAGCGTAACGGACTGCCATCGATAAGTCGATCTTAAGGAGTTCTTGTCAACATGCTTTTTAAGAACGTTAGGGTTTTTTGACGGTCAGCTTGGTCAGCATTCTTATGCATCGCGCCTGCTTCTTATCCCCTTCAACTACAATCCTTAAGGGGCCGACGCCCGCTCCCAACGCCTTATCATTTGCGGACCAGGCGATAATGATCGTTCTTCCGCTGATCGAAGGCTCCGTTTCGCCCATTCCGTAGACCACCTCGTAGTCATCTTGAGCGTGGGCAAGCACGTATTCCGCCAACTCCTTGCCGCGCATGTGCTCCGCCATCTGGAATCCGGCCGCGGCGAGGACCTCATTTATGGGGACGCCTTCATAGCTAGCGGTGGTGCCATCGTGCTCTTTCAAATCCAGCTTTACATGGGTCATCTTTTGGAGATCTTCCATGGTGAGGTGTAGCGCTTTGGGCACCTCGCCGGTGACGTCCAAAATGGTTGCTTGGCGCTTCGCTCCGGAGGCGAGAGAAACGGCAGCGACGAGTATCAGAACTGGGATAAGAAGTCGTTTGATCACACCAACAGTTTTACCGAAAAGAGCTAACTGCGTGCGATAAACCGTGGGGTCACGTACAACGGCCTTGGAAACAGGCGGTTCCGGGTTCGCCAAAAACCCCCATCCCAACCCTTCCCCCTCCGCCGGAGCGCAAGGGGAAGGGCTTGCACCCGCCACCCGCCACTCGTCACCCTCAAGTCGGTATCCTAACCCCAGTGCCCAGGCCCCTCGTTTTCAGCAACGGTTCCTTCTTAATCGGCCTCGACTCACGCCACACGATCCGCGATCTTTTCTACCCCCAAGTAGGCCGATGGAACCACCTGAGCGGCCACATGATTCGATTTGGCGTTTACGTAAACGGCCGATTCTCCTGGGTCCATGAGGACGGCTGGACTCACAACCAGAAGTACAAACCGGCAAGCCTGGTCGGCAAATCAACCATCCGAAACGAATCGCTTCAAATTGAGATAGAGCTCGAGGAATCGGTTTCCCACCAGAGCAACTCATTCGTGCGCAGGATGCTTGTTAGGAGCCTAAGCAATGACGAAGCCGACGTAAGACTTTTCTTCAGCCACGATCTGCGGATCATGGAAAGTGATATCGGCGACACCGCTTTCTACCATCCGGAGCTGCATGGAGTTGTGCACTACAAAGGCCCGTGCTACTTCCTTTTCGGCGGTCAGACCGACAAGATCGGCATCCAGCAATATGCCACCGGCCTAAAGGGATTCCAGCATTTTGAAGGCACCTGGCGGGACGCGGAGGATGGCCAACTGAGCAATAATCCCATCGCCCAGGGCTCCGTCGATTCCACCATCGGTTTCAATCTCAAGATCTCTCCCAAATCCGAAAAGGATTGCACTTATTGGATTGTTGCCGCCGAAGACCTAGACTCCTTAGAACACCACTTTAGAGATTTTCGAAGCCACAAACTGCACGAATCGCACAGGTCAACCGAGATCCACTGGACTACTTGGCTGAAGGAAACTGCCGCAAAAGTGCAAACTTTACCGCCCAGACTTGTAAATATGTGCGAGCAAAGCCTGCTGCTAGTGAGAACGCATATCGATAACGGCGGGGCCATTATCGCCGCCACCGATTCCGATATCATGGAGACCAACCGGGCCAACTACTGCTACATGTGGCCTCGCGATGGGGCTTTGATATCCGGCGTTTTGGACAAAGCCGGCCAGCACCACCTACCTCGTGCCTTCTTTGAGTTCTGTGCCCGGATCTTGCCTAAAGACCAATCCATTCTTCGCCAGAAATACACCGCAGACGGCAAGTTGGGCGCGACTTGGCACCCCTACATCGTGGATGGCAAGCCAAGCACGCCGTTCCAAGAAGATGAAACGGCGGTCATGGTTTCCGCCATTTGGGACCATCACCTTGCCTTTAACGATTTGGAAGCCCTAAAGCAGCACTATGCCAAGTTTGTAAAGCCGGCGGCCGATTTTATGGTTGCCCACCGTGACGTGGACACCGGCCTTCCAAAGCCCAGCTACGACATTTGGGAAGAACGACTCGGCATTCACACCTACACGGTCGCCACCGTTATTGCGGGCTTGGACGCCGCTTCGATAATCGCCAAAGAAATTGGCGAAAATGGCGAGGAGTGGTCTAAAGCGGCTGGCCAAATGCGGACCGGGCTTCAGCGTATGGTGGATCCTCTCACCGGCGTTTTCGTGCGACGGCTGATTTCTGAGGGCCGAAAGCTGAGGCCGGATTGGACGGTAGATTCGTCCACGCTAAGTGTCGGGCTCTTAGGAGTTTTGGCCGCAGATGACCCCCGCGTTAAGGCAACGGCTGCCAAGGTTGAAGAAAAGCTTTGGGTGCACGGGCTTGGCGGCGTTGCCCGCTATGAGGGCGACTATTATTTCCGCCGCCACGACAACCTGCCCGGCAACCCGTGGATAATTTGCACCTGCTGGCTCGCCCAGCAGAAGATCATGGCGGCTGGGAGTGTGGCCGATTTGGCGCGGCCCTTGGAATTGATTGAATGGTGTTGCGAAAGGGCTTCTTCGACCTATGTTTTGCCGGAGCAGGTAGATGCGGTAACCGGCGAACCGCTGAGCGTAAGTCCGCTGACTTGGTCTCACGCGGAGTTTGTGAAGACGTGTTTTGATTATTCGGAGAAGCTCAAGGAATTGGGCGGGTAGTTAAGAGCTTTGCGGGAACGGATTCGGCTCGTATCATTACAGTCCGGTCGGTTCGCGCCTCTCCCGGTTCGTTCCTCACCGACCTCTCCAACCGGGAGAGGCGCGAACCGCTAAACTTGGCGATCAGGTCAAACAAGTAGAAAACTTGCAATTCAGCAATGAGTTCTCAGACTTCGAGGCCCAATGCGAACAACTAACCAATCACAAAGATTTCTTCCCGATAAAAAGCCCTCGGCTCCAGAGGCCCTTTTCGTCAAACTCAACCTCAAATCCTGCCCGCGTCATCGCTTCCCGATACTCGACCTCCGTAAACAACCCCAGTTCAGACTTGGTCTCCCAATACTCGATCTCGCCGGAACAGCCCAACATAAAGTGCATGTCCATAACTGAAATGTCGCCAACCTTCGAATTCGTGATCATCCGGGCAACTTTATAGTCAGGCAAGTCAACGGTATCCAGCGACATAAAGCCGTCTCGAAAATTCTCCGGAAAGAGCCAAGGCTCAACAATACAAACACCGCCAGGAGCGGTGTGCGTGTAAAAGTGAGCCAGCGTGGATTCCAACGCATCGAAGGTCTTCACGTATCCAATGGCGCTGAACAGGCAGATAACCACGTCAAACCACTGGCCCAACTCCTGAAAGCGCATGTCGCCTTCAATGAACTTGCATTCCGGATTGCGCTCGGCCGCCGCTTTTAATAAAAATGGACTCAGATCAATGCCGGTGCACTCATAATCTTTCTTCAGATGCAGAATGTGTGCGCCAGTACCGCAAGCGATATCCAAAAGGGTGTTGCCAGGGCTCTGCTTTCTGGCATTGGCAAGCTCACGAACAATCGTGGCTTCCCTTTCGTAGTCCTTAAACGCGTAGATTGCATCGTAAAGCTTGGGTCGGCGGTACATCGCGGGAAGGATACCATTGGAGGTGATAAGTGATGAGTGATATGTGATAGGAAATAGGAGACAGGGGATCGGGAGATAGAAGATAGGGAAAAAGGCACGAAACTCCTCCCTACCACTTATCAACTTTCACCTTTCGCCTATCACTTATCACCTATCACTTATCACCTGTGATGGCCGGCACTCCAGCACTCACCGCAGGAACTGTTCTCGACGGACGATTCGAGATCCAATCCACGCTTGGTCGTGGAGGGTTTAGCATTGCCTACCTGGCCACCGATCTCACCCAAAACGACCTCTGCGTGGTCAAAGAACTAGCCCCCACCGGCGCGGTTCGAGTCGGCTACGATCTCGACCTATCCAGCGTCCCGGGAGCGAATCCGCTAAGGCTAAGAAAGCGATTTCTGGATGAAGCGAACATGCTCGCCAACCTGGAATCACCAGGCATTCTTCACCTAAGAGACGCGTTCGAAGAACGCGGAACGGCTTACTTCGTGACCGATATGCTGCCCGATTCCAGAACCCTGGACAAGCTTCTCGCTCAAGAAGGAAGGCTCGCCTCCGACCAAGCGCAGGACATCCTTTATCAGCTTCTGGATATTCTTCAGGCCGTCCACGCCCACCGGGTTCTGCACCGAGACATAAAGCCCACAAACATTTTGATCTCGCCAAAAGGCGAGGTTTATCTCATCGATTTTGGCGCGGCCCGCGAGTGGCATGCCGATTCCGCCGCCCTCCAAACTGTTCTGTTCACGCCCGGTTACGCACCGCTGGAGCAACTTTCGGATAGGGGCCGACGCGGCCCCGCGACGGATATTTACGCACTCTGCGCTACCGCCTATCACATGCTGGCCGGATATCCGCCACGCCCAGCCGCGGAAAGAGCAGATGGCAACGACATCGTCCCCCTAAGCCAAATCAGACCAGATTTGGACCAGCCGTTAGTTCAGGCCATTAGCGCCGGGCTACAACTCAGATTTCAAGATCGCCCTCAATCCATTGCCGAGCTAAGGGCAATCCTCCTCGTACCCGATCCGGAAGAGGCCAGCTCAACAAGCCTGGAGCACTACGATGCCGCCGTTCAGCGGCTAAACCGCTTTAGCTACAACCGGAACGAATGCCCGGTCTGTTCCGGGCCTTTGGAAAGGCCGAAGCCGCTAAAGCCGAGCAACTGCCCTGTCTGCCGAACCGGCGCTGTAAAACCCCGCCACCTGCCCGAAAACCTCTGCGCGGCATGCAGCACTGGCATCCTTCACAAGCGCGGCGATAAGCAGCCGATCCTCTTTTGCCCGAACTGCCACCACGGCGTTCTAACCTTCAACCGGCATGGGCTGCTTCTAAAAAGGCTAACCGCCCGATGCCCGGAATGTGAGGCCGTTTACGAAGGCGATGCAAACGGGGCGGCAAGAGAGGGCGACCAACACACTTGGCCCGAATGGCTGGCCATCTCCAAGCGCGCGCCGGAAGCTTGGATATGCGACTTCTGCGAAGCCCTGTATGAAGACACGGAGAATGGCAAATGGGTCGAAATCAATGCCAGGGGACTTCCCGGCCGTGAATACTATCCCGACGAGTGGGCGCGCATCGCGGCCGGGCTAGCGCCCGACGCGGGCAACTCCTACTGCGATGAATGCGAATCGGATTTTTGGAACGATGGCGAAACCCTGACCCTGCTGAAAGCCCCTCACGACCCTTTCCGCTATGCCACCAAATATATCGATCAGCCGATCCCGATCGCAGACGTGCCATGGCTGGGAGCCGGGAAATCAAGCGGCAATCGAGGCGTAGTCTGCCCTCAGTGCGATACTGAATTCGATGAAGACGGCGAGTTCCTACGGCTTGTAAAAAGCCCCAGCGTCAGGCTCACCCGCTACGCCAACCAAGCTATGATTTTGGAAGACTGGCATCGGCTATCCCAGGGGCTGCCGCCCATTGGAGAGCAAGAAGCGTTCTTCCGCAAGATGGACGACGCCATGAGAGAGGCCTACCTTAGCGGCGAGATCCAGTTCGATTTCAAGAACCCCAGTGTTCTCTGGAGCGGCGACGCGAACAGGCTGGAAGAAGAAAACGGCGAGATGGTTGAAACAGGCGATGGCGCACTCGTTATCACAACCCAAGAAATCACCTTTGGCAAGCTGCTACGCAAATGGCGAGTGCCATTTGATGCCGTGACCCGAGTGGATGGCGATGGCAACATATTAGAACTTAAAGTCTCCGGTCAGGAATCAACGGTTCAATTTGAAATGGAGCCGGCGGAGCTCATCGTACACCTAAACTCAGGAGATCGCTCACTTCATATCGACGCGGACCTGCTCTCCTACAAGATCAAAAGCGTTCAGGTCTGAACAATGCTTCGGTGCCTCATTGGCACGGACGGCAAGTCTAACTCTTCAGCGTCCTTTGAAGTGAACTTGAACATTCGATCCAGAATTACCTTCATAGCACCCGCGACCGGGAAGGCCAAGATCATGCCAACCGGGCCGAACAAGGTAGCCCCGCTAAAGACGACAAAGAAGCTAACGACGGGATGCAGGCCAACCGATTTACCCACCACGCGGGCGTAAACAAGCTGATCAAAGACCAGCATGATAAGGGCGAATATCCCCGTAATCGTCAAGGCAAAACTGACCGGGCTCGCCATGGTGAAAATGGCGTTGTGCGGCATCGCCTTATGCTGCGATTCGCTGACCGCCGTGATGATGAATAAAAGAACCGCGTTGATGACCGGTCCCAAGAACGGGATCAGATAAATGAGCGCGAAAAGCATGGCCAGCAAGATCGAATACTGGGCGCCCAAAATGGTCAATACGAGGGCCGCGATAACAAAATAGTAAAACAAAACGGTCGCCACGCCACGCAGATATCGGCCGAAAACTTCGCCGATATCTTTCATGAGCCCCATCGTATCTTTCCGAATCGCAGGCGGAATCAGGAGTTCGCTGCGTTTGCGCATTCGATCGTAATCAAGCAGTATCCACAGCGTAAAAATGGGCGTGAAGAGCAGCAGAATCGCCTTCGATCCAAAGCCCGTAACAAACCCAAGAAGGGCGTAAGACGAGTTCTTAAGGGCAGATTCGATCTCGCTGCTATGGGGCTCTATATACTCCGAAACAAAAGCGGCCCGGGTGGCGGGCAGATGCAGGGTATTCAGCATCGACCGGTTGTCGCTAAAAAGTTTATCGATTTGTTCGGAGGTCCCGGGTGGTTCCACTTGATACCTGGGATTCCAATGCAGGAACGGGTTGGACGTATCTAAATCGCTGGAGAATCGATTCGAAATTTCGCCAATCTGGCTATTGAGATTCTCAACTTGGTTGGCAATGCTGGGGGCGACCAAAATGCCACCGATCACAACAACGAGCCCAAACGACCCCATTACGGTCCAGACCGCGCCCGAACGCGACATGCCCTTAAGCCGAAGCTTTCGAATGGGTGGGTCTAAAAGGACGCTAAGAAGGAGCGCCAGAATAAAGGGCAAAAGAATTGCCCGCACACAATATAAAAAGCTGAGGGCGGCCAAAACAAGGACCGCCCATAAAGCTATTCTCCAACCGACCATATTGGGTCGGCGCTAAGCGCCTACGCTCCTACTTCCTCGAGGGCCTCGCTAACGCCCCTTTTCGCGCGCTGCTCAGAAATCCACTCTTCGGTTTTGCTTTTCAACTCTTTGAACTTGTCGGCCAGGTCTTCTCGCATCTCAGCACCGGGCTTCGGTGCGAATAACAAACCTGCCGCAGCGCCGATAAGTGCGCCTAGTCCTACGCCGGCAAGCATGTAAATCAAAACATTCTTGTCATCGTTGTCATTCATGGGTTATCTTCCTCCTCTTTTCATGATTCTATCTTACGCCATGCATTGCCTGGCGTATTCTTTTTGATAGCAGTTTGACGATCAATTGCATGATCGGGTTGCGAGGGTCGCTTAATCAGTAGGTCGTTTGATTCGCAATCACTCCGCCGGCGACTACGCTTTGGCCCTTATAGGCCACCGCGATCTGCCCGGGAGTCACCGCGCGCACCGGCTCTTCGAACACGAGCCTAGGTTCATCCTTTCCATAAAGGGTGGCTTTTTGAGGCTGCATGTTGTATCGGATTTTCGCCATGACGCGCTGAGGCTTCATCAGCTGCCCGCCGCTCCAAATCATGTTCTCTAACGAGACCTCGCGGCAAAGGAGATCATCCGAATTGCCAAGCACTACTTTGTTCTCTTGGGGCTTAAGGGCAATTACATAAAGGGGCTTTGCACCGGAAATGCCAAGACCACGCCGCTGCCCAACTGTAAAATTGGCCACACCGTCGTGCTCGCCGATCGGCTTGCCGCTGGTATCCACCAACTCGCCTTTCTGAAAGATATCCGGGCGTCTGTTGTGCAGGAACTCCCGATAACCGCCCGCCTCACTTACGAAGCAGATCTCTTGCGAATCTGGCTTATCGGCCACGCTTAGTCCTAACTCTCGGGCCATAGCCCGTGCTGCTGCCTTGCTGGGCATTTCGCCGAGGGGGAAATACGTTCGCGCCATCTGCTTTTGGCTAAGCATATAAAGCACGTAGCTTTGGTCTTTCTGCCCGCCGCGCGCTCTCAACAACCTATACCTGCCCGTCTGCTTGTTGTATCGAATGCGCGCGTAATGGCCAGTCGCGAGTCGGTCGCAATTAAGCGCTTGCATCCGCTCAAAAAGGATCTCAAACTTGACCTTTTTATTGCACTGAACGCAGGGGTTTGGAGTTCGGCCGATGGCGTACTCCTTAACAAACTCTTCGATTACGTTGGCGCGGAACTCCTCTTTGAAGTTCATCACGTAATGGGGAATGCCCAGTGCCGCGGCTACGCGGCGCGCATCCTCAACCGCGCCCAGAGAACAGCATCCGGCGTGGCGAGGATCGGTTTGGCTCTCCTGCCAAATTTGCATCGTAACGCCGATGACATCGTAGCCGCGCTTTACGAGTAAAGCAGCGGCGACGCTACTGTCCACGCCGCCTGACATGGCGACCAGAACAGAGCCCTTGCCTATGGTATCGCCTTCACATAGTGGGAATACGGCGGCGAACCCATCGCGTCTCGAAGCTGGCTGATGTAGCCCGATGATGGCGCCGTACCCTTCATTCCCCAGAAGAACGTGGGGGTTGACTTTATTTTAAGTTTCATTGCATCGGCAAGATCTGACTGAACCCGGAGCAGCGCTGGATCCTTTGGATCCTGAAGCCGCTTTTGGATGGTCTCAGAGTTTAGGCCCACCTGGGTGCCCATCCCAACCAAATCATCGGTGGTTAGTTTATCTTGATCTTTCGAGCCATAGACCAGGTCAAGATAGTCCCAAAACTTCCCTTTCTCCGCAGCCATTTCACTGATGGTGGCCGCCATCACGGCCATAGGGTGAGTATTGTAAAGGGGAAACTGCCTAAAGACGAGGTCGACTTCTCCGCTCTCCGCGACCGTCTGATGTAGCTTTTCATAAGCCTCTTTGCAGTGCGGACAGATAAGGTCGCCAAACTCCACAATAATAATGTGCGCGTTTTTCGGACCTGTCACATGCGCATCCTTTGGAACCATTTGGTCGATCGTGGAAGCGATGCCCGTTGTATCGATCGTGGTCACAGACGCAGCCTTTAGATCCGTAAATCTGAATCCAAATCCTGCAAGAACCAAAACCGACAGAACGCCAATCATGATGAAGTCCTTATTCGGCGTCATCGATCCGTGATATTCCATTTGCGACAGGAACCCATGGGAAAAGAACAGCAGGGTCATGATCGTCGCGGAGCCGATGCACCAGATACAGGTTTGGTGGATGCTGGTGATTGAAGTGTAAATCAAGTAGATGCTAAATAAAGTTCCGATACCACTAACAGCTAAACCGGCCTTGGTTAACACCTGGCGCGGCTTCTCGGGACCAATGCCACGCAAGATGGACATTACCGCCAGAACCACATAGGCCAGGAACCCCAGGTAAGCAACCTTAATGCCGAAGAACGCCGATTCTTTGGACTGTTGGACGATGTCGCAGGCATGAGATCCCATGCAGGGGATTTCGGCCCCAATCAAAGTGCTTAAACTCAAATAGCCAGCTACGAAGAGGCCGGCAAAGGACAAGGCGATGCAGATGCGGTTCCACTTGGATGCAGTCACTTGCTCAATTATACGGCCTTGCTGGAGCCGTCTCCTCGCTACGGTAACGCCCGGGGTACCCTTTTGGTTCCTTTAGCATGCCTGACGCAACCCTCATTCGCCCGGAAAACCTCGCACGAAACCCACGATCCCAAACGGTTCGTGGCACCTATTTCGTGCAGACCTGGGGTTGCCAAATGAACGAGGAGGACAGTGAGCAGCTTGGGCTGTCTCTGGAAAACATAGGCTTCCAGCGCGCGTTGGATATGCAGTCCGCACAGGTTATTTTGCTGAACACGTGCAGTGTGCGCAAAAAGCCGGAAGATAAGGCTTTCTCTATGTTGGGCGAGTTGGTGCCCTTAAAAAAGATGCGGCCGGAGGTGATCATCGGCGTTTGCGGATGCATGGCCCAGATTAGGGCGGATGAAATTAAGCGCCGCGCGCCGCATGTGGATATCGTTTTAGGGACAGGCCAAATTTCACGCATTTCCGGCTTGGTTGAAGAAGTAATCGCCTCGCGCGACTTTGTGAAGGATTTGGATTTGCCGGAGCGCAAAGGATCGGTGGTCACCGATATCCCTCAGCGCAACGTCGGCCGCGAAGCGAAGCTAAAAGCTTTTGTGCCTATCCAATATGGCTGTGACAAGTTTTGCACGTTCTGCATAGTGCCCACCACCCGCGGCCGGGAGCGAAGCCGCCCAACCGAGCACATTCTTGAGGAAGTTACGACTTTGGTGGCAACTGGCACCCGCGAAGTCACCCTGCTTGGGCAAACCGTAAACAGCTACGGCAAGAACTTGCTGGAGGGGCGTGTTCCGTTTAGTCAGTTGCTGTGGAAATTGGCAGAGATCTCGGGTTTGCAGCGTATTCGCTACACCAGCCCCTACCCTCGCGATTTTAAGCAGGACCTGTTGGAGACGATCCGAGACTGCCCTGTCGTGATGGAGCACGTTCACTTACCTTTGCAGTCCGGCAACGACGAGGTTTTGAAGGCAATGAAGCGGCTTTATTCGCGCACTAGCTTTCTGGAGATCGTTGCCGCTCTGCGGGCGACTATTCCTGGGGTTGCCATCACGACCGACATCATTGTGGGCTTCCCGGGGGAAACGGAAGAGCAGTTTGAAGACACCCTTTCTTTGGTTGAATCTGTAGGGTTTGATGCGTCTTTCATGTTCGTTTACAGCCCCCGCCCCGGTACGCCGGCTGCGGATATGGAGCAAGTGCCTTTTGACGTGCGCCAGGGGCGGATACATAGGTTGGTTGAGTTGCAGCACGCGGTTACATGCAAAGTTAATTCTTGCTATGTAGGCCGGGAGCTAGAGGTTTTGGTAGAGGGGCCATCTTACAAGACCGCTTCGAAATTGCAGGGCCAAAGCCGGGAAGCTAAGCTGGTGCTTTTTGAAGGCCCGGCTGATCTGGTGGGGCAGATAGTTCCGATCCGCGTTGTTCAATCCCACCTGTGGGGTTTATCTGGGGAGTTGATTTAGTTTTGAGCCGACCAGCCATTTGGAGTGCGCGCGATTTATCGCCGCTTTAGACTTGGCTTGCCACGCGGGATTTATCCCGCCCCGAAATTCAGAGCGGCATTTAATCGCTGACTCACGAGTTTTGGATTGCGCGAAGCTGTGGAGTGCGGGAGCTTGCTCCTGCTCAAAATCAGGCAGCTTGCTGCCGCAAGAGTAGCCCATCTTTACCCAAGTATGAGAAATTGAACGGAAGCAAGCTTCCTGAGCTAAGCGCACCACAACTTCGCGACGGAAGTCTCGCCTAACTCTCCTCATCCAGCAGCGTCATCAGATTCTCCAAAGAAATGTCCCCGATCAATTCCTGCAAATAGGGGTCGGCCCGCAGATCGAAGATCGCAAAGAAAAGGTGAGCAGAGTTTAGCACCTCACCCCGAGTGACCGAAATCTCAGAAGCGCGAGCAAGTACTGTATCGATTCGAACTTCACTCGGGGGGTCCTGGGAATTCAGCATGCGCTGTTCCAACAGAAAATGAAGCATTTTATGGTTAAGGCCCGCTGCTCTCGCGAAAGCAACTGCTGCAGAGCCGTCGTGATCGGCCAAAGCGGTTAAGAGGATAAGCCTTGGGACCGATAAGTTCTGCCGAGCCACAAGAAGTAGGCTTGCATATTTGCCCGGAATCCTTAATCGGTTTTCTCGCCTTCTTTTTTCAATCTCCGCCGCGGCAGCAGTCGCATCCATTGATCGCGAAGTGTCTTCCGATTTTCCCTGCTCACGCAATCGCAGTACCGCGTCACGAATAACCGGTATTGTTGCCCCGATCTCATTTAACAACTTTGAGGCTTGGGTGCTGCCTTCGGCTAAGACGCCAAGCATTAAATGTTCGGTGCCAATGTGGTTATCATTGAGGTCCCTCGCTTCCGAGTAGGCAAGATCGATGACTCGCTTCGCTCGAGGTGTCAAGGTCATATCACGCGATGGGCGACGATCTCCTTGCGGAAAAAAGCGTCTTAGCTTCCTAGCTAAGTCGTCGCAAGAAATGGCCATTAGTTCGAGCGCTTGACAGGCCATCGCTTGCTTTTCGCGAATGGCTCCTAAAAATAGATGGTTGGGGTCCACAAAACCTTCCCCATTCGCCTGAGCCTCCTCTTGCGCGGAGAAAACGGCGTGACGAGCCTCTTGGCTAAATCGTTGCCACATAACCTATTCTAGACTCACTGAAAACATCCGGGAGACAGGCACGTCGTATACTCGTATTCAGGAAGAACACCTATGCGAATGACCCCGATTCTGGCAGGATTGCTGCTCATAACAAGCGTTGGCGCGTCGGCCCAAGATGGCAAAGACCACGCCATCCCTCCCGTTCCCAAAGCCAAAAAGGCGCCAAAGTCAAAGAAGAAGGGCCCCGAGGTGATCGTCCTAAAGATCCTCGATCAGAGCGGAGCCACCGGCCAAGATTCTCTCAACCGATCCCTCTACGCCAACGTGGGAATCCTAAACGACTTCGACAAAAAGAAGATCGATATCATCTCGCCCGCAGAAGTCATGGGCACCATCGATCAGCTTGAGATCGACTACTCAAAATCTGATAACTGGACGCCAGATAACTTGGACAAGCTGGCAAACCCTTGGGAAGCTTCGTATGTCGCGGCGGCCGTTATCAACTCCATTGGCGAACCCAAAGTGATACCAGGCAAAACGCCCATGGTGAGCGGTGAAGCGGATATTACGATTTGGCTTTACGACGTTAAAGAGCACAAGTTCCTCGCCCAAGCCCAGCCGTACCACTGCGTTTACAAGAATAAAAAGGGCGATGCGCCGATGGATCCCGTAGCTGTTGAATACGAAGTTCTGATGGATGCCACCGGCAGCGCATTTAAGCCGGTTCTTGACGCCAAAAAGACCCCCAAAGCCGAGTAACCTCTAGCTAGATGCCAAAAGGGCAGGTTCCAACCGAATCGTGGAAGCATATGGTCTTGCGCTCGACGCCGCCTGCATGGCTTGCTGTGGACGCCCCCAATGGGGACGTGGTTTTAAGCTCCCGCTCGCGCATCATGCGCAACCTTGCCGGCCACCGATTTCCCCACCACGCCGATACCGCTGAACTGAACGCCATTTTGGAGGAAGTCTCGTCCGCGTTGGGAACCGATGAAGGGTTTGAGCTCCTAAAGCATCTCACAACTTCGGAGCACGACTACTTGGTCGGCAGCCGCCTTTGTTCGCCCGATTTCAAGTTTGACCTGCCAGGACGGGCTCTCTTGCTGGACAAAAACCGAACGGCCGGCATCATGGTGAACGAGGAAGACCATATTCGAATTCAAGCCCTAACGGCCGGATGGAGCGCAGCAAAAGCTGATACCATCGCGCTAAAGGCCTTAGAAAAGCTCGGCCAAAAGCTGACTTTCGCCAGCTCGCCGAAGTTCGGCTATCTCGCCGCCAGCCCCTACAACGCGGGCCAGGGACGCAGGATGTCGGCCATGTTTCATCTTATCGGCCTGGCTCACGCCAAGCGCCTACCTTCGGTTTTGAAGGCGTTGTCCGCCCGGAATCTGGCCGCTCGCGGGTTGTTTGGCGAATCCAGCCGCGCCGTCGGCGCGTTTTTGCAGGTGAGCATTACCGACGGCTCTCGCAGTGAATTTGTCGGCGCTTGTGATTATTTGATTCGGGAAGAGCGAACCGCCCGCAAAGAAGTTGGGGCGAGCGTTTTGAGAGATCGAGCCCTGCAGGCGGTGCAGTTTGTGGAAGCCTCTCGCACGATTTCGCTGGCCGATGCTTTGCGAGTCTTAGGCTACGCACGCTGGGGTGCGGCCGCTAACGTGAAGGGCCTGGAACGAAGCCCCCGCGATGTTGATTTATGGCTCACCACGTTGGAGTTACAGGGCTTTTCGGATTCGGAATCGGCCACGCGTCAGCGGGCGGATTTTTTACGCGAGAATCTGCGTTCCTGAACGGATAGTCGATAGGGGATAGCGGACAGTCTCGAAGCTGGCTTATTCCCCTATCCCCTATCCCCCATAGGCGTTAAAATAAGGAAACCTTGGCGTTTTTGCAGCCACAAATCTCTCCCGGATGGAGAGGTCGGTGAGTCCGCGAACCGGGAGAGGCGCGAGCGACAAACCTTTGAAAGTAGCCCTCTAAACCTTATTTTAA
>DASXZH010000014.1:0-11911 GCA_036502005.1 Fimbriimonadaceae bacterium
GATATCTACCTCCACATATACAATCAGGAAAGACTTCACTCTTCATTAGGATACAAATCCCCTGACCAGTTCTACCGAGAGGCTCTAAATGTCTCTTAACAACTTATCAATAGGTGTTTACAAAAAAGGGCTCACTCCAGAGGTACGAACCGGGAGAGGCTCGAGCGGCAACCTTGGCAATTCAACCAGACGATCTAATCTTAGCGACCCAGGGCGTCTACCCCTCCTCGTACATTTTCACGTAGTCGTCGATCATGCGGCGGGTCGAGAAAGCCGAGATACTATCCGCCATCGAGTTTTTCATGATCTTAAGCCACTCGCGCGGCAGGCCGGCTTTATCCTTATCGAAATACAAAGGAATAACTTCCTCTTCCAACACCCGATAAAGATCCTTTGCGTCGGCCTTGTCCTGTGCCGATAAACTCTTCGCTGGCGTCCTGCTCCCAATCTGGAAGCCGTTGCGATCCTTGCCGCCTTTGAAAGCTTCGTCCCACCAGCCATCCAGGATGGAGGCGTTTGGAACGCCGTTGGCGGCGGCCTTCATTCCGCTCGTGCCGGAAGCTTCCAAAGGACGGCGCGGGTTGTTAAGCCAGAGGTCCACGCCCTGCACGAGCATGGCCCCAACTTCCATATCGTAATCCTCAAGAATGAAGACTTTGCCCTTAAACTTGGGGTCCTGGGTCATTTTATAAACCTTTTCAACCACCGCTTGGCCCTCGCGGTCCGTCGGATAAGCCTTGCCGCTAATCACGATTTGAACCTTGCCGGAAACGCCGCTCAAAATGCGAGAAAGCTTCTTTTCATTGCTGAAAATGAGCGCGCCACGTTTGTAGGTGGCAAAGCGGCGGGCAAAGCCGATTGTAAAGGCCTCGGGGTCGAAGATGGTCAGCAGTTCTTCCAGCTCTGAAGGCGGATCGCCGTTCCGCGCCTGCTGCGTAAGCAGCCTCTGCCCGGCAAAAGCCGCCAAGCGCTTCTTTTGAGCGATGTGAGCCGCCCAAAGTTCGGCATCGTCGATCTTCTCCGCCGCGCTCCATCGGCCACGGTCAAAGTTGTCCTTCTCCGTTTTAGCGGTTACTGCGGGTTCGAACTTAACTCCATTCTTAAGATACAGAGCGCGCATTTCCGGACCGAGCCAGGATTTCATGTGAATGCCGTTGGTAACACCGGTTACGTGCCGACCCACAACTGGACGCCAGGTGTTATCGGCAGTGTGCCCGTGAAGCAAACTCACGCCGTTTGCGGCGAAAGTTAGTCGCAGGGCGAAGGCGGTCATGTCGAAAATGTTGGGATCGGCCTTTGAATCCAGCCCAAGTTTGAGCAACTCCTTTGCGCCAACAGAAGAACTCTCTAGTAAAGCTTGGAGGTAGCGTTTCATCAGGTCCGCATCAAAACGCTCGTTCCCTTCGGGGACGGGGGTGTGAATGGTCAATACGGAAGATTCCTTCACCTTCTTCATTGCTTGTTTCAGAGTGTGATTTGCGCCAGCCGCTTGCCTAAGCCGCTCGATTAAAAGATGGGCCGAATGCCCTTCGTTCAGATGAAAAATAGCGGGCTCGATCTTCAAAGCGTTCAGCGCGCGAACACCGCCGACGCCAAGAACCATCTCCTGGCAAATCCGCATCTCGCGCCCAATCGTGTAAAGCTGGCTTGTAATAGGCCTGTCTTCTGCCTTATTCTCCAAAACATCCGTATCCAGCAACAAAAGCGGCATGCGCCCAACCGCGGCTAGCCAAACTGCGGCATGAACCACACGTCCCGGCAACTCCACATTTACAGTTAAGGGCTTTTGCGTTTTGGGGTCCAAAACTCGCAGCAGCCCGGAGCGTGCAGGCTCAATTAGAGGATACGAATGCTCCTGCCTGCCTTCGAAATCGAGCAACTGCCTCGGAAATCCGCGACGATAGAAAAGCCCAACCGCAACAAACGGCAGATTCATATCCGATGCTTCCATGCAATGGTCGCCCGCCAAAATCCCAAGACCCCCGCAGTAGATGGGCACTCGTTGATGGATCCCAAACTCCGCGCAGAAATAGGCAACCGGAGCTTTCTTTAAGTTGTGCCTGGCGGCGGTATCCCCCATGTAGGTATCGAAATCCTTGAGCACCAAATGCAAGCGCTTTAAGAATTCCTTATCTTCCGAATTGGCGGCAAGGCCCTTGCTGTCCATCAGAATGGACATTGGGGTCGCACCCTTTGCCCACAGTTCGGGATCCAAATCGTGGAAGACTTGAGCCGCTTCGCGGTCTCTACGATAATAAAAGTTTGTTGCTAATCGCTCTAGTCCGGCTAACTTTACCGGCAGTTCTCGCCCCTGCGTTGGGGCGGTTGGAATTCCGCCTAACAAGTTCATCGAATCTCCTGAATACGTATTCTTGCCGGGAGTTTATCAGAATACTAATAAATGAGGTGAAAAATGATCACCTGTTTTGTAAATGGCGCTTCGTTCTGTTAGACTCTGGGCGATGTTCCTCAAAAGTGGTTTTCGCAGGAGTCGAGTACTTCGCTCCTTTAGTGTTGTTGCAGCCTTGGCGGCCTTCGCTTGTCAAGTAATGGCTGGACCCAAAAATGACTCTCGCCAGTTGCTCGTCGGATTAAAAGATCACGCGCAAAATGATGCCTTCGCCAAAGGTTTGGGCAAGGTTATCGGCACCGATAAAGATTCCAACCTGCTACTGATCCAGATTGATAGCTCTTGGACAACCGAGCAAGCTCTTAAAGCTTTAAAGAAGAATCCCGAAGTTCGGGTGGCGCTTCCAATATCTGCGAAGGACGTCGACCGAAAATCTCTTGCTTCCGTCCGAAATCACGCTGCCTATCTCAACGCATTCGATTCCGATGATGAGGACAGCGTAAAGGATTCCAAAGCTAACGCGCCGAAAGCCGATCGGGGCGATTTCTACAACGCCTTAGCTTATTATCTTGAGCGCCACGTAGCCTTCGGATCAGACCACATCAATCCGCAAGCCATCAAAGTTGCGATGGACCACAAATCGAGAATGCCCAAAACCACCATCGGTTCGTTTTTGCCCAGCCCATCAAATCCGGATTCGACCGCCCAAGCGTCTGGCTGGAGTTTTCTCGGTCCGAACAATCTAACGATTCCTTATAACCTCTACTACGGAACGCCACCGCTTTCGGGTCGAATCACCGCGATTGCCTATGACCCAACCACGTCGGCCACCATCTATGCAGGCTCAGGCGGAGGAGGGCTGTGGAAAAGCACTAATAGTGGCAGCACTTGGGCTTGCGTCTCCGATAAAACGCCGTGGACTTATCCGGCCGTCAGTTCAATCGCGATTGATCCTACCAACCACCTCGTGATCTATGTCGGCACGGGCGACTTTGATGGCTTTTACGATACTTACAACCAAGGCATCATGAAATCAACGGATGGCGGCACAACTTGGACAAACGTCGGCACAACCGTTACGGGACTCAATAATGAAGCTGTTAGCCACATCGTGATAGATCCATCTAATCACCTTATCGTCACCGCCTCAACCGGGCGGGGCGCGTACAGCGGCCCCAACGCCGAGGCTGGCAACGTCTTCCGATCCACCGATGGCGGGCAAACCTGGGCATCGGCGCGGCTGCTTGCGGCGGACTATTGCTCTTTAACGATTTCTCCTGTGGATGGAACGTACTATGCGACGGCGGGCCTTGGACAGGCTTCTCCGCCGCTCATGTACAAATCCACAAATCACGGTGCTAGCTGGACGACCTTCGCCAGACCCGATACCAGCAATGAACAGATCACAAGTATTGCCTGTTCACGTGTCACGGCCGGCTTGATCTTCGTTCTTTATCCAGGCTCGCAGAAAGTGTATAAGTCTACAAACTCTGGAAGCACCTGGACCAACATTTCAGCCGGCTTACCCCCTGACGCCAACAACGAAAACAACTGGTCTCAAAGCACCTACGATTACTACCTCGGCACTGTTCCCGCACCAAGCGCGACCGGCAAAGAGTTGCTCTTTTGCGGACTAATCACCAGCGCCTATAGCGCAAACGATGGAGCTACCTGGGTCGATTACGGCAACACTTATGGTAGCAATGCAAATGCCGCCGTTATCATGCACAACGACCAGCACCAGTTTGCCTATGCGCCGAGCGACCCAACCAAAATCTTGATTGGGTGCGACGGAGGCCTTTTTAACTTATCCATCACCGGATGGACGGCGGGAAGTCCCACCATCGCCTTCAATTCGCTTAACGCCAACCTCGGCATCACGCAGTTCTACAAGATTGCGCCTCACCCAACCGATGTAAATCAAGCGCTTGGCGGTGCGCAGGATAATGCCTCGCCGAGCGCCCTCACCGGCCAAGGCGGATATACCAACTGGGCAAACCTCAACGCTGGAGACGGCGGTTGGTGTGACTGGGATGTGGCTCAGAGTTCATTGCTCACAACGTCCGATCAAGGCGCAGTCTTTCTTTATGACATTGCCGGAACTACCAATACCTCTTTAACAAAGGTTAGTACGGAAACAGTCGCGTTTATTGCACCGACGCTCTTTTCGTCGGATGGTTCGAACGTCTATCTTGGCGGAACGACTCTGCAGCACTATTCAATCGCTTCGGGAACCGCCCAGTTTCTTGCTGGCACGGCTACCCTAACTACAGGCACCCTCAGCTACATCTCCGTGGTCCCCGGCGATGCCAACACGATCTATACGGGAGGCAACGACGGAGAGGTTCAAATGACTTCCAACGCCGGTACGTCTTGGAAGGAAATCGACAGCGGGCTGCCAGGCGCAACGGTTGGAGCAATCGCCCCCAACCCCCTTGCCGACCATGACGTCCTTGTAGGTTTCGGAAACACCGGCATTCAACACCTGTGGATTTGCCGAAATACTGCTGCCGCTACGCCGGTTTGGACTTCGGTTAGCGGAACCGGTTCGACCGCCCTTCCGGACGTTCCTTTAAGCGGGATCTATCGTTCCTCGTACAACCCCGGCTATACATGGTACGTGGGCACCGACGTGGGAGTTTTTGTGACTACCAATGGTGGCCAAACATGGGCTAACGCAAATCAAAACCTACCTGAAACGCAGGTTAACGACTTGAAATATGCTGCTGGCTACCTCTATGCAGGCACCTTCGGCCGTGGCATGTGGCGCATTCCGATCGTAGATGCCGTCAGCAACTTTACGCTTAGCACGGCTTCGGCTCCTGGTGGTTCGATGGTTTACGGAACTGTGACCCTTTGCGGTGTTGCAAAGACCGGGGGCCAGGCAGTCGCCATCACCGGGAATAACAGCAATCTTATGCTTCCGGCATCGGTAACGGTTCCGGCTGGAAAGGCTTCGCTAACCTTTGAAGTTGGTTCCCTTGGAGTAAGCGCCAACACGGCGACAACTATCACGGCAACCACGGAAGGGATTTCGAAGACGGTTGCTCTTACGTTAACCCCATCCAGCGAGACTTCTATCGCTCTCCTGCATACCTCGGTCGTCGGAGGGAACAACTCCGCAATCACGGTGTACCTAACTGGAAAGGCGCCCGCTGGCGGGTTCAAAGTGACTCTTTCCAGCAACAACGCCAATGCGGCTGTAATCGGTTCGATTACTATCCCAGCCCAGGCAACCTCCGGTTCGGCAGCGATTACAACGAAGGCGGTTA
Source organism: Fimbriimonadaceae bacterium (assembly GCA_036502005.1). GTDB lineage: Bacteria > Armatimonadota > Fimbriimonadia > Fimbriimonadales > Fimbriimonadaceae > DASXZH01. The sequence goes on from DASXZH010000014.1 coordinate 5,623, forward strand.
CATCAACGCAAACGGTTACAATCACGGCCACCGCCGGCGCAGTAACAAAGACGGCAACGTTGACGATAACTCCCTAAACAAAGGATGACACTTAAAACGCCCCTTGCTTAAACAGCAGGGGGTGTTCTTTTTGACTCCGACATCATCCCAAAATTGTTGTTCAAAGCTAAATCAAACTTGTTGTACAATTAACATAGTCGCTAAAGTCACATCTGTTTCAACAAATCCTTTTTTGGGCGACCTCCGGGAGAAATCTAGTGGTACACCGTTCGTACACTTGGGCCAATGCTGGCCCGTCACACGCTATTGCTTTCAAAACCTTTTTAGCCAGTTTCTTAATAGCTTGCTCCGCTTGCGTTATGGGCCAAACAACTACGTTAACCGGTCTGGGGCAATCTTTCCATGCCGAAGCTCTTTCCCGCAACGGGCAGGTCGTCGTTGGCACAGATACCTCGGCCGAGCAGGCGGCCTATTGGTCCGGTGGAATTGTCACCGATATTGGTGGGCCCGGAGTTGGAGCAACAGCCTATAGCTGTAACGCTGATGGCTCAGTCATAGTCGGCGAAACAGCGGAAGGTCTTCCGTTTATTTGGGAAAAACAAGGAACGTCCGGCGTAATGCAGATGCTGCCTTTACTTGCCAGCAGCATTCACGGGGCAGCAGCGCGAATCAGCGCCAATGGTGCGACGATCGCGGGAGAATGCGACGGACAGCCCGTTATCTGGACACTTGCCGGTGTTTTCGCGCTCCCCGACGCGATGACCTCAACTACTTTGCTCGCACTCAGCGATGATGGTTCTACGCTAACGGCCGACTTGATCGGTGACTATACAACATCTGCCAGCAACATCCTTGAAGCGGCGACCGGCGCCTTAAGAGAACAATTTCCGGTCATTTATTCGATTAGTTCCCTGGGTTTAAATACTACTGACGTGGCCCTTAATCCCTACAACCCGGATAGCGGGGTCGCCCTCAATGAACTCGCTTATGAAGATATCTTCTGCCTCACCAGCGATGGCAGCGTAGGATTTGGCGGCAATTACAATCTGTATTTCACTGTTGATACCATTGCGAAGACCATACTTCCAGAATCAAGCGGATTCTGGGCGGTCAGTGCAAATCTCAGCGGCTCCGCTAACATTTGGAACTTAAAAAACTTTGAGATCCACTCCTGTAACCAGGATGGCACCGTCCTTGCCGGCCAGGTGGTGACGGAACTCGATGGCGTAGATCAGAACAACCTCCCGGAAATCGTAAGCATCAACCCGGGCAACGCAATGATAGCCTTTAACGGCGGCTCGCAAGACTTGAAGAAGTTCCTTACGGGACTGGGCGCTGCAACCACCGGATGGATGCTTTTCAATGTCGGAATACAATCGATGTCCGCTGACGGGACCGTGATTTTGGGAACGGGCCTGGACCCTTCAAACAAACCGGAACAATGGCTCGCCGTCATAACTCCTTCTCTGAGCAAGCTGGCACCAACCCAGAGCAGTGTAGTCGGAGGCACCTCACTTGGGGCAACTCTTTCAGTTAACTACCCGGTTGGGGCAGCCACAACGGCAACAATCACAACTAATAATACAACAGCGGTACCGGATTCAAGCGCGACCCTATCACAAGGGTCCATGAGCACAGGATTCACCCTGAATACCAATTCCGTTTCAACTGCGACGGCAGTTGTGATTACTGCCCACTTGGGTTCAAGCACAGCTTCGGCTTCGGTGACAATAAATCCCAACCCCCTAAGCAACTTTTACTTCACTCAATCCACTATTACTGGCGGAAGCTCGACAACCGGCCATTTAGAAATACAGGGCCCTGCCGGTCCCGCCGGAAACGTGATCAGCCTATCGTTTCCAAGTGGCAGCGATGGCCTCAGCGCTGCAACGACCGAGAAGATTGCGGCCGGTGGATCCAGCACAACTTTTACGTTGAGTTCTGCAGCCGTTTCCGCTACCGCAAGCGTTCCTATCAAGGCAACTTTCAACGGAAAGTCTCTAACTGTGATCTTAACTGTAACTCCCTATTCAATCACTGCCTTCAACCTTTCTGCGGCGACAGCGGTCGGGGGAAATGCCGTCTCCGGAACCATTACCCTTGCCGGGAAGGCCGGGCCTTCGGGGGATCTCGTCTCGCTTAAGAGCAGTGGCTCTGGCGTAACCGTTCCCGCGACGGCAACTGTAGCGGCAGCCGCTACGGCGGTAACGTTCGCAGTCAGTTCGACTCCCGTAACCGTCGTCGCCACTGTCACTCTCACCGCTACGCTTGGCTCCTCTACCGTTTCAACTATCATCAAGGTAGTACCGGCCATTGTCTCCGTGGTTCGTGTTGCTCCCTCGCCGGTGGTTGGAGGAGTCAGCACCAAGTGCGCGGTGTATATAAACGGCGCTGCGCCAACGGGCGGGCAAGCAGTTGCCGTTTCGTGCAACAGCACGTTTGCCACTTTCCCGGCTTCGATTACAGTGCCGGCAGGGGCAACAGCCGCTAACGCAACGGTAACGACCAGCCCCGTCTCGGTTCCGACCACCGTGGTGGTTACTGGCAAGACGGCAGCCGTAAGCGCTGAAACCACCTTTGTAATCAACCCTGCTCCTCTTGCAAGCATCAAAACGGCAACGAGCACAGTAGTGGGCGGCAAAGCAACGGTCCTCACGATTACACTTGGAGGCAAGGCCGGTCCGACCGGCTTGGTCGTTCAGCTAGGCAGCTCCAGTGCAGATATTGTGGTTCCGGCCACGGTGACGGTTCCCGCTGGCGCAACAACGACCACCGTGAATCTGACCACCCTAGCCGTTAAGGCGAACACCTCAGTCACGTTAACGGCTACGACGGCAACTTCATCGACTACCTTTGTGGTGACACTGACCACTTAGGGCAGCCGTGCCTAAGAGTTGTAGTCTAAAATCTCTGTCATTGTGGTTGAGATTGAACTTGTTACCAAGCCAACTTCCGAAGTCCGGGAGTTGGTGTCGCTTCTCGAGGAAGAACTTGCCGCCAGTTACCCTCCGGAGCAGCGTCACGGGCTCAAGGTCGAGGCGATTTTCCAGCCCCATATTCGGTTTGTTATTGCCCGGTTGGATGGGCAGGCGGTTGGCTGCGGAGGGGTGGCTTTGTTCTCGGATTTTGGAGAATTGAAGCGAATGTTCGTGCGGGCTGAGTGCCGTGGCAAACGCATCGCGGATGCCATTATCGGTGCGTTGGAATCGGAAGCGAAAGCAGCCAATCTAAGCACGGTACGGTTGGAAACCGGCACGGAACAGTTTGCTGCCATTCGCTTCTACATTCGCTGCGGTTACATAGAGTGCGCGGCATTTGAACCCTACGCCTCGATGCAGCCGCACCAGGTCTGCACGAGTGTCTTCTTTGAGAAACAGCTTTAAGGCTGAGCTTGGCGGTGCTCGCAAAAGATGCATCGATGGTGCTTGCTGTGGTGTAGCTTCGCGCAGAATATCTTTTCTTTCCCGCGAACCAGCAAATAGACCTCCGCCGCCAAAAACATGCCCATTGGCGGGGCGACGAAGTAAATCCAAATGGCGGTCCAATCAAGAGCGGCCACTGCCGATGCCAGCGTTCTCGCCGGATTCATGCTCATTCCGGATAGGGGCGCTTCAAAGCTGACGTAGACCATGATCAGCAAGCCGGCGAACAGTCCCGTGAAATGCGCTGCGCGCTCGATGTTCGAGACGAGCAGGATAACAAGCATCAAGATGAACGTGATTCCCAACTCGGCCACAAACGCGACGGCCACACCGTACGGTCCTGGCGTAGTGGTTGCGTAGCTTACTGCCGGATCCGAGAGAACCGCTCGAAAAGCTATTGAGGCCAGTAAAACAGCTAACGCTCCGCCAATGAACTGGGCAAGGATATAAAAGAGGGCGTCCCATTTGGCTACTTTGCCCAATCTGAGAAAGGTTAGAGTCACGGCAGGGTTCATGTGCGCCCCAGATCGCTGACCCCACGGCGAATAGATAAGGAATACCGCCGTGAGTCCCATGGCAAGGCCGATAAAAACTCGCCTGGGCAAGGCACCAGGTAATGCGGAAGCAACCGGCGAGCCGGGATAGACGAGCAAGGCCGTAAAGAAGCACGCCGAGAGCATGAAAATGCCGAGCAACCCGCCTTCCATGAGATATTCGGGCCAGTTTTTCAAAAGTTTTGAAAGCATCGGAGATTGTAATTTCTATTTTATTAGCTAGAGGTAGAGGCCGGGGAAAGTTTCGATTGGATCTAATCTATCTTGGCGTTTGGGGCCCAGCATTTACTCTGAGAAGCGAAGGGGTAATCTCGCCTAGTACCGACATTTTGTCGTTCTGGGCAAAGTTTGATGGACTACTCAACCCGAATAATCGTGGATCGCGAAATCCGCTTCGGCAAACCAATTATCAAGGGCACTCGAATATGCGTTACCGACGTCCTCGACTTTTTGGGGGCCGGCGATTCCGAAGCAGACGTAATAGCTGAGTTCCCGCAGCTTACGGGCGAGGATGTGAGGGCGTGCTTAGCCTATGACCAATGAACACTTCGACTTAATTATAATCGGCACCGGCGCGGGAGGGGGCACTCTAGCGAACCGCTTGGCCTCATCCGGCAAACAGATTCTCGTCCTCGAACGCGGCGACTATGTGCCGCGAGAAAAAGCCAATTGGATCACGAAAGCGGTCGTGCTCGACGGCAAATATAAGGCCAAAGAGCACTGGAAGGACCGCGATGGAAACGAGTTTCACCCAAGCACCAACTACAATGTTGGCGGCAACACCAAGTTTTACGGCGCCGCGTTGTTTCGGCTTCGCACCACCGACTTCGGTCAAATCGTCCACGGCGGCGGGATCTCACCTGCTTGGCCCCTAACTTACGAAGATTTTGCCCCCTACTATCTTCAAGCGGAGAACATGTATCACGTTCATGGAAACCGTGGCGAAGACCCAACCGAAGGGCCGGAGAAATCGCCTTATCGCCATCCCGCGATTTCCCACGAACCGCGTATTCAGGAGCTTCACAACGACTTAGAAAAGCTTGGCCATCAACCTTTCCACACCCCGCTCGGCGTGATGCTGAACGAGGCCGAGATGTTTAAAAGCGCCTGCATTCGCTGCAACACCTGCGATGGTTTCCCTTGCCTTGTTCACGCCAAATCCGACGCCGAAGTTTGCGCCCTGGCACCAGCTCTTGAGTCGCCCAACGTGACTTTGTGGACCCGCGCGCTCGTTCATAAACTCTTTACCGATAGTTCGGGTCGCACGATAACGGGTGTGGAAGTGGAGCGAGATGGAGAGACCCTTACCGTTTCCGCCGACATCGTGGTCGTTTCCTGCGGAGCCATTAATTCGGCAGCTTTGCTGCTCCGGTCCGCCAACGATAAGCATCCAAACGGCCTGGCAAACAGTTCGGACCAAGTTGGCCGAAACTACATGTGCCACAACAACAGCGCGATTCTGGCGCTGTCTCTAAAGCCGAACCCAACCATCTTCCAAAAGACGATTGCGTTGAACGATTACTATCACAAGTCGGATGACTGGGATTTCCCCCTCGGCCACATTTCCATGATCGGTAAGACCGACGCCGATACCCTCAAGTCCGGCGCGCCTAAGTTTGCCCCGCATCTGGCTTTGGATGAGATGGCGCGACACTCCATAGATTTTTGGCTCACCAGCGAAGATCTGCCAAGTGCCGATAACCGCGTCCTCGTCGATAGCAACGGCCAAATCGAACTCCACTACACGCCAAACAACACGGAGGCGCATACCCGTCTAACGACCAAGCTAAAGGGCCTTATGGGCAAGGTTGGCTTGGGCGACACGATGATGCATAACGATCTGTATCTGGGCAAGACGATTCCCCTTGCCGGCGTCGCCCGCCAAAACGGAACGGTGCGGTTTGGCTCGGATCCGACCACGTCGGTTTTGGATATCAACTGCAAGGCTCACGATTTGGATAATTTGTATGTCGTCGATGGCGGTTTTTTCCCTTCCAGTTCTGCGGTTAACCCAGCTCTCACCATCATGGCAAACGCGCTCAGGGTTGGAGATCATCTTTTGGGGCGCATGGGGAACGGCTGAATTGTCACGCAAAGAGGCAAAATTGCATGGCCTGTGTCCTATGTCTTGTGTCTTGAGGCAACCATCTTGGAGTGAGCCCTTTTTTGTAAACACCTATTGATAAGTTGTTAAGAGACATTTAGAGCCTCTCGGTAGAACTGGTCAGGGGATTTGTATCCTAATGAAGAGTGAAGTCTTTCCTGATTGTATATGTGGAGGTAGATATCAACGCAAAGTTTAGCTTCCTGAAT
>DASXZH010000015.1:0-42581 GCA_036502005.1 Fimbriimonadaceae bacterium
TGTGGAGGCTGCTTAGGATTCTGCTCACAGAACCGGCAGATCATCGGGAACGAGGCCGCCCAAGGGGAAGGAAAAGACATAAGCGAAAAACTTGCAAACAGTTAGCGCTATGGAGAGCTTAAGTTGATGGCTATGTCCCCCAACCCCCTCTCCTCCCAGGGAGCAGGAGAGGGGGCTTTTTTGATCCGCCTGCGCATTCCGAAATCGGCTTTCGATTACCGGCAAAACTGAAACCTGGTAACTCTGCCGACCATGCTGGCATTCCTATCTGCCAAGTATTCCATTACAGGGTGTTGTTAGCCAGGGAAGGCTGGAATATCCAAGCCCCTGTCGGACCAGAAGGACCGGTGTTCGGCAGGGGAGATTTTTTTGGGGGCAGGGATGGATTTTGATACGCTGGAACTAGAGGAAGAGCAGGAAATGCATATCCTCATTGTTGAGGATGATCCCGTTTCAACGCTCCTCCTGCGCAAGGTTTTAGAGCACCGAGGCCATACGGTCGACCACGCAGAGAACGGTATTCAAGCCCTTAAGTTTTTTGAAACTCACCACCACCGGGTTGTCATCTCAGACTGGATGATGCCCGAAATGGATGGAGTTAGCCTGTGTAGTGAAATCCGCGCAAAAGGCGGCGACTACGTTTATGTGATTCTGCTTAGTGCAAAGGGCCAGCGCGCAGATCGACTGGAGGCATTTGAAGCCGGTGTTGACGACTTCCTGACCAAACCGCTCGACAGAGAAGAGCTGTTTGCCAGGTTAAAAGTTGGGCAGCGGATCATTGCCACAGAAAGGCGTCTTCAGCTTCAGAAAGACAAGCTGACGAAAGCCGGTGAAAAGCTTAAAATAGCAAACAGCAATCTTATGGTTGCTTCGCGAAGGTTCGAGGAACTGTTTAGCGGCATGCCGATGGCTTGTTTCACCTTCGACAGCAACGGACTTTTGCACGAGTGGAATCGAACTGCGGAAACCTCTTTTGGGGTTCCCGCCCACGCAGCTTTACTAACCTTCATTTGGGACACATTCCGAATTTCTACGGACGGGTTCTGGTCTCCAAGCTTGGTTGCCAAGGTTTTTGCCGGGGAGGCGTTTGAGAGCCTAGAATGGGTCTTCCGAACCGCAAAGGGCGAGGAGCGACACATGGTTTGCAACCTCTTCCCGCTCTGCGGACCCAACCAAGAAGTTCTTGGCGCCATCAGCGCTAACCTAGATATTACGGAGCGCAAGAATGCGGCCCGAAAGATTGAAGAGCAGAAAGCTGAACTAGAAAAGGTCAACGAGAAGCTAGAACTCCTGGCCGTTACGGATGGCCTTACCAACCTTTGGAACCATCGCAGATTTCAGGAAGAACTCGAAACGGTTTATTCCCAGTGCGTCCAGCATTCCTCGGAACTATCGCTGCTGCTATTGGACGTTGACAACTTTAAGCAATACAACGATAGCTTCGGCCACCCCGCTGGGGACGTGGTGTTGAAGCAAGTCGCCCAAACGCTTTTAAAAATCTCGCGAGCCGGAGAATCGGCAGCACGCTATGGAGGCGAAGAGTTTGCCATTATTCTGCCCCGGTGCAACCGGGAAGAAGCGATGAAAGTCGCCGAGCGATTCCGCAGCGGTATAGCCGCTGCCGATTGGCCAAACAGGTCCATCACCGCCAGCTTTGGCGTGGCAACGCTCACGCCGGACATGGATAGCCCTGCCTTGCTTATAAAGAGAGCGGACGCCGCGCTTTATGCCTCAAAGCAAGCCGGACGGGACTGCATTCGGCACTTTGCGGAGATGGATAAGGCCAGCAGCATTATCGCGGCATAGCCGCTTTTAGCCCTACTGCCAGCCGCATCGGCTCGCGATCCAACCTTTGGCCGAGGAACCACTCTAGGCAGAGCGCGCATTGCTCTACCAGCAATTCGCGGCCATCGATTGTTTTTAGGCCTCGCGAGGCTGCGTTTCTTAAGAAGTCCGTCGGAACTCGCCGGAAAACTAGATCAAAGCAGACCGTTCTAGGCAGCATTCGATCCCACATAACGGGAGCGCATTCGCCAAGTTTTGCGCCAAGCGGTGTGGCATTTACCACCAACTTGCATCCGGAGGGATCGGGGCTCGTTGAGAGCGTAATGTCGCCGTAACGTTCGAGCAGACTTTTCAGAATCTTGGTTTTGTTAACATTTCTATTCCACAGCCTAATTTGGAAGTTGGCATCTAGCAACCCGGCGATAACAGATCTCGCCGCGTGGCCCGTGCCCATTACGAGGGCCATTCCTCTCTCGACGTCCGCGACGCTTGTAGAAATCGCCTGGACCTCTGAATTCTGAGCGAAAATGCCCTTATCCAGCAGTAGCGCATTGGCGGTTCCAAGAGAAAACTTACTAACCCAAAACCGCTCCGCTAAGCGCGCGGCATCCACTTTGTACGGATTAGCGACGAGAACTCCGCGGAATCCTATTTCTTTCAAGTGCTGAATGCAGGGTTCAAACTCGGTCTTTGGAATATCGAATACATGGAACTGGGCACGAGCGCCAGAACTGAGGAAAGCGCCCATGGTAGCGGCGTGAATGTAGCTCATGTCCACGCCCTGGCTCACGGAGGCGATCCGCACTCCCGCGTTCTCGTCGGGCGCGAATTCGGACCAGTGCATACCTTACTTTACAACACTTTCCGAAGGTTCAGTTTCCGACTCCAATCGGGTTAAGCTTGGGTTTAGAAAAGATTCGATGCGGGCAATCAGTTCGTCCGAATGCTCCATCGATCGCCAAAACTTGATCGGTCCTCTGGCCGTATCAATGCGGTAAACCCACGCTTTGTCGAAATCCTGGCCCAATGGAACAAGCCGTTGGATCTCGTGGTGGGCAGCCTTGACCAAGACCTTTTTCTTTCGGCCGATCCAAATAATGTCGCGATCGGTGATCCAAATCTCCTCGGAGGTGACTCGGGTGAAGGTCCTCCATAAATCCCGGGCGACGCTGATCCCGAAAACGATGAGGGCTATACAAACTATCCGGATCGGCAGCGAGATGCTCTGAATAAATTCCGTAGTGAACACCGTGCGGGAGTTCAGCAGGTAAATCAGCAAACCAACCAAGATCGACGGCACGAGAAAGATGAATGGCACCAAATACGCCACGCGCGTTTTTGTGTATGCGTAACGTGCTCCTTTTAAGCGTTCCATCTTGTTTATTTAGTTCTAAAGGCTCGCTGCAACCATAATCCGAACATGAATTTAGAGTTGCTTTCCGCAACCCCGGGACATTTTGAGATTGCAGTTGGCCTTATGAGGGAATTCTACGCACACTTTGAGGACTTGCATTTCGACGAAGAACGTTCTACCGCCGCGCTGCATGCATTGATCGAGAATTCCGCTCTTGGCATGGTTTTGCTTCTACGTGTTGATAACGTTTTTGTTGGCTATGCTGCTCTAGCATACGGGTTCAACTTGGAGTTGTTTGGGCGCACGGCTTGGATCGACGAGTTTTATATTCGAGAAAGCTATAGGGGTCAAGGGCTGGGGTCTTCGATCTTGGACCAAATCTACGCGGATTGCCAAAAGGAAGGCTTTAAGGCGCTGATGCTAGAACTCGACAAAGCGAACCTGGACGGCCTGAGACTTTACACGCGAAAGCGCTTTAAGCCGAGAAGCATTTATGAGGTGTACGTTCGGCCGCTAGAAGACTAAATTTGTGGATTGGCCAGAAATATGTAAAATGCACACATGCCTCAAAAAATCTCCCGCAGGGATTTTGCAAAACGAGCTGCAGGCGCAGCCGCCGGTCTGGTTGTTGCAAAATCGGCTATGGCCCAAGCCCCATCCACCACGCCCTCTCAGCCGGTTTCCGATGCCGAGGTTGACGCGATCACAAAGCAGCTTGCCAAACCCCTCACCGAAGAGGAACTGAAGATCCTGAAAGCGGACCTCGCCTCCCAAAAGCAGGACACCATCAACCGCATGAAGGTGAAGCTTCCAGAGAACAGCGAGCCCGGTTTTAGGTTCGTGCCGACCGGATACAAACAGCCAGAAGAGGTGGAAGAGTAATGGACTGTTACAGCAGCATAACCGAGCTTTCCAAAGCCTTGCGGAAGAAGGAAGTGAGCTCGAACGAACTCACCCAAATGTATCTCAAGCGGCTTCGCACGCTTGGCAAGGAATACAATGCAGTTGCCGAAATTACTGAAACGATGGCGCTGGAGCAGGCCGCCCTTGCTGACCACAGCATGGGTGACAAGAAGAGCATTCTTAACGGCATCCCGTATGGGGCAAAGGACCTTTACGCGGTGAGCGGTATTCCTACCCGCTGGGGCTCTCCGGGCCATGCGGATCAGGTCTTCAACTATGACTCGATGGCCATTGAGAAATTGCGTGAATCCGGAGCGGTTCTGATTGGCAAACTTGCCATGGTCGAACTCGCTGGTGGAGGCAACTACAACGTGGCGAACGCGAGCATTAGCGGCCCTGGCCTGAGCGCCTGGGATAAGAAGCTATGGGCAGGCGGATCGAGCACCGGCTCTGGTAGCGCAACCGCCCTCGGCTGCGTTGGCTTTAGCCTCGGAAGCGAAACCAGCGGCAGCATTGTATGTCCCAGCGCGTTTAACGGCGCGACCGGTTTCCGTCCGACCTATGGGCGGGTGAGCCGCTACGGCGCCATGGTTCTCTGCTGGACCATGGATAAACTTGGTCCCATCTGCCGCTCGGCAGAAGATTGCGGCATCGTTCTCGATGCCATTGCCGGCTACGATGATCGGGATCCAAGTTCTTTGCACCAAAAACTGAACCTGCGACCCCGAAAGAAAGACAAGGTAACTATTGGATTACTGAAGGAGAAGTTTGCCGAGAATAAGGCAACTGTTTGCGAGAAGGCGTATCACGACGCGTTGGATGTTTTCAGGAAGCTGGGTTACGAAACGGTGGATGTCGCTTATCCCGATCTTCCCTATGATATGGCGACCGGCATCATCGTGGACGCCGAAGGGGCAAGCGCTCACGAGCATTTCGTTCGCGGTGACAACCTGGGAACGATGGTGGACAAGAACCAGGTGGCAGGCATGGCTGCCGCCCTAAACCGCAGCGCGGTGGACTACCTGTGGGCCATGCGCATGCGAACGGAAGCCCTGAAGGCTAACTCCACTTGGGATAAATGCGACTGTGTGTTCACGCCGACCTTCTATCATAAGTCTGTTCCCGTCGATCAGCCTTTTGATAAAAGTTTTGCCAACATGGGCGGCGCGAGCGGGCCGGAGAACCTGATCGGCTGGCCGGCTTTGGCATTTCCGATCGGGTTTGAAGACGGCGCCCCATTAGGCGGGCAGATTTTGGCGCCCTGCTTTAGGGAGGATGTGTGTTACCGGTTGGCGACGGAGTTCCAGAAGGAAACGGACTTCCATTCGAGGAAGCCGGTCCCGGCTGAGGGTTGATTACTTCGCAACATCCGCGTGTAAGAAGCTTCTTAAATCTTCCCCGCTTACACCTGGCTCGCCAGGTGCCACGTTGCTAAGCTTGCCGTCCTTCATCCACTTTTCCAACTCATCCACAAGCGAAAAAAGGTGGTCGAAGGAATCGACCACAAACAGCAGCGGCTGATAGTGGTCAATCTCAAACCCTTGGTTGATTACCCACTCAAGCTGAATGGGGAAACGCTGAACCTCCGGCGACTCGATACAATGCTCTAGTTCTCCAAAAGAGCTCAATAGCCCGCTCCCGTAGGCTTGAAGCTTCCCCTGCTCGCCTTGCATAAGACCAAACTCAATGGTGAACCAAAAGAACCGCGCCATCGCCTTAATGATGCTGGTGAGGCGACGCGTCTGCTCGTCCTGATCTTTGATGTTCTGAACGATCTCTGCCGCCGTGTGGGCACATTCGCCAAAGCGCACGAGCGTATCGGCAAAGGCTCGATCTGTGTGCATGGGCACATGGCCGGCGATATCGTGGAAGATGTCCGGCTCTGGCAGGTAATCAAGCTTGTCGGACCTTCGAATCGTAATGGTGGTGGGAAAGGCGCGTTGCCGCAGGCAGTCAAAAAAGAGAAAAGCGGGAACGTAACCGCTCACCGCTTTCGCCTGAAAACCTGTAAGCGGCTCTAGAAATTTGTTCACCTCGCTTAAACGCGGCACCCGGTTGGGGTCGAGGCAAAGATTCTCAATCCCTTTCTTGAAATGTCGGTTGGCGTACTTCTCCCAGCGAGGCTGCATGCGCGCGTAAAGCTTTTTCCACGCCTCGTGGTTTTCGGGCGAATAAAGCTCGTAGGGCTGCTCGATATAGAGCTGCCCATGCTCGCGGGCATCTTCGATAAACGCTGCTTCTGTAGTGGTAAGGCCCATCTTGGGGCCCTTTACTTCTTGCCTAACTGCCATGGGTTATCCTCGTGCATCATTGCGATTGAACGTCTTTGTTCCTCGTCGGAGGTTCTAATTTGTATTATGACGTCCAGGGGCTACTTGTTTCTAATGATCGACGGGTTGTTAATCGGCTGCTCGGGAATTTCACGCAAAGACGCGAAGCACGCAAAGGGTTTTTCGGGCAAATACTTGGCGCATGAGCTTTCTTAGACGCCTTAGCTCTTTCAAAATAGGCCCTACTAATTTTCAGTTCCGTCTTTGCGAGCTTTGCGCCTTTGCGTGAAATTTAAAACATGCCTACTTCACAAGAGTGAAGTTCGCCGACGACAACTGAGACGCGGCCGCGGAATCCAGCAGCCATGTCACATCTTTCGAGTTATGCGCCACCACCCCGGCCGGGTAGTCGGCGAAGTCCTCGATGATCTCTTTCAAGACCGTCGCCTTATCTTCACCTTCGATCTCGAAAACGACAGCGCTGGCTAAGCTAATCGCCTTATAGGTCAGCGTTATCCGATCACGAACTGAGAAGACATCGGTAAACGCTGGAATCACCCAGTCGGAGGAGTCCTCATTATGGTCGTCGGGAAAGAGCGAAGCGGTATGACCATCCGGACCAACCCCCAACAAAACTAAGTCAAAGGTCGGGCCTTCCGGGGGGAAATAGCCTTGCAACAGCCTCTGGTAAGAGGCCGCCGCCTCGACATTGTTTTCACCGTTATACATCGGAAATATCTGCGCGGCAGGGATCGGAACCGAGTTCAGAAAGGCATCCCGAGCCATACGCTCGTTGCTGTCCTTGTCGTCGCCGGGTACGTTGCGGTCGTCGCCCCAAAAAATATGCACCCTCGACCAATCTATTTGCCCCACGTAGGGCTCTTCAGCCAGCAATTGAAACCCGCGTGCGGGAGTATGCCCGCCAGAAAGGGCAACCGTAAATTGCCCGCTACGAGCGATAGCCTCGCGAGCGCTACTTACAAATCTCTCGGCAGCGCCCTTGCTCAACGATTCCTTGTCCGGAAAAACAAAGATCGTCAACTTACGGGAACCTCAGAAGCCGATGGCATCATCGAGAACCAGCTTCGACCATCTCGCGCGATAAGCGCTTCTGCCGCTTCTGGCCCCCAGCTGCCGGCCGCGTAGTTCGGAAAATCGGCCGATGGGACATTCTCCCAAGTCTCCAACACAGGTGCAAGCAACTGCCAGGCCTGCAGCGCTTGATCGATACGCATAAAGGGCGTGGTATCGCCGATCATCACGTCGTACAGCAGGGTCTCGTACGCTTCCGGAGGCTGCACCTTAAAGCAATCCTCATAAAAAAAGTCCATGCTCACCGTGCGCAGTCTAATCGCCTTGCCCGGCTCTTTCGCCTGAAATCTAAGCTGGATTCCTTCCTTCGGCTGGATATTGATGATCAGTCGGTTCGGCTCCCAATGCTCAACGGCCGCAGACGGGAAGATCTGGTGGGGCACCGGTTTGAACTCTATCGAAACCTGCGAGACCTTTTGCGGCAAGCGCTTGCCGGTTCTGAGATAGAACGGCACATCCTGCCAGCGCCAGTTATCTACAAAGAACTTAAACGCGGCAAAAGTTTCTGTGTTGGAATCGGGGGCGACGTCCTGTTCCTGGCGATAGCCTGGAACCCGGGATCCATCCATCCAGCCTGCCCCATATTGGCCACGCACTGCGCGCTTATAGAGGTCCGGTCCATCCATCGGGCGGATCGCCTTCAAGACATCGACTTTCTTATTTCTAATCTCGTCGGCATCAAACGAAACCGGTGGCTCCATCGCGATAAGGCACATGACCTGAAGCATGTGGTTCTGGATCATATCCCGCATGGCGCCCGCTGTTTCGTAGAAGCCGCCCCGCGCTTCAACGCCCACCGTTTCACCGACAGTGAACTGCACATGGTCGATATAACGGCGATTCCACAGCGGCTCGTAAAGAGCGTTGGCAAAGCGGAATGCCAAGAGGTTTTGTACAGTTTCCTTGCCCAAGAAATGGTCAATTCGGAAGATTTGGGATTCCTGAAACCACTGAGTGATGTTCTTGTTTAGCTCTTCAGCCGAAGCATAATCCCTGCCGAACGGCTTTTCGACGACAATCCTTTCCCGCTTCTTGTCCCGAGAAAGGTGCGCTTTGCCAAGGTCGGAAACGATCATCTCGACGATAGTGGGCGGAACGGACAAGTAGAAGATGTGGTTCGCCTTGTCGCCCCACGCTTTCTCTTGCTTGGCGATGGTATCGGCTATTTTTTGATAGGTGCCGGGGTCTTCAAAAACGCCATCCACAGACTCCAAATTCGGCGCGAACCTGTTCCAATCCGCATCCGAAGTCTTTCCTCGGCGAGAGAACTCATCCACGCGCGGACGCATCTCCGTGCGCATGTACTCTTCCGTACACTCACGGCCGACGCCGATAATCTGGAACTTCTGCGGCATGCTCTTATCAAGAAAGAGGTTGAAAAGAGCTGGGATGAGTTTGCGCATGGCAAGATCCCCCTTTATTCCGAAGATGGTTATGATAACCGGATTGTTGTTGCCGTTAACAGGCATTTAGCTTCCCTCCGCCCACTCGGTGTGGAACACCCCGGGCTTATCAATTCGTGCGTACGTATGCGCTCCAAAATAATCTCGCTGAGCCTGCGTCAGGTTTGCCGGAAGTCTTTCGCTCGCGTAGCCATCGATGTAGGCAAGCGATGCCATGTAGGCCGGAGTGGGGATACGGTTGGCCGCCGCTTGACCAACCAACCACCTTAGCGATGTATCCCTCGCCTTCACTACCGCCAATAAATCGGGATCCACCAAAAGATTAGGCAGATCGGGATTTCGCACGTATGCGTTCATCATCGGCTTCAGAAGCGCCGACCGAATGATGCATCCGGCCCGCCATATGGCGGAAACCTGCTCCATTTGGGCATCGTATTTGTACTCGCCTGAAGCGACTCTGAGTTGAGCCATTCCCTGTGCATAAGCGGTGATCATCCCCACGCTCAGTGCTTCGCGCAGCTTATCGACGTTCTTTTCGCCATGGCCAGGCACGGTTCCAAAAAGCTTGCTGGCGGCCACGCGCTCATCTTTCAAGTCTGAAAGCTCGCGGGCGTTTACAGCGGCATCGATGGTCGGAACGGCGACCCTCAAGTCCATAGCATCTTGCGAAGTCCACTTGCCCGTTCCCTTCTCCTTGGCCTCATCTTTCACCATGTCGACCAAGTCTTTGCCCGTTTCATCGTCCTTCTTACGCAGCACCTGCTCCGTGATCTCAATCAAGAATCCGCCAATATCGGACTTGGTCCAAGCGCCGAACACATCGGCCATCTCGGAGTTGGACATGCCCCAGGATCGCTTCATAAGATCGTAGGTCTCGGCCAAGAGCTGCATGATGCCGTATTCGATTCCGTTATGGACCATCTTCACGTAGTGCCCACCCGAACCGTTACCAACCCGTGCCACGCACGGGCGGCCATCGTCCGCCTTGGCGGCAACCAGTTCCAAAACGGTGGAAACCTTGGCATAGTCTTCGGCCGTCCCGCCGGCCATCATGCTCGGCCCGTACCGAGCGCCGCTTTCGCCGCCGCTGATCCCCATTCCAAAAAACGCGATTCCCGTTGGGGCTAGTTCGGCAATGCGGCGATCCGTGTCCTTAAAGTAAGAGTTGCCGCTGTCGATCAAGAGGTCTCCTGGCTCCAAAAACGGCTTAAAGGTAGCGATAACAGAATCCACCGGCGAACCGGCAGGAACAAGCATCGTAATGCAACGCGGCTTTCGCAGCGACGCGACAAAGTTCGCCACGTCGGTAAAGCCCATGGTTGGCTTCCCTGCCGACTCAGTAGCGAGCAAGTCCACCTGTTGCTGATTTAAATCGAACCCTGAAACCGAACGGCCGTGGTCAGCTATATTTAGGAGCAGGTTGCGGCCCATTGTGCCCAGCCCAACCATTCCAAACTCGCTCACGCCTACTTGTGTGTCAATCATTCTTCTCTCCTAACCCTTCAAACCGTGTCTCGCCAAGGTCGACTTGGTCGTCCGATAACTTCGGTGCCACAGACTTTTAAGCCCCATCTTCCCGGCCGCTTCCGCCAGCATCTCCCGGTCATCGATATAGATAATCTCGTGAGGCTTGATCTGTGCGATATCCAAAGCTATTTTAAAGATATTTGGGTCCGGTTTGCGGAACCCAACGTAACTGGAAACGATAAAAATATCGATGAACTGAGGTAAATCGAACCGGCTGATGCGGTGGTCAGCCAGTTCGCGGCCCTCATTGCTAAGAGCCAGGATACGGCAACCGGTCTTCGCTTTTATGGCCCGGTAGAGATCCAACATGTCCTGAAAGGGCGTTGACTGGGCCTTCATGTAGGCGATAAAAGTCTCTCGATGAAACTCTTGCGGCTTGTGGAACACCACAAAATCGAGGTAGACGTCGATAGACAGCTTCCCTTCCTCATAAATGCCCGCAATCATGTTGTGGCGGGCCTCCATTTCGACGGAATCCAGCTTGAAATGCTTTGCCGCTTTCTTACGCGTCGCCGTATCCCAGCCATTGCTGAGACACACGCCACCAAGGTCGGTGAATATGGCTTTGATCAAACGTGGGCCACCGTGGGGCGGGCTTCAATTGCTTTTAATATTTTCATTACAGCGCTTACCGGATCCTTGCCTAGGTGGATTCTAATCACACGACGTCCGTGCTTTTCAAGGGTCGCGTTGTCTCCCAGAACCTGGGCGTTCCGGAATACGCCAAACGTGTAGTGGCGGCCCGGAAGTTGAACATCCTCGTGATCGTCCTTTGTGAGTTGGATGAAATGCCCACCATTCGGCCCTCCCTTGTGGAACTGGCCAGTGCTGTGCAAGAAACGGGGACCGTAGCCTTTTGTGGTGGCTAAGCATGTGCAGTCTCTTAAGTGCTCCTGAAGCTTTGTCAGGCAGTGGGTCATCTCGTTTGATTCCGTGAGATAGGCCTGAAGGGTGATGAAATCTCCCGACTTTACGTCCCCAAGGAACCCAAAAATGAGTTCCTCCAAGTTGTCGCCTTTAACGGCTCCATAAAACTGGAGGCCATCGGCCTCCGCATCGGGCTTGATTTTTGGCAGCGAGCCTTCCTTTTCTACTTGGGCGATATATTGCTTGGTCACGTCTTTCGATTCTTGTACGTTGGGCTGATCGAATGGGTTTATGCCAATTACGCTTCCAGCTACCGCCGTCGCCAACTCCCATCGCATCATCTCGCGAGCGATGTCATAGTCGTCGTTGATTGTTATCGCGACGATCGGCTTGCCGGCATCGCGCAACGGCGCGAGGCGGGCATCCATGTAGGTGCAGTCTTCTTCATTGGGTCTCAGGTAAGCAAAGACCCTGTCGATGCCATATTCAGAAGGCGTTCCAGGCTCTTCGCCGGCTACGGGCAGAATCCCTTTGCCTTCCTTTCCGGTGCTTTCCGCGATTAGCTGCTCCAGCCAAAGGCCAAAGACTTCCAATCTTTTCGGGAGCCAAAAAGTGCACTTATCGATCTTGAGAGTTGAGAGCGTTCCAAGTGCGGTTCCAAGCGCGAAAGCCGGGCACTCTTGCAGCGGCCTGCCCTCATTCTCGTTGCACACTTCGATGGCTCTGTTTAGAAGCTTTTCAAGGTCGAGTTCCATGAGGGCGGCGGGGACCATGCCGAAATAGGATAGGGCCGAGAAGCGGCCGCCGATATCGGCGAAGTTGATAAAGATGTGGCGGAAGTTGCGCGCCCTCGCGCTGTTGTCCATCTCCGTCCCAGGGTCGGTGATGGCGACAAAGTTCTCGCCTGGATTTAGCTTGATTTTGCTGACTTCGTCGAAGAAATAATCGTCGAAGGCGTGTGGCTCAGCAGTGGTTCCGGACTTGCTGGCGATGATGAAAAGGGTCTTTTCTAGCGGGCCGCCGCGTTGGATTCTTAGGACGGTATCGGGGTCGGTGGTGTCGAGGATTTCGACCTTTATGCCTTTGCCCTCTCGGTAAAAGACTTCTGACAGCACGAGGGGGGCGAGGCTGCTTCCACCCATTCCGGCCAGAACCGCTCTTTCAAAACCTGCTTCTTTGATTTCTTTGGCAAAGGCCTGAAGTTCCGGGATGCGTTCTTTCATGGTTTGGGCGATCTTTATCCACCCCATCGCACCGACGATTGTTGGGTCGTTTTCGGGTCTTTCCCATAGCCGGGCGTCCTTTTGCCAGAACCGCTCGACGAACTTCATATGCTCCATGTGCCCGAGCCGGTTTCTTATTGCCTGGGCATGGGTGTCCATGATCAGCATTTGGTCGCCGAGCTCGAAAGGATTGACTTCGCTCATGGCTCATTTCTACCCTTTTTGGGTCCCCCCGCGTGGGGTCGACTGGAAGGCGATTTCCGCACCCTTCCCATCAAGAACTGATTCAATTCACTCTGTCATCCCGAACTCCGTGTAAGGGATCCCTTGCGAGCGCCTTTCCAGACTCCATAATCCGCCGCGAAGCTCCGGAGTGCCTGGAGCTTGCTCCCGCTCAAATACAGGAAGCTTGCTTCCGTTGAGAGACGCCAACCTTGTAAAGTAGCAACCTGATTCGAAAGACAAAGATAAAGCCCGCATTGAAATTCTTTTAGCTCCCTTGAGCTGGCCGCCCAGCACTTTGGGAGTGCGGCGGCCCGACACCCGCCTCAATTCAGTCGAGCAACTCGCAGATTATTTTGAACCGAACTACACGCGAAACTTCCGAGAGTATCGGAAACATATGGCCGCTAACATCCAGAAAACGCCCAGTGCGACGGGAGCCCAGCCAACTTCACGCCAGAAGTCGGCATCCCGACGATTGCTAAACCACTGGTCGGCAAGGTTCATGGCCACCGTTACTCCAAGAATCGTAAACGCCATGCCCAACGACCGCAGCAAAAGTCGGCTTTCGTTAACTTCACTTCTTAGGAACGAAGACAACGAGATCGAAAAGACTAAGTACCCGAGCCAAAAAGCGAACCCTCCCAATGCAAGATCGTGTGCCGGGATCTGAAACACTGCCGGCGGGTTTTGACCACGTGTAAGCGGGAGACATAGCCATAAGATCCCTAGGGCACCCATAAGCGATGAAAGGACGACCCGGGCAACCTGTGCCAGTCGAACGAGCATGCCCTGAGCGTAACAATGTGGCCTGAGTTCTTTCTTAAAAGGCTGGACCGGGCTAAGTTTGAACTGGGCCAAGTGACTTGTTGTCTGCGAACTCGAAGGATTTGAGCCATCAAACTCCGCCGGTCCGGGAGCGGAGTTTTCCAGCTTAACCCCGTCGATTTCGCTACACTTTACGAAAGGGCGCGAAGCTGTGGAGTGCGTGGAGCTTGCTCCCGCTCAAACCAGGAAGCTTGCTTCCGTTGAAAAGGACCCCCTCGTAAAGTAGCAACCTGATTCGAAAGATAAAGGTGAAGCCCGCAACATCGAAACCCTAGCAGCGTATTGACAAGCCGCCCAGCACTTTGGGAGTGCGGTGGCCCGACACCGCCTTAACTAAGGCGACTTGTCGCCGATAGTTAACGCCTAACTTCGGACCACGATGCCTACACTCAAAACGCAAGAACTCTCCAAGCGTAGCAACACGGGCAAAGCGTAAATCGATCAATCTGCGCATCGTCACAAGTGACATGGGCTCGATTTATCGATTTAGTTCATGGGGTTGCGGATCACTTTCCAGGGCTCCGCTCGTTCGCTAGAATATCCTGACCCTCCGGGCCGCCGGAGTTTTTCGGCCCTAACCTCTTCGCTGTCGCTACACTTCCTAACTCCTCGGATTTCCTGCACCTAAAGTGAGGGCGCGAAGCTGTGGAGTGCGTGGAGCTTGCTCCCGCTCAAATCAGGAAGCTTGCTTTCGTTGAAAAGGACCTCCTCGTAAAGTAGCCACCTGATTCGAAAGACAAAGATAAAGCCGCAGCATCGAAATCTTAGCAGAGTGTTGACAAGCCGCCCAACACTTTGGGAGTGCGGTGGCCCGACACCGCCTTAACTCAGGCGACTTGTCGCCGATTGGTTACGCCCAAATTTGACCCCGATAACTACAACCCGCAAGACGCGAGACCTCTCCAAACCTTGCGACCTGGTCAAAGCGTAAATCGATCAATCTGCGCTTCGTCACAAGTGACATGGGCTTGATTCATCGATTTACTTCATGGGGTTTGCGGCTCACTTTCCAGGGCTCCGCTCGTTCGACTACGTCGAACATCGCTTCGCCCTTCGCTAAAATATCCTGGCCCTCCGGGCCGCCGGAGTTTAACGGCCTAACCCCTTCGATGTCGCTACACTTCCTAACTTCTTGGATTTCGCTGCACCTAAAGTGAGGGCGCGAAGCTGTAGAGTGCGTGG
Source organism: Fimbriimonadaceae bacterium (assembly GCA_036502005.1). Lineage (GTDB taxonomy): Bacteria > Armatimonadota > Fimbriimonadia > Fimbriimonadales > Fimbriimonadaceae > DASXZH01. The sequence continues at coordinate 14,657 of DASXZH010000015.1, forward strand.
AGCTTGCTCCCGCTCAAATCAGGAAGCTTGCTTCCGCGCCGAGCGCCTCCCTGTAATGGTGTAATCCCCCCCGTGGCGCGCCCAGCGGTTCAATAGTTGGCTTCAAATTCGAGAATTTGGTTGCCGAAGCTTGAGTTCTTCAAATCCAGCCCGAATGCGCTCGGAGATTACTCTCGTAAAGTCCTCTGGCTTATCTTCTTCGAACTCGAAAGTATTAAGCGTCCTAATATCAAACGGCAACTCTTGGCCAGCCGTTTTCCGATTAGCGACCGGCTTGCGCCGAAATGCCACTATGGGTTTGTTAAGAGCTAAGGAGTATCCAGCTTCTAGACCTACATTGAAGTTGTCCGGATCAACCCAAAGGAGAATAACACCTGACTCCCGAATTAACCTCAGAACATACTCATCGATCTTCCTGTTGTGCACTATTTGCCAGACGGCCCGTATCTTGCATGCAGCCCGTTCTATCTCCTCTATCAGAGGTGCAATGACTGCGTCAAGTTCTACACCATATCTACGAACAAAGAAGACTTGCCTGACGAATGGATCGCGCCCGTTCCTGATTTCCTCAATTCGCTGTAGGCCGGACGCAGTAACTTCCAATCCGTTTGGGCGATACCGGGTGCCTTCTATTTTTGTGCCAACCAAAAACCTAATGTATCCCTCGTCAAATAAAAACCTGTAAACCAAATAAGCCTGCCTAAGATCACACCCGTAGGCAAGCCACTGCACGGGCGCTTTCGGGTCGAACTCAAAATAGAGCACTCCATCAGGTAATGCCCAGGAAAAATCCAACTCCAGGGCCTGTTCCGAATCTGACCAAGCATCGTAGAGATTTTCCAGCGTCTTTGAAGCCTTTTCCGCAAACGAGAGTGCCTTAGCCTCTTCGAATTCGCGTTCGAAGGACAAAACGTTGTAAGCCGTCCAAAGCTCTGGCTTCACAAGATAAGAGTCCTTGTAGGTCATCTCAGAAAGCACCATAATCGGGTTAGCGTAGTTACGTGAGCCGTTTAGAGCCTTCGACCTAATGAGGCTCCATGTGTGCCTCAAATCCGCGCGGGTGTAAGCGAAATTGTTCGCAGGCCGCATGTAAGGATGGTCGGACTGAACGCTGATATTTCCAGTTTCGATGCAGATTCTGAATTTTTCGTGTTGAAAGCAGATGGCATACGGGGACCCCTCGAAATGCATGTTTCCCGCCACACGTCTTTTAGCCTCATACTCATAGGGAACTTCCGTGAGCGTAAGGGGCGAAATCCATCGGTGCTGCTCGGTATTCGACATGGATGCAATTCTATCATTAGCCTGCGAATCTCAGTAGGTCGCGGCTGGAGCACAATAGCGGGTCCTTTGAGTTTTAATGAGGCACAAGGAGCATCCGAAATATGTTTGTAGTATCCGCCACCTTTAAAAGGTCAACATGCGAGCCAGTTCTATCTTGTGCCGACTGAACGCCAATTAGACGAACGTCGCCGTTGCCAAAAAATGCGAACACGCCCCCACCGCTCATGCCTTTGACGCTCCCTCTATGTAGCTCGTCACTCCACTGGGGCGCAAATTCGTAAATAGGCGCCTCGTATGACTTTGGCCAGACCTCCATAAACTTGAACGCGACACCCATGCTCGTCAACGAATTCAGAGGTGCGCCACACATAAAAAACTGGATGCCCATGGGAGCATCCGCCGTGCTCTTGGGAAAAATGTCCGAGCTAACATCTTTGCCCACTAGTGGGCAGAGGCCTGAGGAGAAGAGGTGCCTTCGATAATAATCGGAGAGGGCTATCAATACGACGTCATCGTTAACTAGGCATGATGCAACCTCTCTTTCCGAGTCTGTCGTCGCTTGGGCTAGGAGTTGCTTCCCTAATGCGGGCACGGAGATTGTCGTTAGATTTGCGACGCTAAAGACTGTGCCTTCAATATCGCCAATCAAGCAATGCAGCCGTAAACCAACAGTCTCCGGAGCAGCCCTTTCTATCGCATGCTCTATATCCACAAGAGCATGCGCTGCTGTGACAAGAAACCAGTCGTCCCTAACCTGAACAACGAATCCCGAAGCCAGTCCCATTCTTTGACTGCCATTCTCGGGAACGAGCACGGTGATAACGACGGAACTTTTCCTGGCTAACTGTAAACAGGGGTGCAAGTCCAGAGAGTCGCTCATTCCATTACTGCAAAGTATTGCATGCCCGGCCGAGGTCGAGCCAACTGTCCCTTCCGCAAACATCTAACTTGCCAGAACCTTTAAAAGACCCGCCATCCGTCTACGTCTTTCGTGAAGCTAGACGACAGAGAAGTATACGATCGCCATTGGTGGACGTTCAAAATGCCCACCTACCCCAAACGACATTTCGCCGGCGCGCCGCTGGTCCTCAACACCCACACAGCAGGCAGAATCCTTGTCGAGATCGCCTGCGGCGTGCAACCTAAAGCCGCTTTCGCCCTTGAAGGCATCTCCGGCCGCACCTACGACCGCTACCTCCAGCGCTCCAAGATCCTAAGTGATAGCGCCGAAAACGCGCTTCCCCAACAAAGCAACCAAGCTGAGATCGACCGCTATCTCTTCGGCTATTTCGAACTCCAGCAAATGGCCTGCGAAATAGCCGGCATTCAGCGAAGCAAGGCGGAAGTAAATATCATGATCGGCTCCCCAACCAGGCGCGTCATCCGCAAGAGAATCTTCAAGAGCCGTCAGGTTCTTTGCGGATCCCAAGTCATCACCCTCCGAGACGAGACCAACGTGGAAGCTTGCAACACCCTGGAGCACCAACCGCGCCTCCCACCCCCCTTCATACAAAATCCAGAAGGTTGAATCTGAGATGTCAGCCAGAATTGACATCTCAGATTCAACAGACCGCAATTCTGTCTCAATGGTGGCTCGCCACTAAGCCACCATCTAGGTTCAAACCGGGCCATTCTAACAAATCCTGTCTTGGGACCAAGACACAATCGCACCTTGAAAACTGAATATCATCACCACTTTGCGAAGCTGGGCGCACCTCTCCCCCTTCCGCGCGTTAGCTACAAGTTAAAGCGCAGGGGAGGGGGCGAAACAACGACGATTTGCCGACGAGATCCCTCACACGGAGTGCGGGATGACAGAGTTCCCAACCCGTCGCCCGTCACTCGCATAGGCGTTAAAATAAGGAAACCTTGGCGTTTTTGCAGCCACAAATCTCTCCCGGATGGAGAGGTCGGTGAGTCCGCGAACCGGGAGACGCGCGAGCGACAAACCTTTGAAAGTAGCCCCCTAAACCTTATTTTAACGCCTATGCCCGTCACTCGTCACCCCGGATAAGCTTTCATGGCCTCCAGAGTCGCCTTCAGTACAGCGTCCGGATCCATATCCTTTATATTCCCACCTGGAATCTGAATCGACTGATGAGGCGCGTAGTTGTGCCCCCATTTGCTCGATAAAGTGGGCCCAAAAACCGTCACTGTCGGGCAGCCGACAGCTGCCGCGATGTGCATAATCCCAGTGCTTCCACCAATACAGGCCTTAAGCGAAGCCACCGCCCCCATGGATTCCCGCAAAGAGCACTTCCCTATCAAATCCACCAATGGCGAATCCACACAGGCCTGTAAAGCTTCGCCAAAGGGAGCTTCTTCCCTGCCCCCAACCATGACAACTTTATGACCACTGGCAATCAACTGCGAAGCAACAAACCCCAAACCGTCAGCGGGCAAAGTTTTCTCGGCAAAGCTAGCTCCTGGCTGAATCCCGACCGTGGCACCGGAAACCAACTCCTGCCCGCGCTTAAACTCGGAATCGGTCACCGTCAGATGAACCCGCGTGAAGTCACCCGGGATCCCCATCGCCTCTACCAAATCGCCATAGCAAGAGCCCTCAAAACGAAGCTTGCTATAGGGAACCCGCGTGGTAAGAAGAACGCCCCTTTGCTCGGTGTTATGGCCTATCCGTTTCGGAATTCCCGCCAGTCGGGCAACGAGCGCCGAACGAATGCTCCGGTTCACCAAAAGGCAGACCTCAAACCCCATCTTGCGCAGGCGAAAGCCCTCGCGCCAAACCGCGCTGAACCCGCGCAACGGGCCGGGAGTGATGAACTCATAGCCGTTCTGGTCCTCGCTCAGCATGGTTTGCACATGCTTCGGCACCAAAATCGAACGGTCAGAAAACTCCCCAGCCAGCACCTTCAGCGCGGGCGTGGCCATTACGGAATCTCCGAGAAACTTGGGCTTTAGATAGACGAGAAGTTTTTCAGAGCGCACGTACCACCGCATCGCGCACGGCTTCCACGGAAAGGTCTTGCACTTGACCCTTAGCCGGCGGCGTAAGAACTGTCAAACCCTCAAACGGAGGCGCCCATAGGCGATGGATGCCATCTCGAAAAATGCCGACCGTTTTCTTGCGCGCGGCTACAGCTAAGTGCAGAATGCCATTGTCCAGCGTTAGCACCAACTGAGCTTTGTGCAACGCGCCGACCACTTCCGGCAAAGATAACTTCCCGCGAAGATCCTTAATAGACCCCGATTCCAGAAGCTGCATTTCTAAGTCGTTGCCTTTCCAAAAATATTCTTGCTGTATCGGATGAGCGCCGACCAAGCCTATTTCCAACCCCTTTTCTTTAAAGACCGAAAGCACTTGTAGCCATTTTTCCGCGGGCCAAAGCTTCTCAGGCAAAGTAGCGGCAGCAGAAATGAGAATAGGCGGAATATCGATTGAAGGCTCTTCGCAGGGCACTTTGTAAGGCGGGATTTCGCCATCCAGGTAGCAGAGCCGGCAAAAGATCTCGCCAATAAAAGGCGACTTTAGCAAAGGGTACCGCTGGGTAAGATCCTCCGCTTTCCAGTCTCGATCTTGCCATAGCTGGCCCCGCTCGTCATCAGCAAAATAGAGGTCATGGGCGGTGCCATCGCCGCATGGCCCACAAACAAACGTGTCTTCCGTGCAAAGGCTCTCGGCAAAGAGCTTATCAGGATTAGCCCTTTCGATATTAACAATGAGATCGTAGCCGCGCTTTTCGTGCGCAATGCCTGCCAATTCAGAAGGCATTGAGCCGTGCAAAGGGTAAGTCCAATCAATAAGATCGGAGTTCGTCTGTAGTTCCCAGGTTCGCACCCCGCCGTAATAGTCCAACGTGGCAGGCTGAAATTCGGCCCGAAGCATTTGCAGCAACGGGGTCACCACCACGAAGTTACCCAGGGCGTCATTCGAGATGACGGCAAGCCTTCCTCCCGGCTTAAGCTTCTCTCCTTGAAACCGCCTCACCGCGACATTTTAACCTACATGCAACACATTTCGCGCAAAATGATTGCGTGTCTTTTCGGGAGGGCTTAAAATCGCTGCCAAAACAGATTTGGCAACTCGGCTGGATCAGCTTCTTTAACGATGTCTGCTCGGAGATGGCCTACCCAATTTTGGCCCTTTTTATGGTCGCCATTGGCCAAGGCCCAGCCGCTCTTGGATTTGTAGAAGGGATTGCGGAGGCGATAGTCAGCTTCATGAAAGGGGCGTCCGGTGTGCGCTCGGATGTGACTGGTCGCAGGGTGCCCTACATTCAATGGGGCTATTTTATGACCTCCGTCAGCAAGGCCTTTGTTGGACTTGCTAATGGTTGGGGTTTGGTTCTGGCGGGGCGTTCGTTGGATCGGTTCGGCAAGGGCGTTCGCACGACGGCGCGGGATACGCTAATCGTAGATTCGATGGAGCAAAAACGGCTTGGCGCTGCTTTTGGCTTGCACCGGGCAATGGATACGGCGGGGGCCTTTGTAGGCGTGCTGCTGACGCTTCTGCTGCTTTATATATTTAGGGGCTCGGATCAGCTCAAGGTTTACCGAACAATCTTTTTCGTATCGGTTGTGCCGGGCTTCTTTGCCGTTGTTTTGACTTTGAAACTACGAGAAGCAAAAGCGACGGAAGAGGCTCCCGGCGAGGTTAAAGAAAAGCCCAAGATTAGTTTGAAGGGGCTGCCCAGCGGTTATTGGAAGGCGATCATCATCACTTGCGTTTTTGCTCTTGCCAATAGCAGCGACACGTTCCTGGTTCTGCGCGCCAACGATGTTTTTAAGAACTCGGCAGGTGTGGCTGGAGCCGCGATTTTGGCGATTTGGGCTTACGCCCTTTACAACGCGGTCTACACGCTCGTCTCTTACCCTGCCGGCGAATGGAGCGATACCGTTGGCCGCTGGATTGTGCTGGGAATAGGCTGGCTCATCTACGCGGCTGTGTACGCGGGGTTTGCCTTGGTGAACGGCTGGCTTATTTGGGTTTTGTTTGCCATTTACGGAATCTATATCGGCATGACCGACGGCGTGAGTAAAGCCCTGGTTGGGGACTTTGCCCCGAAACACGCAAAGGGCACCGCCATGGGCGTGTATTACATGTTCAACGGCTTTGCGACCCTGGCCGCGAGCGGTCTGATGGGCATTTTGTGGACCGTTTACGGGTACAAGACAGCGTTCTTGTTCGAGGCCGGCGCGGCGCTGGTTTCGGTGGTCTTGGTGGTTCTGCTGGGAAGGAAGAAGAAGGAGGGTTAAGCTGCGCGCTGCTTTCTCGTCCAAGTTCTCGCCAGTTCCAAAATCTTCTTGAGCTTCGGCTCGGAGCTAAAGACTTCCATCACACGGACGCGGCCCATGACACCCATCTGATCGCGCATCCGAACATCATCCAGTAGCCTTTCGATCGCCATTTTCAGCGCTTCCGGGGATTTAGAAACCAAGATTCCGGTTTCACCATCAGCGACGATGTCCACCAGGCCGCCGCTGCGGGTCGCTACAACTGGCAGGCCACGGGCCATGCCTTCAACTGCGACCAAGCCAAATGGCTCTTCCCATAGCGAAGGAACCACCAAAATATCGAGGGCATCCATGAGAGAGATTGGGTCTTCAACACTCCCAAGGAACCGAATGGATTTAGTTAAGCCCATTTCCTTAACGTAGTTTTGAAGGTCGGTGTACTCCCACTCGTCCTCGAAGTCGCTGGCTCCAGCAATCAGCAAAACCACATCTGGCCGATCTTCGATGATTGGCATCATAGCTTCGATCAGCACGCGCTGGCCCTTGTGAATGGAAATCCGGCCGACTACCCCAACGGCAGTTTGTCCGGCGGCTAGGCCAAACCTATGCCGGGCGTCATTTACGATGGGCTCCGAAACAAAATCGGGGCTGACCCAGTTGCCAACAAGTGTGGTTTTGGCATGCGGCAAATCCTGGAAGGGCTTTGCCGCCGCCTCGGAACAAAAAGTTATAGCTTTCACGCAATCGCGGTTGAAGCACCAGTAGAGAATGGCCTTTTCCTTTCCGCCAAAAATCAAATGGACGGCACTAATCACCGGCAAATGCAGCTTCTGGGCTGCCAAAACCACCGGCAGGGTACAACGCGGGCCGTTGCAAAACAGGATCTCGGCATGCCACTGCTCGGCCAGGGATTGGATCTGGTTTCGCACGGCGCCGACTGCGGGCAAGTAGCGAAACTGGTCCAGCAAGGTCTTGCGGCCCGCTGTAAGCTCCGGAAGGTCAAAGAAGAGAACCGGAATATCGTTCTCGACGAGGAGCTTTGAAAAGGGGCCCTTTTCTGGCAAGGCAACTGCGCACCGCGCGCCCTGCGATTTGAAATACAGAACCGTATCCAGCAGAATTCGTTGCCCGCCGCCCATGGCCGCGAACTGGTCCACAAAGAGCACCCTAGGCATTCTTCAGCGCTCCTTCGTAGATGCTCAACAGTCCATTAACGTGATTGTCCAAAGTTGGTGGTTTGCTCCAAAACTGCCCGTAAGCGGCAGCGCCCATCTCGCATGCGACCTGCCCACTACTAAGTTTTTCCATAGCGGCGGCGAGTTGTCCTTCATTGGAGGCATCGATCAGGAAGCCATTCTTGCGGTCTTGGATGTTCTCACTCGCTGCGCAGGTTCGGGTGACGATGGCGGGCACACCTAAAGCGGCCGCTTCTTGAACGACCAAGCCTTGGGTTTCGTACCACCGGGTGGGCAGAACGATTGCGCGAGCCTTCAGCATCTCTTCCCTAACCTGTTCTGGCTTTAGCCAGCCGGTGATAACAGCGTTTGGATTTGCCCGCATCACTTCTTCGTGCAGTTCGCCGTCGCCGATAAACCTGATTGGAACGTCCAATTTGTGGGCAGCGGCTGCGGCGATCACTGGGTCTTTGCCAGGCACAAGCGAGCCGACAAAAACGAATGGGCTATCTTCGGTTAGCTTTCTTTTTTGCCCTGGAACCGCGTCGACTGGATTCGACAAGACATGCCTTCTGCCCGCACGGGTGAGATACGGCTCAATAATCCGGCGGCTAAAATCGGAAACGAAAACTACGTCTCCCAAGCGGTTCGGTACCTGCAAGTAGCCGTTTTGGATGGCCTGTTTTGTATAGGTCCACACCTTGCGGCTATATCCCTTTTGATTGCAATGAGCGGTCAAGCAGGAAAGAGAAAGGGCTTTTCGGGAGCAGATGCCGTGGGTTTTGAAATCGAAGAAATTAGCGTAAGGACAAGTAAGCCCATACTCGTGGCAGGTGTAAACGACCGGAAGCTTGCGCTTGAACACAGGTGCGAAAACACTGCTGGAAAGAGTGTCCCGATTCGAGTGAAAATGAACGATTGAATCCGGCTGAACGTCCAAAACCGATTCAAAAGCGGTTGCGGCAGCCTTGTCCCAAAGGCCGGCCACTAACGAGCGCTTAAGGGGCATATCGTTGTAAGGCCGATGATCCAAGCAGGTCACCTTTAGGTTCGGAGCCTCCAACAACTCAGGATCGACCGGCCCCGCGCCGGCAAAGACATGAACTTGAACTCCCCGGGCCGCCAATGCTTTCGCGGAAAAGAGGGCCACGCGGGCCGCGCCTCCATTCACATAGGCGAAATCATTCACGATAACAACGTTCATATTTGAGCCCGACTATCTGGATTATCGGCATCAAATGGGCAAAACGGGCGGGTAGCCTATGCAGGAAATGGATGTTTCTATGCAGGGAGTGGTGATCCGCGAATTAAGGCGGTTCGGCGATACGAGAGGCTGGCTAACCGAGCTGTTTCGGCACGATGAACTGCCGACAGATTTCAGGCCCGTGATGAGCTACTTGAGCGTTACCCACCCAGGCGTTGCCAGAGGCCCCCATGAGCACGTTGACCAAACCGATGGTTTTGCCTTCATCGATGGCTCCTACGAACTCTATTTGTGGGAGAATCGGCCCGGAAGAACGGCCGACCCAATGGTCGTAAAGGTTGGAAGCGAAAATCCAGTTCTTGTCATCGTCCCGCCCGGCGTGGTTCATGCCTATAAGAATGTGGGCGACAAAGATGCCTTCGTTCTAAACTTCCCCAACCAGCTTTATGCAGGCGAAGGAAAGAAAGAGGAAGTGGATGAGATCCGCCACGAGTCCGATCCTGGCTCGCGATTTAAGATCGATTAGCACTCGGGATGCTTGTTGTTTTCCAGCCAGTAGATGCCTAAAAGCTGGACTACCTTGATGTATTTCTCGTATTCCACCGGCTTGCAAATGTAGCTGTTGGCGCCGAGCGCGTAGGCGCGTTGAATGTCCGGCGTTTCGTCGGACGAGGTGAGAACTACCACGGGTAGCTTCTTAGTTTTTTCGTTGGCCCTAAGCTGCTCAAGAACCTCAAGGCCGTTAAGCATTGGCAGCTTGAGATCCAGGAGAACTAAACCTGGGTTCGGCCTTTCTTCTTCGCCAAAAAAATATTCAATGGCGGCAGGTCCATCGCGTACCACTTCAACGATAGGCACGGGCTCACACTTCTTAAGTGCCCTCAATGTCATTTTCTCGTCGTCGGGATTATCCTCGACGAGCAAAATGCTCGAATATCCAACCCTCATTTTGTCATCCCCAATAACTAAATATAGTTACATCTTAAGACCTTATGCGGTTAGCCGATGTTCAGTATGCATGCGTCATAAAAAACAACGAAGCGCTACAATGACATAGGGATTTATGAAAGGTTTACACACGATTTGGTGCCAAGTTTCCAATATGGATCGGTCCGTCTCTTTTTATAAAGACACGCTTGGTTTGAAGCTGGAATTTGCCAGTCCTTATTGGAGCCAGTTTAGCGTGGGAGGTTCCAAGATCGGGCTTCACCCAAAGTTGGAGTCGGCGGTCGAGCCGTTAGGAATTTACGCAAAAGGGTGGTATTTGGGGCTGGAAACGGAAGATATCCGGGCTTTGCGCAAGACTTTGGAGGAAGCCGACGTGACGATTCATGGTGATTATCACGATGTGCCGGGCGGGGTTGTTTTGGATTTTGTCGATCCGGATGGGAATACGCTTGAGGTCTTTCAGTCGGGGATAACAGCGGAATCGCTCCGCGCGTGACGGTCGAAAGTCGAAGGTCGAAAGTTCATAAGGGATAGGGGATGGTGGATAACGGGAGGTCGAAGGTCGAAGGTCGAAGGGTCGAAAGCCGGAAGTTCATGGCGGATAGCGGATAGCGGATAGCGGGTTGTCGAAAGTCGAAGGTCGAAAGAGGTTCATGGCCGATAAGCGACAGCCGGATCAAAAACCAAAAATCAAAAATCAAAAATTTCCAATAAGATCTCTTCAGCTTCGTCCGTTTATGTGATGCTTGCCGAAACGGAGCCCAAAACCAACCCCGTGCATGCTTCCAAACCAAGGCTCGATTTCCTCGATGTCGCCAAGGCGATCGGCATTCTATGTGTCATTGCGCTCCACAGTTTCGGGAGATCGGCACGCGAGTTAGCCATTCCAGGCTCTCCCGAGCAGTGGGCGCTGATCCTTGCAAACCGGCTGTTTGCCTTTGCCGTGCCGATGTTCCTTTGCATCAGCGCATTCCTATGGGCGCGGTCGCAAAGGAGTAAGGAGCGGCTCTTTGAAGGCTATCGAAGGCGCATTCTTGCCATTCTGCACCCCTATCTTGTCTGGACGTTGATCTTCATGGTATGGAGCATCGCTGTAGAAAAGGCGAGCCCAGCGGGCTTTCGGAGTTTTCATACTTGGTGGAACGACCTTCTTTGGGGCAAGGCGTTTTTTCACCTTTACTTTCTCAGCATTCTGGTTCAAGCTGCCCTACTGTTCCCCTTGATGTATTTGTTGATAAAACGCCTAAACTTTTTCGCAGTCTGCGCCGTGGCTTTTACCCTGCAGGCGGTCGTTTTCTGGTCGCAAACCCATTGGCAATATCTTGTGTTTCCGGGCTCGTCGGTACTGTGGTATATTACTTCCCTTTTACCGGCGGCGTGGCTGGGTTATCGGTGGCCGATTTCAAATCCGTCGCTAAAGAAGCTTGCCATTGGATCGTTTGTGGTAACAGTGCTGTCCGTCTTGCCATATCTGTGGCTGCAGATCCTAGATCTCGACAAAATCTACCGTTTTAGCGGGTTGAGCAATCCCATTCAGCAGGTGTTTGTGTTCGGCACGTCGTTTTGGCTGATCTCGTTCTTGGCCCTTAAACCTGCTACGGCCAAGCCGTGGATGGTTTGGCTCGGCGCGGTTTCGTTGCAATTTTACTTATTGCACCCAATGCTGATGCGGCTGACCAGCGGACCTCACATTTTGGGGTTAATGAAGCAGATCCCTGGGGGCTCGATGGTCGTTTATGTTCTTATTCTTGCGTTCACAGTTGTCGCGGTTTGGGTTCTGAATAAGCTGAAGCTGGAAAGGATTCTGTTTGGGCGATCGAGCCCACCTTTGCCAAAGCGGCCAGACCAAACTTCGGAACGCAGAACCGGCTAGTTTTTAGTGGGTAAAACGACTCGAAGGATCGTAAGAAAGTGGAAGATTTACCAATCGTGCTGCACCCTAGAGGTGATATCAGCCAATACCTGGAAATGCGTGCGAAGCTTGTATCGGCGTCACCGTTTGTTTTGCTTTCGTGCCTGGACAGCAGCCGCGATCCAGCCTCACTAATCACGATTCGCAAGCTTCTTGAAAATACGAACGGCTCATATGAAGTCGATGGGCAAGCTGTTTTTCCGGGTGGCAAGATCGTGGAACTTGCGGTTTCAAGATTCTTCAATGGGTTCGACGAAATGTGGATTTGTAACAGCAAGCCTACAAGTGGCCTTCCGGACCGCGCGTCACTCGTCGGCCCTTTGACTCCGAATATTTCGATCTCGATGGCACCATAGAATGGATGCAGCATAACAACTGTGTAGCAGGAATCGGCGATGGAGTTGGGCTCCGAATCGCGACGCAAGATCTTATCAAATGGGCCTGATCATTAAATGTGTTACTACCCACCAACTAGCTTAACGAGGACAGTTTTTCGCCTAACGGACGAGCCAGTCCTTGAGAAATATGGCGGCGGCGACTGGCTGTGGATCTGCGGTGATGGCGAGGCCATGGTTGATGCATTATCTTGCTTCGCGCCTATGAAGCCGACTATTTGGTATGTCGACCACGATCAAGTCGTAGAGCCACCGCCCATCATTGGCGAGCCGCATTCCGTTTTTATCTTCCAGTTTGGTTGGCCCAAGCGTTGGCTCCGCAGCCAAGTTCGCTGGGCAACGGGTCCAAAGGCGCCCGAAAATATGGCCGACCTTATCGGCCTCTCCGCGGATTTCAAGAGGCCTGCTTCCATTCTTTCCCTGCTCCCGACGGATAAGATTGCCCCGAAGCGATGGTCTGAAGCGGTAGTTGGTATCGCATGGAGGGATATATGTCAGCATTGGAGCGCGGGTTTTCGCGAGCCTATATTTCGCTCGGAGCACGTGGTCTTGGATTTCATGAATATTACGCAGGAGATTGGTGGAATACCGATCCTTCCATGGGAGTCGACGGACCTACGAGCGGGCTGCGGGCTGGCCCTTCGCGGCCCTGCTGAGCTTCTGGCAGCAGCAGAACAGGAGCTAGTCAATAAGAAGGGCTTCATTGCGGACCAATCGCTTTGGAGGCGCATTTGCGGGAGCGGATGGGGTTTTACCCATCTTGGGTGAAAATGGAAGAAGAACATCCAAAGCGTGAATATGCCGGCAAGGTCTTCAGAATAGTGGAAGAACTCGTGGCTCCGGTTTGCGCGAGGCATGGCTTGAGCCTTAGAAGATGGGATTCTGGCCGGGCACAGGCACTGTACTATTCCAGCCTAGTCGCTTGTTTGGTTATCACTATCGACATCATCGACCCGTTCTATCTCACGGTGTTGAACATCGCTGGAAAGGGCATTTGGTGGGAGAACGGGGCAAGACTGACGTTGGACCGTGGGCTAAAAGTCTTCGCCCCAGGGGTAAAAGCCGATTACACTTTGGGCGACATCTTTGACGATAGGTATTTACGCGACGATCTGTCGACTAAGCTTGAGTTAATAGAACGCTATTTTCCGCAGGTCCTCGATGGCGACTTTTCTGGCATCCCGGACGATTGTCTAAGTTAAAATGAGCGAAATGCTAGTAAACCGAAGATGATTAGTTTGCTATTGATCTTTCATTTGGCAATGACGCAGGCGTCTGCACCGGGGCCTCCACTGCCTCCTCCGCCTGCGCAGGAGGGCGTTCCAGTCCCAATAGATCAGCTTCCGGGAAGGCCTACGACCAAGGACTTCAAACTTCCAAAATCGTTTCGATCAGACGATTATCCGATCGCGGCGGACTATCTCGATGTTTACAAGGTGAAGAACACTCGGGAAAAGCTTCCCACCTGGAAGCTTTACAATCTGTGCCGCTTGATTCTGGCGGCCAATGCGGACACCTATAAAGATTCTGGGCAAACATTTGAGGTCGGAACCCAAGATGACCTCTTCAGTCTCTTGCAGTTCAATGTTCCGAACCTAGATTTGGACAACGGGCAATACGCGGAGGTGTACTTCCTCGCTGGTGCCGCTTATGTCATTCGAAAACGCTTCGGAGTAAAGCTAGAAGCGCTTACATCTCTTCGACATACACCGCGTTGGCACCAAGTATGGATGGACCAACAACATTGGCATGGAATTTCTTTTGGAAACTTTGTACTGAGCTACATGACAACAGAGTTCGACATTGTGAATTTGGACCCCGTCGCCCACTCTGTAAAGATTGGGTTAGAGGTCTACCAAAACGGCAAGTTTGAAATGACAACGGACAAAATGGTCTTTCACAAGGAAACGTGGAAGATCAACGACTGGAAAGATTTGCCCCTTTCAGAATCAGGTTTTTGTGCCGCCACGCGGCGGGAACACTTTAGGCTCTCGGCTCCCGTGAAGCGCGGAACAATGTGCAAACTTGTGATGCAAGTTGATGGGAAACCTGGAGCGATTACGTCCGGCCACTTCATCGCGGGTGACGCGATGCAGCACATCTTTCCTATTCTTCCGCAGTTTTGAACAAAATGAGCGAGTTACTGCACCATTACGAGTTCGGCTTTGTTCCTGAGGGTGGCTCCAGCGCAGAGAGTTTTGCCCTAGCACATGGGTTCCATTATGCCAAGCTATGCGCTGCGGATTTTGAGGATAAGGCCAGTCTCATGGTGGGCTTTGAACGGGAGTTTAACCTGCCGGGCTGGTGGGGTAAGAACTGGGACGCCTAGTGGGATCTTATGAACGACCTTTCGTGGCTAACCGATGCGGGCTATGTTCTGGAAATCCAATTACCGTTGGACGGGGCTTTTGATGAGGAAACCCTGCGAAGTGCGGCCAAGTGCTTGTGGGAGCTAATGGCCGCCTATAAGGTAGGCGACGTGCCGTTTTTCGTTGTCTTGAACCAGAGTAGCAGCGCTGGGGCCGAGGCCATTTTCCGAACCGCCAGTAAGCCGAAAGGATAAACTTAGTTTTTTATGAAGTACCCTCGAATGGATCTCGACGCTCCGATTATTCCCGGCGTAAGCCTGGGAGGTTACAACGTGGGCACTAGACTCCTCGATATTCGACAAGACGTTTCAAGACTTGGTCAGGGTGAAGAAGGCGAAATAAGCATGGTGGGCCCCTTTCAGGCCCGATATGCCCTAGGAAAGGGTGAAGTAAAGTTCGACGTTGACGTTAGAGTTGGCAAGATTTATCAAGTGATTGCTGGCCGCGGGTACCTGGGCACCTATGAGGGCAAACTAAGAGTTGGCATGCCCATCCGCGAAGCCATCAAAGTTGTTCCAGAGCTAGAAATCGACTATTTTTTGCCAGGTTTCACCCTCAAGTCTGCCCCAGGAATTCTGATCGAGGTAAATGACCCTGATCCAGAGTTATCCTTTGCAATTGACATGGATGTCCACGCGATTAGCGTGGCCTTCCCAGATGAAGCGAAGCTTCAGAGGGGTGAGTGGTAAGCGCGTTACGCCATAGCGTAGTCGGAACCGCAGATGCGGTCTTCCAGAGCCTGAGCGGCGCGGTCGCAGAGGTTGACCAAGTCGCCGACTTGGCGTGGAACGCTGGCTGCGCGAATGCGTTTTGCCACCACAATGGCCGTCGCGGTGACGCTTACCGCGGTGATGAGAGCAATCCAAGCAATGCTGCTGGACTTGCTGTGTGTTTCTTCTTCGAAATCTTCTCGCATACTCCTTCTCCTTAGACGCCCCATCTATATTTCGGCGTTCTAAGGTTTTGCCTTTACTGTTTTCGGATTGTTAAATCTTTACTGGGTATACCTGTTTATTTCTACAAGTTTTTGGGGTGAAAGGTTCGGCGGGATTTTTGATTTTAGAGTTTTGATTTTGGATTTAATCGGAAACCTCTCCCCCCGTCCCCCTCTCCTCTGCCCGAGCACAGGAGAAGGGGGAGCCTTAGGCCAACATCATGCTCGGCGGTACACAACTCGCATTCGGCGCCACATTCGACATTAGCCGCCGGGCGGCTCGTCGCCCATGATGCTGAAGCTCCAGAACAGCCGCTGGGCGAGTTTTCGAAGAAAATCGTAGGGATCGACGCACATGAGGCGCGTAACGCGAGGCGAGCGCGTAACGCGCACCAGATCACCGCTCAGCAAATGCAGCCGAGTCTGACCGTCGGCCGATAACACCGCATCTCCCTCTGTTTGCACGGTCAGCTTCACTTCAGAATCAGGACGCAAGATCAAGGGCCGGGCGCTGAGCGTGTGAGGGGCGATCGCGGTAAGAATCAAAGCCTGAACGCCAGGGTCCATAATCGGACCGCCTGCCGAAAGGTTGTAGGCGGTAGAACCGGTGGGGGTTGAGACCATAACGCCGTCGGCCGGGTAGCTGGTTAAATGTCGGCCGTCCACTTCCACGCTAAAAACAAGCATACGCGTGGTAATGGCCCGCTGCAAAGCCATCTCGTTCAAAGTGTGCAAAGAAGCAATAACCTGACCGGCCCGCAGCAAATCGGTCTGGAGCATCATCCGCTCTTCAAAGGTCGCTTTGCCATCCATGAACTCGCTCAGGCAAGAGCCGATCTCGTGCGGATCGCACTGGGTTACAAAGCCAAAGCGTCCATAGTACACGCCCAAAATAGGTGTGCCGAGTTCGCTGCAGATATCCGCCGCACGAATGAGGGTACCGTCGCCACCAAAGCAGATGATCAGATCGGAATGGCAAAGAGACCGAAGCGGACGGCTCTCAACGCCCAAGATGCCGGCCGACTCGGGGTCGGCGGCAATTTCCACCTTGCGGCCCTGAAGCCAACGCACCGTGTCTTTCGCAGCCGCCACCGCGTCCAGGCGATGGGCGTTGACCAATAAATGAACTCGCACCGGGTTTAGTTTATCCCGCCGACTTCATTCGATCCAGATTTGACTTCGCATCACTATTCTTGGGATCGATCTGAAGGGCCTTTTGCAAAAACTTCATGGCCGCCGGCCTCTGATTCTCGCGCTCTAAAGTGATGGCCAGGTTGTTGTAAGCAGGCACAAAGTTGTAATCGGCCTGAATGGCCGCCCTGAAATCCTGCTCCGCGGTGGGGAGCTTGTTGTTCTTAAGATAGTATAAGCCGAGGCCGTTGAGGGCATCGGGGTTGTTCTTGTTGGTGCTCAAAACGGTCTCGTAATCGGCCTTGGCACCTTCAAAGTTGAGCATGATCCATTCGGCGTTGGCAAGGGCGATTCGCACCTTAACCCGGGTTGGATCCTCCTTCAGCATGGCTTTCCAAATCTCGACCGCGTCCGGATAGTCGCCCAGCTTGACGTCGGCAGCGCTTAGATTCATCAGCGTTTCGCGACTGTTGGGGTTTAGGCCACGGAGCTTATCAAAAGTGGAGCGTGCTGCTTGAAAGTCACCCTTCTTGTACTGAAGCAAGCCCAGGTTGTTCATCGTATCAAGATCGTTCGGGTTTAACTGCTCGGCTTTGGAGTAGGCCTCAATGGCACCCGCATCATCTCCCTTTTGGGCCCGAAGAACCCCAAGGTTGTACCAAAGAGTCGCGTTATCCGGCATCGAGTCTTTCAAGGATTCATAAAGCGACAGGGCATCGGCCCGACGCCCAACTTTGGAATAAGCGTCGCCAAGAGCAAGCGCCACACTTGCATCGCTTGGGTCCAAGCCGTTGGAGCGCTGAAGATAAGGGATGGCGACTTCGGTCTTCCGTGCTCTTAGCAGCGCCAGCCCCGCGTTGCGGGCGAACGTGCGGTTATCGGTCTTTAAGTTGGAAGCCTTCTCGAAGTAGGTCGCCGCTTGGTCGTACTGCTTGTTGCTATCGAACGCCACGCCAAGGTTGTTGTAGATGTAGGGGTCTTCGCTTTTAAGAGCGGCGGCCCTGTTATAGGCATCTACGGCCGACGAAAACTTGCTCTCGTGAAGGTAGATATTGCCGATGTTGTACCAGGCCTCAAACATTTTGGGGTTCATGGCGGCGACGGTCTGATATTCCTTAAGCGCCTTTTGCTCCTGGCCCTCCTTCATGTAGGCATTGCCAAGATTGGTTAGGACCTCTAAATCATGCGGCTTTTCTTCGGCGGCTTTTTCTAAGAGCGGTGCGGCATCGCCGGGCCGGTCGGCGGAGAGATAAAGAAAGCCGAGCCAACTCAGAACGTCGGGGTTCTGAGGGTGCGCTTGGTAAAGACTTTCAAAGCGTTTTGTAGCACCCGCGGCGTTGCCTGCCTTGTACATATTGACCGCTTCGATAATGCCCTGTACCGTTTCGCGCGAATCATCTTGGGCAAGTGCCCCCAGAGCGAAACAAAAAACCGTTGCAACAGCTAACCATTTCATTAGAAAAATCCCTCTATTAACGACGCAAAACATACGTGACACACACCGCGCTTTTCTTAATATATCCGTTCAATTGCCTGCGTTTGAACCGGCTTTCCAATAATTAGGCCTCATCCCGCATGATTAGAGGGATGGCAGACTCAAACGCTTCCGTGATTTCTGCTACTTCTATATCGATGAGATTGCCGACCTCTCCCCCCTGCCCCCTCCCCTCCCAGGGAGCAGGGGAGGGGCTGTTTACTAGCGTTCCCGACACTTTAAGCCTCGGACCTTCTCGGTAGCAATGAAACTTGCCCACATGCTTGAACTCGATACCCAGTTGGTCGGCTTGTGCCTTTAGCTCTCGCCAGTCGCTGGAGGTGGTGACCAGAACGCGGCCAGGAATCTCTCCGAAGAGCAAGCTATCTTTTCGATTCGACATTTCCAGGCTTAGGCCTAGATCAAGTTTGCCTGAGATTGCGATTTCGGCTGCCGCAACGGCGAGGCCGCCGTCGCTGCAATCGTGAGCGGACAGTATTTCGCCCTCGTGGGCTGCCCAAACGAGGAGTTCGCAGAGCTTCTTCTCTTCATGGAGGCGAGGGGGGACAGGTCGGCCATCTTCCAAACCGTGAATCTCCACCAAGTATTCGCTTGCACCGAGGCCTTGCTGCGGAATATTTACGAGAGGCGTACTGAGCAGAATCACGTCCCCGCCGCCCTGGGTTGGGGCCATGCCGATCCGCTTATCGGCATCCTCCAGGATGCCGAGCATGCCAACAAGCGGCGTAGGCGGGACTTCGCCGAGCTCGCTCTCATTATAAAAACTGACGTTGCCGCTGATTACGGGCGTCTCCATAATCTCCGCGGCCTCCGCAAGGCCACGCACCGCTTCTCGAAACTGCCAATACACATGCGGCTTTTGGGGGTTGCCGAAATTCAATCCATCGGTGATGGCGACCGGCTTTCCGCCCGTGCATGCCACGTTCCGCGCCGCTTCGGCGACAGCAAGCTGAGCCCCAACGAATGGGTCCAAATAAACTTGCCTCCCGTTGCCATCCACCTTTAGGGCTATGCCCTTTCGCGTTCCGCGTGGGGCCAAAACGGCGGCATCTCCTTCTCCGCAGGTGAGTACGGTCTGGGTTTGCACTTGCTGGTCGTACTGTTCAAAAACCCAGCGTTTGCTGGCGATATTGGGGCTTTTCAGAAGCTGTAACAGGGCCGCGTTGCAGTCTCCTACGTCCAGAAGCTCCTCAACATTTAGGTTGGCGGCGTCTCGGTAATACTGAGGCTCTTCGGCAGCGGGAGTGTAGGTTGGGCAGTGATCGGTTAGGAGGCGGGCATCCAAGCCGGCTTCCAACTGGCCATGCCTTACAACTACCGTTTCTGGGTTCTCGGTTACGGTGCCGATAACCTCCGCCTTGAGGCCCCACTTGTGAAAAACGTCGAGCACCTCGTGCTCTCTTCCCCGCTCCGCTACCGCTAGCATGCGCTCTTGGCTTTCGCTAAGCATGAGTTCGTAGGCCGTCATATCATGCTCGCGCATGGGCACTTTGTCGAGGTCAACGCTTACACCAACATCGCCTTTGCCTGCCATCTCGATGGTGCTGCAGGTTAGCCCCGCCGCGCCCATATCCTGAATGGCGACAATCGCGCCCGTTTGCAACGCTTCCAGCGTTGCCTCTATAAGGAGCTTTTCGGCAAAGGGGTCGCCGATTTGGACATTGGGCCGTTTGGCATCGCTGTTTTCGTCCAGCGCGTCGCTGGCAAAAGTTGCGCCGTGGATGCCGTCTTTTCCTGTTGCGGAACCAAGATACAAAACCGGATTGCCGGGGCCAGAAGCTTCGGCGGTTGTGATTTCATCCAGCTTGATAAGGCCAACGCACATGGCGTTTACAAGGGGGTTTCCGCTATAGCGGGGATGGAAACTTACCTCACCACCAACGGTGGGCACGCCCACACAGTTTCCGTATCCGGCAATGCCGGCTACCACATGCTCAAACAGATATCGGTTGCGCTGGACTACTTCAGGGGGGGCCTCGCCATCTCTAATAGGACCAAATCTTAAGGAGTTGAGCCCGCCAATGGGCCTTGCCCCCATGGTGAGAATGTCCCTGATGATGCCGCCAACACCGGTTGCGGCGCCCTGGTACGGTTCCACCGCGCTGGGGTGGTTGTGGGACTCAATTTTCATGGTGATGCCGAGGCCATCACCGATGTCCACAATGCCTGCATTTTCGAAGCCTTTGCCTTCTAGGGCCTCTTTGTATCGCTCGAAATAGGCCAGAACCGGACGTGAATATTTGTAGCCGCAGTGCTCGCTCCACATGACGGCGAACATGCCGAGTTCGGCAAGGGTGGGTTCTCGTTTGAGAAGGCGGAGGATTTCTTGGTATTCGGAGTCGTTCAACCCCATCGACTGATAGGTCTCGGTCGCGATTGTCGGCACGTATGATTATGGAAGATTGACGCCCGGAGTTAACGTGTTCCTCTGTACGTCGCTTGTGGGCAGCATCTGTCCCGCAAAAAACGCGACCATTAGAAAGGCGAGAAAAATGGTAAACCAGCTTTTCTTAAAGACTTTGTTCATGGTTAA
This sequence comes from Fimbriimonadaceae bacterium, assembly GCA_036502005.1. GTDB lineage: Bacteria > Armatimonadota > Fimbriimonadia > Fimbriimonadales > Fimbriimonadaceae > DASXZH01. The sequence goes on from DASXZH010000015.1 coordinate 35,230, forward strand.
CTTCCCCGATCCATTTTGACATGGTGTTTGGCTGCATTCGGGCGCAATGTACTAAAATAGATGTGTGGCCCTCGACAAGCAAAAAATTTGGTTGCCGCTGAACAGGCCTGTGGATAGGCAGCTTAACTCTGTGCTTACGCCACTCGCCTTTTCCCTCATCCCGTTGCTTCTTTTTATAGAGTGCATGATTTATGATGAACAACCCACTGAGAGCCACCGCCTACTTATAATCTGTTACAGCATTGGCCTATGCTGCATGATTCTTTCAGTGGCTTCTTAGGAGAAAATTCCATATTATTTGGCGCCTAATACCGGCACTTATCCTCTCGGTAAGTGCCTGTTTGCTACTGCGTTTCTATAGTTTGCCTGTTTATATCTCCAACGCGGCTTGGATCCCATCATTCCTGGTTCTCAAGTTTCGTAGTGGCGATTTGTGGAATTTCAGCTTAACCACTTAACAACTGAGCCCATCGTTATCTAAACTCAGCTCTATAAACTCCTGCGGAGGAAGGTGAAGTAGCGAATAGGGGAACATCCGCAGCCGGTGGTCATATTGCTCGGCAATTGTGTTGTAATAGCGCTTGGCAAACTCGATCTTATCTTCCGCGCTTTTCACGTCGGCCATGATTTTGTGCGCTTCCGCGCCGACCACTCGAGGGCCAGAACCCTCGGTATAAAGCGATTCTTTGAACTGACGCAGCAGGTCCCGGCGCAGCGCAATCTGCGCTTCTATCTGGGCCTTGGCGGTTTGCAACTGTCTCCTCAGATTGGCCAGATCTTCGTACAGCCGGAAGACGATTACGCCCAGCGCCAGGCAAACGAATGAAATAAGAATCAGCATTTGCCGGTGTTGATTTTACGCTGGTTACGCGCGCAGGGTTGCAGCTTATTGAGTGAAAGAGGATAGTAGCTAGGCCCGGAGCCACTCCCCCCGGCCTAGGCGCTAAATAAGGTCACCTCTAACACCTCCAAGGACTTCCCTCGGGACCTCCCCTGGTTCGCGGACTCACCGGCCCCTCCGCCCGAGAGGGGCGAAGAGTTTGCGGCGGCCCTGCCCGCTGCCTTAGGCAGCATTTCTCCATCCGTTTACTGTTTACGGTTATTTCTTCTACTTTCTACGTTCCGCTTTCTTCCGATCTAACCGGCTGCCGGCTTTCGCCGCTCGCAAAAGACCACGTTGCCCTTTTCGCCGTACTGCTGATGGTATTCCTCGGCCTTATAAAACGGCCCGGCAGGTGAGATCTGCGTTGTAATGGGGTCCTTGAGTTCGCCAGATTTTTGCAAAGCGTCTTTAGAAGCCAAGGCTTCAGCCTTCTGCTCCGGCGTGAAATACCAAATGGCCGAGCGGTAGTTGTCGCCTAAATCGGGGCCTTGTCGGTTGCCTTCGGTGGGATCGTGCATGTCCCAGAAGTTTTGAAGAAGCTGCTTGTAGGTAACGACAGTTGGATCGTATTCAAGCAAAACCGTTTCCGCGTGGCCGGTGGTATGGGTACAAACCAGCTCGTAGCTTGGGTTCGGCACCGTCCCGCCGGTAAAGCCGACAGCGGTTGCAACTACACCTTTTTGGGCGCGAAACTGGAGTTCGATTCCCCAGAAACACCCTGCTGAGAACATGGCTTTTTCGGTGTGGTCAGGAACTTTTGTGATGCCTTTAACAAGGTAAAGGCCGTGATACATCCTGGTTGGGGCTTCCGGCTTCGAAGGAATGGACTTGAATCCGACAGCCAAAGCGACGGCCGCTATCGCTGCGGCAGCTATAAGTGCAATCTTCACCATAAAAAGAGTTACGCAGGGCGAGGGGAAAAAATCGCGGGAGCGGGCGTTCGGCCTCGGGGAAAATGCTGATAGGATATCGGATGCCTAGGTTCGAATAGCCTCCGATCATGGTATTAGCGCTAGAGGTTAGTCGTAAATATAGTTAAAAATGCCCTCCCCACCGATATGGCCGGGCCTAGGCTCCGAACCTCTGCTCAAGACGACCTCAACTCGATCGTTGCTTGCCCACCGCACGCTCTTTATTCTTCCGTGCTTTACGTCAACCATCGCAATCGGTGGTCTCTTGACAAGAAATGACCAACCATTTCTATAAACATCAATTTGTGAGGAAAAGGCTTCAAATTCGAAGATCCCGGATGGCGAAGAAAATCGTTTCGGCCCTTTGTCAGCAAAGGAAAACAGAAAGCAAAGAACGACAACAAAAACTGAAAGCGCGATAGCACTTTTCTTGTCAATGAGTTTAGACACGACTATAGCCGTTAGACGTAATAGCCGCGCGGTCTGTAACAAGGGCGAGACAACTCAGCACTCGATCAAGCTGCTTTTTCGATTGTCTCGTGAAGCTCAAGTTCGGGCTTATGTTGCTCCCAAACCCAATATGGGAACGGGATCGACTTCGCGCGTTTTGCCGTGAAGTAGTAGGCCCCTGCAGCAGCACCAATATAGCAAATTGCGAATACGGCGAACATCTAAATTGGATATTCGGTTTGTCGGGCGATTTTCGGGAGGGCAATCGGAATTTTTGATTTTCGATTTTCGATTGGGGACCCGGAGCCTTCTCGCGGCCACTCATTGGCGAGGCCGCACCGAGCGACTTTGCCGCACTCGCATACGGCGGGCCCGAATCCTGTCTTTGATATCGGGTATCCACATTCGAGAATTGAGAATCGACATTCGAAAATCCCCCGAAACCTTTCGCTTGACTTGAGTGTTATATACTCATGGGATTGAGCATTGAACACTACAACCATGGCTAAGGATTACTATCAAACACTGGGCGTCTCGAAGGGGGCAGAAGCGAAAGAGATCAAGTCGGCATACCGGAAACTTGCCCGCAAGTTCCACCCGGATGTAAACCCGAACGACAAGACCGCCGAAGCCAAATTCAAGGAAGTAAGCGAAGCTTACGAGGTCCTTAGCGACACCGAAAAGCGCAAGCTGTACGACACTTACGGCTCAAACTGGGAGCACGCCCAAAACTTTACGGGAGGCGGAGGAGGAGGCGCGGGCGATTTTCAGTTCCGCACTAACGGTGGCGGAGCCGGATTCGAAACTATCTTCGAACAGATTTTCACCAACATGGGGCACAACCAGGGCGGAGTGGACATGTCCGATTACGGCATGCACCACCAGGGCATTCCGCCGCGCGACCTTGAAAAGCCCATTGAACTCACACTTGAGGAAATTGATTCCGGAACAAAGCGGTCGCTCACCTACCAAGCGATGGATGCATGCAAAACCTGCGACGGTTTCGGTTCAGTGCAGTTAAGAGCGCCGAGAACATGCTCCGTTTGTGGCGGGTCCGGCCGCACCAAAGGGATGCTTGGCATGGCTCAGGTCTGTCAAAACTGCGGAGGCACTGGGCAGAGCACGATGGAAGCCTGCCCCACCTGCAAAGGAACCGGCACCATCCCCACCACCAAAAAAGTGGAAGTCAAAATCCCGGCGGGGATTTCTGAAGGCAAGAAGTTGAGAGTGCCGGGCAAGGGCGTAGTTGGTTCGGGCGGCAAAGCGGGCGACCTTTACGTGATCGTGCGTGAGTTGCCTCACGCGATGTTTAGACGGGTTGGTGACAACCTAGAAGTCGACGCCGAAGTGCCGTTCACGACGGCCGCCCTCGGTGGCGAGATCCGGATTCATACCCTGCGCGGCAACGTGACCATGAAAATCCCGGAGGGCTCGCAAAGCGGGCAGACGTTCCGGCTTGGCGGCCAAGGGATTACCAAGCTGGGCGGCAAACGCGGCGATCTGATGGCGAAGCTAAAAATCACCGTCCCCAAGAAAGTAAGCGCCGAACAGCGCAAGTTACTTGAGGAACTTGCCGGGCTAGACAAGGTGACGGCGTGAGAACGGAAAACCAACCGGTTTATATGATCGGCGTCGCCTCTCAGCTTTGCGGCGTACATCCGCAAACTCTTCGCCAATACGAGCGGCTCGGTTTGGTCGTGCCTTCCCGCGTGGGAATCAAGAACCGGCTTTACAGCGAGAGCGATATCCGCCGAGTGCGACGCATTCAGCGTTTAACTCAGCAAATGGGTGTAAACCTGGCTGGCGTTGAGTTGATTTTGCGCCTGCTGGAAGACATGGATGACATGCGCAAGGACTTCGAGCAGCAGATGATCGAGTTCTCGCAGGAAGCGGAGAGGCGCATGCAGGCGATGATGGTTAACAGCAACGTGCCGATGCGCAAGGATGAATCTTTGCTGCCCGTGCCAAATCTGAGGATTCCGCAAAGAAAAGTTGATATCTAGTTTTCAAATAGGAACTTTATTATTGTCTTTTTTAGGTATAATGGAGTATGCCTAAGTACAGAATCCTTTCAATCGATGGTGGCGGAATTCGCGGCGTCCTCACAGCTGCTCTGCTCGATAAACTTAATACCGCCGCTCCCACATTTCTTCCCAACGTGGATCTTTTTGCCGGCACATCTACCGGAGCACTTTTAGCGGCGGGGCTTGCGAAAGGCAACAGCCCAAAACAGATGGAGGACCTTTACGTTAACCAAGGCCCAGGAATCTTTAAAGACCCCAATCCTTTTGACGCCGCGACTAGGATAGACGGCGTCGCGCGGGCGAGGTATCCCGGCGGAGGGCGCCTGAATGCGATCAGTAGCGTGTTTAAGAACATAACCTTAGATGATCTTCCGAAAAAGATCATTATTGCGACCTTCGATCTGGACGACCATTTGCCACCCCCTACGCCAGCGAATGCAGCGCATCCGACTTGGAAGGCGAAGTTCTATCATAACTTTCCTGGCGCAGACTCAGATGGGGCGGAAAAAGTAACCGATGTTCTTATGAGGTCCAGCGCGGCCCCAACGTACTTCCCGATCTATCAAAACCATGTGGACGGCGGGATGGTAGCTAACAACCCCAGCATGTGCGCCCTAGCGCAAGCTCTAGATCCCGTTCGCGGCCCTGGAGTACAGCTAGACGACATTGTCATCCTTTCAGTTGGCACAGGAGCGAACCCTGATTTCATCGCTTCGGAAGATGGAGACTGGGGCTTGTTGCAGTGGAAAGTCGCCCCACTTAATATGATGATGGACGGCTCGGCGGGTCTTGCAGATTATCAGTGCGGGCAAATCCTTACCGGACGGTATTTCCGACTTCAGATTGATCTGCCTGGAAACATCGGATTAGATGACGCCTCTCAAATCCAGAACCTTATCGGTCTCGCAAGCTCTCCCCAGGCTCAGGCCCAGCTTCAAGCAGCCGCAACTTGGCTAGGTAAGAACTGGTAAAAAGGATGGCCCGCCGGGGGCCATCTTTTTAATTCACTGAACCGAAGGCAACTTGGTGTACAGCCAACCGTCTCGCAATGCGATTTGAGCGGGAGTTGCGGCTGGATCATCCGAGATCGTCTTCACCTTTCGGCTCGACATAACCGGATCAATCGTCACATCCACATTTTGGCCGCCACGGCTGACCGTTAGAGTGATTGGCGTTCCCACCGCTGCACCCTGAATAACAGGTGCGATTACGCTTGCCACGCCTCTCGGGTCCATGCCCTGAAGGCTCTTGCCATTCATGGCCACCAAAACGTCGCCGGTCATGATCTTGCCATCGGCAGGCCCGTGAATTCGGGCAAATCGAACGCCACCACCCTGACGGCTGGGAGCGGCGGCGAATCCGACGTCGACCATCGGTTCGTCATGCTCGTCCATCTTGAGACCTGCCTTCGCAAGTTGCTCTTCAACCGGAAGTTCACCAGGACTCATAACAACCTTATCGTAGAAAGGTCCAAGCGAAGGGCCGCCAAACCGAATGCACTGCTTGCGGATCTCGTCTTCCTCAAATCCAGGCTTGTTGTCTTTGCAAAGATCGTACAGAGCGCGGGCCACGTCGTCGAGCGAATGCTTTCCGTTGGTCTGTTGTCGGATCTCGATATCCAGGCACATGCCGGCAAGCCAGCCCAGATTGTAGTAGCTAATCTCGTAGCCGTTGCTGTTTCCACGGCCATTGTTTGCATCTCCCACGCGGTAGCTTGCCTGATAGGGGCTGACCGTGAGCCGAGCCGGATTAGATCGGACTGCGGTGACGTTGCGCGTAACGTCGTCAAAGAACTGGTCTCGCTTCCACTCGCCGTATCGGTACGGGATGAGTCCCGCGTAGTAATCGGTCACGCCTTCCAGCCACCAAAGTGCGCCGGTTTTCGGCAGGGTCAAGTAATCGAACGGCCCCAAAACCTTGGCTCGGATTCGTTTTACATTCCAGAGGTGGAAATACTCATGCGAAAGGACGCTCTGGGCTCGGGGGCCTTCGCCGCTAGAAAGGCTAATCTGGGTGCTGCTTAGGTGTTCTAGCCCGCCTGCGCCATCGGCACCCGGAAAGACTATGAAATGCCACACATACTTGTGATAGGGCACGCTTCCCCAGAAGTCCGTTTCAGCAGCGCTTACAAAACGGCAGTCTTTCATAAGCCTTGCTTTATCAACCTGATTCTTTGCAGCGCCCTCCAAAACAACGTAGTGGTCCTTGCCGCGCAGGGTGTATTTGTCAACAATGATGTCACTGCCGGTGCTTACGGGGGCATCGGCGAGGACGTCGTAGCTAGGCGCAACATAGGTGTTGGGCTGGCCGCCCTTGTCCTCGTCCAAGCCCAGCACCACCGGCCATTTATCGGGAACTTCGAAAGTGATTTTGCACTTTTCGTTCTTGCGGCCGACAACGTACATGTAAGCGGTTGGACCTGAAATCTGCAAATAGCCGCTATCTGGCGCTCCACCGCCAAATCTTCTGCCGTTGCTGGGCACGGTATAGCTGAGGTCGATCACGCCTTTGCCGGTTGCGGTCACCCGCCAGGTGTTCTTATCTGGGTGCCCAACATCAGTCGCTGAGCCATCGACATCTTTAGCAATTACATCGTGAACGTTTTCGTAGAAGTTGCCATAAGTGTAGGCGCCGGGCATCCAACTCGGCATCTGTACGCTGACCGGTCCCTTTTCGGCCGGGATAAGCATATGGATTTGCAATTGATGATTTTGGGGATCGACGGTTACCTTGTAATCGATCTCAGCTTGGGCTAAACCGGCAACTCCGGCAACGATGGCGGGTACTAGCAACTTTCTCAGGGTCATGGCCCCATTTTGCCACAGACCGGCAGATTTTTGAGTTTAGATTTTTGATTTTTGATTGGGGGCAAGTGTTTCGAGGAAGGAAGGGCCTTCCATGCTCACACTCGGAAGCGGAGTCCGTCATCACCTCTCCCCCCAACCCCCATAGCCATCAACTTAAGCTCTCCATAGCGCTAACTGTTTGCAAGTTTTTCGCTTATGTCTTTTCCTTCCCCTTGGGCGGCCTCGTTCCCGATGATCTGCCGGTTCTGTGAGCAGAATCCTAAGCAGCCTCCACAAA
>DASXZH010000016.1:0-79385 GCA_036502005.1 Fimbriimonadaceae bacterium
AAGTACAAAACGAAATCGTTCTTCCATTACCGAACACTCCTTCCATGGCATTGACCTTGACCCTCCTAAAGGATCAAGGACACACCATGTGTAACCTATGTGTCCGGAACAATGTGTAACCTATCTGTCGGAACGCTCATCTGGATTCTGGCTAAGTTCCCAAAAATTAGAGCAGCCAGAGGCCTACTTAGGCGGACAAGTCGAGGCGCGAACATCAAATCCACCCTGCACAACCGTTTCCATAGGCCCCGAGAAATTGCCGTCGATCACCTTCACCAATTGGTGAATAGCAATCTCGCCAATCTCAAAAAGGGGTTGCCGGGCCGAGGTCAGGCTCGGCCTAAGTTCGTCGCAAAAGGTGGTTGAATCAAACCCAACTACGGACAAATCCTCTGGAACACGCACCCCATACAGAGCAGCCTTGCGGATGAACTCGGAACCTACATAGTCGTTATTCGTCACCACCGCCGTGTGCTTCGGACCGGATTTTAAATAGTCGTCAAGAGCGTTTAAGGGATCAATCTCAATCGGCGTCTCATCCGGATCCAAGCCGGACATTTTCATATGTGTAAGGTAAGACGAATACCTGGCATGCGTCTCGGTTGTGCCATGCATCGTGTCCACCGCGAAGCCGATGCGCTTGTGCCCTAACTCGGCCAAGTGCCTAACAGAGCACCCGATCGCGTGAAAGTTATCGCACAAAACGGTGGGAAACTTGTTGTCGAAATAGTCAGCGTTCGAATGGATGGCCACAACTGGCGAGGAGCAGTTCATCAGCGTATCCCGGTTGTCCTTTGAGGGAACATTGCTGTACCAAACGAGGCCATCGAAACGGCCGTCGGACATCGCCGCTTCCGGAACTTCGTTTAGCAGAAGGGGGCAAAGGCTGATCGTATAGCCGTGGGCGAATGCGCCCTCGATCATTCCGTCCATTAAAGCGCAGAAATAACGAGAGCCATCGTTGAACTTCGGCCGCACAAAGCCGGCGCCGTGGGCAATGCCGATCATCATCGATTTCTGCGCGCGGAAGTTGCGCGCCGATATGTTAACCCTGTATCCCAAGTCGATGGCGGCCTGCTTCACGCGTTCGGCTGTCGCTTCGCTCACCCGGATGGCTATCGCCTTGTTGTGGAGCACGCGGGAACAAACAACCGGCGAAACGCCGGCCTTGGCCGCCACGTCGCGCAAGGTCACCGCCATTTAGAACTCACATCCATGATTACGCAAACAATCTGGTCTATGAGTCTACTGCCAAGTAAGCCGTTACTCGACTCGCCATTGCTGAATGCCGGCCGACCAGCCGCTCTGGAGGGTCACCTCCAGCCTTAACTCCTTCGTTTGAACCGGCTTAAAGTGAACCATGTTGTAGGTATCCACGTTGTTTCCGTAGCTATCCAAATTCTCCACGGGTTTCCAAGAATCGCCATCTTTATACAGGATCCTCCAAGAGGCAGGGATTCGGCACTGGCCCATTCCGGTGTCGTCAAACCAATAGAGCTGGCAGGAAGAGACATTCTCGACTTTCGGAAACGTATAAACCGCCCATTCGGTGCTGCCCTTGAGGGGCCACCAGTGAAAGAACTCAGTTTGGTCGATGGAGCTTTTCGGCTCGTGGGGATCGTTGATGGCCAGAGGGGTTGAGTTCGGCGCGGGAGACGTCGTCACTTTTGCCGAAGAGGCGAGGGTTGGATAGGGACTCGGTGAGGCGTTCTCCTCGGAATCGGGAATCCAAACCGTCATTTCACCGGGACCCCGGTTCGCCCATGCGTAATATGGGATCGCCGTAAAAGGCTGTTTCTTCTTCACAATCTTCCCGTTTACATCGCGGGAAAGGGAGAATGCCTCGCTTTGGAGGACGGTGACACCTTTGAGCAGGGCAGGTTCGAATTTGGCGTCAAAAGCGGCGTTCTCTGGCAACATAAGGTTGCGAATCTTGCCATTGGGATTGTCTGGCCATTCCGCGCAGTAGACAATAGGCCCCCGTTGAAGCGCGATTCGACTTCGATCGGAAACAACCGCGTTGTTAGCGACCACCTTCCGAACGGGCATTGGGAGATTGAGCTCCACCACATCTCCTTTCTTCCAAGATCGCTCAAGCACCGCGTACCCCTTATCGAGCGCGATCGGCTTTGACTTACCGTTGACCTTCAAAGTTGGGAATTCCGTATTCTTATCTGCAAATCGGTAGAGGTCGCTGGGGACGGGTTCGTTCTGTGCCCAACCAGGAATCCGAACCCGCAAAGTAAACGCGCTCGGTTTCAAGTCTGCCAATTCCAGGTGAATGTCTCCGTTCCAAGGATAAGCGGTCTTCTGCTTAACAACGATCTTCCGGCCATCGGCCAAGGTAACCGTGCCCGTTCCCGATGCGAAGAGATTGACATACAGGTTATCGCCCTTTTCCGCATAAACATAACCCGGAATGGATGGCATGAACCGAGTGATGTTGCCCGGGCAGCATGGTGTTCCAAACCATGCGCTTCGCTGATATTGGCCCCGGCTTTCAAGCGGATTTGGATAGAAATAGGTGTCGCCGGCCAAACTAACTCCGGCAAGCAGTCCGTTGTAGAGGGTCCGCTCGAAAACGTCAACATAGCGGGCATCCCCGTGCAGTAAGAACAGCCTATAGTTCCAGAAATCGTTAGCCACCGCAGCGCACGTTTCGCAATAGGCGCTCATGTTTGGCAGCTCGTAGTTTGCTCCGAATGCCTCGCCCCAGCCGATCGCCCCGATTCCTCCGGTAACGTAGAGCTTCTTGCCCACCACGTTGTCCCAAATCGTGTCGATTGCATGAACGTAGGGTTTGTCGCCGGTAAGCGCAGCCACATCAGCAACTCCTGCGTATAGATAGCCCGCCCGCACTGCGTGCCCAACGGCCTCCGTCTGATCCACAACCGGCTCTTGGGCCTGCCAATAAGAACCTCCGCCCCCGCGTGAGTCGATGAAGAACTTAGCAAGATCCAGATAATCCTTGTCACCAGTGACGCGATAAAGCTTAGCCAGGCCCATCTCGACAACCTCGTGTCCGGGCCAGATCTTTCTCTTGCCGGGGCCAAACGTTTTAACGAGAAGATTGGCGTTCTTTAGCGCGACGTCCAATAGCGTTCGCTTGCTGGTCGCCTCGTAGTGAGCGACGGCCGATTCATATAGGTGCCCGGAATCGTACAGTTCGTGGCTCTGCTCTTCTTCGTTAACCCAGCGCTCGGGTCCAGACCATTTATGGGGATGGGCGGGATTGATTGTGCGAGCCGTGTAAAGATATCCATCCGGCTCCTGGGCAGCAGCGATTTTAGTGATCAAATGGTCGACATAGGCGCTGAGTTTGGAATCGGGATGAACGCTGAGGGAGTAGGAAGCGCCTTCCACTATCTTGTAGATATCAGTGTCGTCATACGGATTATCCGGCAAGAGCTTTTCCGCTGAGGTATCGCCATGGAGGGTCTTAGCAGCGCTTACAAAATTGCGAACCCGGTTCGTTTCCTCGCATTTCTCAAACGCAGTTGGGATAGAAACGGTGCGGTTGACCTCAAGACGAGGCGCCCAAAACTGGTCCGTGAAGTGAACGGCGGAGAAAGGCACTGGCCTCACGGGGTAGTCAAGGGCTAAAGGAACCATTCCTGGCCCGCTTCCCTCGGGATTCGGTATCGAAGCTATGGCAGCGGCAACGGACAGTATTGGAAGCATTTTTTCTCCAAAAACCAACAGGATATGGCTTATTCCTTAGTGGGAATATAGCACAGCTTTTTTGGCGCCTGTTGGTCGCCGCGAGGCCATTTCGGTTCGACCTAGTCCTGTACACGATGCTCTAGTTTTTTGTCTCAATGTAAGGGGAAAAAGTAGTTAAAGCCAAGCCTAACAATCTAAACGGAAATTTATCAGGTTCAAATCGAAAAATATATATTCTTACATCGCTATGGATTACATTTGCTCTTGAGCCCGATTTGTTCTATACTAGCGTAACATAATGGACTTGCTATTTGAGGCTGAATCAGCATACGATCTGCTCATTGCAAGGTGGGCGGACAGGTGGCACTTTCACTGGGGGCTAAATCCAGGGAAGAAAAAAAGTTTAATAGCATTACCGTTTAGCTATGATCTGTGTTAATATGATATGTAATGCTCTATCTCGGGCTTTTGGTCCGTATTTAGAATTTATTAGAAATGGGTAAGGCCGTCTTCGAAAGGCGATGGCTTTAGGAATGTGCAACGAAAAGCAGCGCTATGCGCCGCCGCAATAATCTTCTCATAGGTGAGAAATATGTTAAATAAGAATCGAGGCTTTACGTTAATCGAACTTCTCGTCGTGATCGCGATCATCGCGATCCTCGCCGCAATACTATTCCCTGTCTTTGCCCAAGCAAAGCAGGCTGCGAAACAAACCGCAGCACTTTCGAACGCAAAGCAACAGGGGCTGGCTGTTGTTATGTATTCGAATGACTATGACGACAATTCGCCCATCTCGATAGATCCGGCGGATTGGTATCTTGCCGGTGGCGGTCTGAACCCAGACCGTGGCCAATACGCCTTTGCAGGCTCCGAAGATCCATGCGGAGCCGATACCGACCCCAACAACGGTGGCGCTGGAGGCTGTTTACTTGGATGGAACGATCCAGATACAACGCCCAACTGGGCAGCAATGATCCTTCCCTACGTAAAGAGCTTGCCGCTCTTCACGGACTCCGCATTGCAGGTTCCCACCGGCGTGGCGTGGAGCTATGACACTCACGCCAATGCAGGAAACTCGAGCTACATCTTCAACGGTGGAGCGCTAAACGTTTCCCTCACCACTGCTTCAGCTCCTACAGATCTGATCACCCTTTACGGGCAGGTCACCACGAAGCGCGAGGCAGACGTCCAACCGGCGATCTGGGACTATGACTTCCTTGCAACAGGTCCTTCCATGAACGGAATCGACATTAGTTGGGCCGGCGACACGTACAACAATGGCGATAACTATGCGTTCGCCGATGGACACGCAAAGTACAAAAAGAGGACCGCTATCACCTTCCGAAACTTCGGAATTTCTGGCAGCGTGTGGTGCTATCAAGCGTATGACTGCTCACAGGCATTCCCTGCAGCCACAACTTCCTTGACTGATCCCACCATCAACCCGAACTATTGGGGAGCATGGGGATTTGTCAACATTTCAAATATGTAGCTTGTAACTCGTTCCACCCGGAAGTTTCCGGGTGGAACAAACTACTTTCGCACTTTGAACACTTATGATTTGTAAAAGGTTGCTTGTATTTATTTCCGCTGTTTTGCTTGGTGCAGTCGTCTGCGGATGCAACGACCAAACAGTTCCTTCTCAGAGAATCTTGGACCAAATGAACGCTCAACGAGCGAGTCAGGGTAAAAGACGATCTAACTCGGGCAGGACCCCGATCACGCCCGAAATGGCCAAAGGCAACGCCCCCGCGCCGAGCGGCGGAGCGCGTTAACCCGCTGACAGTCAAATTTGTCTGACTGAACAAGTAACTACTCATAGCTTGCAATGGCCCCAGTAATGCGGCCGTTTGCAAGCTTTTTTGTAACTCCCGAGAGCGAGCCCAAAATGGTGACTGGGGTGCCCCCTATATGTGAGGGTGCAAAGTCGGACAGATCTTTGCATACGTGGCAGGCCACATACCAGACTGCCACCGAACGAAGGGGGAACCAGTGGAGCGAGGAACGAGCGGAACTGGAGGGGGTGGCAATCGGGCTCGTCGCGACTAGCGACACCACAAAAAGCAGTGGTTTCGAAATCAGTTCTCGAATCCACGGTTTGAAGCCCAGTTCACTCCCCAGGCATTAGTGCGAACGTCCCCGCCCAGATAGAAAGCGGCGGCATCTCAAAAATTGCCGAACCGTGGCAGATCTTTATATCCGTGAAGTTAATGCTGCGCACGCGGTTCGGATCTTCGAACGTGTTCGCGTCCTTTGGCCCGTTGCCAGCCACAATTTCCGAACTCAACACTCTTTCAATTGGCGCGTCGGCGATCCGCACTTTCACCGTCATCGGTTTGGTGAGATGACGATTTGTAGCAAACACGCTCACTTCATCGCCATTTAGAATGGCGCTTGCATCGATATATTCCGCCCGGCCGTGCTCCTTTGACTCGTAGGATGGCCCCTCAGTGGCGATCTGCAAAGCAATCCCCGTCCTCCTGCTCGAAAACATTTCGAAGGGATAGAAAATTGTCTGAAGAAGCATGGAATCGCCCTCCGTCAGAATGGGAGCGATCACGTTCACGATCTGGGCTAAATTCGCTATCTTAACGGCGTCTGCGTGGCGGACAAAGCTGTTCAAGAACCCGGCGACCACCACAGCGTCTTCCAGGTTGTAGTGTTCCTCAAGCAAGTGGGGCGCATACTTGCCCCTCCCATCCAAATGATCGCCGGAGCGCGCACGGTACCACACGTTCCATTCGTCAAAGCTAAGCCGAGCCAGCCGCTTAGTTTTTCGGACCCGGTGAACGAAGCGGCACATGGCAAACGCTTCCTCGATCTGGGCATCCACGCTGTTGGTGACAGCAAGATACTCCTCGGTGTCATCGTCGGCATTCCCCACGTAGCGGTGAACACTGATGTAATCCGCCTCATCCCTTAGATGCTCCAGAACAATGCGGTCCCATTCCAAATAAGTTGGCAGATCGGGGGCACAAGAGCCACAGGCAACTAGCTCAATGTTGGGGTCGCACATTTTCATCATGCGTGCGGCCTGCTGAGCCTTAATCGCATAATGGTCGGCAGGCACGTGGCCAATCTGCCAGTGCCCATCCATTTCGTTGCCAAGACACCAAAGCTTTACGCGATGGGCATCCGCAAACCCGTGGTCAACGCGTAAATCGGCATATTTCCCTCCGCATTCAACGTTGCAATACTCGACCAGATTGCGGGCTTCCTCGGGCGTGCCCGTACCGAGATTCACCGCGATCATGGGAGTCCATTTCATCTTCCTAGCTAGCTCGATGAACTCGTTCGTGCCAATCTCATTGCATTCCAGGCTTGACCAGGCGATGTCGCGCACGAGCGGCCTATCCTGCCGAGGGCCGACGCCATCAAGCCAGTGGTAGCCGCTTACAAAGTTGCCCCCCGGGTAGCGCATAGCCGTAAACTTTAGCCGGTCTAGGGCTGCCATAACGTCTTTTCGCCAACCATTAGCGTCGCTATGGACGCTTTTCGGATTGTAGAGGCCGTCGTAAACGGCCCTGCCAAGGTGCTCCAGAAAACCTCCGAAAACGCGTGGGTCGACTTTGTCGACTTGGAGCCGGGTATGGAGATGGATAGTAGTGTTCATATAATCGCGTTAGTCTTTCAGTCCGGTTGCGGACATGCTTTCAATAATCTGTTTTTGGAAAATCAGGAAAACCAAAATGAGCGGAACCATGGAGAGGGTGCTTGTGGCTAGCGTGCGCCCATACTCCGTGTAATAAGAGGATTGGTAGAGTGCGATTCCAACAGGGAGGGTGTAGTTTCTCACGGAATCCATAAACACCAGGGGTCCCAAAAAGTCGTTCCAGGATCCGATAAACGTGAAGACACCGAGCGCGGCCATCGCCGGCGCGCACAGGGGAAGGCAAATATTAACGTAGATCCCCCACTTCGAACAGCCGTCGAGAACGGCCGCTTCCTCCAAAGCGGGCGGAATGGCCTTCATAAACTGGGCCAGCATGAACACCCCAAATCCTCCTGCTGTCGCAGGGACGATAAGCGCAAGAGGAGTGTCCAACCAGTGAAACCATCCTAACATCAAGTAGACCGGGATAAGAAATAGCTGACCCGGGATCATCAGGGAGATCACGATAATGGCGAGGATGGTGTTCGAGCCACGCACCTTCAACCGGGCGACTGCAAAGGCGCATAAAGAAGAAAAGAGGAGAACCAAGAAGGTAACAGAGCTGGAAATGAACAGGCTGTTTAGCAGCCACTGCATAAATGGCGCCTCTTCCGTTCCCTTCAGCGTGGAGCGAAAATTCTCCAGCGTCCAATGGTGCGGTATGGCCGAGCTTGGATTCAAGACCTCGCTCTCCGGCTTGAACGCGGTGAGAAACATTAAAACGGCGGGCGCAAGGAAGACGAATGCAACCGCAATCATCACAACCGTTATCACCCAGCGCTTCGTTTTCAATCGGAGGACCTCCGCAAGAGCATAAACTGGAACACAACAAATGCGAAAATCATGGCGAATAGCAACCAGCTCATGGCCGCCGCGTAACCGAGCCGGTATTGGTTGAAACCGGTTTCGTAAATCAGCTGAACAACCCCGCGCGTGGATAGCTCGGGCCCGCCTTGAGTAAGAAGAAAAGGTTGTCCGAAGACTTGGAAGGCGCCGATCGTGCTCGTTATCGTAATAAACATGAGCACGGGGCGGATCTGAGGCATGGTAATCCTTGCGAAAATTCGCGTCGAGGATGCTCCGTCCAACATGGCTGCTTCGAAAAGTTGTTTCGGAACCTGCTGGATCGCCGCCAAGAGCACGATTGTCGTTCCCCCCAAAGTCCACCACAGGCTCATCCCCACAATGCTCGGCATGGCCAGCGTTTTTTCCGAAAGCCAATGCACGGGCGGGATGCCGACTTTTTTAAGGAGAAAATTAAAATATCCGAACTCGCCATCGTAGAACCAGCGCCAAATTAGCGCGGCGACAACGACATTAAACATGCCCGGAAGAAAAAGCAGAGCCCGAATCGTGTTCCGACCCGTTCTCATCGCCTGAAGGCCAACCGCAAACGCCAGGCCAGTTAATATCAAGATCGGCACCATCATCGCCGTAAAAGTGCAAGTTGCGATGGCTGCCTTTTGAAAATAGGGGTCGGCAAGGGCTTCTTGGAAGTTTCGAAGCCCAACAAAGCTTGCCGTCTTTCGGGAGGTGAGGTCGAACTGCATTAACGCAAGCACAAAGGCGGTCCCGATGGGCACCACAATAAAGGTGAGAAATGAAAGCCCATAAGGGGCCACAAACAGATACGATGAGGCCCGCGGTTTCACGAGGAAGACTCCTGCCTGTTTCTTTCAACAACCTTCTTCACGTTATCATTGGCGACTTGGAGGGCCTGCAAAGCAGTGGCCCGCCCGCGTAAAACCTTTTCCACGGCCAAGTCGATCTCTAGCGTGAGTTCAAATAGCACTGGCGTTCGAGGCGGGTAAAGCATGCCCGGGATCTGCTTGGAAAACGCGTACTGGACCTGCATTTTGGCGAATGCGGGCGAGTTGCGAATACTCTTGCGGGCAGGCACTTGCCCCGCCGCCGCCCACTCAATGCTGTTCTTTGAGAGATAGGCAATGAAGCGCTCGGCGGCATTCCTTTCCTTCGGAGTGAGATCCGTGCGCATGCAGAGGCAATGAGAGTCGGCCATCGTTCCCTGCTGATCACCGATTACGGGGATCGGCGCGCCGATGTATTGGAGGTCGTCCAGCCGCTGAAGGTCGCCCACCATATACACCCCATCGAACACCATCGCCACATGTTTTTGCCGAAAGCCGACCCACCCCATATTGCTCTCGGGCGATGGGGTCACTTTTATCTTGTTCATGAGTTCGTTCATGAACTCCAAGGCCGCCACATTTCCCGGACAAGCCAAATCAGGCTGGCCTTGGTCATCAAAATAGTGGCCGTGAAACTGCGGCACCAGGGCCATAAAGTTGTTGCGCCACATCGTCCACGAGAATCCCCAAACCGAGTGGGATCCGTCGGAACTGATCTTCTGCGTCGCGTTTATCGCCTTCAGAAACTCTTCCTTTGTGACAGGCGCGCGAACCGTGCCATTGGGATTGGTAAACCCCGCTTCCTTGAGCATTTGGGCATTGCAGTACATGCCCTGGGGGTGGATATCAAGGGGCACCCCAACTAATTCTTTGCCGTACTTGACCTGGGTGAGAACCTTGGAATCGAAGTCAGACTCCAAGATTCCTGTTTTCTGCCCGTAAAGGTCAGAGGCGTCCGCCACGAATCCGGCCTGCATCATTCGGGGAAGCGTGCTTGCGTGAATAACGAAAACCTGAGGCCCGCGGCCATTCATGGCAGCAACCATTAGCTTGTTGTAATAGGTTGCCCAGTCCATGCGCTGCATCGAAACTTGCACATCCGGGTTCTCATCGTTAAAGCGACGGATCACGGTCAGCATGGCTCTCCCATCGGGGCCCGTCCAACCGTTCCAAAAACTTAGCTCGGTCTTGCGCGTGGTAGAAGAAATTCCTCCCGAGAAGTATTTAATCGAACCTAACAGAAGACAAATCAGAAATAGAAACACAAGGTAGGAGCGCTGCATCATGGCTAGTTGCCTCCTTCCAGTCGGTAGCCGCGTATCAGCAGCCGAGTCTGGTTGCGCCCAGCGTAGTAGTGGTTCTCATAGCCCAAAACGAGGCTATCAGTCCAGAAATCGGTGGCAGAATCTCCCGGCCATTTCAGTTCCAAGCTTGAATCGGTGACCTTCCACGTGCCGTCAAGTTTCCCGTTCAGAACACAGGTTCCGTCCTTTTTGATTTCCAGCCTTTGCGGCTCGCCAAAATCCACCTGGTGGACCCACATGCCCACGACGCTCTTTAACTTATGATTCTGGAGCGCAACTGTTTCCGGAGTTACGGGCAGCCCCGGCAAGGGCCAGCCATCTTGGCCCCACAGAATCTCCCTCACCTGCAAGGTCGGCTTGCCCCAAACATGCCCATACCAAACCCTCGTTCCGTTGTAGTAGTGAAGCGCGATCAGCCAACGTCCCTTGCTGTCCTGAAACGGCGTTTGCCCACCGGGGCCAAACATCGGATAGGAAGAGTTGAGAAAATCTTCGTGCCCACCATCGACCATGCCCTTGCCGGTGGAATCCGTAAAAGGCCCGTCCGGAGTTGCGGACCTGCCAACCACAATATGATAAGTGCTGCGCACTCCCGCCGCCGCTAGGCCATAGCTTACAAACAGATAATAAAAGCCGTCCTTGTAAAGCGAGCTTGGTGCTTCGAGGCCGTTTGCTTTGTCTTCCGTGTTTCGCGCGATAAGGACCTTGCGCGGATTATCCGGATTCTTCAGCTTGCCCGTCTGCGGGTCGAGCTCGACCACATAAAGCCCACTCCAGTAGGATCCGAAATACATCCACAGCCGCCCGCTTCGATCCAAAACCGTGGATGGATCGATCGCGTTGAAATTGTCGTGCTGTTCGTCGCTGGATATCACTAATCCGAGATCGTGCCAACCTTCGGTTGGGTTATCCGGATCAAACTTATCACATTGCGCAACGCCTATATAGGAGGTGTTGTGCCCAAACGCGCGGCTTGCGCAGTAATACACCCGTAGTCCGTCCGCCCCAAACCTTCTCGCCTCTGGAGCCCAAATGGAATGGTGCTGAGGAATCGCTTTGCGCAGCCATTCGGGGGTCTCGCGTATAATGGGGCCGTGAACCTTCCAATGAATAAGATCATTGGAGGTGCGAATTACACCAAATCCGTTACCACTAGTGCTAAAACAGATGTAGTGGCCATTAAAATCGATAATTGCCGGGTCGTGAACGTCGAAACCATTCTCAGGCACGAATCCATCAAAGGGAAAGGCCGAAGCGTCGGTGGTCGGGTTCTGGGCAACATTGGCAGAACTCTTGGTGTTACTAGCTTCTATGGTCCCGTCCGAGAGCCTTACAGGGAACTGCACGGCAAGAAGAAAGAGAGCCAGAAGAGCGGGGTAAGTGGAAATCATAATCGCTTCCTAACGCCAATCCATTCCTTATTCTATATTACCATTCATGCAAATCTATAATGCCCTTTAGTGTTGTCGAATTTAACGTCGCGGATGGCCTTGAAATCATGCGGATGCTTGCCAGCGAAAGCCGGGTAAAAATCCTGCAGCTATTAGGCCAAGGCGAGCTAAACATAAACGAGTTAAGCCAGGAACTGGGCTTGGCTCAGCCTACCGTGACAAAACATATCCAAGCGCTGGAAGAAGCAGGTCTCGTTCAAAGTGACTACCGAGCAGGGGCCCAAGGAACCCAAAAGCGCTGCCGGCGCATCGTGGATCGGCTTGTTATCGAGATGAGCAGCGTGCCTCCGCTGAGTTCCGATGTGACCGATATCGAGATGCCGATGGGTCTCTACTCCGATCTTAGTATTGTTCCAACCTGCGGGCTCGCCACATCGGAAGCTATTATCGGCCACCTCGATGATCCGATCGCCTTTCACTTTCCGGAGCGGGCCAAAGCCCAGATACTCTGGAGTTCGGCTGGCTATGTTGAATACATTTTCCCGAATTCCCTCCCTTCAAACGCCACCATAAAAGCAGTCGATGTGGCCTTTGAAGTCTGTTCCGAAACGAAGGGCTTAGATCCGAATTTCCAGTCCGACATCAGTGTTTGGATCAATGGAATCAAGATCGGCACGTGGACCTCGCCGGGAGACATGGGGGGAAATCCGGGCCGTCTGAACCCAGGCTGGTGGCTGGACGTTCTCGCCCAATACGGGTTCCTGAAAGTGTGGACGGTAGGTCGCACGGGAACTCAAATCGATGGAATGCGAATCTCCGACGTGAAAATTGCCGACCTCGGCCTTGCACCGGGCAAGCCGACCGTGGTCAGAATTGGCAACGAGCCAGACGCCGAACATGTCGGCGGATTCACGCTGTTCGGGCGTGCCTTTGGCAACTACGAGCAAGATATCGTACTCAGACTTCATACGGATCGCCCAAAAGTAAAAGAAAAGGTCGCAGGAGAGTAAATACATGCACACTTTACGATGCAATATGCTAGGTATATTGCTAGGGTGTGATGTATTAGTTCTGCAAAGGAGGTTGCTATGTTAACCGCCCTGCTCGCTTTTTCGCTTATGCTCACTAGTGCCATAAATCCTCCGGAACAGCCCCATTTTTGGAAGTTCGCGCCTTCCCCGCCCATGGGCTGGAACAGTTGGGACTGCTTCGGCACCGGCGTAACGGAAGCCCAGGTTCGCGAGAACGCAAGCTACATGAGCAAAAACCTCCTTAGGTATGGCTGGAAGGTTGTCACCGTCGACATCTGTTGGTATGTGCCTGGCGCTGTAGGGTGGGGTTATAAGCCAAACGTCGATGTAGCCATGGACCGCTACGGCCGACTGCTCCCCGCGCCGGATCGTTTTCCTTCCGCCACCGGCGGTCGTGGTTTTCGAGCTCTTGCCCGGGAGATCCATGCCATGGGCTTGCAATTTGGCGTTCACCTCATTCGAGGCATTCCCCGAAAAGCGGTCGATGAGAACTTGCCGATCTTGGGTACCGACCACTTCGCCTCCGAGATCGCGGATAAGAATAGCCCTTGCCCGTGGAACCCCGATATGTGGGGCGTGGACATGAACAAGCCGGGCGCGCAACAGTATTACGATTCCGTTTTTCGGCTGTTTGCCGAATGGGGAGTCGATTTTGTAAAGGTTGACGACCTTTCCACCCCCTACCACGAGGCCGAGATCGATGGCATTCGAACGGCGATCGATCATTCGGAGCGCGCCATGGTCCTGAGCACGTCTCCCGGGCCAACGGGAGTGGATCACGGCCCCCATATCGAGATCCATGCCAATATGTGGCGGATCAGCGATGATTTTTGGGACAACTGGACTCCCTTGAAAGAGCAGTTTGCCCGGCTAGATTCTTGGACCCCGTTTAGGGGCTCCGGCCACTGGCCGGATGCGGATATGCTTCCGTTTGGAGCAGTCCGTCAAGGCCAAAAAGACGATTGGACCCACTTTACCAAGGATGAGCAACGTACGGTGATGAGTTTGTGGAGCATCGCCCGCTCGCCCCTCATTCTTGGTGGGCATTTGCCTCGAAACGACCCGTTCACCCTCTCGCTCATAACCAACGAGGAAGTGATTGAAGTCAACCAGCGGAGCACCGATAACCACCAACTCTGGCGGAAAGATGACGAGGCTGCTTGGCTGGCGGACGTTCCTCATTCAAAAGCCAAGTACCTGGCCGTATTCAATCTAAAAGATGCGGCTGAACCTGTGTCGGTATCATGGTCTGAACTTGGATTAGGCCCAAAAGCGCGCGTGCGCGACCTTTGGGCGAAGCAAGATTTAGGAGTTGTTGAGCAAGACTTCGCGCCATCCATCCCCGCTCATGGCGCGGGCCTCTACCGAATCACGCCAGAACCCTAAACTGGATGTGCTTCGAACTAGCGCTAATTTGGAGTCGCTTAAAAACCCGAACCTCTCCCGGTTGGAGAGGTCGGTGAGGTACGAACCGGGAGAGGCGCGAGCCACAGTCTTCGAAGCTACCTAGGATAACCCCTAATTTGCCCCAGTCACTAAACGGTTAGTGTAGCCACACTATGAGGCGGAAGTTCGAGATAAGCTTCGCCATCTACGAACTTAACCGGCAGGGCAACCGTGGTCACCTTTGCAGGCTCTGAAGACGTGTTCTCGTCCGAAACCTTTGCCGAAGTCAGAAGCATCGCTTTCCCAGATCCTTGTGGCCATTTCAACCTAACCTCGGCCATTTCATTAAGGTGCCTGTTAACAACTGTTATGCCGCCGCTTGTTGCAGTGGCGGAAACGGCTGGTCCGCCGGGCACGGTATCAGTTCCATCCACTTCAGTTCGATACGCTTGCGCTCCGATGTGAGGCGCGTGCAACTTAAGCACATGATAAGTTGGGGTCAGAATGACCTGATCTCCATCGGTCAAAATGGGCGCATGAAGCACGTTCACCACCTGGGCCAAGTTTGCCAAGGACAAAGAGGCGCATTGCCGATGGAAGCCCTCTAGCGCAGCAGCGGTAGCGAGTGCATCCCTCATGGTGCAAGCCTGGCCGTAATCTCCGGCCTCGCCGGGAACCGCATTTGGGCCCCAAGTTCGGGCTTCCGGATGCCAAACTCCCCACTCGTCCAATGCGATTCCGATATGCCGCTTGCCCCCTGTTAGGTCATCAAGCAACATACGGGTTTGCTTCACGAACTCTTCCGTTTGATCGGCCTCCGCCAAGAGTCGGTAATAATCTTCGTCAGAGAATGCGCTTCCGGGGCCCCCACCAATCCAATAACGATGAATCGAGAAATGATCCATGAGGCCCGCGTGGAGATGCATTTTTGAAAGGCTGCGCTGGTTCCAATCAGCCTCGTGCCCACAGAAAACCATCTCAATAGACGGATCCACATGGCGAAGCATGCTCGCATAGCGGCGATACTCCAAGGCGTAGCTTTCGGGATCGTAGCAGCCCCCGCATCCCCAGTTTTCATTCCCTACGCCCCAAAGCTTTATGCCCCATGGCGTCTGCCTGCCGTTCGCCGCTCGTTCCCTTTGCAAGGTGGTGGGCACTGCCGTATTGCAGTATTCAACCCAGTCGCACATTTCTTGAACCGAACCCGACCCCATATTCCCCGCAAGGTATGGTTCAGCGCCAATGATTTCGCAAAGCCGAAGAAACTCATGGGTGCCGAGGCCGTTGTCGTCAAGAACGCTTCTCCCGCACGAAAGGCCAAGCCGCTCGGGCCTCTTTTCTGGTGTGCCGATACCGTCACGCCAGTGATAGTGATCCGCGTAACAACCTCCCGGCCAACGCAACATGGGGGTAGGCATGGCCCTTAAAGCCGAAATAACGT
Source organism: Fimbriimonadaceae bacterium (assembly GCA_036502005.1). Classification (GTDB taxonomy): domain Bacteria; phylum Armatimonadota; class Fimbriimonadia; order Fimbriimonadales; family Fimbriimonadaceae; genus DASXZH01. The sequence continues at coordinate 15,518 of DASXZH010000016.1, forward strand.
CCGATCTAAAACCTTCCTGATTCGGAATTGCGGCTTCTGGCCCGACCCAAAGGCCGTCGTAGCAGCATCGGCCCAGGTGCTCCGCAAAATGTCCGTAAAGGCGAGGAGAAACGACGCCGTATGGCTCGGCTTCGATTACATGGATTCTTATATTCATTACTGGTTAGCTATGATTATAAATCAACGCGGGCTGGAAATACATTCTGCCCCCACTAATCCCTTCTCCGGGTCCTCCCGCCAAGCTTTCCCTCAGCACTGGCAACGTCTTCTCAATCCCGCGCGCATTTATGCTCCAACGCACGCGGGTCGCGTTTGATTTATGGTTAAATCAAACCCTAAGGTACAGGAAAACGCCCATCTCATGAACAACTTTACAATCGCTTTGCTGGCTCCCGTTTTGGCCGCGGGGTTCGCCGCTCAGTTCGGGCCCCAAGGGCCGCCGCCACCATTTGATGACCACGCAGAGATGATGAAGCAACTCGGCCTTAAAGCAATAAGACCGGGGCCTGATCCAAACAATCAAACAACCTTTGATGAGGCAACCGCCAACCCGTACAAGGATTCTATGCCAGATCCCCTCAAAATGAATGACGGCACGAAGGTGGTCGATGCCAGCCAGTGGCCAGGCCGCCGGAAAGAGATCCTCGAGCTATTCGAAAAGGAGGTTTATGGGCGTGTTCCTAAGAATGCGCCACGTGTTAAGTGGGAAGTCACCGGCATCACACCGGGCGTAAGCGGCGGCATTCCAACTCTCACCAAGACACTGATCGGCCACGTGGACAACCGGATCGACCCCAACGTGAAGGTCGATATCCAGGCCAGTTACACCGTGCCCTCCCACCCAACAGGCAAAGTTCCAATCATCATCGAGTTTGGATTCAGCGGAGGATTTGCCTTCGGCAATGCGAGTCGGGGCAAACCTTGGACTCAGCAGGCGATTGAGCATGGTTGGGGCTACGGCACCATCGTTCCGAACTCCGTTCAGCCGGATAACAATCACCTAGAGCTAGGCATTATCGGCCTTTGCAACCGGGGCACGCCGCGAAAGCCGGACGATTGGGGCGCGTTGCGGGCTTGGGCCTGGGGTCTAAGCAGGCTCGTCGACTATTTTGAGCAGGACAAATCTTCGCAGGTAGACCCGACCAAGGTTGGAATCGAGGGAGTTTCGCGCTATGGCAAAGCAGCCCTTGTAGCTGAGGCATTCGACCCTCGAATCGCGGTTGGATTCATTGGCTCCTCCGGGGAAGGCGGAGCAAAGTTGCACCGCCATATCTACGGCGAAGCGGTTGAGAATCTGGCCGGAGGCGAATTCTACTGGATGGCGGGCAACTTTATCAAGTACGGCGCTTCCGATCCCCCAAAAACAGCCGCCGATATCCCCGTGGATTCCCACGAGCTGATCGCGCTCTGCGCCCCGAGACCCTGCCTTATCAGCTACGGCCTCGTCGAACACGGCGATGCCAAATGGGTCGATGCCCACGGAAGTTTTATGGCAGGAGTCCTCGCTGGGCCGGTCTACAGGCTGCTTGGCAAGAAGGATTTCGGAACGCCGGGAGATTATCTGACCGATGCTATGCCGCCAGTAAACCAACTCATTGGGGGAGAGCTGGCCTGGCGGCAGCATGATGGCGGCCACGAAGTCACGCCTAACTGGCCCACCTTCTTCGAGTGGGCTTCTCGATACATCACGGCTCCGCCACTTTCGGAGGATCGCACCCCGGTGCACGTTGCCGCCGATACGCCCGTATCCCGAGCGGACTCAAACTCCGCAATTGCCCACTTCCAATTGCTTAGAAAAGCCGCCCAGGGCGGAATCGACGTGTATTTTGACGGCGATTCCATAACTCGCCGTTGGGGCTGCAGCGATGAAGCCTGGAAGCCCATGCTTGCCAACTGGAAAAGCAACTTCTTCGGTTGGAACGCCGCCGACTTTGGCTGGGGTGGAGACACTACCCAGAACATCCTTTGGAGGCTGAAGAACGGCGAACTGGATGGCGTTCATCCCAAGGTCATCGTGCTGCTGGCGGGCACCAACAACGTCGGTGAGAGGCAAAGCGAGGCCGACGTCGTTACTAGCATCAAGTCGATAATAGCCACCTGCCAAAACAAGGCGCCGGGAGCGATCATTATCATTACCGCCATCTTCCCCCGCAACGACAACATGGCTTTCAACCCAAAAATCGAGGCCATAAACAAGCGGCTAAGTGCCTTAGCCGACGGCAAACGGGTGAGATTCCTGAACGTGAACGCGGGGCTAGCGGATTCGAACGGGAAGCTCTTCGATGGGATGACGGTCGATAACCTACACCCCTCCGTTAAGGGCTTTCAAGTTTGGGCGGATGGCTTAAAACCCATACTTACCGAACTCTTGGGACCACCGGCGTCAACCGATCACGCCCCGCCACCAACCGGCGATCCGAGTCAAGCAAGGCGGCGCTAAGCACAAAATGCATTCGCTAGCCTACTGCTGCACGGTCGCTGCCGCACTCGGACTGTGCAGCATGGCCCTGGCGATCAAACGCGACAGCATTATCGCGTTCAGCCACGTAACCGGCGGTTTCCCAATCGTGAGAAACGGCCATGCCATCCCGATTTATGTGGATTCCACCGACTGGCCGGGCGTTGCCCGGGCGGCAAAGGACCTTCAATCGGACATAGCCAAGGTTACGCGCGTTGAACCCAACTTCCATTTAGGCAAAGCCCGTCCGACGGAAGCCTGCCTAGTCATCGGCACCCTTGGCAAATCCGACTTGATCGATGACCTCGTCAAACGTGGCAAGCTGGACGCCACCTTGATCCAAAACAAATTGGAAGCCACGATCAGCCAAGTAGTAGAAAACCCGTGGCCGGGCGTTCACAGGGCATTTGTGATAGCCGGAAGCGACAAGCGAGGGTCGATCTACGGGACCTATACCCTTAGCGAAGAGGCGGGGGTCTCCCCGTGGTATTGGTGGGCGGACGTTCCCGTTCAGCAGCACCAAGAGCTCTACGCCAGACCTGGGGTCCACTTCCAAAACTCGCCGGCAGTAAAATACCGCGGCATTTTCATCAACGATGAAGCCCCTTCCCTCACAAATTGGGTTCACGAGAAGTTTGGCAACTACAACCACAAGTTCTATGAGAAGGTCTTCGAGCTTCTTCTTAGGTTAAAAGCCAACTGCCTTTGGCCGGCCATGTGGGACAACTGCTTCAGCGAAGATGACCCTCTAAACCCGAAGCTTGCCGATGAATACGGGATCGTCATGGGCACCTCGCATGTCGAACCGATGATGCGGGCCGACAAGGAATGGAACCGCGAAGGCTACTCACCGGATGCCTGGAATTACCTAACCCACCCCAAGGAGCTTGAAGATTTCTGGACCCGAGGCATCGAGCGAAACAAGCCCTATGAGAGCATTGTAACGGTCGGGATGCGAGGCAAGATCGACACCCCTATGTCGGAAACGGCCAACGTTCAGCTTCTCGAGAAGATCGTGGCCGCCCAGCGGCAAATCATAGCAGACCATCTGAACAAGAACCTGGAAAAGGTGCCACAGGTTTGGTGCCTTTACAAGGAGGTTCAAGACTATTACGAGAAGGGCATGCGAGTCCCGGATGACGTAACCCTACTTTGGGCCGATGACAACTGGGGCAATATCCGCCGCCTTCCGACCTTGGGCGAACGCAACCGCAAGGGCGGGGCCGGGGTTTATTACCACTTCGATTACGTGGGTGGACCGCGCAACTACAAGTGGCTCAATACCGTTCAAATCGAGCGCGTTTGGGAGCAGATGCACCTGGCCTACACAAGCGGCGCTAAACAGATCTGGATCGTCAACGTGGGCAGCATGAAGGTGAAAGAGTTCCCCATGGAGTTCTTCATGCGTTACGCCTGGGACCCCGCGAGTTTGGATGCGTCCGATCTTAAGGACTACACCGTGGAGTGGGCCGCGCGCCAGTTTGGCGATGCTCATGCGGCCGAGATCGGTGAACTCATCGAGACCTACACGAAGTACAACGCAAGAAGGAAGCCCGAGCTTTTGTCGCCCGATACCTACACCCTAACCAACTACAACGAAGCGGAGACGGTCGTTCAAGACTACAACAACCTTGCCCGTCGGGCTGAAGCGTTAGAACATGAACTGCCCGAAAACTGCCGCGCCGCATACTACGAGCTTGTTGAACACCCAATCCTAGCCTGCGCGAATCTGAACGACCTCTACGTCTCGGCAGGCAAAAATCAGCTTTATGCCGCGCAAGGCCGCTTCTCGGCCAACTGGTACGCGGGTCGTGTTAAGGAACTGTTCGGGAGGGACCAAGAGCTGCAAACACGCTTCCACACAATGCTTGGCGGCAAGTGGAACCACATGATGGATCAAACTCACATCGGCTACACCTCTTGGCAGCAGCCCGATACCAACACGATGCCAGAGCTTCACACGGTTAGCGCAGCTTCCGGATTTGGAGTTGCCGTTGAGGGAGGAGGGGACGTCTTGCCGGAGATTAGCGCTTACGGTCCCCAAAGGCGTTGGATCGATGTGTTCTCCCGGGGTGCGGAGCCCTTTTCAGGAACGGTGACGTGCCAAGAGCCTTGGCTAACGGCTCATAGAGAGCCGCTGCCCGGCGGAGACGTGCGGTTTTGGGTTTCTGCCGATTGGAACCAGGTCCCTGCTGGCATAACCGAAGGGCAGGTAGTTGTATCGCAGGGTGCGCAAACTTTCTCCGTTAGGGTTCCGATTCAGCCGCGCGTTCGTGGGTTGCATGGCTTTGTTGAAGACGACGGCTATGTGGCTATCGAAGCCCCCCATTTCGATAAGGCGATAAACGGGGCGGACGCCTATTGGAAACCTTTGCCTAACCTTGGGAAAACTGGTGGGGCCGTTACGGTTTTTCCTCCAACTGGCGCACCTCAAGACCCCGAACGGGGCGGGATGAGGCTAGAGTACAAGGTTTATCTGTTTAGCAAGGGGCCCCTTTTTGTTGATGCCTATTTGTCTCCAACCCAGTTGCTCTGGCCCACCGGCGGCCTGAAATATGGCATCTCGGTAGACGACGAACCGCCTCAAATCGTGAATATCCACCGGCATTACACGTATTTCACGCCGTCGTGGGAGAAGTCCGTCGCCGACAACATTATCGTTAAGCAGACGAGCCATAAGATTTCGGGGCCCGGATACCACACGGTGAAGTTTTGGGCCGTCGACTCGGGGGTTGTGCTCCAGAGGTTAGTTATCGACACGGGTGGCGTGCGGAAAAGTTATCTCGGGCCGCCTGAGAGTGTGAGGTTGCCATAGGCTTTCTTACGGTTAGCGCGTCGTCAAATCGACAAGCCTTCGCTGGGCCACTTCGTGGCGAGGCTTCGGTTTGTCGATTTGCCTTTTAGGGGTGGCCGCTTGTTTCCAGGGCTGCGCCTACGCCGCCTGAGGCGGCGTAGGCTTACCCTTCGCTAAGGTATGCCGGCCCTTCAGGCCGCCGGAGTGATGTGTGGCGAGGCGTGGGTTTGTTGCTTCCTTTTGAAAAGTGGAGAGGCTTCGGTTTGTCGATTTGCCTTTTGGGGGGGGTGGCCGCTTGTTACCAGGGCTGCGCCTACGCCGCCTGAGGCGACGTAGGCTTACCCTTCGCTAAGTTATTGCTGGCCCTTCAGGCCGCCGGAGTGATGTGTGGCGAGGCGTGGGTTTGTTGCTTCCTTTTTGAAAGTGGATGTTTGATTTTTGTGGTGTCCCTGGTCGCTCGGGGCCATTTGCCACCCCCTCCAGCTTCGCTCGTTCCTCGCTCCACTGGTTCCCCCTCCGCTCGGTACGCGGTTTTAGGCTTCCTTACTCGGTAGCTGGGACGAACGAAGCGACCTTACGTCCTCGCATATAGGGGGCACCGGGTCCGCACTGCGAAATTGGCTTTCGAGTCTCGTCAGTTTTATTTGGGGGGCCGCTACCAGGGCTGCGCCTACGCCGCCTGAAGCGACGTAGGCTTACCCTTCGCTAAGTTATTGCTGGCCCTTCAGGCCGCCGGCGGAATGAACCAGGTGCAGGCTTTGCGATCTAGAGAACCTACGAGAAGCTCTATTCAGTTTTCAAGGTGCGATTGTGGCTGGGGCCGAAGATTCTGGCGGAAGTAATGGCCCTCTTTTGGGCTTATTGTGGCGGAAACTGTCGGATTCTGGCGGGGAAATTCCTACGCCAGAAAGGTGATGTTTTGAAGTTATTCGGGCGGTTTGTGGCGGATTATGTCCGTTGGTATAGGTTCAAACTGGGCTGTTTTCATAAAAATTCTTGGATGGCCTTCGACTTTCGACCTTTGACATTCGACTTTGAGGCGTTCTCGGATAAGTAGACGTATGACGAGGTTGTTAATGATTTCTCATTTTGCGCGGATTGCAAAGACAGGGCGGCGCTGAGCTGAGACTTTCTCGGCCCATGCCAGCGTCATATTTAAACTCAGCGCGCATGCTATTGCGGATAGGAATAGCCTTGATCCAGTGGACACTGTGGCGGAAAAGGCGGAATTCAGTCGAGTTATGGTCGAAGATGCAGAGTGAAATCTAATAGTGCCTCCTTTCGCTTGACGACGACGTTCATTTCACGTTGGTTCGCCTTCAAAAAATGCACTAACTTAGACATTGGGCCGTTTGCGCCAAGCAGCAACGCTTCGCCAAACGGGTTATCTCCGATTTTAACCAGTTCGTCGCCTTTCTTTATTCCGGCTTTCGCGGCGGCACTCCCGACGACGATTTGGGGATACGGACTTACCGAATCGTCTTTCTCTAACATCAAACTAATCCCGTAAATGTAAAGCAGCGAAGCGGGCAGGGACGTGCCAGCTACCGCAGCCCTAGACGCAAATACCCGCCCGACGCAGAAATCGAAGACCACCTTGCCGTTGCCAAAGAAAGTCCACCCGAGGAGGGGGCGCTTAAATTTTGGGGCAATAATATTGGCAGATTGAAATCTTTGTGCGGTATCGCCAATCACGATTGAATCTATCACTCCCGAGATAACAGCAGCCGGTCCATCGGACTCAAACGCAGTACTATGATTAATCGGCGCTATATCTGCACTGCTCGCGAGTTGCTCTGGAAAGCCTACTGTGGTAGTGCCCAAATCTAAGTCAGCCTGATAATGGCGGTTGTTTGCGACGATTGGCACCGAAGGCAGACCGTCTTCATCAGTCGTTATGGGTATTTCGACCACGGAGGGATCAAAATTTGGATGGGCAGGGAGCTGTAAAATCTTTTCATTCCCGAAATCCAATGTCCTGCTGCCATCCTGATTCATTGTGATAATAGGGCCAAAAGGAATTATCTTCGGCGCCATGCCTTTTCCGTCAACCTGTGTGCTGTTCGCATCGAACGTCACTTGTGCGTCTGGGGGAAGTAGGTAACTTCCCCCAAACGGTAATTTCAGCGCTCGCGTCCAGACATAAAAACTAGTTCCGGAGGTTTCCTTGGTTTCAACAGATCGTAGAAAGCCGGCACAGGGCCCATTGATCCGAGCCATTTAACATCTTTGAACGGCGAGCAATCACCGTCTGAGCAGATGCCTAAGGTCATCTTGTCGAAGTCGAACTCGAGGCTAGAGCGACTGAGCACATCGTAACCGAGGATTCCGTCTAGTTGCGGATAGGCGCGTAAAGGGCCAAACACGCCAATCACTGGTTTGACGTGGTCGAAAACGGCACTACTTATGCTAATGGTCACGGGCTTGCCCCAAAGACAGGCTTTTTCATCTTCAACAGGGCCCGTGAACTTTAATCCGATCGTGCTTGCCTTGGCTGGAGTAATAAACGTGTTGGTGGCTCCTGAATCAATTGCCATCAAGAGAGACCGCCCCTTGATGGTAACGTTCACGGCAAGCCCGCCGCCGACGTTTAACAGTGGCAGGGCTGAAGAGGCTTGTTAGAGTCCCTCTACGAGTTCGGCACCAGACCCAACGACCACGCTCGCAACCGCATCCAAGGGCGCTTCACCCGCAATAAACGTAGCGGTATCGAGCGTAGAAACCTGGTTCGGATGGAACCCTGAAGCTAGCAAACAAACCAACAGAATTGTTTGTATCATAACTACTTGCGTTGAAGCAAAGGGCGAAGCAAGGGGTCGCCTTTTGCACTAACTATTTTGCGGTTAGCCCTTAGGAGTTCCTCCGCCTCCAGGGCCTGAATAACCCGGTATAGGTATATATAGTACTCCGGCCCCAGAGTTTGTATAGGTGTGCCCATCGATTGTTACACTTTGCCCCGGCTGCAGAGCTATGGTTCCCGGATGACCGTTGCCTCCTCCAGAGCCGCCGCCATTACCGCTCTTATGATGTTTGACATGCTTAAGTATCCAATTGACGGCCTTGACCACCTGGCTTAGCCCCATTGATACCAGCCCGCCTTCGATGCCGGTTCCAATCTGTTTCTGGGTCGTGCCATTTCCGATTGGAATTTTAACCTTCTGTAGCCCGTCGGGATCGACGCTTTGGAGCGGGGAGTTTTCGCAATAGGAATACCAATTGCTTCCTTCTCTGTCTGGGTCGCGAGTTAGAAACCTTCCTACGCTGCAATCGTAATACCGGCATCCCAAAAGCGCAAGGCTCGAGTCGGGATCTGACTCATAACCTTCCCGACCACAAATCCAAACGGCGTCGGATTCGCGCCTGTGGATGCTACAAGCATTCCAAACGCATCGTACTGATGCGTGTCTGTAACGCTGGCACTGGAGTTCGAAATCTTGGTAGTTGACCCGAGGCGATCCGCGTGATAAAAGGCGCTGGTCCCGGAGCGACTCTCTGAAACTCCCGGCGTATACTCCGCGGCGGTGTCGTTCAAAACCGGATCGGTAACGTCAACCCCATCCCGCATGTAGGAGTAAGTTCCCGTGGAATCCGTCTTCCCAACTCGCGTATCGACACCGTTATAAGTAAACGTATCGGTGACGCTGCTGGGCAGAGTGATCGAAGTTACGCGGTCTTCATAGTCGTAGCTTAAAGTCGTCGTTCCCGCGCCGGTCGTAACGCTGGTCGTTCTTCCAGCCGCATCGTAACCGTAAGTTTTTGAACTGGTGGATTGAAGCTTGTCCGCGTTATCGTAGGTGTAGGTATCGGTCACCCCGCCGAGAACTTTTGTTAAACGGTTGCCGTTGTGATCGTAGGTGTAGCTGGCCGAATAGCCGGTATTGCTTTCACTCGTGATCTGATCAGAATTGTCATATCCGTAGGTGGTCGTTAGACCATCCACTGTTTTGCTCGATAGATTGCCAACGCCGTCGTAGACGTAGCTTTCGGCCGAGATCGTCCCGCCTAGGCCATCGTAATGGGTTAGCGTTAACGGCCGGTTCCTTGTGTCATACGTGTAAGCCGTGTACGCGCCGTTTGCAAATGTCTGCTGGGTTGGACAGCTGGCGTTATCAAAGGTCCAACTTGTCGTTTCGCTGAATGCGTTGGTGAGCGAAGTTTGCCTTGCATCGTTATCGTAAACGTAGGTAGTTGTGCCCGAACCATCGACAAGGCTCGTCCTTCGGTTATCGTTGTCATAACCGTAGGTGAGGTTTCCTTCAGGTGTAGTGAGGGCGGTTACTCTGCTCGCGTCATCATAGGTCCAGGTGGAAGTCCCGGTTGAATCGACCATGGAAGTCTTTCGGTTGGCGTTGTCGTAGCCAAACGTGACGCCTGGCCCAGTCGGATAACTGATCGCCGTGTTACGCCCGGCTGGATCGATAGTATAGCTGATGGTTTGGGAGAGCGGATTTGTGTAAGAAACCCCGTGCGACAACAAGAGTTTGGGATTTTCTCACGGATATCGCGGCCAGCGCCGAAAGAGTGGCTCCAAGGACGGGAAGACCGTATCCAAAGTCGAAGCGGATATGCCGCTTTTTCATAACCCTAATGTAGCGCGTGGCCCGCACCCTTCCCGTTGTCGAATGGGATCGACTCTCGAGGGCAAGGGACTCTTAACCTCTCCCCCAAATCCCATAGCCATCAATTTAAGGTTTATTTCCGAGCAGTAGGCTCGAGCCTCACCCGGTTCGCGGACTCACTCCATTTAAGGGGGCACCAGACCACACAATCCATCGGCCGGGTTTCCCCCTTGAGCCCCCTCCGAATGGATTTGACACCACCTCTCCATCCGGGAGAGGTTTGGGGTTTTGGGCACGCTGAGAAATCCTTAAGTTGATCGCTATGTCCCCCCAACCCCTCTCCTCCCCCAAAAAGTGCACCCGGCCGCACGAGCCGTCGGACGGGTGCCCCTTGAACCCCCTCCAAGTGGAATCGACTATCGGAAGCAGGAGACTCTGAACCTCTCCCCCAACCCCCTCTCCTCCCAGGGAGCAGGAGAGGGGGCTTTGAAATTGCCAGTTAAAATAATTTTTATAACAAAAATTTCACATATCTACGAAATTCGTTGTATGATGTACCTGTAAATCATAAGATTTATGCGTAAATCAAGAGATGAAACCAACCATTCGTGACGTTGCAAAAGCTGCCGGTGTTTCGGCCATGGCCGTGTCTTATGTTCTCCACGGCACGGGCAGAAATGTCCGCGTATCGGAAGAAACATCGGAAAAGATCCGAAAGGCTGCCAGCGACCTCAGATATGCCCCAAACAGCATGGCCCGCACTTTCCGCTCCGGAAAGACCCATATGGTGGGTGTGGTTTTTCAGCACCTTGACCGGTTGTCGGACGACAACCCTTATTTACCCTTGCTCCTCAACGGCATCATGGCGGCTTTATTTCCCGCAGGATATACGCTTGCCCTGTGTCCTCGGCTAGTTCAGCATGGCGACATGGTCGCCATGCTCGATGGCCGATTCGATGGAGTGCTCTGGGCTCGCCCAGACTTTACCGAAGCCAACGTTGAGAGCCTGCGCGATGCCCGCGTCCCGCTTGTGATGCTTCACGCTCCCGAGGGCTCTGCTGACGGGATTTCAACTTTCTGTGCCGATAACGACAGCGCCTTAAGACTTGTCGTCGACCACCTTTATCAGCTTGGGCATCGCAACTGCACGTTCGTCATCGATGAGGTTAACGACCACACCGCTGAAGGGCGTGCTCGTGGCCTAGCCTTTTTGGAAGCAATTCAATCTTACGGAATGAGTGGCGAGGTTTGGACCTGGGATGAGCGGTCTCAAAGCCTTTCCGAATATCATCAAGCAAACCGAGGGCGCACCGCCATGGTTTGCTTCTCCGACACCCTTGCCGGTCGAATCCTTACAACCCTCCACAGCTTTGGCATGAGTGTGCCGAGGGAGATCAGCGTAGTCGGATTCGACTCATCCACGTTTTGCGATCGGACCACACCGAAGTTGACTTCGGTCTACCAACCGGTTGAGAAGATCGCATTTGAGGCCACTTCCCATTTACTGTCGCTCATAGCGGCGGATGAGAGAGGGGAGCCCAGCACTCAGCACTCGTCAACCTTATACGCTTGTGGCCTCGACGTTCGTGAGTCCACATGTCCACCTTCATTGCGGAAGTAACTCTATGAAATCGAAAGCATTCACTCTTATCGAACTGCTAGTTGTAATAGCGATCATCGCTATTCTGGCAGCCATCCTTTTCCCGGTATTCGCGCAAGCCAAATTGGCCGCTAAGAAAACCGTGGACCTTTCAAACTTAAAGCAGCTTGGGCTCGCCGTCATCATGTATTCCAACGATTACGACGATGCGTTCCCTCGCGGCGACTACTATGCCGCCGGCCGTAATCCCTACAACGGAATTACATGGCGCGAAGCTAGCTTCCCTTACATCAAGAATGGCGAAGTTTCCGGAAACGTTGGCGGGGCCACAAACCAGCCCGTCGCACAAGTTGGTCTGTTCTCTTCTCCTGCCGCTCCTGCGAACTCCCTTGATGACTACGGCGCAAATCCGTTCATGATGGAAAGTGAAGCAGCCTGGTGCGAAGAAAACGGCGGAGGCAACTTCTGCGATTCCCATATTCCGTCGCCCTATACAGCTACGGTACCGACCGGACAGACTCCTGCTCCTTCTATGACCAGCTCACAGCTTCCTTATCCTTCGAGCATTTTCATGCTTACGGGCCAGGGCGTAAATCCCACATATAACGCAGGCAACGAGTACATTGAAGGCAGCAGCTACTGGTGGGAAGGCGCTTCCCTTGATATCAAGGGCGGCTATCCTCCTGCAAACTTCTTGGTAGACAAGCAGCCAGACTATGACGGTAGTGGCTCAGCAACGTCAACGGGCGCGGCAACGGCGTTGCCGATCTTCCGCTACATGCAAAACGACAACATCGCTTTCGGCGATGGACATGCCAAGAGTCGACATCAGGGCAACTTCGGATGGTGCAAGGATGTTTACATTCCTAACCAGCCGGTCGACGCTTACAACACGTCCGACTTCAACGACAGCTACGAGTGGACAACCGGCGTTTGCGTGGGGTTCACCCAGTCGTGAAAGCCGTCCTCCTGTGCGTCATATCATTGCTGGTAATGGCTGGGTGTACCTCCGGAAACAGTGATGATACGGCCGTGAAACTGCCAAATGGGGCTGGAAAGCCATTAAATCCTACGGGACAGCAGACGCCGGATCAAAAAGCAAAGGCGGATCAAATCTCTGCGGATGCGTTAAGGGTAGATAAAGCGCGCGGCTCGATGCTGCAGGCGGGCAAGTAAGAAACGTGAAACGCATACCGAAGAGTTGTTGGCTACTCGTTTCCGGGTTAGCCATAATTCTCGTCGGATGCAGAGCCTCGTCGTCGGTGGATTCCGATTCCACCGACGATGGGGCTAAATCCGTTAAGCCAGTCGCTTTTCAAGGAACTCCCGATCCTGCTTTGGTAGGGAAATGGGTTTCCACAGGCGGCGACTCGGTTTTTGAACTGGGTAAGGACGGAAATCTGAAAATGACTTCGATTGTTCACGCTCCAGGAGCCTCCAAACCGCAAGAACGCCAGCGAACTGGGTTCTGGGGAGTAAGTGACAAAACCCTTTACACCAAAACCACCGACACCAGCGGCGAAACAGTCGCCAAGTACAGTTTTGAGGAAAAGGGAAACTCGCTGACGGTTTATATTTCTGGAATAAAGATGAAGACCATCTTTCACCGAGGCTGAGGCGATAAACAAAGAACTGCGCAACTTTTGACCTTGCTCAGTAATCAACCATGGACGATACAATATTTTTCAACGCTCACCATTCACCCATTGGCGCATTTTCGACGCTAACTTTGGGGTGCAAAGGTTCAAGAGGCGGCTTTGGATGTGGCCTTAAAGGCCCTGCCGACGAGAGCGTTTTTGTAGGTATTGAAGAAGAGCGCAGGCCGGGAATGTTCAAGTGCCTGCCGTTTTTTGATGGGAGCGATTTCGCTCCAGCACCAGAATCGTTTGACGTTGAAGGTCTCTCGGACCATCACCATCCAAATGCGGTTCTTCCTTTTTTTGATTCAGACATCACCCGGAAGTTGGGTGCTGCTTCTGATATATGGTCGGCGGGTGATTTAACCTTTTCGATTTACAACCAAGTGACCTCGATTCCCGATCCCGCCACCGCCGATCCGGTGTCGCTAAGGAAGGTTTGCGTTCCCGCTTTGATCGTTGAGCTGAAGGTCGATAATTCAAAGGGAGTTCGGCCGCGCAAAGCCTTTTTTGGATTCGCCGGCTCCGACCGCAGGAGAGCAATGAGGCCGATTGATTCCGAGGGTCTTGTAGGAGTGGCCCAAGGGCGGCGCACAGGCATCGCCACAGCCTACAAGGATTCCTATGCGGGTATTGGCCTCCAGCCTGAATCTGTTTTGAATCCGAAATACTCAGAGAACCTGCTCTTTACAATCGGTGGTTCGGGCCTTATAGTGGTGACCGTTCCGCCCGGCTGTTGCGAGTCGATCCGGTTTGCGGTTGGTTTTTTTGAAGACGGCATCGTAACGACGGGAATCGACACTTCTTACCTCTACACGACGCTCTTTTCCGGTCTGGAAGAAGTCCTGTCTTACGCGCTCACGCAGGCAGATCGAATCATCAAAGCGGCGACTGAGATGGATTCTCGAATTTTGGAAAAGGTGGGTCCCGTTCGCGCCCTCACCATTGGCCACGCAATAAAGAGCTACTACGGGAACACGCAGCTTCTTGTGACCAATGAGGGCGCTCCAATTTGGGTTGTTAACGAAGGGGAATATCGAATGATGAACACATTCGACCTCACGGTGGATCAGCTTTATTTGGAGTTGGCGCTTAACCCTTGGACCGTCTCGAACGTTCTTGATCTCTATGCCGGACGGTATTCCTACATCGATGATGTTCGCTTTCCAACCGGCCAAGATTTGTACCCTGGTGGTCTCGCTTTCGCTCATGATATGGGAGTGGCGAACCACTTTAGCCCGCCGGGCCGATCCTCCTACGAACTGGCGGGCTATAAGGGCGTTTTCTCGTACATGAGCTGCGAAGAACTGGTGAACTGGATCCTCTGCGTATGCATTTATGCCTCGCATACGCGGGACGCGGCGTGGCTAAAAAGTCAGGCTGCCAATATCGCAAGCGCGGTTGAATCCTTGGTGAATAGAGACGATCCTGATTCCAGTAAACGCAACGGCGTGATGTCTCTCGATTCTGCGCGCTGTAAAGAAGGTGCCGAAATTACCACCTACGACAGCCTCGATGCTTCCCTTGGCCAAGCCCGGAACAACATCTATTTGGCCGTTAAGACTTGGGCCGCCTATGCTCTTGTTGAGGAGCACCTTACGACGCTGGGCGCCAACCTCATGGCTGAAGTGGCAAGGGCGCAATCAAAGCTTTGCGCGGCCACCCTTTGCTCGGCCGCCGATGCGGATGGTTTCCTTCCTGCCGTTATAGGTGAGGGCGTAAACGCGCGCATCATCCCGGCAATCGAGGGTTTGGTTTATCCGTTAGTGGCTGGCAGAAGCGATCTTCTCAGCAGGGATGGCCCATTTAAGCAGTTGAGGCAGGTTCTGGAAACGCACTTTGAGAATTGCTTAGTGCCTGGCATTTGCCTTTTTGATGATGGTGGATGGAAGCTGAGCTCGACCAGCAAAAACTCTTGGCTAAGCAAGATTTACCTGTGCCAGTTTGTTTCTGAGGTTGTCTTCGGGCGAGCAATCGACTCCGACGCAGACGAAACCCACTGGAACTGGCTGATGGATGAGGATAACGGCTATTACGCCTGGAGCGACCAGATGGTAGCTGGCAAGGCCCATGGCAGCCGATACTATCCAAGAGGCGTGACGGCAGCGCTTTGGCTCTCTGAACCGGACCGAGTGCTGAAATCAATAACCGAGTTATTGACTAGCGCAACGCCGTTCACTCGTCCGAGCGTTTTGGCTTAGCTACATGAGGTAATCGCAAAACCCTGCGTACACTCCGACGAACCAGCGAAGCCCTGTTCGCCCTCTCCCGGTTCGCTCGCGGACTCGCTTACCGACCTCTCCTCGAGGAGAGATGAGTAGTCCCGCGGCTTTCCCAAAAGACTTGTTGGCATTAGTGAGATCGGTTACTGTTTCATACTTTGAACGCCGCCCAACGAGTCATCTCTCCTTGAGGAGAGGTCGGAAGCTTTCCAATATGCGCACGGCCGTCCAATCCGGAAACTCCGACAAAAGAAAGCGCTGAGGAACGAAGCGGGAGAGGGCTTAAAAGACCTGCTCTGTAATGTTAATATCCCCAATGACGTTTTCACTTGATGCCGCTCATTACGATTCCCTTCACGAAGTATCGTTGGCCCAAGAAGAAGATCAAAACAAGGGGCAGCATGACGAGCACGCTGCCCGCCATAAGCAGATGATATTTCTGTTGCTGGGCGGCGTTAAAGGTTTGCAGGCCCAGCTCAAGCGTTTGCTTATGGGGGTCGTTCAAGTAGATTAAGGGCGCGAGAAAATCTCGCCAGTTGAAAATGAAGGCGAACACACCCACCGTTGCCAGCGCGGTTTTGGATAGCGGCATGATGATGCGCCTCCAAATAGTGAAGTGGCTAGCTCCATCGAGGAGGGCCGCCTCATCAAGCTCCCTCGGAACCGACATAAAGAACTGCCTCAACAGGAAGATGTTAAAGGCACCCCCGCCAAACCAGGCGGGCACAATGAGAGGATAAAACGTATTGATCCACCGAAGCTGGGCAAAGAGCAGATAGGTGGGAATCATCGTGATGATGGTTGGCAGCATCATCGTGCTCAGCATGATTAGAAATAGCCTGTCCCGGCCGCGGAATCTCAACCTGGCAAACGCGTAGGCAACGAGAGAGGACGAGATGATCACCCCGAGCGAGGTCAAGAAGGCGATCACGAACGTGTTCCAGAAACATTGGACAAAACTCACGTTGGGGTTGTTGAGCACCTCTTTGTAGTTGTCCAGCGTGGGATGCTGGGCTAGCGCCCAAGCCGATGTGGTTTTTAGCTCCGCCTCACTCTTAAGAGACATGTTGAGGGCGGAAAGGAACGGCACCAGAAATATGATGGAGCCGACAACAAGGAGAACAATGGCGACGACCTTGAGGATCTTTTCCCAGGCGATAGAGTTCCGCACTGCCCGGACTTGGGATCGTTCGGCCGCAGCTTCGGGAGTCATCTAACCTCCGCCTCGTAATAGACTTTTCGGTTCAGCCGGAACTGGAGGAGCGTGAAGATCAGGATCACCAAGAAGAGGATCCATCCTAGGGCCGATGCGTACCCCATGCGGAGGTTCTTAAAGGCGTTGTCGTACATGTGAAGCATAAAAACTCGTGTGGAATCGTTGGGGGCGCCGGTTCCGAGGGTAATAACAAAGACCTGGGTAAAGACTTGAAAAGAGCCGATCACCCCGGTAACGAGAACAAAGAACAGCGAGGGCGTGAGCATCGGAAAAGTCACCGCCCTAAATTTCTGCCAAGCGTTGGCGCCATCGAGAGTCGCCGCCTCATAGTAGAACTGCGGAATGCCTTGGAGGCCCGCCAGCAGAATGATCATCGCCCCGCCAACGCTTAGGAGAGAGATCAAAACGAAGGTCGCCAAGGCGAGATGCTCGTTGCCGAGCCAGTTCGCCATGTCCTTCGGCTGTCCGCTGAACTTACCCATGAGCGTGCCCAGACCAATCAAGTTGCCCTTTCCGTTTGCCCCGTAAATAAGATTGTTTACGAGGCCTCCTTCCTGTTGAAAGATCTTTTGGAAGATAAGTGACAGACCGACGGTAGAACCCAGGGCCGGCAGATAAAAGCAAGTTCGGAAGATGGAAATGCCCCTTACTTTTGTGTTCAGCAATAGGGCCAAGGCAAGGGCCACCACTATGCCAACGGGAACCGAAAAAAGCGTGTAGATACCGGTCACTTCCATGGATTTCCAGAAGCGTGGGTCACTCGTGAAAGCTTCGGTATAGTTGCCCAACCCGCGCGCCTTGGCGGGCATGATGATGTCCCAGTCCGTGAAGCTCATGATGAACGAGAGGAGCATGGGGCCGAGGGTGAAAAGGAGGGTGCCGATAATCCAGGGCGACAAGAACCAGTAGGCCACCCGGCTTTCAGATTTAAGGTTTTTCGTGAGCTTCTTGCGCCGTTCCGGCAGATACACCCAGGCGAGCACGGCGCAAATAATGCCGACCATGGCGATGATGGCGCCAGTCCAGTTTAGATTCGGGAGGCTCTCCTTCTTGAGCATGTCGTTCAGGCGCGCAGTCGCCATGTCCTGCGCCTCATCGAGGCCCTCCTTTGGAGTTAAGAGGCCGGTCCAAATCGAGTCCTGCTTCGCCTGGAGCATGCTCATCAGCTCAGGAAAATCGGAAGAGCTGGGCATAAAAACGACATAAGGAACTTCCTTGTCGGTGATGATCCGGCTTGGAGGGTAGCGCTGCTCGATCGGAGTATTCGGACCAGGGATCCAGGCATCGCTTAAAGCGTATTTCCGAATGGCAGGCTGAGCGATGCCGGCCTGAGCCATGGCGAGCATTCCAGGCTTACCTGCCATATAGGAAGCGAGTTCAAAGGCTTCTTTGGGATGGGGAGTTGAACTGAGAATCGCGTAGCCGGAACCACCCGTTGAATAAGCGCGGACACCGTGCGCGTAAGACGGCCCCATCGCGATATCCCAATCGAAAAACTCAGGCGTGCCGGGCTTAAGGGCGCGGCGGATTTTCACGGCATCCCAGATTCCGCAGATATACATCGCCGATTTTTGGGAGCTAAAGAGTTGGTCGGCAGTCGAGGACACAACCGAACTCATCTCGCTTGGCGAAGGCGCGAAGTGATATTTGTTGTAGATATCCGCCAAAAGCTGGTGCGCTTTAATGGACTGGTCGCTGTTGAAGAAGACCTTGGTGGGGTTTTCGCCGTTATCGGTAAAGCGTGCGTCTTGCCCAAAAAAGAACATGCTCAGAAGACCCATGGGGTCCCAGGTAGTTACCGCGTAACGAGTGGGCCGGCCGTTTGCGTCCTTCTTGGTGAGTTTATCGAGAACCCACAGAAAATCTTTTTCTTTTAGCTCTGGACGTTCTTTGAAATCCCATGTCCAGCTTCCATCCGGATAGGGAATGCCGGCCTCATCGAAGGCTTTTTTGTTATAGTAAAAGAGACCTTCGGGGGCGATATCGCGGGGCAGAACGTAGAGTTTGCCATTCCAGGTGTGGGCTTTTACAATGGGCGCGTAGTATTGGCTGATATCGAAGCCGGGAACGGTATTGAACAGCGGCTCCAACGGCAAAAAAGCGCCGCGTTGGGCAAATTTTTCGAAGTCGGGAGGGTCCATCATCGCCACATCGGGCGCGACATGGGCGGCGTATTGGGCGAGCAGCTTTGTGAAATAGTCGTTATAAAAAACTGCTTCCAGTTCAACGTGGATGCCCGGGTGAGTGGCTTCGAACTGCTTAGCCACTTGCTTAAGCACGCGGAGACTGTCATCGCCGTCCCAAACCGTCATCCTTAGCGTGATGGGCTCAGCCTGGCATAGACAGGTTAGGAGGCACAGGATAGGCACCAGCAGGCGAACCCAAAACGTTGCCGATGGCCCTAGTGCCCCCTTTATATGTCTCATACTTTCAGCATCCTGCTGGCTTCCGACTTAAAACGCTATTTACCTTGTAATGCTTGCATCATCGCATACCAGGCAGGCTTTTTTGCATAATTCGCGTCCCAAGGTAGCGCCCAGCCGGTGCCGGCCATTGGATTATTGATCCAAGAATGCTTGTCGGTAAATCCCCAGGTCTGGACTAACTTAACGCCGGGAACGGAAACGGCGGTTCGGATAATGTCCCCGTAAAGTTTGGCCTCCTCTTGAAACGCTTCCTGTGAATCGCCCTTCAGAGTTGCATCGATTTCCGTGAGGTGAATAATAAGGCCAAGGGCATGGAACCGTTCTAGGTTCTCTCGGAAAGCCTTTAAGTTTTCGGGACTGTTAAAACCTCGCCACAAGTGGCACTGAAATCCGATCCCATCTACCGGCACGCCGCGTGACTTGAAGTCTTTCAGCATTTCGTAAATTGCATTGGACTTCGGATTCGGAAGTTCATCGCTGAAGTCATTGTAAAAGAGCTTCGCGTGGGGATCGGCCTTGTGTGCCCAGCGAAATGCCTGCTCCACGTAGTGGGTGCCTTGTCCGGCGAAACCAAACCCCGGCTTGTCGTACCAAATGCTCGATCTCATCGAGCCATCGTCATTGATGGCTTCGTTCACCACATCCCAGGCAAAGACCTTGCCTGCAAAGTGGCCCATCACGGTTTGAATGTGGCGATGGAGAATGTCCGACATCTGGGCGGGCGTATAGTTCCCCTCCCTTAGCCATCTTGAGACTTGTTGATACCAAACGAGGCAATGGCCCCTCACTTTTTGGCCGTGCTCTTGAGCGAACTGCACGATTTGGTCGGCGCCGGAGAAATCGTAAGGATTGGGATCGGTGTCGGGCCGGGGATGAATGGGTTCAAACTTCATCGCGTTCTCGGGCTCGATCACGCTGAACTGATTTGCCAGAATCTCGCTATATTGCGGTTCGGCGAAGTATCGCGGATCGACGGCGGTTCCCACGTCAATGCCTTTTTCCGCAGCCGCTTGCTTCAGTGTTTGCGGTTCTTGGGCCGGGCGAGGAGGCGTGCATTGGCACGCAAGGGCTAATCCAATCATTAGAAACCTAATCACTCTTGAGTTCACTTGGCTCCCATTTGGGAAGCATGCAATTATTCTAACCTAATTCTCGATTTACCGATAAATCTTTTTGCGAAAGTTTGCTCAGTGAGTTAGACTTTGATGCTGAAGGAGTCTCCGTATGCTCACTGCCATTCTTGCTTTACTCACGCTCACCTCCGCGCCATTCCAGAGTGGAACCATTGTCGTAAATGTGGATAGACCGGGTCCAAATATCCGCCCCACCTTCTTTGGGCTGATGACGGAAGAAATAAACCACGCTTACGATGGCGGGCTTTATGCAGAGTTGATCCGCAACAGGGCTTTGAAAGACGACCCGGCCGTTCCCGCGCATTGGTCCCTGGTGAACGATAGCGGTTCCGGTTCGATCACGCTTGCCGATGACGCTGTGCCCGGAACAAAACTTTCTAAATGCTTAAAACTGGGGATCGATAAGCCGGGCACGAGGGTCGGCGTTGCGAACGAGGGGTATTGGGGCATTCCAGTACAACCGAACGAACATTTACGCGCTTCCTTTTACGCGAAGGTATCCCCGGGGTTTTCCGGTCCGATTACGCTCGATATTGAAAGCCCAAGTGGCAAGGTGCTTGCCTCCGCCAGCGTATCCAGCATCGGTGCAGACTGGCGCAAATACTCGGCGGACCTGAGAACGGGAGACTTGCAGTCATCCAAAGACAACCGGTTTGTTCTCTCTAGCAATCAGCCAGGGACCATCTGGCTCACTCAGGTCTCGCTGTTTCCTCCCAGTTTTAAGGGTCGGCAGAACGGAAACCGGATCGATCTGATGAAGAAACTGGGAGCCATGCATCCCAGTTTCTTGCGCCTCCCTGGGGGCAACTATCTGGAGGGAGATACGATCGCGGACCGGTTTAACTGGAAGGCGACCCTTGGAGATATCTCGCAACGCGACGGCCACAAGTGCCCGTGGGGCTACCGCTCTACGGATGGGCTGGGGCTGCTTGAATACCTGGAGTGGTGCGAAGACCTTCATATGCAACCCGTGTTGGCGGTCTACGCGGGGTATTCGCTGCGGGGCGAGCATGTTACAGGATCCGAGTTAGAGCCTTTCGTAAAGGATGCGCTCGACGAGATCGAGTATGTAACCGGCGGGCCAAACACAACTTGGGGCGCAGTTCGGGCGAAAGATGGGCATCCGAAGCCGTTTCCCTTAACCTACGTTGAGGTTGGCAACGAAGATTACTTCGACCGATCCGGCAGTTACGATAGCCGCTATGCCCAATTTTATGATGCGATTAAGGCACGCTACCCAAAGCTGCAACTTATCGCGACGACGCCGGTTAAGAGTCGAAAGCCGGATGTGCTTGACGATCACTACTACCGGTCGGCGACGGCGATGGAACGGGATTCTGGCCATTACGACACTTATGATCGCTCAGGTCCAAAGATATTCGTTGGGGAATGGGCCGTCATCGATGGGAGGCCCACGCCTAACTTGAGGGCAGCTCTCGGCGATGCGGCGTGGCTCACCGGATTGGAGCGCAACTCGGACGTGGTTGTCATGGAATCTTACGCGCCGCTCTTTGTAAACGTGAACCCGGGCGCCGCCCAATGGCCCACGAACCTGATCGGTTACGACGATCTGAATAGCTTTGGGTCGCCTACCTATTGGGTTCAGTGCCTCTTTGCCCAAAATACGGGGGCAGCTATTCTTTCGACAAAAGTGGACGTTAAAGCAGCCGAGACCAAAGCTGCGGCATTCCAAGGGGGAATCGGCCTCGGCACCTACCGAACCCATGCGGAATATAAGGACCTGAGTGTAACCAACAACGGGCAAACTCTTTATTCAAAGGACTTCGCGGCTGGAAGCGCCGATTGGAAGATGGTGCGCGGAACTTGGTCCGTCGGAGACGGAGCGCTACGCCAAGACGGCAATCAGACGAACGCACGGGCAGTTGCCGGAGACCCTGCTTGGGGAAACTACACGCTTGAAGTAAAGGCCCGAAAGCTCTCCGGCGCGGAGGGTTTCATGGTCCTGTTTCACTACACGAACGACGACCACTATTGGCAGTGGAACGTCGGAGGCTGGAACGACTCGCTGACCGCGTTTCAGCATGTTGATGGCCAGGATGCGGAAGAAGTAGGCAAATCAGCAGACGTCAAAGTGGAAACCGGCCGCTGGTACGACCTGAAAGTGGAAGCCAAGGGCGACCTCATTCGCGGATTCATCGATGGCAAGCTGGTGAGTGAAGCGCACGAAGAAGCGGTTCCCCTTGCGCCGGTCTATGCGGCCGCGAGCCTTACCCGGTCTGGCGATGAGGTGATCCTAAAAGCGGTCAACGTTTCGGATGATGCCGTGAGGGTGAATGTCTCATTGGAAGGGGTGGGCGCAGTAGAGCCTGTCGCTCAGGCTTGGGAGATCACCGGCAACCTGGAAGATCACAACTCCATCGATCAGCCTGAAAAGATCGTGCCTAGAGCCTTTACCATCGAGGGCGTCAGTCCCTCGTTTGAGCACTCATTTCCTGCTCATTCGATTACCGTGATGCGCGTAAAGATTCACCGGTAAATCAATGTGGGTAAAGTTTGCTTAGCTTTAGCCGAAGAAGCAAGGGGAAGTTGAGTTGAATGCTGATTTCACTGTTGAGATCTTTAACCTATACGGTAGCTCTTTTGAGTAGTAGCGCTGGAGCGCGCTCGACGACTTGGGATTGGAACGGAATCATCGGCGACGGCCAAAGTCTATCGGTGGGTGCCCATGGATTGCCGATTGAATCGACCAGGCAGCCTTATGGGAACCTAAAAGTTAATACGGATTCCCTGCCTTGGCCGGTCGATCCAAATGACCCAAAAATCACGCTCGTGCCTCTTGTCGAGCCGGTAGGACGTCTCGCCAAGACTTATCCAAGCAGCTGGCCCGAGAACATTGACGGCGAGACGCCGCATTCGGCAGCGGGCAATGAGATAAGCGCGCTTTCAATAGCCCGGTTCGGACACGACTTGGTCACTGTCCACGATGCGGTGGGCGAAGACGGCCAGGGCATGATTTATCTCAAAAAAGGCGCTACACACCACGGACTTAGCGGGCGAAGCTATGAGGCGGCGATAATCCAAACCAAGGCAATCGCAAGACTGGCGGAGGATGCGGGTAAGAGCTTTGGAGTGGGAGCAATCTTCATGACCCACGGGGAGACGGATACCGGAAACGCGAAATACGAGGAAGAGCTTTATCAGCTTTGGAGCGATTACGACACCGATCTGAAGGCGATTACCGGCCAAAAGCAAGACGTGGTTATGATCGTTTCCCAACACAACCGGCTCGGGGAATATTCTCCTTCCACTATTGCCCAATGGGCCATTGGCGACCATCACCCGCATGAGATCGTCTGCTCGGGGCCGAAATATCAATATCCTTACTTTACGGATGGCCTTCATTTGACAGCGGACGGCTACCGTCAACTGGGCGAAAAATACGGCCAGGTGTATTTTGAGAGAGTTGTTCTCGGTTCAAACTGGCGCCCATTGGAACCCGTGAAGGTTGAACACACCGGCAAAATAATTACCATTCAATTTCATGTGCCTATACAGCCGCTTGTGTGGGACTCGACTCTTGGTGATCCGCATCCCTCTACAGCCGAATGGGCCAAAGGCAAAGGATTTGAAGTTTCCGATCCGCAAGGCAAGCCGGTTATGATTGATTCGGCAGAGATCAAGGGTTCCGATACCGTTCTTTTAACCTGCGGTACCGATCCCGGCGTAGGCGCACGGCTGAGCTACGCGTTGGTGGGAGAGAAGGCGATGCAGAAGGCTCCGTTCGGGGCATCGCCCCATTGGGGGATCTTGCGCGATTCCGATCCGTTTGTAGGTGCCGTTACGCACGTCGCTCAGCCTAACTTCTGTGTGGCGTTCTTGTGGCCCTTAAATCCTGCGCCTCATTGAGCCCCACCTTGTAGCACGGCCTTTAGGGCGATGCAATCCGGTTTAAAACTATCGAATCCAAATTGGAGGATCCTAGGTTGCGGGCACGTAGAAAATCCGCCATTACTTCAAGTCGGCCTAGAGCTTCCTTCAGGTTTAAATAGCGAAGCGTTGTCATCCCGAACGAGGCCCTCGGGGCCGAACTGAGGGACGAATGTCGCCCAAATCATTCCGGCAAATCGTTAGAGTGTGGGATCGCTTGCGTTCCAACACTTTAGCGATTTGCCATTCAGAGTTGAGTACCTCGCGTTCTTCGTCGCGCTCAGAATTACAACGCTTCGCTATCTGAACTAAACCAAGTGAAACTATATAAACGGCAACAGGAGGCGTATTTGCATAGAAAGTCGAAAACCGGATGGCGTTGGCTCCCCAGGTTGTTTGCGCCTCATTTCGTTGCCCGAATCAGCTTATCGTGCCGTAAGTTTGGCCTTCGTGTCATCGGTCGAAATCGTTGTCGCGTTGGAAGCCACGAGCTTGCCTTTCGCGTCCCACACCTGCAAGAACTTGCCGGTGTAAACAACTCCGCTCCCGTTCTTAACGCTTGATACAGGAGCCTTCGGCGTGATAGACGCCGCGCCAGTTACTGTCCCTGTCGTTAGGTTGAATAGAACCAAAACTTGGGCTACCGCCGCTCCTTGTCCAGGTATCACGGAAACGTTTGCCCCATAATAGGAGTTCGTGTAGGACAATGCAGTTAAGCTATCCGCCTTTACAATAAAGCCGGTTCCTGTTAAGCCACTGGAACTTACGGAAACAGAAGTTGGTGTTTTGGCAGTGAAAGTGACCAAACTGCCAAAACCGTTGCTCGCCTGTCCAAAGAGAAAGCCAGAAGCGCTCGTGCCAAGTGAACCGCCTGTGCCCAAAAAGACTTTCTTGGCCGGGTACGGCATCCAATCGGGATTGTCAATAACAATTGAATCGGATGATATTAGAAGGGCAGGGTTTACACCACCAATTGAAACTGTCCATATTGATGGCGGGGAAGTGTTCCTTGAGAAAGCCACCGTTCCACCGTCGGGAGAAACGGTTGGCTGCTGATCGTCTCCGCCAGTCGCACCTGAATGTATAAGCCACTCAGTCCCACTTGCAAGGTCGTGGCCGAAGATGCTGTCGACACCAGAGACGTTTTCTGATAGGACCAGCTTTTGTGCATCCGGAGTATAAGCGAGGCCGGAGATGTAGTATTGTTCTGGAATCACGGACAGTAATGCTCCACTGGTGTTATAAATTCCTATGCCGTAGACGTAATAACCAAAGGTTGGAGCTGTAATCTCCACCGAAGCGGCAAATTGTGTACCGTTCGGCGACCAAGCAGGGCGTACTCCTTCAACGGCCAAAACGCATTCAGTGATAGAAGCTTCGGTGACCCCTCCCAGCGCGGGACTCAAAGTTATAGCCGGCTCGTTCACATTCGCCATTGCGCCCGCAAAATTGATCTGAAAAAGTCCACTCGACGCAGTAACGTTCACTGAACCCGATGCGCCACCAATGGTCGACAAGTTGTCTAAGGCCGTTTGAACTTGGGGGCCCGTAGCATTGTAAGGAAGCGCGGCTGTTGTTTGGCCCTTAAAAGTTAAGGTGAAAGTGCCTCCGGTAGCGACAACCCACAAAAATTGGGTTCCGCCAAATGCAGTGGCTCCAGTGGCTGCCACGCTTCCTGTGGGTAGAGCTATTTTCAGGCCGACTGCAGATGAGTAAGCAATAAGGTTATTCAGCGGAGAAAACGCAGGAAGCAAAGGGCTAGAGTTGATTGTTGCGATTGGCGCGACGCTCGATCCGTCTGCCTCCATAGTCATGAGAGTGGACTTCCCTTGATAAAGGCCATAGAAGACGACCCGGCCATCATGAGAAAACGACGGTGACGTAGATTGGCTGATCGGAACTAGCGTGGTTAAGGGCGCAGCCGTTTTGGTCAACAAGTTGTAGCTTGCGACTTCCCCGTTCTCGTTGTAAATGATGCTCGTTTGGTTTATGTTCGGGACCGGATTGAAAGTGAGATTTGTAAATGTGCCGCCTGAAACGCTAGTAAGAGCGACCCCAGCGTGCGCGGTAGTTTGCGTTTGGAGCGGAGCGCTTGACTGGTAGGTCATTGCCAACCCTCCAACGTTTCCCTGCTGGGTGCTTGGGCCAGAGTTACCGGAAGCAGAGGCGCCTCCACCGGAACCACCGCATCCGCTTAGCGCGAGCGCTAAGGCTGAACCAATGAAAGCGAAATTACAACGACGTTGAAAAGGCATAGAGCCATTATAGTGGCGTTTGCCTTCTTACTGCAAATCTCGGTTACTTAACCTCCGATAGATCGTAAACGAAGGCTCGCCCCTTGCCATCGTTGCCCATATCGATATAAATGGTTAGCGTCTTCAGCTTCGCGTCTTTTGGCACCTTGATCATAATTCGATGGGACTCGGTGTCGTTCGGATCGAGCGTGTCGTCGGAAAATGGATCGTCGTGCTTTGCCTTAAGATAGTCCGCGTCCGTGACCTTATCGTCGTCCGTTTTAACGGTCGTTTTGATCGAATCGGCGGTGTAATACCGATGAACCCAAGTGGGGTTCGTGATGGTGACAGTCGCGACGAGAAATTGCTTGCCGTCATCGGCCGTAAGGCTGCCAAATGGTCCCGCAGCCAGAGCAATCGAATCGACGCTCATGTTGAGCCAGCCGTAGGCGTAGGTTGTTCCCACGGTTGCCGGAATTGAAGTAAGAGCGGTGCCGCCGGTTTTATCACTTGGATCCGCGTAGGGCGCGGCAAGCGGTTTTACGGCGTTCGCCGGGTTTTGCAAGTCAAATCGAATCACTTCGTAGCTCGTTCCGGAGACCTTTCGCTTAAGGATCAGCTTCGGAATAATCCCACTCGCGGGAACGATGATAAAGGATGTGACGACAGCAGTACCCTGCCCGGGTTTCAAAGTTACATCGAGCGTGCCCTTATCCGTCTCTTGGCGACAATCACCTCCATCGTCGATTGTGTTGTTTTGCGAATCAACAACTTGGAAAAAGTTTTGGCTGCTGATGTACAAATCATTCGGATTTGGGTTTTTAAGCTTGAAATGGATGAGCAGCATTTTGTGGTCGGCGTCTGGCTCGACCTCTTGATCGTTTTTAATGTTGAACTGGCCGACCGTGTATTCGGCCCCGGTTATCGTGATGTTCACAGGCGTATCGCCTTGCAACACGGTGTAAGTTTGGCCGAACTTGCCCATGCCCCCAGGCATTGGCGCGGTCCCTTTGGTATAAACCTTGTCCTGGGCGATTGCTTGGACTGCGCCCATTAATAGGCAGGCAACGGCTAAAACGACGGTTCTTGCTCTCATCACGATTCCGCCATATTACCAGGCTAAGCGATCAGATTCAAATCAGAGTGGCTTTCGAGTGGCCGTTAGTTCGCGAATCAGCAGTTTGCCGATAGTGCTCACCATCCGCTACGCGGAAGTGCTGGTTCGAGATGAACCAAACCTCATCGCGGTCGTTGCACAGAATGAAATAGGCTTCCGAAGTTTCGGAGGGGCAGTGTAAACCCAACACTTTGTAGCGAAAGCCCGAAGTAAAGCCGCTTTCCAGCGGCAAAGGACGGGGTGCGTTTGGACGTTCCGATTGCTGCACCACAACCCACAAATCCGTTTGTAAATATGCGCTCATATCTTCCTCGAATTTTAATGACGCCAGCTATTTCGCCTTGTTCCCTTCAACCGGAATTGGATTCGCCCTCAGAATCTTCGCGACGTGAACCAAGTTATGGCCCAAATAGGAAACTAGCTGGTTTGTGTACTCTTGGTCCTGGCCAACATCGACATAGTCGTCCTCGCCGCCGGCGAGCCCGACCCAATACGCTTCCGCGTTAGGCGGAATCGTCGCGCCAAATTGCATCAAGTTATAGAGGATGCCGGCTGCCACGTTCTGCGCGCCGTCCTCGTTCCCGACCACGCAGACCCCGCCGACCTTGTTGTACAAAGGAAGTTGGCCCGCAGTGGTTGTTTCGTTTAACAACGCGTCCATGCGCTCCAGCACCATTTGGCAAACGGAACTCCGTTTGGCTAGCCAGATCGGGCATCCGATAACGATAATATCGGACTCTAAAAGCTGGGAGTGAATTGCGGGCCAGCCGTCGTTTTTGCCCATGCTCGCCTCAACCCCAAAGTGGATTTTTGCATCCACGGCATGGATCGTCTTGCAATCCACATGATGGGATTTTAAGACCGCCTCGACCTTGGACAACAAAGCCGCTGTGCTGGATTTTTCACCCTGAGGCTTAAGAGTGCAGTTGATGAGAATTGCCTTTAATGAACTCATGGAGCGTTCATACGAACGCTCTATGAAAACTGATCCAATCTGAGCGTCAACACTTTTGGCGACCCAATGAAAATAACCCTATAAACCCTAGAAACTTGGCAACCCTACGCTGCCTGAGTCTGGCCAAACTCCAAAGGCTTCGGTGCAGCGTCGTCCATCAAATCCTTGGCAGTGCGTCCACTCTCCGGGAAGGAGCTATAACCGAGCTCGATCCGGACCGGGCTATTCGCCGCATAGCGAACGGACATCCATTGGCTGATCTTGGCCAGCAAGCGGTCCCAAACTACATCAATGTTTTGGCCCGTGGAGGGAAGCAAAATCCCAAAACCATCTCTGCCGTAGCGGCAAACCAGGTCCAACCGGCGAAGGTTATCGCGGAAGAACTCTGCGGCGTCGGCCAGAAAATCGGTTACGCTCTGCTCGCCATAAAACTGTTTCAGCGTATCCAGGCCCTCAAAGTTCACAAGCACCAGGCCAAGGGAGTGAGATTCGCAGGAGGCGCGGTGAAGCTCTTCTTCCAACCGCATCTTCATGAACGCCTCGGAGTAGGCGCCGGTAGCCGATTCAATTACCTCGTAATCGATGGCGGAAGCTTGGCGGCGAAGCACTCGGTCCTTATCACCCTCGCTCACCAAGATCTTGCGAAGCTTGGCTAAAGATTGGCGGAGGATGTGGGAAACGTAGTTGCAAGAGATATCGAGCTTGGCGGCGATCTCGGTCTGGTTCATGGCTTCGAAGTGGAAGAGAACCAACACTTCTCGCTCCAGGTCTCGGAGCTGCTTCATGGCGTGCTCCAGAACCATTCGATCTTCCATGCTGAGCTGCTCCGGGCAGAAGGCAGCGGCATCTAGCTTCTCGACCTCTGTATCACCCTCTTCATCTCCATTGGGGGCCGAATCGAGAGAAGCGACTTTGAGCATTTCTTGAGTCAGGAACACTTCTCGCACAGCCGATTCGCTGATGCCAATGGCATCGGCAACTTCGCGCTCGGTAGGAATTCGAGCGTGCTGCTGCTGAAGGCCGTTATAAGCGCGCATCACCTTGTGGCGCAGCTCCTGCAGCCAGGCTGGGTGCCGAATCGTCTGTGTTCGGTCCCGCAGATAATGCTTGATTTCACCGGCGACCAGATAGGTTGCGTAGGTGTTAAACCGTACGCCGGCCGAGGTATCAAACTTAGTCAGCGCATTGAGAAGGCCCACAAAGCCCACCTGCACTAAATCCTCTATGGGTTCCAAGCCTGCAAATCTGCGCGCGATCCTTTCCACCATCGGCGCATATTGCAAGATGATCAGGTCTTTCAGGTCCTCGCGCGGGTTCTCTAGATACCGCTGCACGAGGGACTCTGGGTCCAGATGCAATTCATTGTTTTCCGACATTCATCACTCCGTTGAATTCTGCCCTGTTGGTAATCCTTTACCAACTCTTTGAAGGGGCCGAGCCAACCCAGCTCGGCCTGCAACTCTATTCAGTTTTCCACTTCCGGCCTAGCCGGAAGCTTTACTTGACGCTGGTTACCAGCTTGAAGATCGGGGTCATAACCGAGATTGCGATGAATCCTACAACGCAACCCATGAAGATGATAAGCATGGGCTCAATCATCGAGGTTAATCCCTTAACCGTCTGCTCCACTTCCGCATCGTAAAAATCGCCTACCTTTACGAGCATCTCAGAAAGACGGCCGGACTCTTCGCCGACGTCGATCATGGTGGTAACCATGTTGGGGAACAAGCCTGACTTGGCAAGCGGCTCCGAAAGCTTTTGGCCCTCGCGAATGCTGTTCCTTGTGGCGTCGATGGCTTCCGTAAGAACCCTGTTGTTCAAGGTCTCTCCAACGATTTCAAGGCTGCGCATCATGGGTACGCCGCTGTTAATCAGGGTTCCAAAAGTTCGCGTGAAGCGAGCGATGCTCATCTTGAGCACGATTTCGCCAACCACGGGAAACTTCAGTTTCATATAATCGATCTGATACCGACCCTTGGGTGTTTTGCTATATTGCTTGAAAGCGATAAAAGCAACTATTGCGGCAATAATCATCATCCACCAGGAGGACTGGCAGAAATCGCCTATTGCAAAAAGGGCTGCGGTAATGGCCGGAAGCTTGACATCCATTCCA
Organism: Fimbriimonadaceae bacterium; assembly: GCA_036502005.1. Lineage (GTDB taxonomy): Bacteria > Armatimonadota > Fimbriimonadia > Fimbriimonadales > Fimbriimonadaceae > DASXZH01. The sequence continues at coordinate 45,870 of DASXZH010000016.1, forward strand.
TTGAAGATCTCTTTGAACTTCGGCAGAACGAATGTGAACAAAGCGGCCAACATGACGAACGAGAAGATCAGAACGAGGACGGGATACATCATCGCAGCCTTGATCTTTCCCCGGACTTCGTTTTCGTATTCAAGGAAACAAGCAAGACGATCGAGGATCTGGTCCAAGATACCGCCGACTTCAGCGGCGCGGATCATGTTGATATACAGTTTGCTGAATACGAGAGGCTGTTTCGCCAAAGCCTCGTTCAGAGTCAAACCGCCGCGAACATCGTTGGTAACCGCTTCAAGAGCGGGCTTTAAAGTTTGATCCTTACACTGGCCCGTGAGAATATCCAAACATCGAAGGATGGGGATACCAGCGTCGATCATCGTTGCGAACTGGCGCGAGAAAATAACAACTGCTTTTGGCTTGATTTTCTTCTTGCCAAAGCTCTTATTCATTCCTCCGCCTTTGCTCGATTTGCGAATATCGGTGCAGTGCATCGATTGGTCTCGCAACTTAGCAAGCACTAATTGTTCGCTATCTGCCTCCATGGTGGCCTTAACGGTTTTGCCGTTTGAGTCTATGGCCGTGTAAGCAAAGATAGGCATGCAGTCTTCTCCTCCTGATACGAGTAACGTGAGTCCATCACGTTTGTCCAAGTTAGATTCTCGGTATTCGTGTTTTGGAAACTAACGGGGATGCCAAAGGGAATTTAAAAAAATGCAAAACCTAGCAAATCGAGGGGATAGGCGATGGGGGATAGCGGATTGGCAAAGGTTCTTTGCCGGATCGAGAAGTTCCGCTAAGTTTGGGTCACATAGTTTTTGCGTTCGAAAGCTGTTGACCTTGAATCTAAAGCCGTAAAGCCGATACGGACAGTGTTCGAACTCCGATCCGCCATCCCCTATCCCCTATCACCTATCCCCTCTGAGATTCGCACCCCATGCCCGTTCCGAGAGGGCAAAAATATTGACATACGACCGCATCCCTTTTTACGCCTAATGGTTTGGGAGAGAAGAAAATGTGGACCAAAGGATTTTCCGCAGAGATGTACGCTGGGCTGCTATTGAACCAAAACGCCGAAAACGAAGTGTTTGACGTCTGGGTTGGAAATGAAGAGGAGCTAACGAGGATCGCAGGGGCGTTTGAGTCGACTTACAACTGCACGGTTATTCGGGAGCACGCCCGAATGATTACGGTTTGCTGCCCTGAGGCAGCCCTTCCGGATAGCGCGATCTACTAAAATAGATTTGTGGCTACCCTAACCGTTCCCGACCTCAACGTTGTCGGTCTCGAAGGCTCAATGCCGCGTCCGATCAATGTGACCATGATCGGCGCAGGCAGCTTCTTTACAAGCTCGATCTTACGCGATGTCTTGCTGATGCCCCGAACTGCCGGCGGTGAGTTGCGGCTTATTGACATCGATGCGAGCCGGTTGGCTTTAAGCGAAAAGCTAATGCACCGCATTTTGGAGCAGGTCCCGGGAGGGGAGCTGTGGAAAGTGCGTGCGAGCACGGACCGGCTTGAGCTTTTGCCCGGGACCGATTACATCGTGAACGCGATAGAAGTGAGTGGCATGGAAGCTGTCCGCGCCGACAATGATATTCCGCTTGAGTTTGGAGTGAGCCAATGCATCGGAGACACGATCGGCCCGGGCGGGCTTTTTAAAGCACTGCGAACCATTCCGGTTTGGATCCAGATTCTTCAGGACGCCGAGCGGCTCTGCCCTCAGGCCGTTGTCTTGAACTACACCAACCCAATGAATATGATGTGCCTGGCGGCGGCGCGGACGAGCAAGCTGCCCGTGGTGGGGCTTTGCCATTCGGTGCAAGGGACTTCGCAGATGCTGGCGGGTTACGCGGAAGTTGAATACGGGGACATGAAGTGGAAGTGTGCGGGTATTAACCACTTGGCCTGGTTCACGGAGTTGCGTGGTCCGGGCGGCCGCGACCTGTACCCCTTGTTGAAGTCAAAGGCTGCAGACCGTTCGAGCGATTTTGCGAAGGCGGAGCCGGTTAGGACTGACATGATGCTTCATTTCGGAGCTTTTATCACGGAGTCCAGCGGGCACCTGAGCGAATATCTTCCCTACTACCGCAAGCGCAAAGACTTGATGGACAAGTACACCGACACTGGTTATCGTGGCGAAGAAAGTTTCTACGCCGACAACTGGCCGAACTGGCGTCGCGGGCAGGACGAAGCGCGGGCTAAGCAGATTGAAGGTTCGGAGAAGATCAATTTAGAAAGGTCGCACGAGTACGGCGCGTGGATCATCGAGGCCATAGAAAAGCACAAGCCGGTTGTGATTTATGGCAATGTGCCCAACTACGGGACCATTTCGAACTTGCCTGAGGACGGGTGTGTGGAAGTTGCTTGTTTGATCGACCGAAACGGCATTCAGAAGACGCAGTTTGGGCGTTTGCCAAAGCAAATGGCAGCGATTTGCGATTCGAATATGCGGTTTTTTGATATCGCCGCCGACGCGGCGATCTATCGCTCGCGGGAGTTAGCCGCCCAGGCTTTGATGCTCGATCCGTTGACCTCAGCGGTCTGCTGCCCGGCGGAGATCAAGTCGATGACGGAGAAGATGTTTGAGGCGGAGGCGGAGTTGTTGCGGGGGTTTTGAGGGTGTTCATTTGTAGCACCGCCTCCGGGGTACCGGATTATGGGGTTGCCTTCCGGTGGCGGCGCTTCGCTTACCACCGGCTACCGGGGTTTCATGCCTCCGGCATGGGGAGACACGTCATAAGTTGGGAAAAAGATGTCGGTGTTGGGTCTATCTTCACCCACCGTGAGTTCACACAAAAACGGGAAACGAAATTGCGTTGCCTAGCGCGACAGGATCGACTGACGTCATTCGTGGGTCTTTGGATCGCACCAATATAGCGCGAACGATTTCGTAAAGGTCGCCGTAAGGCATGGGTCCCTCAAGCCCGGCAAGTTCCTCCTCAATCTGGCGACGGATTGCCAAGCGAGGGATGTCGGTTTCGTAGTACCACACTGTTTTGCTCTCGAAACGCCAGAAACCGACGCGGACCCGATTTGGTCTTAGTCCCGCTTGAAAGGATCGTGCGATTTGGTGAGTTCTGCTAGCCATCCAAACGACTAGACGATTACCAGATCATTATTGGCGCGGGCAGCAGAATCGCCCAAATGAAAACGTTTCGACCGCTTACCGTTTACCGCTTACCGTTTACCGCTTACCGTTTACCGTTTACCGTTTACCCTTCGCGGTTTACCGTTTACTCTTCTAAGCCTCAAAACCATTCGTCCAGCCCTGCAGCGCAAAGCCTTCAAAACTTGCCCGAACCAAGCTCAAGCCATAGCGGTACTTCTCAAACGCAGAGCTTAGTTTTCTAAACGTCTCTGCCTCGTCCTCGTAAGGCGAATGCTCGAACGTGCTCACCACGTGGTAGCTAAACTTGCCCTGCTTGGTGTAGTCGACCATGAAATCCTTCGAGCCCGGCGCTTTAAGCTGCATCAGGTGCTCGGGGAAGAGGCCGCTCCAGAACATAACAAAATCGCCAATATGCTTGTGGACTTCGCGCTCACGGTCGAATGAGTCGGCATTGTAGCGAATATCGCCTTCCAGCATCATCTCGGCAACGCTTTCGATCCGGTGCCCGAAGGCGTCCTTCACCGAGTAGATTCGGTCATCGTGGAGGAACGTGACAAGCATGTCCTCAAGGTAGTTGATGACGTCTTCGTCGTTGCTGAGTCCAAGTCTGTCGCAGAAGCTCTCGTGAAGAGCTTCGTTGAAAAACTGTCTGATGGGGTGGTTTCCGTCTATCTTTCGTCTCATGATTTCCACCTTCGAAAATGGAGCCTAACTTTAACACTTGGAATCCGATTCTGGATCTCCCCAGGTATTTCTACGAGGTCTCTATTTTTCTTGGCTTATTAATTAATACGACTGACGGTTAGGTTAAAGGTTTTTGTTTCAGGCTTAGGAATTGTTAAGGGATGGAGGATGGGGGGATAGTCGAACGTCGAAGGCCGAAAGTCGAGGGTCGAAAGCCAGAAGGAAACTGGCTTAGAGCGTTTCTAAAAGATTTCTTCCTGGAACGACATTTCAGATTCGCAGATTAGCCAGCAACTTGTTCTCCGGCATTCGACTTTCGACGTTCGACCTTCGACTTTCGAATTTCGACTTCAATCGCTTTCGACCTTCGACTTTCAACCTATCCACCCAACTCAGAGAGATGCCAAGATATTTCCATGCCCATCCGCTTAGCAACCGTAGCCGATGCGCAAGAAATAGCCATCGTCCACGTGAAAGCCTGGCAGAAATCTTACGCGGGGATCGTGCCCGATCACGTTTTGGATAACCTCTCGATTGAGAGCAGAACCAAGCGATGGGAAGAGATATTAGTCAACCCAGAAACTAAATCCACCACCTGGGTTTTAGAAGCGGATGGGCACATACTTGGCTGGTGCAGCATCGGCCCGAACCGAGATGAAGGCTCTTCTGAGTTGAGTGGGGAGGTATGGGCCATGTATGTTCATCCAGATGCTCAGCGGAAAGGAGTTGGCACGGCCCTGATGCAGCAGGCCATTTCGGCACTTCGAAATGCGGGCTATGAGGATGCGATTCTCTGGGTCTTGACTAACAACACGCAGGGTCGCTTTTTTTATGAAGCGACTGGTTGGAAGGAAACGCTCGCCACAAAAGAAATAGAAATGGGCGGGACGGCGTTGCTCGAAACCCGCTACGAAATCTACCTGGGCCTCATCCATTAGGCCAGTTGGCGTACTGTAAAGTATTTGCCGCCACAGCAAAGGAAGCGATCAACGGAAGCTCAAGCAAGGTAAAACCACTGAATATGAACTTTCTTTTAGCCCTCGTTTTAGCTGTCGTTTCTTTGCCCCAACGGGATTCCCAGGAGATGAACACCTACGGCAAAACGCCCGACCAAATCGCGGCCATGGGCGAGGATGCCTGGAACACATACTATCTGAACAAAGCGGGAGATTCCACCCCAACCGAAGAAAACTCCTATAACCTCTATGCAACCTTGATGGCGGTTATTAACGACGGCCTCGCCAAAGAAAAAGGCAAGAAAACCGAACTGGCAAAAATCCGAAAAGTTCTTCCCGCTTTTGGGGTCGATTGCACTGAGATCGGCAGCGACATCACCCAGGGGGGAACGATGTGGAACGTTTGCGCCAATCAACTCATGGCTGATTCGGAAGCCGTTGGCTACAAATATCTAAAAGGAAAGCCGAGCGGGAAACACTACCTCGTTTCGGATGTTGAAAAGCAATTCGCCGTGCTGGATAAAACGATCGAATCGAACCACACAAACGCCGACACCAAGGCAAACTTTAACTACAAAGACGCCAAAGAAAGTTTAACAAAAGCACGTCAGGACTTTAAGAAAGTGGTCGCGGTGGCGTCCCACATGTACCGCAACGATTCCGATTTACTGCTCGGCTACTGCGCTAACTGGGCAAAAGTTGCTCAAGGGTCCAACTAACCCCGCGAGCCGGCAGGTTCGGTAACAGAACCATGCTCGATCACGGCAACTCCATCGGAGTGCCGTCCCATCTGCATCCACTTGTCAGCCGAGCCGGTGTAAAACGTGACGACTAAACTCCGAGTTTCCACGTGGTGCTTGATAGAAGCCAAGATATGAAACTGCTTCATCAGCTTTTCGGCCATTAGCCTCACATTGTAGATATAAGAATCATCCACAACCTTGCCGCCCGCGCCCTTTTTGTAATCCATCACAAGGCTGTGGCCAGTTACGCCCCAGGCCGCCAATGGTTTCTTGCTAATGTTGAAATCCTTCTTGTACCGTTGGGCCAATTTCTTGCAGGCGCGGTAAGTCACCTTTGTGAAGAAAATCGGGTCGAGGCCCTTATTGCGCCGAGGAACAAAGAGGCGAAGCTCCTTCGAGTTGTTGTAAACGGCGGATACATACCGCTTGTCCTTGGTAAAGAACATAGTGCTGATCAAGCCATCGGGCACCGTTTCGCACTTGATTTCGAAAGATCGCGCCACGACATCGGCCAGCAGTGGAACCCACTTGTCGTAAGCCTTATTGATGCCGGCGTGGTCATCGCGGCCCGTGCCGGGATATTTCAGCATGACGGCATAGCCGTTCACGGAATAGTCCACGGTCACCATGGTTACGGGAACCGGTTCGCGCACCATAAAGCCTTGCTCCACCAGCCTTTGGCCGGCCACTCGCGTGGCAAGATACGGTTTGCCTTTCAGCTTTTCGCGCCAAGTTAGCTTTTTAGGTTGCTCAGCCGTTTCAGATTCTTCCGCCGGCCTCTTGAAAGTGATGACGACTTCTTTCGCGGACCAATCAAGCTCAACAAGAAGATTTCGCCAGTAGGTTAGAGTCTTGGCGTAGTTTTCGAGAGCTTCTTTTTGCTCGCCGGTGAAGCCGTTCCGCGGAGCGGGAAGAGTCGCTGAATGCCCGGAAATGCCCCTCTCATCGAGGATTTCCCGCACTTCAACGTTTTTAGGCGGGAGGTAGCCCGTCATCTTGGCGGCGTCGTCTAAAAAGTTTAAGAGGTAGCCAAGGGCGGCGGATGCCGGGGCTGTGGTTCCGGTTTTACTCATAGCTCGCGTCCATCCTCACGCATATCACTAGCATACGACATTTAGTTGAAGAAGGAAAATCCTACTACGGGTAGTAAGTCCCATTCAGAATAGAGACGTGGTTGAATCGTTCGTTGAGTCGTGGCGTCAGCGTTTTGGCGAGAATCCTTCAGAGGATGTTAACGAGTTGGCACCCCTGCTGCGCCATCGCTGCGTCCGCTCCTACTCTGCAAAACCGGTGCCCGAGGAGTTGGTGGCTGCTGTCATTGGAGCAGCGCAATCTGCCGCGACAAGCAGCAACCTTCAGCTTTGGTCGGTAATCAGCGTTCAGGATAAAGCCAGACGGGAAGAAATTGCCGCGGTCGCCGACGACCAATACCAGATCCGCAATGCGCCTTGGTTCTTTGCGTTTGTGGCGGATCATCATCGCCTTCTTCAAGCAGCGGCGAGCTGCGGGGAGAAAGCGGAAGGGCTGGATTACGCCGAGTTCTTTATCATGTCTGTGATCGATGCGGCCCTAGCGGCGGAACGATTTGTGTGCGCCGCAGAGACTTTGGGTTTGGGCATCTGTTATATCGGGGCGATGCGAAACGACCCTTCCGAAATCAAGCGTATTCTTGACCTGCCGGATCACACGTTTTGCTGTTTTGGCATGTGCCTCGGCTGGCCAGAAGAGCCGATTAAGGAACACATAAAACCAAGGCTGGGACAGGAAGCGGTTTGGTTTAGGGAAACCTACGGCTTGAATATTCCGATTGAGGAGTACGACGCAAGAATGAAAGCGTTTTATGAGTCAGAGAAGATGCGCGGAGATGTGACTTGGTCGATGCGCTCCGGCCGAAGAGTAGATAACCACCATTTAACCGGGCGCGAGGTTTTGAAACCGTGGCTGGATTCGCAGGGTTTTAACAAGAGATAGATGAGCGGAGATTCAAAATATCCTTCCGGTGCCCCCTATATGCGAGGGCGCAAAGTCGCCTATTTCAGCCCAGATAACTGTTATAGTAACCCAAGACTACGTGCCGAGCGGAACTGGAGGGGGTGGCAAGCGGGCCTGTCGCGACTAGCGACTCCACAAGAACTCAACCATTTTTGAAATCGGTGCAGTTCGAACCAAAATTAGGTCTAAAGTAAAGTTCCTGCTCTTAACGCCTCTGGCAGGCGCTAAAATGTACGCAAGCTGAACTGGTATGACTTTTACCGTCCTTGGCAGAATTTCTTCAAGGAAGACCCGGCGCATGTAGCCATTCAGGTGATCGACATTCTGTTGGTCGCCTTCCTAATCTATCGCGTCCTCTTACTGGTTCGGGGAACCCGTTTTTGGCGAACGGCCATCGGGGTCATGGCCAGCTATTTGATCTTGTTGATCTTCAGCCGGGAACTCAATCTAGACACCCTTAACTGGCTGCTTGAAAAATCTCTATTCCTGGCGCCGGTGGCGCTAGTTATTCTGTTCCTGCCCGAGTTACGCCAAGCGCTTGAGGGTGTGGGGCGTTTAGGCGAATGGACGGAGAAGCTGGTTATCTCGGATAAGACCAGCATCGAAGCTAGAACGATTGAAGAAGTGGTAGCCGCCTGCGCAGAGATGAGCGCGTCGCGGGTTGGCGCGTTAATCGTGTTGGAAAAAGGCTCGCCGCTTTCCGATATCGCAGGCAATGGCGTGCAAATAGACGCCAAGCTGAGCGCGGCTCTTCTTTGCTCCATTTTTTACGAAGGCAACCCATTGCACGATGGCGCCGCTATTATTCGTGGCACCACAATCGTTGCGGCGGCTTGTAGGCTGCCGTTAAGCGAAAGCTCGCGACTGGACGCCACTGTTCACATGAGACACCGGGCTGCTGTGGGCCTGGCTGAACAGCGCGACGCCATAGTGGTTGTCGTGAGTGAGGAGCGGGGGACGATCAGCATCGCCAGCGAAGGGAAACTTCTGCGATTGACGGGGCCGTCAGATCTTAGGGACGTGCTGAAGCAGCAAGTGCATGAAACGCCGGTCGCGAAGAACGGCCAAATGAAACGCATCTTCTCGAGAACAAAGGTGAAATGAACTTCCTTAGAAAGAACCTTGGTTTGAAGCTTATGGCGTTAATCATCTCGCTGGTGGTTTGGACTTACGTCGAATCGCAAGTGTTGATCCAAGATCACGTTCAAGTTCCTTTTGATGTTGATCCCACCGGTTTGCCCCTGGATTTGACAGCCACCGTTGTCGGCCGCACAACAGTGCAAGCGAAAGGGCCTCCTGACATCATTAAAGATATTGGGAAAAACATGGCCCCCGATCTTAGTGCCGGTAAGTTGTTGCTTATTGTTGATTTGAGCCGGGCTGTTCCGGGATTGAACACCTATAGCGCGGTATTTGACCATAGGCGACTGCCTTATGAAGGCGTTACCTGGGATTCTCCACAGGTGATCGTGAAGGTCGAGGAAAAGCAACATAAGGGCCCCCTTCCAATTGAGGTCGATGCGCTTACCGTGCCCGGCACGTTAGCCCTGGATCGTCAAGCCACGACGATCACACCTTCTAAAGCAAGAATTAGTGGCCGTGCAGTCGACGTCAATAAGGTCACTCACCTTGTCGCGCAGCTTCAGATCCAATCGAACATCGACCCAAATAGAGTGTTTCATAACGTGGTAGTACAGGCAAGAGACGCTGCCGGACAGGACGTCGACCATGTTGAGATCGACCCTTCTACAGTTGATGTGCACCCTGTCCTAATAGAGGCAAGTGGCAAGAGAGACGTGCTGATCTCTGTACCAACACATGGGGAATTGCCCCCTGGTCTAGAGTTGAGTTCCTATAGTTACAAGCCTAGTCACACGCTTGTTTCGGGGCAGTCTGAAGACCTTGTTTCGATCGAAAAGCTTGACACTACGCCAATAAACCTGGGCGACATTATGAAGGAAGGGTCCCATTCGTTTAAGGTCCGAATCGTTCAGCCGAAGGCCGACAACCCCATTTCATTGGCGGATAAATTCGTGAAAGTAACTGCGGTCGTTAAATCCTATGCAACCAAGACACCGCCTACTCCCGCGCCCACAAACCCAAGCGTTCCAAAGACCACAACTCAGGTGATTCCCCCATCAGTATTGGCGCATTAGCTGACATAAGACCCATCACAAACGACGAAGCGCCGGCGTTCCTTCAGCTCCTGTGCGAGGCATTCGATCTAGACTTTGAACGCGCCAAGGGCGTGTTCTTCCGCGAGCCGATGTTCGATTTGGACCGGAAATGGGCTTATTTTAGAAAAGGACGTATTGAATCCATTTTAACAACCGTTCCTCTCACTTTCGGCTGGGGTAAGGCAATTGGCATTGCCGGCGTTGCCACTAGACTGTCCTCACGTGGGCAGGGGTTTGCAGCAGAGCTTTTACGCGAAGTGCTTCGCAGTTCCGACAAAGATGCCGAAGGGCCGGCCCTGTTATTTGCCAAACAGACCGAAGTCTACGAACGGGTCGGATTCCGCGTGGTCGACCGCGTGATCCGCGCCCCTATCGATCGCGCCGAAGAAAAGCAGATGGAGCATATCCTCAGTTTTGAGCAGGTTGAGAGTATTTACAATCACTGGGCGAGCGAAGATCCTTACCGCCTTCGCCGCGATGAACGACGCTGGGATTATTGGAAATGGAACTTGCGTGTTTGCTGCCCATTTACAAACGGTTACGTCTGCATTGAAGGGACCGTGATTAGAGAGTGCATTCTGGATAGCTGGGTGCCCGTCTGGCCCGTTCACGGGGCTAGCGAGTGGTTTGGACTGGAGTCGATGGCGAATCGGCTCCATATTCCTATCCGAGACTCTCAGTTTGAACTCCATTTGATGTCCTACGGTTTTGATGAGGTTCCGCAAATGTTCTTGACGGATCAGTTTTAGGGAGGCCTTGGGCATTCGGCATTCGGCATTCGGCTTTCGGAGTACAAACCCTAAGCGGCGTAATCGGCGTCACCACAATGACGGCTCCCGCCTTTAACCCCTAAGGCCGAACGCCGAGGGCCAAAGGCCAAAAATTTGAGCGGTCTCCGACTTCTTGCTCACCCTCTTAGCCTCCAATCGGGTACCCTCCGCCTTTGGAAAATGAAGAACCACCAGATTTTTACGTCCGAAAGCGTTAGCGAGGGACACCCAGATAAGCTAGCAGACCAGATTTCGGACGCTCTCCTCGACGATTGTTTACGGCAAGACCCCAATGCGAGGGTTGCCATTGAGACCCTTTTAACCCGCGGGCTAGCCGTTGTTGCCGGCGAAGTTACCGTCGACGGCTATGTAGACGTGGCACGCATCGTCCGCCAGACGATCACCGACGTAGGCTACACCGACACCGAGCTTGGCTTTGACGGCCAAACGTGCGGCGTTATGGTTGCTATTCAGGAGCAGTCTCCCGATATAGCGCAAGGCGTGGATGTGGGCGGCGCGGGCGACCAGGGAATGATGTTCGGAATGGCCAGCAACGAGACCACCGAGCTGATGCCCCTTCCAATCTCGATTGCTCACGCGCTCGTTCGCAAGGCATCGCAAGTTCGTCGAAATCATCCCTCGCTTGGATTTAGGCCCGACGTAAAGAGCCAAGTTTCTGTCATTTACGAAGGCAACAATCCCAAAGAGATCGAGACCGTTGTTGTTTCCGCCCAGCACGCACCCGGGATTTCTCATGCGGATATTCAGGACATGGTTCAGGAGCACATCATCAAGCCCGTGCTCAAGGATTACGAGCAGTATGTGGTAGGGGAGATCAAGTATCACATCAACCCCACCGGCATTTTTGTGATCGGCGGCCCGCAGGCTGACACCGGCGTTACTGGGCGAAAGATCATTGTCGATACCTACGGCGGCATGTGCCCCCACGGCGGCGGTGCTTTCAGTGGCAAAGACCCGACCAAGGTTGACCGCAGCGCGGCCTACATGGCCCGTCACGTGGCCAAGTGCATCGTTGCCGCAGGATTGGCCGATAAAGCCCAGGTGGCCCTTGCTTACGCCATTGGCGTTCAACAGCCCGTTTCTTTGAATATTGAAACCTTTGGCACCGAGAAAGAAGATCCTTCAAAGATCGAAGAGAGGGTGAAGAAGGAGTTCGATATGTCCCCTGGCGGTATTATCAAGCACCTTAATCTCCGCGGGATTTGCTACCTTCCGACCGCCAAGAATGGGCACTTCGGCAACCCCGCATTCCCCTGGGAAAGAACCGCGGATAGCGCAAAATTGAAGACGTAAAAAAATAAAAAAGTGAGGGGCGCGAGATCGAAGATCTCGCGCCCCTCACTTTTTTTCTTCTTTTTTACTGACTCTTCTTCCCCTGATCCAACTGGAACATGGTGCCGATCAACGTCTTCTCCGCCTGACCCTGGTCGCCGCTTTGAATGGCCCGAAGCGCCATGGTGACTTCCTGAGCCTCAGCCGTGCGGCCTTCGTTCAGCAAGAGCATCTGCGTCTTCTGAAGCTCCGAAACGGCAGCGGCAGCGGATATCTGCTGGGTCTTCAAACCAAGCAGAGTCTTCTCAACCGCGCGGGAGGCGGTTTGGATATCGGCAGCCTGCCGAACGCGAGGATTAACAGCAACCGAATACCGAGCCACGTCGCTCGTAAACTCCATAATGAAGTCCAGGTCGATGGTTTCCTGCTGATTGGAAATGCCGTCGTCGTAAGTCAGCTTTCCGGAAGCCACGCGGTAAAAACCTAGCGGGTGGTTGGGGAAATCAAAGTCAAAAACCTGCTCCAGGGTGCTGCCCCGTTCTAAATCGGCCAAGGCATAGTTAAACTCGTTGGTGCTAACTGTCTGAGCGTTCGAAGTGTTGCGCAGAGTAACCCAACGAGCCGTTTTTAGGTTCAAATTTAGATTTCGGGCGATGACCGTCATGAGCTTTTCAAGCTCCATGCGGAAGATCTCAGGGATCAGCTCTGGGCGCTGGATGTAATAGTAGTTGCCACCGGCGCGCTTGGCCATAGAGGCCAACAACTCTTCGTTGTAATCCGGACCAAAGCCCAGGAAAGTCGCCGAAACCCCACGGCTCTTAATCTCTGCCGCGTAACCAACCAAAGCCGGAAACTCTTTGATGCCAGCGGTCGGATCACCATCGGTAAGGACGATCATTCGGGCCGTACGGCCCGGATCGTTTACGGACAAAATATGCTGCATAGCAAGCGATAGGCCACCGTACAAGTTGGTCGTGTTGCCAGGCATGATGCGCGCGATGCCATCTTTGATGGCTTGGCGATTGGTCACTCGTTGGGGCGGCATCAGAGTGTCGACCATTTCCTCGAATGTGACTATGCTTAAGATGTCATCCGGGCTCAGCAAGTCCACTACGTAGACGCAGGCTTGCTTTACAAACTCCAGAGGAGGGCCTTCCATGGAGCCGGAGCGGTCAATGACCAAACACAGATTGAGAGGCGTGCGCGCCCCTGTGCTCATCATGCCGGTCGGCATGCCGCCGCCTCCGGCGACGAAATCGACCACGTACTGCTCCCTGGCGGGGCCATTGGCCATGGTCGCTTCGCGGCCGGCGATAACTTCTGCGATAAGCCCCTTCCCGCCCGGCATGGCCTGGATGGCGGTAGTTTTCAGCGGATCCATGGCGTTTGCGGCAATCATCTGCGTCCGCATGGGATCGTTAAGGGCGGGGCCCCCGCTGAGCATTGTCTTATTGGGATCGATTCGTTGTGTTGGGTCCATAAAAGCTATTCGACTCTAAATGTAGTAATACCAATTCTTACGAGATCGCCTTTCACAAGGCTAGCAGCCTGCACTCGCTGATCGTTCACAAATGTGCCATTTGTCGATCCGAGGTCTGTAAGGATAGTGCCCGCAGGCGATGGAGAAAAACTTGCATGCTTTCGCGAGGCCGACGTATCGAAGGTGAGCGGAATGCCCAAACCTTCTCGCCCTACTTCCAGGTTTCCACTCACCGGGAATCGCTGGCCCGAAAGAGGGCCCGCGATTGCCACGAGAGTATCCATTCCAGACATCGGCTGCGGCGAAACCATCTGTGTAGGGACGGATGGCGCGCTGGGTACGTTCGGCTGAGGCATTATTGGAACCTGGGGCGCCGGGGGTTGATACATTGCGGCGGCAGGCGCACCGCCCGGTCCACCGGCGGTTTGTAGCGCATAATGCTGCTGCCCGCGCAATGCCTCTGCTGCCCGTTGCGGGGCAGTTCCGGTTTTCATTAGGAACTCAAGCTTGTAGCTGCCGATTCCAATAACGGCGCCGTGAAAAAGCGGCGATTGGGTGATGAGCTGCCCGTTCAAAAACGTTCCTGAACCCGAGCTCTCGTTGACCAATATGTATTGAGGCCCCTGACGTAAGATGCTCGCGTGTTTGGGAGCAATCGCCATGTCTCCGAAAAGGGGAACTTGCGCCGTTTCACTGCGACCAATGATGGTTTGGGCCGCGTCTACCACCCATTCCTTGCCCTCGTTTCGTCCCACCGCGAGTCGTAGCCAAGCGACCTTGGCAACGTTCTCAATGATTCCGATGAAGAGGCCGATTCCAGCTCCCAAGAGCACGCAAAGCGCCGCGCGGCCGAAGATCCCGACCTCAGCAACGCCACCCTGAGCCACGTGTTTCATGGACATGGTTAGGGGCGCAAGAGCCGAACTGATCGGGTCGAACAGAAGAGCCCCAATCCCCGCCCCGATGGTGCCTCCTATTGCGCCTTGGACAGCTCGTCGCCAGTTCAGAGTGCTTGCCCCTATGGCCGCTCCTAAGAAAAGGCCCATAGGAGCAATATCCAGGAACCGCGCGGGCATCCTCAGAAGAAGAGGAACACTCGGGTTTTGGAGAGCACTGGACATCCCCAGCATCTTAACAATGCCATATCCGACTCCTGCGCCCAGATTCATCCCGATAAGGCCAAAGAGACCGCCTAAAACGAGGCCTCTAAATAGATGCAGCTTGCTTCCCTGCTGATAGCCCGAGAATCCGCCAATCGCAAGGCCGATGGCAACTCCGAGCCAGATCACCATCTCCGCCATGACCTGGGGGAGCCGACTGCTGTAATAATCGGCAGGCATCTGAGGTTCGAAGATCATCCATACGATGAGGCCGGCCAAGGCTCCGACGAACATTTTCAGGACGGGCTTACCCATGGCTAACCTTCGTATCTCAATCGGACGGTGCCGAACTGAACCGTATCGCCAGGGTGAAGAGTGGCTTCACCTACCACTTTGATGCTGTTCACGAAGGTGCCGTTGGTGCTGCCAAGGTCACGAACAACCACATGGTTTCCGCTTTTTACAACCTCGGCATGCTTACGCGAAACCGAGCTCTCTCCCACCAAACTGACGCCCATACCGGGATCTCGGCTAACCACCGACGTTCCCTCGGGAAGCTGGTGAACAACGCCATTTTCCCCTCTAAGCTGCGGCGAAGTAGCAACGGCAGAAAGGCTTGGGAACGGAATCGGAATGGGCGAAATCGGAGTTGGAGCGGCGTCCCCTAAAAGTATCTGCTGTTGTGGTGCAACCGCCGCCGGCGTAATTGGAACGTTTGAAGCCGGATCAAACGGCGTTGGGTCCTGCAAAGAAACGCCCACTCTTTGAAGCGCGGCGCTCGCCGTTGTGTGGTTCTTTTGCAGCCAAGTGAAGACCCCGTAAATGACGAGTCCGGCGAAGCAAATGCCAAGGAACCAGAGAGCCCATTCACCCATTCCCCGGGCGGTGGCAGCGGTTTTCGGATTCACTTCTACAACGGTATTCGCTCCATTTACGGGAGGTACCGTCAGGGTTGTGGAAGCGGCACCCGCCGTGGGTGAAATAGTGGCAACCGGATTTGTGATCTCAACCACCAAAAGTGGTGTATCCGCATCTCGCTTTAAATCCATCTGGAACGTTTGACTTTGGGCCTTTTTGAGCAATCCCGAGTTATAGTTGACGATCACTTTGAAGTCGCCCGGTTTCACGTCGTAAAAGTCACCGACCCCCTTTGCGGCGGAGTCGATAAGCTGGAATTGGGGCCTTCCGCCAGAGTCGGTGCCTTTGATGTCGGCAACCTCAACAGGCGCGCCGTCATGCTGAACTTTAACCTGAAGATGCCCGATAAGGTTGAAATCTTCTGGCTTTACCAGCCAACCCTTTGAGGCTTCGCTGAACTTCTTAGCGGCCACATTCCCGGAAGTCGTATCAAGCACTTGAACAATGGAATCGGATGCGGCTCCGGTGGCATCGACATCAAAACTTCCCGTATCAAACTTCTTAGCCGAACTAGGGGCGGCAGAGAGTTGATCTGAGATCCAAGCGACGCGGGGTCCAGGATTCTGAAATTCCAGGTGTACTTTCGCCTGGGCGAAGCCGATCATCGGCAATAAAGCTAACAGAAGGCTTAGTTTTCGTCGCACCGTGACACTATTCTAGCCCGCGCCTTTGGCAGGGCATTCGCTACATCAATGGCTGTATAGCCGATAGGACCAATCTCTTCCGCACAGATATCTCCGGCCGCGCCATGCCAATACATGCCGCAGCTTGCCGCATAGTACGCAGGAAGATCCTGCCCCAGAAGGGCTACGACGACGCCGCTAAGGACATCGCCCATGCCAGCCGAAGCCATGCCTGAGTTGCCTGTGCAGTTCACCAGCATGGGCTGGAACCGCTCTCCTACGATGCTGTATGGTCCTTTTAGCAATACCGTTTTATCTAAGACTTCAACTGCCTGGTTAACAGTTCGAAAACGATCACATTGAATTTCTGCAATGCTGGAATGAAGGAGGCGGCTCATCTCGCCAGGGTGGGGCGTCAGCACGCAGTCTGTTTTCGGCAGTTGAACTCCCATCGAAACCGCGTTAAGCGCATCGGCATCGATACAACATGCCGTTTGCCAATCTTTAAACACCCGCTCCAAAAAATCGCAAATGGGCTGCTCATGGGTAAGTCCAGGCCCAAATACAGCGGCGTGGTACCGGGACTGTTGATCCAGGAGCATACGTGCGGCGTCCGCACTGATGACTCCATCATGGTCTGGCAAGGGGAAAAGCAATGCTTCCGGCACCTGTGCCGCGACCGAGCGACAAACCGATTCGATAGCGGCAACCGTTACTAAGCCGGCTCCCGCTCTTAGCGCCGACTTCGCGGCCAGAGTCGCCGCGCCCGGCATTTTGGAACTGCCCGCCACGATGAGCACTGAGCCGTTGTCGCCTTTGTTGCTCGCCCTTAGGCGCTCTGGTAATAGGCATCCAACCCAGTCTTCGTCGATCAGCTTCGCTTCCGTCGGTTCCATAAGGAGGGCGGGCGGGAAGCCGATGTCGGCCACTGTCCAATATCCGCAGTGCTCCAAGCCAATGCCTTGAAACATGAAAGGCTTTGGCAAACCAAAGGAAACCGTACGCATCGCCCAAACGCTTTCTCCAAGCTCTTCGCCGGTATCGCAATCGATCCCGCTGGGAACATCCACAGAAACGACCGGCACGCCCGCCTTGTTGGAGGCTTGGATCAAATCTTTTACTCGTCCCTTAACTTCGCCGTGAGCTCCCGTGCCAAGCAGCGCATCGACAATCAGATCAACGCAGCCGAGGTGGTCCGCTTTTATCTGCCACTTGGGCTCGCTCGGGAAAATGGCGTGGGCACCCTGAGCCCGCATAATCATTAACTGCTCGCGGGCAGCTTCGGTGAGGTCTGCCTCTTCGGCAGCGACAAGGCAGCAAACGTGATAGCCGGCTTCATGGCCGAGTCGAGCAACGACGAACCCGTCGCCGCCGTTGTTGCCGTGGCCGCACAGAACTATAAACTTCGCACCCGGTGCTAAGTAGTCTTTAACCGCATCAAAAACCGATAAACCGGCGCGCTCCATAAGAACGCGGGTTGAAACTCCAAACTGGTCCGTCGTCTGACGATCAATATCTCGGCTTCGTTCAGACGTTGCGATCCACATTCTTAGTTCCAATGTTTCTGCGATTGGAGCAGATCGTTTTTGGGGGAAAGCGAGCGCAAATGCATTAGCCTGTTTTTTTGCAAAGCCCGCTTCATGATGAGGTCTACGTTGCCTGGGCTTGAGGCATTACCTGACGAGTCCAGGCATATTTGATTGAACCGCCGCAGCCGTTATGAATATAGCGTCTTCTACGCGGCAGCCGCCGGGATCGCACCAGCACGGTGCCGCATCTTTGACACAAATAACCCACTTGCTGGCGCTTGGCATTCCTTTGGACTTCGTAGTTGTGACGAACCTTGGGCGGAAGCCCGAGGTCGATCATCGCCTGCTTCCAGGGTTCGCCATGGCCTGCGCCCGCCTTACCATGCCGAACATAGGCTAGCAAGTGAGCATATTCGTGCCTAAGAGTTAGTTGCATCTGGGCTTCATCTTGCAGCACGATCCGGCTAAGCCCGATGATGCCAGTTTTGTAGTAAGCCATGCCCGCCGAAACCCGATAACCTCGCCAAGCGATCCTTGCCGTATAGCCGAGTGGAAATTGCGCGCAGAGCTCTTGTAACAGCGTTTGTGCGGCGGCTTCGAGACTCATTTTTCCAAGAGACGAGATATTGGTTTAATTTGGCGCGGTCGGAAGACTAGGCATTGTGCCGCCCCCCATTCCGGAGGACATTGGCATGCCTGGCCCATTGGTTATTTTGAACCACTTGCGGGTGTTGTACTTGTTGCAAAGCTGGGAAACCATGTCATCGGAGACTGATAGATATTTGTCGATGGTGCCCGTGCTTTGCCCCTGCATCTTTGTGAGTTTATCGACCAGTGATTGGGAATCGCCCGGATTGCTCAACATATCAGCAAAATCGCCCATTTCGCCGGAGACTTCGTCCAGTGCCTGATCGTAGGTGTGAGCCAAATCTTGGCATTCTGCTGGGGGCGGATCGGACTCGAAGAACTTGATCACGTCTCGCCAGGGAGCCCGCATGTCGCCGATTTTGCTGGCGAGGGTATCGGTTGGGCTGTTCAGTTGGTCGGGGTCCAGATTGCCCTGCTTGTCCAGCATGCCGTATGCACCGCCAAGGCCGTTCAGCTTGGTGAACTCGATCATGAGTTGGGATTCCTGCTTGCCCGCAAGTTCATTCTTCATGTCCTCGGTTTGGCGCAGGTGATCGAGCCAATCGTAAATGTCTTTCGGCATCGTTGGCCGACCTGCCATGAGCGGAACCGGTGCCGTGTGTCCTGCCGCAGAAAGGTTTGCGATGATTTTGTTTCCCGGCGCTTTCAGAAAAACTGCCCATCCAATTAGGAGTGCGAGGAGCGCGGCAAGGGCGATCGCGGCAGGCCACAACCATTTGTTTTGGCGTGGCAGAGGAATTGGAATTGGCACCGGGGCCACGCCATGGGCAGCGGGGCGCTCAACCGGCCTACCCATAGGCTGAGCCATGGCAACCTGCTGGCCGCAGCTCATACAGAAACTTGCGCCTTGGGGGATTGGCTTACCGCAACGTGGACAAAACATGTGCCTATCTGATTGTACGCAGAATTCTAATCGTGAAGATGCAGAACCTTAAACCATCAGAGCGTGTTTTTCACCCAAACGGTTCGACTCTATGCCATGCCTTCTGCGGCTTTCGCAAAGTCGACAAAAATCGCCAAGAACCGATCCGAGTCTGCGCGGCTGCAATGAGATGCAAATTCGACGGTCAACTTGAAGTTTTTCCGAGCATCTGCCAATGACTTCCTCGCATCCGCATAATGGAACATCGTGTCAGCAGTGTCCTTATGGGACTCTTCGATCTTCTTGGCAAGAACGCTGAACTGCTTCTCTACATCCGAAACCACGTAGTGCTCTTTTGGGGCCGGTTTCTTCTCCAAATAGCCGTTAATGGCGTCCTCGATATCGGCCGCCATATTCGCGTCGATGATGTTCCAAATCGTGCCGCCTTCGGAAATGTTACTGCCTAGATCGGTAAGATCATTGCCTCCATCCGTCAAATACTTTCGGATTTTGGCTGCCTGTTTATTGTGGGTTTGAGCGATTAGCTGATCGTTTCTCTTCTGCATCACCGTCGCGTAAATGCCGTAGGCGTTCGACTCATCGGCTGTGGAGTCGGCCGTTTGTTTAACGTAGAAATCGTGCCAAGCTGTCTCCCCCATGGCGATGATTTCTTTCTCCGTTTTCCCAAACGTGTTTTGGGAATCTTGAGCCATGCAGGCTGTTAAGCAAGAGAGGAGGATCGTCAGGGCAAGGAAAAGCTTCATGCCTGTGTTTTACCTTTTGGAGGGTGAGCGCCTGCCAGAGGTGTTTATCGTGGCAAAAAGGCGTACCCGAATGAGGTATTGCAACGCCGCAGCTATATAATCATCTTATGCGCGCTGTTATTTCTGCTCTTGCACTGAGCCTTTTTGCCCTGGTGGGATGCGGTGGTGGCGGAGGATCCGTTTCCGCCACAAATCCCACACCGACCGGCCAAACGATTACCGTGGGGCAAGGAACCGTCAGCTATGAAGGGCAAACTAAGCCAACCGTTAGTGCATTCACCGCTGTAAAAACGCTGTCGTCCGTCGTTACAGGGGCGACGTTGACCAGCTTTAACTATCAGCCGATTAGTAGCTCCGAGCCCAATCAGCTGCTCGTAGCCGCGGATGGGGTCATGTATCTTCTCCAAGATGGAGTGTTCACGCCGATTTCCGGTTCGTCAACTGGACTCGTATATAGCGCCCAATTCACTCCGACCGGCCAGATAATCTATATCGGCCTTGACCAGGCCACCCACAGTCAACAGATATTTGTTTGCTACGCGGACGGGACTGGCGCGAGAAAACTTACGAACTCTGGGAGGTTATCACCCCTATCAATAGCGAGCGTTTCTCCAGACGGCCTCCATATCATTGCGGATACAAATCCCGACGCGGGCATTGTGGAATTCACGTCGACCGGAGGAAATGAAGCACTGATTTCAAACGAAGGAACCGCGCCTTTTTGGGCACCTGACAGCAATCAGATATGCTTTTCGACGCCGCAAACTACTATTGCTACGGCTCCCGTAAGCAGCAAAACTAACACGCCAGTGTCAGTATTCTATCCCGCCTACGATCCCACTTGGTCTCCGGACGGAAAAGAGATCGCATATCTAGTGGATGACCCCAATACCACAAATGAGTATAACGTCGAGGAGGCCAGTTACGATGGTGTCACTCTTTTCGGAGACATTCCTTCGACAGTTCGGCTTCCTGCTATTCAGCCCGCGTTCAGTCCCGACGGAAAGTATCTGGATTATGTGCAGACAGACGGAACGACGCCGAGATACATTTATCAAGCGACGTGGAATGATCAAAATCCAACTCTCATTGCTACGAGGAATCCGGGTTCGACGATCGGATCCATTGGATTCAAACCATTTGACAAGCCGAGAAACTTAATCAACAGTTCAGGGGTTGTTGCTTCGGCTACCGGCTTCTTGTTAAACCAAACCACGGACGGCCAGTTCGCTAGCTTTGCCGCTATAACCGCCAGCCCCGCAAACTCGACAAAGATCACGCAAATCAATCCGGGAACAACAGGAGCCCCCATATACGAGCTCAGCGGCACGACTCTGACCTCGCTAGCTTATATAAACGGCTACAACCTTGCTCGCCAGATTGTCACCCTCCCCGCTTCAACTCCCAGCGCACTCGTCACCGTCAACCCAAACACCGGCCAACTGACCGCAGTTGCGCCGTTTGTTAAGAGACCTGCTATATCAGCCGCTTCTAGCTCGACAGCCCTAACAGGCACCTTCTCCGGTATTTATGACGGCAAAGGAAATCTTCGTGCCTCTACCGGGTTGCACACGATTACAATCGATTCCAAGACGGGTTTTCTCTTAAAGGTGCAGTAGGGCGCTGGATACCCAAGACCACAACCCCCAACCTGGTAGCATCGAACCGATCATGGATGTGGCACACGAAATCGAGATACTAATCCGGGCGAAATACCCAATCCTGTATTTGATCTCTTGGGAAGAGGGGCGCGTGGAATCGACCCTTCGAGAAATCTGCGGCAAGCTAAATCGCACCTTGCATACTTGGACCCTGACCCAAGGTATGCGCCCGGCTGTAAATCGGACGTCCGGACCCGCGAGGCCCACCACCCTTTCTCCGGAACTGGAAGCCCTGGCTCTTATCATGGAAGCCCCGGAGTTCACGGTCTTTCTTTTAAAGGATTTCCACGTCTATATGCGCGACCCACGGGTTGTACGCCTTATGCGGGATCTATCCCAAACCCTTAAGAGCAAGGCACAAACCCTGGTGGTTTTGGCCCCAACCCTTATGCTGCCGTTGGAGCTTGAAAAGGAAGTTACGGTGCTCGATTTCGGCCTTCCAAACACCGAACAGATCGAGCAAACCTTGGACAAGGCGATCGCCGCCGTTAAGGACAACACTTCCATCAAAAGCAAACTCAAGCCGGTCGAGCGGGAGCGCTTGATCAAGAGCTGCCAGGGACTCACTTTGGATGAAGTGGAATCGGTTTTTGCCAAAAGCCTGGTCGAAAAGAGGCGCTTTGATCTCGACACGGTGATCGAGGAGAAGCAGCAGATCGTTCGCAAATCAGGCCTTCTGGAATACTATCCGGCCCAAAACAATTTAGGCGATGTCGGCGGAATGGAACTTCTTAAAGAGTGGCTGGATAAGCGCACCCGAAGTTTTTCCAATGAAGCAAGGCACTTTGGAATCCCCGCTCCCAAGGGCATTTTGCTCATCGGAGTTCAGGGCTGCGGAAAGTCACTCATTGCGAAAGCTGTGGCTGCTCACTGGAGTTTGCCGATGCTTCGCCTCGATATCGGCAGAATTTTTGGAAGCCTGGTCGGTCAAAGCGAAGAGAATATCCGCAAGGCGATCGCGGTTTCGGAATCAGTCGCTCCTTGCATTTTATGGGCCGATGAACTTGAGAAAGGATTCGCCGGTCTCGGCGGAAGCGGCGTAAGCGATAGCGGCACCACGGCCAGGGTTTTCGCCACCTTCCTAACCTGGATGCAGGAGAAAACGAAGCCGGTTTTCTTAATCGCCACCGCAAACGATGTATCTGCACTTCCCCCCGAAATGCTCCGAAAAGGCCGATTCGATGAGATCTTTTTTGTCGACCTTCCTGACACCGGTGAACGGGAGGAGATCTTCAAGATCCACATCGAAAAACGCGGGCGCAATCCCAAGGATTTTAAATTGCTTGAGCTCTCAGAAGCCTCAAAAGGCTTTAGCGGGTCGGAGATTGAGCAAGTCGTGGTTGGCGCGCTTTTTAGCGCCTTCGAGGAAAAACGAGACCTCATGCAAAAGGACCTCATCTGCGAGGCAAAGGCGGTCGTGCCGCTCAGCGTGATGATGCGCGAAGAGGTAGACGAGCTAAGATCTTGGGCCCAGCTTAGAACCAGGCCCGCTTCAAAACGCGAAGATTAGCTCTCCAGAATCCCGTAGCTTGTGAACAGCTTTGGCATCCTCTGAACCAAAGGGCCGGCTTCTTCGGGCTTATCGGCAATAGGCTTGCACTGCTCAATCGTATCCGTTGTGAGAAGCATCGTTGGCTGAATTGGAACCAACAGCAAGTCTTTAGGCCGGAATGCCATCACAAAGACCACGCTTCCAACTGAGTTGGTATAGATGTTCAGCGGCACATCTTGATCCTTCTCTTCCGTGATTTGAACGTCGGTGGTCGCCTTTTTTATTGCCGCAAGCGTGTCGGGAGTAAATGGCCCAATGTAAGCCTCGGTGGAAGTTTCGGAGCCATCCGGCTTTTTGTGATTGGCTTTTATCTTATACAGAAAGACCTTTTTGCCCTCAAACGTATTCTTGAAAGTATTAACGGAAAACTGTTTCGGGCCAGCCGGCGTGATCGCCGTATCGGCCGCCGCCCGATCTTTCGTGAAATCTATCGGGTGGTAGCCGGTGAGCGATTGCCCCTCGGGAGTGTAAGTCAGCGCCTGAAGAAAGAGGCTCTGGTCCTGGCGGGAATTCAGATTGAGCCCGGTTGCCTTGAACTCATCTGTCTGGAGCATCTCTGGAGGAAAATCGGCCTCCGTCGGGTGTTGCGCCTTCACGGTGTCCTTAAGCTTTTGCAGCTTTAAGTAGGCTGCGCGGCGCACGTGTTCCATGCTAACGATCCCTTCTGGCTCTTTTACAGCCCAGGAGATTTCTTGGCTCCCAATCGTTCCCTGGCTCTTATTCTTATAGGCGGCCTGGACGGCGTCCGCTGGTTTATTGAAAATCACAAACTCTGGGCGCTCCGGAAACAATATGGGCTGGGACGGCTCGTGATCAAGCACGGCAAAAACTTGCTTGTGGGAGTTGACATACAAGTGCAGCGGAATCCCGCTGTCATCTTCAATGTCCGTTGTAATCTGAGGGCCGCCCTTAGGCGCGTGAGCAGTATCAAATGCGAGAGTGTTCGCCAGATCCTCCTTATCGATGATGCCGACGTAAACCTCAAAAACCTCCTTTGCGGGCGGCGTCTTGGGGTCGGCCGGCGGCGTAAGTCGTGTGACCTTGACCTTGTAAACGCCTAGAGCCAAATCCTTTAAACCTGAGCGCATGCTCTTAAAAACGGGGGTGCCACTAGGGTCTGTTCGCTCGATCGTGTAATCGATCATGGGATCGTTGGAAGTCAAGTCGAGTGGCTTCAGATCAGCCATGACGCCCGGGTCGAACTCGTAGCCTAGGGCGATTGCAACTTGTTGCTTGCCAGATTCTCCATCGAGCCCCATTGCCTTGATATCTGCATCTCGATCTAATGCGTCGGGGACGAGTCCAGCATAAGGGTCCGCGGCCAAGATCTTATCGCGAACGTTTTGGACCTTCTTATACTCTTCAATCCGAACTTGGGTGAGAGATACGAGGTTCGGTGTCGGGCCAGTTTGTGCAGCGAGCGTGAGAATGGGAATAAAGCTGAGCATAGTTGTTTAGAGAAAAGGGCAAGCCCCCTAAATCTTTACGAGAAAGACGTACGAGCGTGTAAACGCGTCAGCAAATTAGCGCAATAATTAATCGCTGGGGGCTTCTTGGGTGGTTGTCGGCTCCGGTTCGGGTGCTTCGTTTTCGACTAGCTCGAGCACGATATCGCCAATCGGCGTGCAGATCTTTTCGGCTATGAGCGACGCCGTTAGCTCCTTTGTGAGGGGCGAGGACGTTTCACTGAGCGTTTGCTGCACCGCTTGGGTAAGTTGGCCGAACGTGAATTCTTGGCCATGCATTAAAGAAAGCTTGGCCGCGATGTAACGGTAACTCCAGACAAAGTCGCGGTCTTCCGCGCGGTAGCCACCCATCATGTTGTCGGTGACATATTGGCGAGCCGCATCGCGCACGGCAGCTAAATCATTCACCTTCACAGTTTGTTCAGGCGACATGAATCTCAGTTTGGCAGGCTTAGTTGGACTGGTAGGTATATGGGCTTAGTGGGAGGTAAACGGTAAACGGTAAACAGTAAACAGTAAACAGTAAACAGTGAGCGGTCCAGCGACACCCCCAGTCCGCGCGGTCGCCTTCCGTCCCTTTACCGATTAGCGATGACCGGTGGCGGTTTACCGTTTACTGTTTACCGTTTACACCTTCCTGTTTACTTCAGCCCGCAAAAAGCGTAAATTATAAAAATGGAAAAGGCCACATTTGGTGCAGGGTGTTTTTGGGGCGTTGAAGCCGCTTTTCGAAGATTAGAAGGAGTAAAGCACACGGCCGTGGGTTACGCCGGCGGAACAACCGACAGCCCAACCTACAGGGATGTGTGCTCTGGAACAACCCACCATGTTGAAGTCGTTCAGGTCGAATTCGATCCCGCCGAGATCTCCTACAATGAGCTCTTAAATGCCTTCTGGGAGGAGCATGATCCAACCCAGGTGAACCGCCAAGGCCCGGATTTCGGCGAGCAATATCGTTCTGTGATTTTTTATCACTCACCCGAACAGCAACAAGCTGCAGAGGCTTCCAAGAAAGCGTTGGATTCTTCAGGCAAGTATTCTCGGCCTGTGGCCACAAAGATCGAGCCAGCACCAACTTTTTGGCCAGCCGAAGATTATCATCAGCAGTATCTAGAAAAAAGGGGCCAAGCCTCCTGTCGCATTCACTAAGGAACCCGGCTTATGCCTGAACTGCCGGACGTTGAGCTTTACCTTTTAAAGTTAAGCGAACGCATTTTGGGCTCGACGTTTACGGAGTTCAAGAATCTGAACCCCTTTGTTTTGCGTTCTGTTTTGCCCGCTCCTTCATCTCTCGTGGGTTTAAAAGTTGTTGGATTACGGCGGATCGGTAAGCGGATTGCTATCGAGATCGAGGGATCTGCCTTCATCGTGATTCACCTCATGATTGCGGGCCGATTGCGATGGAGCCCTTGCGGGCAAAAGCTGCCTGGCGGCAAGTTGGTTTCCGCCATTCTACGATTCACGGATGCTGCCGGCATCTGCGGCGAGGTGTGGCTCACCGAAGCGGGCAGCAAGAAGCGCGCCTCTATCACCTTCATTTCTGGACTGGACGAGTTAGAGAAGGTCCACCGGGGCGGGATCGAAGTCTTTGAATGCTCTGTGGCTCAGTTTAGTGCGGGCTTGAAGAAGACTAACCAAACGGTGAAGAACGCGCTCGTCGATCCCGTCCTGTTTAGTGGAATCGGCAACGCCTATTCCGATGAGATTCTTTTCGAAGCCAAGCTCTCACCGCTTAAACTTACCAGCAAGTTAACCGATGGGGAGATTTCTCGGCTATTTGAGGTCACCAAAGAGGTCCTAACCATTTGGATAGACCGCCTTGCCGCGCAGTTCAAAGATAAATTCCCTGGCGCGGGAGACGTAACCGCGTTCAGGCCAGAATTTGCCGTTCACGGCAAGTTTGGAAAGCCATGCCACGTTTGCGGCAATCCGGTGAACCGGATCCGGTATGCCGACAATGAGTGCAACTACTGCGCGGTTTGCCAGAACGGCGGCAAAGTGTTGGCAGACCGGGCGATGAGTCGGTTGTTGAAGTAAGAAGTAAGTCGAAAGGCGGAAGTCGAAGGTCGAAAGACGGAGAAGCAGGGCGACCCCTCATTCATCCGCTTCCAACCTGAATCCCATCGAGAGCACATCATCTTCAACAAATCCCAAGGTCGTGTAAAAGTCAACCACAGCCTCGTTATCTCGCCGAACTTGGAGGTTTATCTTAGGACAACCGCGTTCCCTAAGTAGACCGACGGCAGCATCCATAAGGGCCCGCCCGATCCCACCCCGTTGCGCGCCGGGGTCAACCGCCATATATTGGATCCAGCCGCGGTGCCCATCATAGCCAGCCATAACGGTTCCCACCAAAACGCTATCCTGCAAAGCCACAAGGAACCCGTTAGGGTCAACCGCGACTTTTCGGTCAATATCCTTATCTGGATTATTCCAAGGGCGAGTGATCCCTGAGTTCACCCAAACCGACAACACTCCGGCCCGATCCGTCTCTTGAAACTGCCGAATTTCCACTAGCGTAGGCCCTGGATAACGCCGTTTTCATCCAGGAAGATATTCGCGGCGGCTGGGACTTTGCCCATCCCCGGCATCAACATAACGTCCCCGCAAACGGCAACGATAAAGCCGGCGCCGGCCCTTACCTCCAAGTCTCGCACGTTCAAATCAAATCCGGAGGGTGCGCCCAACAGCGAAGCGTCGTCGCTAAGGCTGTATTGGGTTTTTGCCACGCAAACCGGCAGTTCGCTGTCGCCGTGCTTCTCGATCCAATCAAGCCGGCGCTTGGCCGCCTTGCTGAACTGAACGCCGATGCCGCCATAAACTCGCTGGCAGAGTTTTTCCAGCTTATGCGGAATAGAATCCGACCACTGGTAGATCGTCTCAAAAGTTGATTCTTTCGAAGTTTCGTCCCGAACCAGTTCCGCAAGGTCCGTGCAGCCTTCACCCCCGCCGCCCCACGGGTCGCACGCAACCGCCTTGCAGCCAAACACTTCGGCATAAGCGCGCACAGTCTCCACATCGCGGTCGGTGTCGTGAGCGAACCGGTTGATCGCCACAACCACGGGCGGCCCGTATTGCATCACATGCTTAATGTGCGCGCCCAGGTTTGCCAGCCCATGCTGGAGATCGCCGTTTCCGCTGTGGGTAAGCGCCCGAACCGTAGCCACCAGCACAATCGCATCAGGCAGCTTTCCAAGCTGTGGGGAAAGGATATTAAGGAACTTTTCTCCGCCAAGATCAGACCCAAACCCCGCTTCGGTGACGACAAAATCGGCCATGCCGAGGCCGCACTTTGTCCCTAGAATCGAAGAGCAGCCATGGGCAATGTTGCCAAACGGGCCGCCGTGAACCAAAGCCGGATGGCCTGCCATGGTCTGCACCAGATTCGGCCGGAGGGCGTCCTTCAACAGAACGGACATCGGTCCGGCTGCCGAAACGTCCTCCGCCGTGACCGGCGTGCCATCCCGTCTAAGTCCAACGATAATGCGCTTTAGGCGAGAGACCAGATCCTCTAGGGACCTGGCCAGGCCCAACGCCGCCATGATCTCGCTGGCGGCGGTAATCACAAACCCGCCAGACCTTACCGGCCCGTTTCCGTCGCCCAGGCCGACGACAATCTCCCGTAGAGACCGGTCGACCATATCCATGGTTCTCGGCCACCAAATCTTGGTCGTATCGATGCCGTGAGGGTTGCCGAAGTGGATGGATGAGTCGGCCATTGCCGAAAGCAGGTTATGCGCGGTGGTGATGGCCGGGAAATCGCCGTTAAAGAAGAGGTTGATCTCTTCCATAGGAAGGATTTGGCTATATCCACCGCCGCATGCTCCGCCCTTTATACCAAAAACGGGGCCGAGGGAGGGTTCTCTAATCGCCGCAACCGCAGTTGATCCGACCGTATTAAGCCCATCCGCCAAACCGATAGATGTGGTGGTTTTGCCTTCCCCGGCCGGGGTGGGGCTGATGGCGGTAACCAAGATCAGCTTGCCCGTATCTGCTGTGGTTAGCCTGGAAATGCCTTCGTTTGTGAGCTTGGCTTTGTACCGGCCCAGTGGCTCGTATTCTTCTTCTGCAAGCCCTGCCCGTTTAGCGATTTCATTTATGGGCAGAAGTTTCGCACTCTGGGCGATGTCGAGATTATTCATTGAGTCTGCTGGATTATACAGGCAGAACTAGAGCACGGGAGTTGCCAACGAGCGTTTTGGGAATGCGGCGATGTGAGGATAGAGGTTTGGTTTTTGTGGCATTCAAATTTGTTGCCTCGCAGGCAAACTACTTGACACGGCTATTAAGTAGGCGACTTGTCGCCTCGGCGAGCCAAACTTAGGATAAGTATCGAGGGGGGAGATTGGTGGGCCCAGCTAGACTCGAACTAGCGACCTCGCCCTTATCAGGGGCGCGCTCTAACCAACTGAGCTATGAGCCCTCGGCGGGATATATTACCCTCAATTTGAAGCTTAGCGGAAGTCTATAAGGTCGCCTTGCTCAATCACCCTCACGGTTTTGCGCTCCTACCTGCCTGAACCTGCACCTTTGGAAGTTTGTAGATTCCGTCTTTGTGGTACTCGAATGATTCGCTCCCTGAACCATAGTCGATCATAAGGTAAGCGTTTGCAAGGGCCAACCTTCGATGAAGTGTGAAATGGCCAGCAGCATCGGAGACTACCGTTTCGGACATCAGCGTGTCTTGTATAACAGCGTCTTCGATTGGTTTCCCGCTGTAGTCTTCGACGACGCCTTCTACTACGGCCGGGAGCGTCTCGTCAAAGTTGCAAACGATATGTTTGGTTTCGGCGCCATTAATAACAGCCGTCCCCTGAAAATCGGGGCCACTAATACCGGGAGACATTACAACATACTGCCCAGGCACCAACCCGGAAAAAGAAAAACGTCCTTTTTCATCCGTCGTCCCCTCGCGAAATGAAAACTCGACGTTAGGCAAGGAATAGTCGAGCTCGACTCGCTTATTGACAGCGGGTTTCTTCTCTAGATCGTAAATCACGCCCTCGATCTTTCCAACGCATTTTGGCCTGAGTTTAAGCTTTACAACGGCGTTCCTGGAAAAGGTGACCCAGCCGTTAGTTCCTTCTGAGCCTAAATCGGCGCTGGCTCTTACCAAGTCGCTAAATTTGTACGTACACGAGAACCAGCCAGAATTGTCTGAGTGGACTGTTTGAACCGCAAGAACTTCGTTCTTATCCGAGTTGACAAGATTAATAGTCGCGCCGCGTTCCGGAAGTCCATTGGCCCCAACGACAACGCCTTTCAAAGTGCACACTGGATTGGGCGCTCTTTCCTTTAAACCCTTGACCAAAATCGGCTTATTACTTTCAGGGCTTACATCAAGGAGAGTTTCGGGCTTGTTGGAACCATCAAAATCGCTGGTTTCAACTGTCAACTTGGCCTTGCCAGGGGGTGACAGCATTGAGAAATAACCTTTCGCATCGGTAGTTGCTTGATTGAAAGCGACCATTTGCTGGCCAACGGTGTCGGTCGACCAAAGAACAAGCATCGTTTTAGCCAGGGGCTTGCCATTGTCCGCCGCGACTGCACGCCCTTTAATCAAAACTGGTCGAATCGCATTGATTGTAATTTGCTTGGTCTGATTTCTTGCTAACGGCACGTAATCGGTTCCCTTAAAGAATAGTGAATGGTTTTCCCAATAGGCTGGAAACTGAATACGATAGAGCCCGGGCGCCAAGCCACTAAAAGCGAAACGGCCCTCACTATCCGTGACCACAGGTTTGTCTGATTCTAATTCGACGGACGGATCCTCCCCTTGAGTATATTTGGACGTGAGGAGCCCATCGGTTCCAGCGGCTAAGGTCACATTCGGTAAAGATTTGCCGTCCGGTCCTAACAACTGTCCCTTGATCTCTCCTGCTGGTATTAGGCTGAGTTCGGAAACAGTGAGAGAATATCTCAGCCGGCCCGTTATTGGGGCATAACCAGGGCACGAGCAAGCGAAAACCGAGACAAGGCCGTCAACGCCCTCCAGCAAACAATGACCCCGTGCGTCTGTAATCGCGGTATATAGAGGGGCTCTTTCTGTCCGATTGGAAACCGTCACAGTGAGGCGTTTTAATGGATTTTTGTTGCTCTCTTCACATAGGACGGAGACTGTCGCATTCTGGATAGGATTTCCGAGATCGTCAATTACTGTTATCGGCAGCGGTTCCGAAGGCAGAATCTTGAAGTCTTCCGTATTCGGGACCTTTCCGGCGACCTTTCTCACCCCTTTGGGATCCAAGTAAAAAACAAAGAGGCCGCCCGCTTCCTCAGCCTCCGAGATAGGCGCCACAAAATGCCCGGTTGCATCAACCCGCGCCGCCTTGGACTTATTGCCCCATGACAGATATTGGTCCCCATCCGCCATTCCCCCACTAACGGCAAAAACCTCTCCGTTGGCAACTGTGTGGCCCGAAGTGTCTAGAAGTGTGCCTCTTATCGGCTGTTGTGCCTGTGAGTTCGCCGAAAGCAATGCACCTACGATCAAGGCTGATATAGATAACATCGATAATTCCCTGCCTGTCTATCTTGTATACAACAGATCGGACGTTTGAGGGAACTCACTTTCCGCGCATTATTAAGGCACCGAGGGTGAACCGGCAACTAGGCAGCAAGCGGCACAACTTCATCGTGCCGATCTGATGTCCCAAAGGTCTTTGGATTCATGCTCGCGACAACCAAAGCTCCTGCGATTAAGACAAAGTTTTTGAGAATGTACTGCCCAACCAAGTTCGGCTCAAAGGGGAATACGGCGAACGTATCATGCGGAAATAACACTAACGGGGTGAGCGTGCCGGCCATGTGAAACAGCATTACGGCGGTGGTAAGGCGAACGGCCTTACCGCTGACCAGTAACAGGCCAAGAACGGTTTCGAATAGGCCGAGGAAGGGAACGCTCAGCGCCGGTTTCATGAGCCCGAAGGTGAGCATCAAGATCGTTTTGCCAGCCAGGGCTTCTGCAGGGCTCCTGCCGGGAAACAGCTTTAAAATGCCGAACCAGAGGAAGATTACGCCAAGGGCGCAGCGGAGGAGAACTACCGCGGTTCTTTCGCTCAGCCCTCTCATCTTCATGTGGGTAAAAGACGTGGAGCCTTCTTTTTTGTTCAGCCGCTAATTTCTTTCCAGTAGAGCCCGGTCCCAGTCGGCTGCGTTTACTCCAGCCTCGTAAGAGCTTTGCAGAAACTCCAGCAAATCTCTTTTAGGATCTTGAGATTCTCGCAAGTCGTTGTAACGCAACAGTGCCATCTTCTGCTCGTTCCAGAATGCGTTGGCCGGTCTTAGCGGCTGGTCGGTCAATCCTGCTGGAGCTGGAGCGGTGTAGCAGTAGAAGGCGGCTTCTCGCATGTTGTCATCGCCGAACCAGAACCCGGCGCTGTTCACTTCGTGAGAATAAGCCTCTTGGGTCGTGTGATCCGCTTCCGGCATGGGTGGGGCGCGGCGCCCAGAAAAGCGGGTTACGGCGAGGTCGAAGCTATGCCAAAACATATGAACCGGACTGCATTTGCCGATGAAACGGCTGCGGAACTCCTTGAACACCGGTTCGATTTCGGTTAAAATCCGCCAGGCTTTCGTTACCGCCTCGATATCCCAGCCGCAGTGTTGCTCGTCTTGGGCAAAGGGGATCGTGCTTTTGCACTTATAGGGCTGCGCCCAGATTTTAACTTCAACGCCGACATCGCGTAGGCAGCGGCGGAAGTCTTCGTAGATTTCGCAGAACGGCTGAGAGCCAAGTGGGATTTCGATGATCTGAGGCTTGGAAGTTTCAATACGGATAAGGCTTCCCAAGATGTCCACATCAACGGAGAAAATTCCGCCCTTGTACGGAATGTCGGCAGTTGTTAGCCCGTGCGGGGAAGGGTAAAGGGGCACGTGCCACCAATGGTTCATGAAGGGATGTGTTTTTAGCCGGACTTTGCCGATCATTTGGCAGATGAGTTGCCATTTGAGTCGACTATCTTCCCAATCCGAAAGCTCCAGTGGCGGAAGGTTCATGGTTAAACCGGTTGTACCTTAACAGTGGCAACGCATTTTAGCCGATCAAATTGATTGGACCCCGTAGATTGAACAAGCCATGACCGAGTGCAAGCACACCGAATTCATCGAGAAGATTTCCAACTCTCGGGCGGATTATCCTTTCGAATACGACTTTAGAGACTGGACGGAGCGATTCGCGGCAAGCACGCTCGCCCTTCTGTTCCCGCACTTTTCACCGGAGCCGAACAAGAAAGACGTCGAGCAAGAAATCGACTCCGTTGGAACCCTTCTCTGCGAGGCATTGCGCGCCCTCAATGGCCAAGCACCGGACCCCGCCGGTGTAAAAAAAGCGTTCTGTCAGCAGCTTCCCGAGGTTTACGAAAAGCTATTGGTCGATGCCCAAGCGTTTTATGATAACGACCCCGCAGCGGAGAGCGTTCACGAGGTCATTTTTGCCTATCCTGGCTTTTACGCCATCTCTATCAACCGCATTGCCAATATCCTTTATGAGCAGAAAGTGCCCTTTTTGCCCCGGCTTCTTTCTGAGCTAGCCCATGCAAGGACGGGAATCGATATCCACCCCGGCGCAAAGCTTGGCGAGGCTTTCTTTATCGATCACGGCACGGGAGTTGTCATCGGCGAAACGGCCGAAGTGGGCGACCGGGTGAAGATCTACCAAGGCGTAACTCTCGGCGCTTATTACGTGAACAAAGCGTTAAGCGGCGAGAAACGGCATCCCACTATCGGCGACGAAGTTGTGATCTACGCCCACGCGACGATTCTTGGTGGCACGACTGTTGTGGGCGCTGGAAGCGTGATTGGAGCGAACTCTTGGGTCACGCAAAGCGTGCCGGATGGTTCGGTGGTAACCCACCGCACCACCGTTCAGCCGGCGAAGAAAGAAGCCGCCTATGATGTGATTGAGTTCAATATTTAGGGGATAGGGGATAGGGGATCGTCGAAAGTCGAAGGTCGAAAGGCGAACGGAGAAGGGTCGAAGCTCGAACCAGCGAATTTGGAGGGGTTTACTGGTGGCCCCGTCCCGACTGGCGACTCTAAAATGTTTTGGAATCCAAATCCAGGGTCTACGAGATTTTCTGTGGGTTAGGTCTAATCTTAACCGATGGACGGTTCAGATCTTTACACACGTTTGCTGGGTGTCAGCGCTCCTTGGTTTGTCTCTTCTGTAGAGTTTGACGAGAGCAGCCAGTCAGT
>DASXZH010000017.1:0-22705 GCA_036502005.1 Fimbriimonadaceae bacterium
GCGTTAAAATAAGGTCTTCCAGAGATAATTTCCAAGGTTTGCGACTCGCGCCTCTCCCGGTTCGCGGACTCACCGACCTCTCCATTCGGGAGAGATTTGTGGCTGCGGGAATGCCAAGGTGGCTTATTTTAACGCCTATGCTCGTCACTCGTCACCCAAAGTCGAACCATACACGTCACCCGTCACGACTTTATAGCGAGGGTTTTTCATGATTGCACTGTTACTTGCACAGGCTTTGGCAGCTCAAAGCTCCGCACCTCTTCGTTCCGTAACGGAGCTCTTAAATCCCACGCGCGATTTGGTCCAAGTTAAAGAAACGGCCTATGGGTTATTGCCGCCAAACCTCGTTACCGAAGGCGACGTTCTCCAAATGCAATGGTCTTCCGATGGTTCCACGCTTGCTTTTGTTAAGCGGTCGGCCACTCCCGCTCTCAATCAAAACTTAGAAATCGAAAATCTGGAAGCCGCGCAGCGGGAGGTGGTGTGCGAGTGGAGTTACGCCGACCCACGCGTAAAAGAACTTTTCACCGTAGATGGCCGCAAAACATCTATTGCACAAATGGAGTGGCTGCACGATTCCGATGTGCTCCTAGTAACAACAACCTTCCACCCTGAGAACGGGAGCCCGATGAACACCGTTTACCGGATAAGACCCCTTTCCGACCCTCAGCAACTTTTCACCAATGCCGGCCCGATCTACTTAGAGCCATCGGAAAAGCAAGATTTAGCCCTGATCGAGCGAGAGCTTGAACCTGGTGCTCCATCGGCATATCTCGCGGAAGAAGACGGAACCAAACTCGTCCCTGTTGAACCCCACGATCCACACCAGTTTTATGGATTTGACAAAAGTGGGTGGCCGTGCACGATCGAGGCACTTAGAGATCCGGTCACTAATAAAAGATTGAAAACGGTTTCTCAGCGGATCGATCTTCAGAGTGGCGCCTTTAAAGTTTCTGCGCAAGCGGAATATGAAGGACCTGCCGAACCCGATAAAGAGTTCTCAGTCAGCGATGGAGGCACGACCGCAATCGGTAACGCCGGAAAATCCGTAAGGGGCCGATCTCAGTGGATAGACGGAAGCTTAAAATCCCCTTTTCCCGCTGCGTTAATTTCGGTAGATACGGAATCCGCGGCGCTTTCGCCAGCCAGGAATGCAGTTTCCTACAGTTCGCAGGGTTGTCTCTTTGTTCGAAAGATTATTAAGCTCGACGCGGCCATGGCCAAAGCAATGGCGGATGAACTGGCAAAAGAGTTGGCGCTGTCTCAGGCAAAACAAGTTGCGCTGGGCATGCTCATGTATGCAAACGACTATAACGATAATTTTCCCAATAGCTTCGGTTGGGCCTCGGCCCTCGGTCCTTATCTGAAGAGCGACGATTTAGCAAGCGGGTTCACCTATTCGTATAGTGGTTCCACGAATGTGACATCTATTGCGGAGCCGGCTTCAACGATTCTGGGCTACGTGCAGACAGCAACGGGGCGAGCGGTGGCTTATACCGACGGCCACGTAAGGTGGCTTCCGGGTCCTTAAGTTGTACAATAGGCTGTGGACGAGCAAAAGATCAAGAGGGAATTTAGCTATCACGGGTCTTTTGCTGATTCAGGCTTCGTTTTGCTGCTCGTGGGATTTTTGGTCCTTGGGCCCTTTTTCACCGGAAAAGGAATCCATGGATTCTTCCTCAGCTCGTTAGTTGCTGTTTTGGTCGTTTACTTAATCGCAGCGTCGCTAACGGGGTATATAGAACGGATCATCCTGGAAAACGATGAGCTTATGTGGATCTCGGCTCTTGGGCGAAAGAAAGCCAGAATTCCGCTTTCCGCGATCGGGCCAGAATCCCTCGACGCCCGCCCACATTTTTTTCTTACTGTCCACCCAGACTTTTCCTCAAAAGGTTATCGGCTGCAGGCGGAAGGCCAGACAATTTGGTTCAGCTCAAAGTTAAGCGGTGTTGGCAAGCTGTTGGAAGTTATTTTGAAAAGGGCGTATTTAGTAAAGGCTCCAACGGTACCGCCAATCCCAGACCCCAATCCAGCCTTGGGCACCCACACCTACGGTGGCGATGGCAAGTTGAACCTGATCCTTTGCGGAGTTATGGCGCCGGTGATGTTCTTTTTGGCAGGCTCTGACTTTTTCAAGGGCACGGAGGACCACTTTATTGTCCTAGAGTTTGCTCTCATCGGCCTTATGTTTCTGGGGATGTGCTGGCGCTTCTATGGGTGGTTTTTTCAGCGAATCGTCGTGTCTCAAGAAGGCGTTCAGTTGAAAGATTGGCGTGGCAGGGTCAAGCTTGATCTAGCCTTCTCCGACTTTATCCCGGGGACTATGGACTGGCGTTGGCGTAGTGATGGGTGGAGTACTGGGGTCGCCCAATATCGAATTCAAACCATAAAGGGGGACCTTGCATGGACTGGACAACTCAAAGACTGCGCGAGGCTAAACTTCTTGCTTAGGGATGTTGCGCGGCAACCCTTTCTCCCGATTCCAACTTTGGCATTGCCCGTTTATCCGGGCGCTATGCCCGGCGTCCGAGAAAGCGCCCTGAAAAGAACTCAGCCATGATGTTCGTCGGCTACCGATTCAACCTTCGCACATCATGCTTGAATAATCGCGTTCGCGCGATCTCTCGATGAAGAGACTTCTATTCCGAGACCCAGTTTGTAAATACCATTCCTCGCGCGCCGCTGCGCTGGACTTCTCGCCCGATGGCCAACTCTTGGCGAGCGCGGGCTGGAGCGAACCGGTCGTCCGCGTTTGGTGCACCTCAACAGGCGAACTTAAGAAAATATTTCGATTGGCGCCACAAGTCCGAAACGATTGCCGGCAGGCAAGTTTTGGTAGGTGCAGCGCCGTGCGCTTTTCCGAAGATGGTTCATTGCTAGCAGCTACAGGAGATGGGTCCCCGTTGAGGGTTTGGGACGTTGCCAGCGGGAGCGTTTTGTACGAGAAGCTGCCTAAGAGGCGCTACGACGAGTTCAACATTATCAGCCGCAAGTTGGCCTTGGATTCAAGCGGCCGCAAGCTGATTAACATGGCGACCGGCAAATTTCTGCCGGGAAGGATGGTCAAACCTTTCTATATTAACCTGTCGAGCGACGGTTTGATTGCCATTGAAGAGGATGAACTTCGCGTTTCCGCTATCAACACGTTCACGGGCGAGGTCGTTTTTGAATCACCAATCGATGGGTTCGGAAGCATTGTTGAGTTCAATGGCGTTCCTATGGTCGTCATTTCCCCTATAACGGAGAGCGACAACCCGGAAGATCATTACGCGCATGTGTATGACCTGAGAACAAAGGCGCTCGTCGGCAAATTCGCTTCGTCGGACTTATTCCATTCGCAGTCCGCGCTTCCCATACCTGGTACATCCAAAGTCATTCTGTGTGGTAGATCTGGGCTCGATCTTGTTGAACTCGAAAGCGGCCCTGATAGAACTGCTGTGGTTCCGAAGAAAGGGTATGTCGTAACGATGGCCGTAAGCGAAGACGGCCGCTTGTTGGCGGCTGCCGAGGAGAATGGCACGATCCGAATGTATCAAACTTCGGACTGGCTGGAGACCTTCGTGATTCCTGGGCTTGGTCGAGATATTGACGGTCTGTGCTCTACAGAAAGAACACTCTTCGCATTATCGACTGTTCACGGTCGACGATTTGTTGAAGAGGGCCGTGCGATGACTTGGGATCTCAAAACGCTTAACCTCACCACGTACCAGAAAACCGATAACTACCGGCTAAAGCTGAACGTTGGCGGAAAGGAGGTGCATTATGATGCGAACCTCGCCCACGCCAACGAAACTGGGTTCGCAGGAGTGGACGCTATTAACCCGCCACGGACCACTTATCGAGAGACAGGCGTTGTGTATCGCATGGTTTGTAGATCTGTAAATGGGCTGCCTGAACAGACTCACATTATCACGGATTATCCGCTCTCAGAGGTTGGCCGCAAGAGCGAAATCCTTTCGCGCAACGGCCAATGGTATGCCCGTATTGATAAGGATTGCGTTTTGCAAGTGTTCCGCGTTGGTTCGGCAAAGCCGGTCCGTAAACGAAACCTGAATAAGTATTTTGTCAATCGGATGATCATTAGCGGCTGGCTGGCGATTTCCGATGATGGCAACCTAGTGGCAGTCGGCCTTTCTTTTGAAGAGGCCGATATTCTTCTTTTTGACTTCAAAAAGCGTTCAGTTCGAGAACTTCGTCGGAGTGGTGATACATACGACTCCTTGGCATTTGATCTTCCTGGACAACGGTTGGCAGCAGGAGATGCTTATCTGAACACCATCGTGGTTTTCGATTTGGTTGGGAAGAAGAAGAAGAAGAGGGCGCTGGAAGCCCATCCTGGCAACATACGGTCATTGCATTTCACCTCGGATGGCGAGTACTTGGCTAGCTCGGCCAGCGACAGCCAGATATTGCTTTGGGATTCAGAGAGTTATGAGCTAATGGCAACTTTGTTTTCGTTCGAGGCGGATGGCGTTTCGCACTGGATCGCCTACACCCCGGACGGGGAGTACAACGGCTCGGAGGGGGTCGAAGAGTGGTTTTGCGAAACTGAAAACCATTAATCGGAACGTTGCCGTCTACCTCTTTCGAGCCCCCACGGCTTCGAACATTGAAATCTGAATATCGGAAAAGTAGGTCCCGTCGGTTTTTTTTGATAGGAGTTTGAACCTGAGGTGTCAGACACCTCAGCCACGATAGGTTCAAGCCTACGAGATCCTGTCTCGTTGGTGGCGAAGAAATTCAGCCACTTTGGGTTCAACGTGGCGGAGTCGTGGCAGACATGGTCAGCGGAGAGGCAGAAGTTAGCCTCGAAAACGTGCTTCTGACTTCGCCCTCTTCAAGGAAGACTATAAGGAACGGAGACTAATTAATGGCCTCAGATCCTGAACTCCCGATGCCGGAGGCATCACAGAACTTAGCCCCGGGTTGAGCGAGCCGACGCAGTCGGCGTCGCGATACCCGGGGAAGGCCGCCCAAGCCACTCCCCGGCAAATCGTTTAAGTCAGGACCGCTTGCGGCCCTAAGTTAAACGATTTGCCGTGCAAACAAGCTATCAATTGTCCCTCGCCCTGCTTCTATGAGACGCTCGCAAGATCGCTATTTGAACCTGCCACAATGCTCACGACGAACAGTTGGGCTTGCGCATTCGTCATCCACCCCTAACCCCGCCTTCAAAGGCGGGGAACAGGAAGCCTATAAGCTACGCCGTGACAAGGGTCTTCAGGCCCTTCTGAACCAGCATCGCAGCCA
This sequence comes from Fimbriimonadaceae bacterium, assembly GCA_036502005.1. Lineage (GTDB taxonomy): Bacteria > Armatimonadota > Fimbriimonadia > Fimbriimonadales > Fimbriimonadaceae > DASXZH01. The sequence goes on from DASXZH010000017.1 coordinate 5,251, forward strand.
AATCCGCGACCCGGCAGCTATAGCCCCATTCGTTGTCGTACCAAGCCACGATCTTCACCAGATTGCCCAAGCTCAGCGTATCCACCGAGCTGAAGATGCTGGAGTACTCGTTGCCGATAAGGTCGCTACTTACCAACTCCTCATCGGAAAATTTCAGAATCCCCGTCATGGGGCCGCTGGCATACTCCTTCATGGCGGCGTTGATTTCTTCCACGCTGGCATCCTTCGTCAAGAGAGCGGTGAAGTCCACCACGCTCACGGTTCGGGTTGGAACTCGGAACGCCATGCCCGTGAACTTGCCCTTAAGCTCGGGAATAACGAGCCCGACGGCCTTGGCGGCGCCGGTGCTGCTAGGAACGATGTTCTCGGCGGCGGCGCGTGCATCGCGCAGATCTTTAGCGGCGGTGTCAACCGTTTTCTGGGAGTTCGTATAGCTGTGAACAGTGGTTAAAAGGCCTTTCTCGATGCCGAATTTATCGTGCATTACCTTGGCGACGGGTGCGAGGCCGTTGGTTGTGCAGGAGGCATTCGAGATCACATGGTGCTGCTCGGGATCGTACATCTGATCGTTCACACCCAAAACGATGGTGATATCTTCGTTCTTGGCGGGGGCGCTGATGATGACCTTTTTGACGCTTCCACCGAGGTGGGCTTTGGCAAGGTTGGCATCGGTGAAGCGGCCCGTGCTTTCGATGACGATCTCCGCGCCGACGCTATTCCAGTCGATGTTTGCAGGATCGGTCTCTTTGAAAACCTGCATGCGATCGCCGTTAACCGTGATGGAAGTGTCATCGTGCTCGACGGTGCCCTTGAAGGGGCCGTAGGTGGTGTCGTACTTAAAAAGGTGAGCGTTCGTTTTGGTGTCGGTAAGGTCATTGATTGCGACCACATCGAACTGGCCCTGGTATTTGGCCTGGATCGTGCGAAGGGTGAGGCGGCCTATTCTTCCGAAGCCGTTAATTCCAATTTTTGTTGCCATTTGGGTTGATTTTACCGTGATTAGTAGAGCGCGTAGGGGCTGTCCCACGGTGGCACAGGAAGGCCGAGGACCTGGCCTTTGGCCAGCATTTGGGTTTCGTAGATTTGCGCGACACGAAAATCGAACTGTCCGCAATCGATGTAGCAAAGAGCGGGCAGGCAATCTAGCGCCGCTTCCAAATCTTGGGTTAGCTCCAAGGCCTGCTGAGTAACATTGTTTTCGCGTTTGTGCTTTAGGGCAAGGCCAACGGCTACGCCAGAAAGGATAAGAAATAGGGTCATTCCGATAAGGAACGGCAGCCAACAAAGCGCGGAAATACAAGCTCCTGAGATTAGCGAGTATCTCATCATCAGCAGCTTATCGTTGAGGGCCGTTCTGACCAAAATGTAATCGAGTTTTGGAGGCGTGAGGCGCGTTTGGAGTAAGCGCGATATAAGTAGTAGGCTTCCTTTGCGGACCGCGTATGCTTCTTTGAGAGCCCTATCGGACCAGTCGATGTGAACCTCGACCTTCGAACCGGGCATCAACACCTGGAGATGTTCGGTGAGATTAAGGGATTCGGGATAGGCGGCGATGTCGGTAAAGAGGAGCCAAAGACGTTTCCGGAAGACAATGAACCCGTTTACTAGTGGAAGCAAAATGAAAATGGCAGAGTTGTTCTTCATGGCGGCCGTACCACAAAGGCCGATGGCGAACAGCACCGCAAGGGGACTGAGAAAGAAGCAGATATCTTCGGAGGAATAGTGGTGTTTGGCGTCCGGGCGCTCCGTCGGGGCCTGGGGTACAGGGGGTAAAGCCGGAAGCGGTGGTACTGAACAGTCTGTTGGCGGGAACATGGATTGCCTCGGACTTGCTACTTCCCATTTTAGCCCTAGTTTGGCCGCTGAAGTGGGTGCAATCAATTTGAATCGATTAGGCTACTGGACCATGATCTTCACGGGACCCTCGACAACGCGGCCGATCTTAACTGCTTGAGGGATATTGACCTTAGAAAATAAGGCGAGGCCGCCGCTGGTTTGGGGATCGAGGACAAGATGCTGAACCCAACTCGGCAGGTTAGGGCTGATGGCCAGATCATCACCCAAATAGGCTTTGTTCTTGAGAGCGCCGCCAGTGGTCCAGTCCGCCTCGATGAGTTCGATGATGTTGGGCAGGAGAGGAAGAGAAAGGGCGTCGATTTCGATAGTGACGCCTGAACCTCGGGCGACATTGAGCAGGTGCCCGGCTAGGCCGAAGCCGGTGATATCGGTCGCGCAGCGCACGCCCGCTTCGTGCCCCCAGAGACTGGCTTCGTTGTTGAGCGTGGTCATACTTTTTATGGCCGCTGCGAGGGCCTCGGGAGGACAGGCATCGTTCTTAGCAGCGGTGGTGATGATGCCGGTGCCGAGGGGCTTGGTGAGGTAAATGTTGTCGCCTGGTTCGGCGTTGGTGTTGGCGAAGATCTTGCCCGGATCGACGAGGCCAGTCACGGCCATGCCGAACTTGGGCTCTTTGTCTTCCACGCTGTGCCCGCCGACTAAGACTGCGCCTGCTTCGGTGGTCTTGTCGTGGGCGCCAAGTAGGATCTGTGCCCAAACTTCGGGAGGGGCAAGTTCAGGCTTGAAGCAGAACATGTTTAAGGCTGTGATGGGCGTTCCGCCCATGGCATAGATATCGCTGAGGGCATTGGCAGCGGCGATGGCGCCATAGGAATAGGGGTCATCGACGATCGGGGTGAAGAAATCGACGGTTTGGACTAAAGCTTGGCCATTCGGAAGGAGGAACACTCCGGCGTCGTCTTTGTGGTCGAAGCCGACTAGCAGGGAGGGGTGAACAGATTTGGGAAGCTGTTTGAGGATATCGGTGAGTTGGGTTGCGCCAAGCTTGCTTGCGCATCCTGAACTGCTGACAAGGTGGGTGAGTCTCATTTTTTGGGGATAGGGGATAGGGGATTGTCGAATGTCGGAGGGTCGGAGGTCTAACTCGAATTTCCGAGTGTTGAATGTTGAAGGTCTGAGATCGGAGGTCGAATGTCGGACAAGAACTGGAATGAGTCGAAAGTAGGATATCCAATAGCTAGCGGTTCTTGTCCTGGGTTGAAACGCAGATGCCATTGGCGAGTGGGTCGTCGGGATAGAAGAACAAAGTGGCTTCGCCAGTAATGTAGGCGCGGCCGGTAATGCAAGGCAAAACGCCATCGCCTTCCTTGGTGTAAGACGCTTCAAACAGGGTGCCGCAGACGCTTTCCTGAACATAGGTTGAACCCGGAGAAAGCTTTCCATCAGCAGCGAGGCATGCAATTTTGGCGCTGGTTCCAGTGCCGCAGGGAGAGCGGTCGTATTGGAAGCCGGGGCATAAAACGAAGTTTCGGCTGTTGGCTAAATGGTGCTGAGGAGGGCCGGAAACTTCGATGTGGTCGATGAGAGCGTCGCGCTCACCGGTGATGTGCTGATCCCGTAAAGCTTGATAGATAGCGGTTGTGTAGCCCGTGAGCTCGGCAACGTTCTGCAGGCTCAATTCGGCTGGGCAATCCTCGGTAATGAAGAACCAGTTTCCGCCATAGCTGATGTCGCCCTTGATGCTACCGTAGCCAGGCATTTCAAGTTCAACATCTTTTTTGAACCGATAGCTTTTGACGTTGTAGACGCTGATACGCCCATCCTTGTTTAGCACGGCGCGCACGATACCGACCGGAGTCTCGATCTTTAGTTCGCCGGTTTGGCACTTGCCCAAATGGCGGAGGGTTTCAACGAGGCCGATAGTGCCATGGCCGCACATTCCCAAGTAGCCGGCGTTATTGAAGAAGATGACAGCGGTATCCACGCCTTCGGTAGTTGGGGGCATCAGAAGCGCGCCGACGGCCGCTTCGCTGCAGCGGGGCTCTTGGATCACGCCAGAGCGAAAGCCATCGTGGAAATCTCGGAGTTCGCGGACGCAGTCAGGCAGGAATCGATAGGAGAGTTTTGGCCCTCCTTTGACGATAACTCTCGTCGGCTCACCTTCGGTGTGGCTATCGACGACGTATACCTTTCTTACAGCATCCAACCTAGCTTGAGAATACCGCCGAGGGAATGTCGATTTTTGATTTTTGATTCTGGATGGCGGTTCTTCATGTAGCCTAATCAGATCATGAAAAAGATTCTAATTCTCCTCTTGGTGGCCGTAGCGGGAATGGCCAATGCTCAAGACCTCTTAAACGATTTCGTTCGAAATAGCAGCACAAGCTACGATAGCGCCGACGCCGCATATCTGCTGCAAAGCACCGGCGCGACCGCCTACCGAACAGGTGTTGTCGACACTCCATTAGGCGTCTTGCGCGGATTCTTGCCGACTTCTCCCACAGGACAGACTGCAAAAGGCTACACAAGCGTCACCAATGACAACATCTTTGCCTCGAACTCTGCGAGCTTCTCCAGCGGCATTTGGTGGAACTTAAGCACTTCTCCGTACACACTTGGCAATGCCGTTACTTTGCCGGCTTCAAGCGTCGTTTTGGTATCTTGGGACGTTATCCCCGCTGTCCAGCTTGAAACTCTGTCAGCAGGAACGCACGTCGTCACATATGAAATCACGGCGCTCAGTGGCACAAGTACACCAGGGACCTTGCAGTTCTGGGTCTTCACAAACGGCGCTTGGGTTAAGCTGGCAAACGCCAATATGACGATTCCAAGCGTCAGCGCAACCTTTACCCTTAACTACTCTGCACCGGTGAAGCTGCGGTGGGTCTTGGTTCGAAACGGCGGCGCCATGGCGTCGGTCGACCTTGAAACGCGTGTTAACTAAGGGCTTGAAATCGATTGAAGCTGCACTTAGGGCTAAAGGTATGTCACTAGAACCCGGGACAATTCCTTTCTGTTCAACTGGTGTAGATTGGAAGATACGAATTGCATGGAACGGAGTAAGATTGCCGGAGTCCAAAAAATAGTGGGTCTCCGAAGAGAGATGCAAACGAGGAGAAAGAAATGAGTTTAGAAAGTGAAACAGAAGGCGGAATGTCAACACTGTCGTTCATTCTGGGATTGAGCACCGGCATCGCGCTGGGCATCGTTGGTACCGTCGTTTTTGCGACCTATCAGGAAGAGAAGTTTGGCCATGTGGTTCGAAAAACCCGACAGATTGGAGACACTGCGCAAGATACGGCCATTCAGCTTAAGGATAAGGTTGCCGATAAAGTTGGCGACGTTACTGAAGCAGCAAAGACGCAGATCAAGAAGGCCACCGGCAAGCTTCAGGAGCAGGTGGACAACGTTCGGGGCTTGGCTCAAGAAACGATTAATAATTAGGCCTTGGGCTCTCGGTATTCGGCCTTAGGCCTTCGGGCTTGGGGTCGGATGCGTTGGGCATTGCGGAGAGCCTCAACTCACGTAGAATATATAAATGCCTACGTTGTTTGAAAAGGTTTGGGACCGGCATGTAGTTTCGGACCTGCCCGGTGGCGGATCGTTGTTATATATCGACCGTCACCTTGTTCACGAGGTGACCTCACCTCAGGCTTTTGATGGCCTGCGGGAGTTGGGGCGGCCAGTTCGGCGGCCGGATTTGACGTTTGCAACAGTTGATCACAACGTGCCCACGGACGGACGTCCGATTGATGAGAGCACGCTAAGCGGGAAGCAACTTACGGCGCTAGCCAGGAACTGCAAGGAGTTTGGGGTTCCGCTTTTTGGCTACCTGGGCGAGAAGCAGGGCATTGTGCATATCATCGGTCCTCAGTTGGGGATTACGCTGCCGGGCTTGACGATTGTATGCGGAGACAGCCACACTTCAACCCATGGCGCGTTTGGCGCTTTAGCCTTTGGGATTGGGACGAGTGAAGTGGAGCATGTGCTGGCGACCCAGACTTTGCGGGCTCCGAGTAAGCCGAAATCTTTGGGCTTAGAGATCACCGGTGTGTTGGCGCGGGGAGTGACGGCGAAGGACATTATCTTAGCCATTATTCGCAAAATCGGCGCGGGCGGCGGGACGGGATACGTCGCTGAATATTTTGGCGATACGATTGAGCGCTTGCCCATGAGCGGGCGGATGACGATCTGCAATATGTCGATCGAGATGGGAGCAAGGGCGGGGCTTGTTGCTCCGGACAAAACGACGCTGGATTACGTGGCGGAGGGGCATCGTCCTTTCGCGCCGGCAGGGGCGGCTTTTGATGCTCTGGTTGCCGATAGTAAGGGTTTGCGAACGGACAGCAAGTCGGAATACACGCGGTTGGAATCTTTGGATGTAAACGGGCTTAAGCCCCAAATCACCTGGGGAACTACGCCTGCAATGACAATCGATATCGATGGAGTCGTGCCTTCGCCTTCTTCGGCGGGGGAAGAAAGAGCTTTGAATTACATGGGGTTAACGCCTGGCGCGCGGATGGACGAGTTGGCAGTGAACACGGTGTTTATCGGCTCGTGCACCAACTCTCGGATAGAGGATTTACGGGAAGCGGCTTCGCTGGCGAAAGGCCACCAGGTGGCGGGCGGAGTGCGGGCAATGGTCGTTCCGGGGAGCGAGGCTGTTAAACGACTTGCGGAGCAGGAAGGACTGGACAAGGTTTTTGTTGAGGCGGGATTTGAGTGGCATCATGCGGGATGCTCGATGTGCCTAGGCATGAACGGCGATATTTTACGGCCCCAGCAGAGGAGCGCTTCGACCAGCAACCGGCCTTACGAGGGCCGTCAAGGGCCTGGTTCGAGGACGCACTTGGTGAGCCCGATTACGGCAGTGGCCACGGCACTGCGAGGGAAGTTCACGGATCCGAGAGAGTTTTTGAACTAGGACGGGGGAAGGAGGCCTTAGGCCTTCGGTATTCGGCCTTCGGAACGGATGCAATGGACGTTGGGAAAGTCCTGAGTGTTAAGCCTCGAGTCTTGGGGAACGGATGCGTTGGGCGCAGGGGAAGTCTTGAGTTCTAAGTCGTGAGTCCTAGGAAGGAGGGATGATGCGCTTGCCGCTTTGAGGTGCATTATGCCTCGTGCGTTAAAGATCTCCGAAATCTGGGAAGCCGATCACAGAATCCTTCTGCAGGACTCAGAACTCAACACTCAGGACTCTCCGTCCTCCTCAAAGAACAACGCCTCACTCCAGGCGCGCTTTAATAATTCTCAATTATCAGCGGTGGTGCTTCAACCTTGCTTGTCGAAACTGCGATGCCGGTTAGCAGCTTTTCTTTCGCCGCCTCAGCAGCGGCTTTCGTTGCGGCGTGGACGATGAAGACCTCTTCGCCTTCTTCGACGCTGTCTCCGATTTGTTTTAGGCATTCGACGCCGACGGTGGGGTCGATAACATCGGTTTTCTTTTCGCGGCCGCCTCCAAGGGCGAGGACGACTTCGCCCACAGTGCGGGCGTCGACTCTCTCAATAAAGCCTTTGCCTTGGTTGCTCTTGACCGATTCTTGAACCGGGGCAACTTTGAGATGATCCAGAGTAGCAAAAACGTCCACCGTCGCACCTTGGGCGGCGAACCACTCTTTGGCTTTATGGAGAGCGCGCCCTTCTCTAAGAGCCGTTTCGACGATCATTTCCGCAGTGGGCATGTCTTTGGCACGATCGGCGGCTACAAGCGTGTGGGCGGCGAGCTCAACGCAGAGATCGGCGAATCGGTTTTTGCCGCCTTTGAGAACCCACACCGCTTCTTTCACTTCGAGCAGGTTGCCAACGGCGCGGCCGAGGGGCTGGCTCATATCGGTGATGGCCACGTTCACGGGAAGGTTGAGCCGCTTGCCGGTTTCGATCATAGATTTCGCGAGGGTTTCGGCCTTTGCAAGATCGGTCATAAATCCGCCAGATCCGCATTTGACGTCGAGCATGACGCGCTCCGCTCCGCCGGCGATTTTCTTGCTAAGGATGCTGCTGACAATGAGGGGCATTGAATCGACGGTCGCGGTGACATCTCTAAGGGCGTAGAGGGCTTTGTCGGCGGGGGCGAGATTTGGCGTTTGGCCGGTTATGGCGAGCCCGATTGCGGCGGCTTGGGTTTTGAGTTCTTCTGGGCTGAGGTCCATCCGGAAACCGGGAACGCTCTCGAGCTTGTCCACCGTGCCGCCGGTGATTCCGAGGCCCCTGCCGCTCATTTTGATGATGGTGAGGCCGCAGCTTGCGAGGAGCGGGAGGAGAACGATGGAAGTCTTATCGCCGACTCCGCCGGTGCTGTGCTTATCGATCCAGGGTTTCGGGAGTCCGGTTAGGTCCAGCGTTTCGCCCGATTCGGCCATGGCCTTGGTTAGCCACGCGGTTTCATCTTCATTTAGGGGCTTGAGATAGGCAGCCATGAGCCAGGCTGCGAGTTGGTAATCGGGAATGGTGCCCTTCGCCGCACCCTTTGCGAGAAAGGTTAGTTCCTCCTGTGTGTTGCCCTTGCCGTCTCTCCGGTTAGCAATGACCCGCTGGAATTCCACTGAATGATGCTACCCGTGGGAGATTACGTTGGGCGCTATGCGTTGTGCGTTGAGGGGAATGGCCTCGGCATTAGGCGTTCGGCCTTCGGCCCTTGCCTGCTTCTAAGGGATCGCCCCGGGGTTTTGCACACTTAACGCAAAACGCACAGCGCACAACGCGTATCAATCCCAAAGCGTGGAATCAACTTAACGCCCCTCCAAAATGTTGGAGAGGCGTTTGGTTGGCGGGCGCGGGCTGACGACCTTTTAGTTGCCGCCATCGCTAGGAGGCGGGGGTGGGGGAGGGCCATCGCCGCCTGGTCCTCCGGGACCGCCAGGGCCGCCGGGACGTGGACCACCTGGGCCACCACCTCGTCGTCCACCGGGGCCACCAGGACCCATTGGGGGAAGATCGATCTTCTTGCCCAGCATAGAGGTCCAGGTTGCCTTTTGATCAGAGGTCAGGACGGCAAGGACTTCCTTCTTCATCTTTTCGCGATTGGCTCTGAAATCTGGAGGTCCACCTTGGGGTGGCCCATCGCCGGGGGCGCGGCGCGCTGGGCGATACTTATCCATGATGGTTCGGATCTTCTCCTGTTGGTCCTGAGAAATCCCCAGCTTCTCTTGGATTTCGGGCCGGCCCAGGGCGTGAGCTCCTTCCAGTTGCAAGCGAATCTGTTTCAACCGCGTGTATTGGTCGGCAGTTAAAATTCCTTGAACCTTTTTGTCCATTTCCTCGGGAACAACGCGGCCAGGAGGGGCCTGATCGCCGTTCTCGCCGCGAGGCGGGGGAGTGGGTCGAAGATCCTTCAGCTTCTGAATCTGATCGTCGGTGAGCTTGAGGTCTTTCTGGACGACGGGAAGCATGAGCAGCCGATTTCCGCCGTTCGGTCTTGCTCTCATTCCGCCTTGTGGCATTCTGCCGGCACCGCCTCTTGGCCCAGCCTGAGGGGCGGCACTTTGATCGATTCCGCCGGGAGGCGGGCCATCTTGGGCGAGTGCCGCACCCGCCACTACCATCACCGCCAGGATGGCTAGACTCTTGATTAGTTTCATTCCTTTCTCCTTTTAGAGCTACGTGAACTCTGTCTTACATTGTTATCCTAGGTTTTGAGTATGAGGAAATCATGAGATTTGACGCTTGGCCGGCCGTTCTCAGGAAGGTCACAGGAAGCTGGCCTTAAGCTCGAGAGGTTTGCTGGGCTGTTGAATAATGAGACGGTTGATATAATAGGAGCCGGGGCGGACCGCGTGGGGCCTTCCCAGTGAACGCCTATGACATTCGAGTGGGACGAAGAAAAGGCGGCGGCCAATTTGGACAAGCATGGGCTGTCCTTCGAAGAAGCTGCAACAGTTTTCAGCGATCCTCTTTATGTTGTTTTCGCCGACCCAGATCACTCTTCGGAGGAAAATCGCTACTTGATTTTCGGCAACTCCGTGCAAAATCGCTTAATAGTCGTCTCGTATACTGAAAGAGAAGATGTCACGCGGTTAATCAGCGCGAGAATGGTGACGTCAAAAGAAAGAAGTCAATATGAAGAGGTTTGAAACAACGGACGACATGCGCCCGGAATATGATCTTTCCACCCTGCTTGTAGTGGCTCGTGGGCCCCAGCGGCGCGTAACTGTTACTCTTGCATCCGACGTAGCGGAATTCTTCAAATCGGAGGAGTCGGTAAACGAGGCTTTGCGCAATCTAATTAGGTTGTCGGTTTCGCCTGCTTCTTCAACGCCGAAGCCGGTGCGGAAATTGCCCAAGCCCAAGAAAAGTGCGTGAACTGCATCTGCCGAACCTTCAAGTTCTCTCAATCTTGACTTAAACGTGAGGTAAGTTATATAACTCTCGCCGGGGTGGCGGAATGGTAGACGCGGCGGTCTCAAAAACCGTTATGGGAGACCATGTGCGGGTTCGAGTCCCGCCCCCGGCACCAATGAATTCTCGAATCTCGATTTTCGATTGTCGAATGGGGTGTGATTTGGCATCCGGCTTTCGGCATTCGGCCTTCGGTTCAAAACCCATAGGGAGGAGATAAGCGGCTATTTGCGAAGATCAGCGATTCCCAGCTCCTCCCACATCCAAGTAAAGTCGTAGCGGCTTGCGATATCGTTGCCGAAAGCCTTTGCGCTGGCGTTCTCCAAGAATTTCAGCCACTCCACAACTTCCTTTCGGCCGGCGGCTGTCTTTACAAGCTGCTCTGGTGTCTTATCGCCCAACATCGGCACCTTCTCGCTAAGGGTTTGGCGGTAGTGGCGGGTGAGTTGCTCCTCCATCGCCTTGCGTATCTCGGGGTGATCGTCCAGTTTCGCTCCGATATTTGCCAACTCCGGCGGCGGCCCTTCATCAGGGAAGTCCTTATCCTCGCGGGAAACGATGCCCACATGTCCCTTCAGAATGGTTGAGATCAGTTTGTCCAGCTTGTCCGCTCTTTCAACGGAGTTGACCTCAGCTTCCAAGTGGAGTCCATCTTCGATATGTACGAACGCACGAATGGTGTCGTCTTTCTTTCCTTTTGCACCGAACCACGCCCATTCCAACTTGTCATCCACTCTATCAAACTCTTTATGAGCATCCAAGATCTTCTCGATGGGGGCGGTGTCCTCGAAAATGCGATACTTTAAGTCGATTAACTGAAATGCTTCGCCGTCTGAGTTTTCTAGGTCCGGACGTTCGCCGCTCCGATCCACAATGCCGCTTATCCAGATCGCCAATATAGGCTGGGTGATCGATTGTATGAGTTCTCTCCTAAGACCCCTTAAAGAACGCGGATCTTTGCGTAGCGCTTTCGGCAAGTTCTTGGCCGACTCCTTGACGGATTCTTCAAAAACCTCCAGGAAAAAACTGGCCCGTTCCGATTCGATTTCCAAGATGTTGCCTTCGAAAATGTTCTCGCCTGCGACTTGGATGAGGCGGCTTGCCACAATGGTCCACTGCACCAAGGTCGTGGACGCGACCTTCTCGGTAATCTTGATGGGCTCCCCTTTTAGAAGCAGATCCTTCACGATTAGGTGGCTCTTGGGCACCACTTCGACCACTTCGTAAAGCGAAACAACGGACTTCTTGAGCTTGTTCAAATACTCAATGTCGCCGCTGCTTAGGGATTCGGCATGCTTCTCAACAAAGAGATCTGCGATATAACCAATCTCGTCAAATTCGTAAGTGGCGATGTCGCAAAAAAGGTAGTAGTAAAACTGGTCCACTGCTTTTTCAATCAAGCGGCCAAGATCTTCGCGCGTTAAATCTGTGTTCGCCTCCATATCCTCGACGAAAGACTCAAACGCATCCTGCAGGACGCCTAGCTCTTCCTGGCAAATCCACCTTGTGAAGCGATGGACAACGCTTTCGGGAAAAAGCGGTGGCTGGCCGCCCCTAGCAGGTTTAACTTTTTTCATGTGCTTATTTTCTCATCATTTCTAATTCCCACGCCCATTTCGATAATCATCCCGTATAATTCACAAAACCCCCACAAATCTTGAGAGGTGCGCTTTTGCGTGCTTCTTTGAGCGGTTGTGGTGTGTAGGAGTGAAGGGTTTGACGAAATACATTTTCGTAACGGGTGGCGTTGTAAGTTCGATCGGAAAGGGCATCACTACCGCCAGCCTTGGAAGACTTTTAAGGAACCGGGGTTACACAGTCGCCCCCATGAAGCTTGACCCCTACATCAATGTCGATGCAGGAACGATGAATCCGTTCCAGCACGGTGAGGTTTTTGTCACCGAAGATGCGGCGGAGACGGACCTAGACCTTGGCCACTACGAGCGGTTTATGGACGTTGCCTGTACCCGCAACTCCAGCATCACGACGGGCAAGGTTTACCAGCACGTGATCCAAGCCGAGCGCCGCGGCGATTATCTGGGCGCGACCGTTCAAGTCATCCCGCATGTGACCAACGAGATAAAGCGGAGCCTTCATCTCCTTGCGAAAGAGCAGGAAGCGGATGTAGTTATTGCAGAAATCGGCGGCACGGTTGGAGACATCGAATCGCTGCCATTCCTTGAAGCAATTAGGCAGATGCGCAAGGACGTGGGCTACGAGAACTCGATGTACGTTCACGTGACGCTGATTCCGCAGGTTGGGCCGTGGGGCGAGGTTAAGACCAAGCCGACCCAGCACAGCGTGTACAAGCTACGTGAGATCGGTATTTCGCCGGATGTTTTGGTCTGCCGAACGCAGGTTCCTTTAGAGGAAGACGTGAAGGAGAAGATCAGCCTTTTCTGCGATGTTTCGAGCCGCGCGATCGTTGAGTCGCTTGACGTGGATACGATTTACGAAGTGCCGCTCTGTTTTGAAGATGCCGGGCTCGGCGATTTTGTGGTCGAGCGGCTTGGCTTGGAGCAGCGGCCATCGAATTTAAGCGAGTGGAAGACCTTGGTCGATACGATCAAGAACCCGACCCATTCCTGCCGCGTTGCCGTGGTTGGAAAGTACACGAGCAACGGAGACGCTTACAAATCGATTAGCGAAGCGCTGATCCACGCGGGAATTCCGAACGACTGCCGTGTGGAGATCGAGTGGATCGAGAGCGACAGCATGGAAACCGGCAAGCCGGCTTCGGATTTCTTGACGGGCGTTGACGCCTTGGTGGTTGCACCTGGGTTTGGAATGCGAGGAATCGAGGGAAAGATCGAGGCTATTCGTTATGCCCGGGAAACGGGCTTGCCCTTTTTTGGAATTTGTTTAGGATTGCAGATGGCGGTGATCGAGTTCGCGCGCAACGTTTGTGGGCTCGCTGGCGCGAATAGCGAAGAAATGATGGAGAACGCGCCGTACCCAGTTATTCACCTATTGCCTGACCAGCGCGGCGTTAAAGAAAAGGGCGCAACTATGCGACTGGGATCCTATCCGTGCAACGTGGTTAATAATTCCTTGGCACACGATCTTTATAAGAGTTCGAGGATTACGGAAAGGCATCGGCACCGGTACGAGGTGAACAACGATTTCCGTGAGAAGCTGAGCGAGTGCGGAATGCTTATTTCCGGCGTTTCGCCGGACTACCGTCTGGTTGAGATGGTTGAGATCCCCTCTCATCCCTTCTTTATCGGGACGCAGGCTCATCCGGAGTTCAAGTCTCGGCCGAACCGGCCTCATCCGTTGTTCCAGGGACTTGTTAAGGCAGCGGTTCAAAGGAAGTTGGAGAAAGTCGCGGTTCTTTAGCGGCTGGGCGGACCATTAGCCAAGGTTGACGGTGGTCACTTTCCCATCTTCAACCGTTACATCGTGCATGGGCGCGTCGCCCTGACTTCCGCCATTCATGATGTAAACGTGAGCCGGTCCGGCGGGAACGTGTGCCTCATAGGTGCCATCGCGCTTCGCTTGAACGCATTGCACCCATGCGCCGCTATTTGGGTGGGCCGCGCTATAGATACCGATCTGGACGCCAGCATTTAGACTTTCTTGATCATAATTAACCGTGCCCGAGATTATCCCGCCGTGTTCTAGGGCGAAGTTTATTCCCACCAAATGGGCGTTCTTGGCCAGCTTGACTTTTTGGTAAGCTTTAGCTGTCCACGCTTCAGTCGGATATGTATTTTCATCGAGGGCGATGTCATAGACTCCTGTTTCAACTCTTTGCATGAGGTAATGCCCATTGACGTCGGTGACTGCTTCGCCACCGCTCGCTCCCATATATTTGTCAATCCCCTGAGCTCCCACTTTTATGCCTTGGAGTGGCTTGCCTTCTAGGGTTACAGTGCCTTCGATGGTAGAGGCTTGCTGCAGGAAGGCAGGGTGGACTTTCGGATTGGCAGTGTCGATCTGCGAGGTGTAGGTGAACGCGGCATACCGGGGATCGTCGACATCCCATTGAACGTTTGCGTTTTCGGGTAAGTCCCGGAACTCCAAAACTCCGTCGGAGTTGCTGATGGCCCGCTGATATATGTCCTGCGATTCGGGATGGAGCATCAGGAATTGCGGAAACGTATCTTCTTTACTGGGAATATCGATCAGTCGGAGATGGGCGGTTTCGCCAGCCAACGGCTTGCCTTCGGGAGTTAAGAGCTTAACCTCACGGGTGACCCCCTTTGAAAGTATGAATTTTATGGGGCCGGATGCATTCCCCAGATTTTGAAACGCGATCGCGTTCCCCGGAACATAAGCGGCTAGTTCGCTAATGTGCTCATCCTTACCAAGTTGAATATTTGAAAGGTCGAAATCGCCATTTGCGTCCGCATGGTATAGGCCGACAAAAACTTGACTCTCGCGAGCGGTGCATTTTATTGCCAAAATAGCGGACTCCGCTGCGGGATTTCCATCGGCAAAGACCACGCTGCCAACCGGCTTCGCAAAATCGTATCGTTCGAGCCACTCTTTGGGCAAATGGAACTGCTTACCTTGGGGGCTGAATTTAAGGACCCCGAAGAAGAGTGCAGCGACCGCTGCCGCACCTAGAGTTCCGAGAAGGACCGGTCCCTTCATCCGAGACCGTCGTCTAATCGGGTCCACTATCGACCTAATTCGCGCCTCAATCCTTGGGGTTCTCGCCATGCTAATGGCGCCACTTAGCTTTCTGCCGCCTTGCGCAGCGAGAGCGACGTTTAGTAAGATCTCGGCATACCCAGTCGAAGAAAATCCTTGTTCCAACACCATGTCGTCGCAGGCAAGCTCACTTTCCTCTCTCAATCGCCACTTGGCGTACCAGAGGAGCGGATTCATCGGGAACAGGGCGCATAGGAACATAGCGGACGTTTGCCATAGCCAATCCTTCCTTTTTACATGAGCCTGTTCGTGCGAAAGGGACATTGCGAGTTTTTCCGTATCCCATCGGGGGGCATCGGTGGGAAGCAAGATCAGAGGCCTCATTACTCCCACGGTGGCCGGCACACTGAGCCGCTCTGTCAGAAGTAGTTTTGCTCCATGCAATTCAGGGTTTGCCCACGGTTTGGCAGCCTTAACGATAGAAACAACGCGCAGGAGGGATAGTCCGAGCGATACGAGGAGCAGGAGTGAACCTCCTGCCCATAATCCGACCCCGATTTGCTCCCAATGAATGGGTTCCTTTTGCTCTTCTAAGTGGGCTTCAAATGCGGCGGCAGCCTCAGCGGGTGATCCTGTGACAGGGGCTGCGCTTGGCGTCGAAAGTGAATTTTGGGCACCGGTGGAGAATATTTCAGGAGTTTTAAGCGTTACCTTTGATGGGATTCCAACCTCCATTAAAGGAAGCAATCCGACGACCGAGATCGCCAGCAGCCAAATAAGGTGGCGCTTGGCGGCGGAGGACTTACGCAAGATCAGGGTCGCGATCGCGGCCAGTGCTAAGACAATAATCCCCTTAATCTCAATGCTGACGAGGTTCATTTAATTTCTCCCGGACTTGGCGTCCTCGATAATCTTCTGCAGGCGTACGAGGTCGCTGTCGGAAAGCTCCGATTCTTTTGCGCTCAAAAGAGTTGTGAGAGCCTGCTCGGCGGAGCCGGACACAAAAGTCTTAAGAAACCGCTGCATGGCGGATTTAGCTGCGTTTGGCTTTAGCCTGGTGGGAAAGTAAACAAACCTACCTTCCTGGTCTTCGTGCCGCAAGTGGCCGCGTTCTTCCAGAGTTCTCAGTTGAGTGCGGACGGTGGAGTTGGAAAGAGAACCTGGCAACTCTTGTTCTAACTCGACGGCTGTGATGCGGCCCCGTTCGTAAACGAGATCCATTATCTGCTGGAGTCTCTTGCTTAAGTATTCTTCATCGGTTTTCTTGGACATGTTAAAATAATAACACATATTGGCGACCGTGTTATTTTTTTAACATTTATTTTTTGTTTTGCGAGCTTATTCTCCGTAAAAGCCTTTGGTTCAATGTTTTCGGTTTCGCCAAGGTCCAAGTATCGAGAGCCAGCGGGAAGTTGTTTTGGGCGGTGGGTCGGTGCTCAGTGGAACGTAGCCAACCGCGCGAAGAACTTCTTCCGGCAGTTCCCAAGGTTCGTCGCCTAACTTTTGCTTGTCTAAAATAAATTTCTTGTAATGTTCGACTTGGAGCGCCCGAACTCGCGATAAATCTCCCGATAAAATGTCCGCCGCATCTTCTACCAGAGCGCGACACCATCGCCCTATGTAATACGGAAGCTGTTCTAAATGGCAAGGATAGTTGAAAGCCAGTGGTTCCATAGGAAACAGCCTTTCTCGCTCTGTCTGCAATCGGGCTGTTGTTACGAACGGGTTGTTTTCTATTGATTTTGAAATCGGTGCAACCTCACTGATCAGACCGTTCCGTCGCCAATCTAACAAGAAGAAAGACCTGACATGGAAATCGCTCATTTCTGTACAGAATTGGATTTCCAGAATGGCGTTTTGGCAAATTGCCCTGACGGTATGTTCTCGTCCGAGGGCATCGTGGTGCCTCGTGAGCGTTGGCGGCAAAAATCCAAATGCGTCTAGAGGGCTAGCGGCCTCTCTGATTTGAACCAGCAGTTCGGGAGACGAGCTATCGAGCACAATATGTTTCCTTGTGCGCCGCCGCCGTAATGTCAGTTTAGTCTTTGAGGGCGGGCTACAAAGTGAGTCGGCTGGGACTCGAACCCAGGACCCACGCCTTAAAAGGGCGTTGCTCTACCGACTGAGCTACCGACTCGCGCGATTAAGGATAATACCTCTTCGGGAATTTTTGAGTTTGGATTTTTGATTTTGGATTGAGAATTGGCCTTCGGTGTTCGGCATTGGGCCTTCGGTCGGACCGACTTCGAGAAGGTTCTTGCAGGCAGTAATGAGTCTCGGGGTGGGGTTTGTTCGTCCCGAATGTAGTGCTGGAACTGCGCTTGTTGGAATATGACGATGCGGATGCGATTTTGCAGTATTACCGCCGCAATATCGAGCATTTGCGGCCGTGGATCCCCTCCCTTCCTCTGGAGTTTTACACGCTTCAATATCAGCAAAGAAGGCTTGAGGCTTATGTTAAGTTAGCGGCCGCTTCGGAGGAGTTTCGGTTTGGCGTTTTTGATGAGTTGAGGCTTGTGGCGAGCATCAATTTGACTGCCATCGAGTACGCGGCTTTCCAAAATGGGCGGCTTGGCTACAGCGTAGATGGGGAATATCAGGGCCAGGGGCTGGCGACCGAATACATCGGCAACGTGTGCGATTTTTGCTTTCAGAGCTTGAACTTGCACCGGATTGAGGCCAACGTAATGCCACGGAATGCGGGTTCGAAGCGGGTCTTGGAGAA
>DASXZH010000018.1:0-4248 GCA_036502005.1 Fimbriimonadaceae bacterium
CTGTAGCACCACCTCCGGGGTGCGGATTGGGAACGGCGTCGAAACCAGTGGTGTCGCGGACTAACCACCGGCTACCGGGGCATGACCCCTTCGGGGCATAGGCGTTAAAATAAGGTTTAGAGGGCTACTTTCAAAGGTTTGCCGCTCGCGCCTCTCCCGGGTCGCGGACTCACCGACCTCTCCATCCGGGAGAGATTTGTGGCTGCAAAAACGCCAAGGTTTCCTTATTTTAATGCCTATGCCCCTTCGGGGTAAGGTTGATTCTCTTACAAAGTTCCGAGGACTCTTTCCAAGGCATGAAGAATCCTTGATCAATGTTAGAAGCCGTTTAGAAACGTTGCGCTTATAGGGAACTTGTATTTTCAGAGGATGCCGTCCAAAGATGTTTAACATTGGCGCCTAATCGTCCGTCTGTATCCGGAAGGCCAAAAATGGACCGACCCCAAGAGAGCGCCAAAAACGCAGGTTTTTTAATTTCTTATTTTGTTTGAACCTATTCTGCACCGCAAAATACCGCATAATGCCGCAGAATCCCCCTCCCATTAAGGACCGTAACCATTTGCGAGCCTTGCTCGAGACACTGGGCCAAGGCTCCCCAAGGCATAAAGAAAACATAAAGGCTGCTAACTCGCCGGCCCTTCTCATGTATTGTTCCTTATAGAGGCGGAGAAGTGGTCCAAAGTGATGGAGAGAAGGGTTAACCCAGATGAGCTCCTGCGCCACGTGCAGCAGAAAGAAGAGCAAAGCAACCGAGGCAAGTTAAAAATCTTCCTTGGAGCCTCGGCCGGGGTTGGGAAAACCTACGCCATGCTCTCGGAGGCCCACGAGCAGAAAAACCGGGGTGTCGATGTCGTTATCGGCTACGTTGAAACTCACGGCCGTAAAGAAACAGATCGGCTTGTTGAGGGCCTCGAGGAAATCCCACTCAGGACCATAAGCCACAAGGGCGTCGACCTCAAAGAGTTCGATATCGATGCCGCCCTAAAACGGCACCCCCAGCTTCTGCTCGTCGATGAGTTGGCCCATACGAATGCGCCGGAATCCCGCCACCCAAAAAGGTATCTCGATGTTGAAGAGCTTCTAAGAAGTGGAATCGATGTTTACACGTCCATCAACGTTCAGCACCTGGAGAGCCTAAACGACATCGTTGCCCAAATCACTGGCGTGCAGGTGAAGGAAACGATCCCGGATTCGCTGTTTGATCTGGCCGACGAGGTCGAGCTTATCGATATCCCTCCCAAAGAGCTCATTCAGAGGCTTCGGGAAGGCAAAGTGTATGTTCCCCAGCAGATCGAACACGCCATCCAAGGGTTCTTTAGGGAGGGCAACCTCATCGCGCTGCGCGAGCTCTCGCTAAGAAGAACGGCCGACCGAGTAGACGCGCAGATGCAGTCCTACCGGACGGAGCAGGCCATCGATGGCCTCTGGCCCACCAAAGAACGGATACTTGCCTGCATCGCCCCTAACCAGCTTTCCGCCCGATTGGTAAGAACGGCCCGCAGAATGGCGGAATCCCTCCACGCCGACGTGATAGCCGTTTATGTGGAAAGCGAGCGTCAAACCGACCGTTGCGCCTCTGACCGCTCTGCCGTGCAAGAGGCTTTACACCTTGCCGAGAGCCTTCGCATGGAAACCGTGCTTCTAAGCGGTTACGATATCGTTTCCGAGGTCATCCGATTGGCCAATCGTCGGAATGTGACCCAGATCGTCGTTGGCAAACCCATTAAGCCGCGGTGGAAAGAGGTTTTATCCGGGTCCGTTGTGGATGAGCTAGTTCGCAAAAGTGGCAGCATCAACGTTCACGTGATCACAGGCGAGGCCACAAAGCCCTCATACACACGTTTCGCCCATCCCAAGCGCACTGCCACTTGGCAGACCTATGCCGCTACAGTTGGAGTCAACCTGTTTGCAACCGGAGTTTGCTATCTAATGCAGGGCCATTTCAGCCCGGCAAACTTGATCATGATTTATCTGCTGGGCAGCGCATTTGTTTCGAGCAGGTTTGGCGCGGAAGAAGCGATTCTGTCTTGCTTGCTGGGAGTGGCCGCGTTCGATTTCTTTTTTGTGCCGCCGATTCTCAGTTTCTCGATCCACGACACGCAATACCTTCTGACATTTGCCGTCATGTTGACGGTCTCGGTGCTCATCAGCAGCCTCACGCAAAGGATGCGAAAGCAGGCGGATTCGGCGAGTTCGCGCGAACGCCGCACTTCCGCCCTTTACACTTTGAGTCGCCAACTCGTACAGATGCGGTCCAAGCGCGAGATCTCAAAGACGACCTGTGATAGCGTCAGAGATGTGATCAACGGGGAAGCGGTGGTGATGATCTTGGACGATCAGGAGTGCCTCCGCCCCATCGGCTGGTCGACTCCTACAGAAGAGCCACCAACCGTGGACATGGCAATCGCTGAATGGTCCATGAAGCATGGCGAAGCGGCAGGAATCGGAACGGATACTTTGCCTGGCTCGGATACGCTATTTTTACCTCTAAAGGGCAGCCGCGACCCGGTCGGAGTGCTCAGCATAAAGCCGCTATTCAAGGACCCGATCGATGTGGCCCAGATGGATCTGTTGCAAGCTTTCGCTAACCAAGCCGCCCTTGCCATGGAGCGCGCTTTGTTGGCAAAAGAATCGCACAACGCTAATCTTTTGGTGGAGTCCGAAAGGCTGCGAAATACCCTGCTCAGCTCCGTATCGCATGATCTCCGAACGCCTCTCACAGCCATTGCCGGTGCGGCGAGCACACTCCTCGATGAATCTATTTCAAACGATCAGCGCAAGGAACTGGCGACAACCATTTACGACGAGTCGGACCGCCTCAACCGCCTTGTCCGAAACCTGCTGGACATGACCCGATTGGAATCTGGCGAGCTTAAGTTGCACCTTGAATGGCATTCGGCGGAGGAGCTTATTGGCTCGGCTGTGCACCGCACGGAAAGGGTTTTAGCACAGCACGGCGTTCACGTCGAAGTAGAAGAAAAGCTGCCACTGCTAAGAATCGATGGCGTCCTGATCGAGCAGGTGCTGATTAACCTTCTGGAAAACGCCGCGCGGCATACCCCGGAGGGTAGCCAAGTCGAAGTCAAGGCTTTTAAGAGTGGCGGCTTTGTGCATTTCGAGATCGGCGACAACGGCCCAGGAATTCCGGCGGGCGAAGAAGAGAAGTCTTCGAGAAGTTTCATAAGAGCGGCAGCGTGGCGCCTTCTTCGGGCTTCGGCTTAGGTCTCGCCATCTGCCGAGGGATTTTAAGGGCGCATGGTTCGCAAATATGGGCACGCCAACGCCCCAGCGGCGGTGCGCTGTTCGTCTTTGAGCTGAAGGCAGGCGAAAGCCCCCAAGTCCCCACCGATGAATAAACCGAAGCTGCAGATTGTGGACGACGAGTTGGCGATCCGCAGGTTCCTACGCGCCAGCCTGCCCCAGTCAGATTTCGAGTTGCTGGAAGCGGGAAACGGCGAAGAGGGCATGCGAATGGTGGCCAAAGATCGTCCGGACGTTCTCTTGTTGGATCTTGGCTTGCCTGACATGGACGGCTTGCAAGTAACTACCCAACTGAGGGAGTGGACGCAAATTCCCATCATCGTGCTTTCTGCTCGGGGCCAGGAAACGGATAAAGTTGCCGCACTTGACGCAGGCGCCGACGACTATCTGACCAAACCTTTTGGCATTAGCGAACTGTTGGCGCGCATTCGGGTCGCCTTGCGGCATGCCAGCATTGGCGACGCGGCTGAGCCGGTTTTTGAGAGCGGAAGTTTGCGCGTGGATTTACCTGCCCGCCAGGTCTTTGTGAGAGGGGAAGAGATAAAGCTCACGCCGATCGAATATAAACTCCTTGCTTTGTTGGTAAAACACGCTGGCTTGGTCCTAACCCATCGCCAGTTGCTGACCGATGTTTGGGGTCCTGTTTACGATACTGAGACGCAATATTTGAGGGTTTATATGACCCAGCTACGGCACAAGATCGAGGCCGAACCGGCGAAGCCGGTTTTGCTGATTACCGAGCCCGGGGTAGGGTACAGGCTGCGGATTGAGCTGGTGGAATGAGCGCTTCCATTTGGGCTCCAAGGGGCCGATCCTATTCGACAAACGGCTACATTCACACCTAACATTTTGGCATTATGGGGTTTTTTGTGGGTTGAGATTGAGTCTCCCCAGGAAAAAGAGAATGGCCACTCTGAACCCTTGGAAGGTTCTGAAGCCTCTGGCTGCGAATTTCACTTCTTGGATCAAGGCATTTGTGCCTTCTGC
>DASXZH010000019.1:0-21610 GCA_036502005.1 Fimbriimonadaceae bacterium
GTGATCAAGCGAGGAACGGCTTACGAGGCCGTTCGACCAAAAAACCTACAGGTTCAAAATGAACCTTGACAAATCACCATACGATCTCCCCCGGTTCGCGGACTCACCGGCCCCTCCGCCCGAGAGGGGCGAAGAGTTTTGCGTCGACAAAAAGCGGTGTATTCTCAACGCCTATGCCCCCAAGGAATTCTCGATTAGGGACCGGACTTTTTGATTTACGAGCCCTTCAGCTTCGCTGCCTGCGAAAAGAGGCGGCAGGCCGCACAAACCATCGGTCGGGTTTCCCGCTTGAACCCCAATTGTGGTCGCCTTCGCTCGGTACGCAGTCTTGTGTTGTCACAAAAAGTCATCTGAGATGAAATAGGCGACCTTGCGCCCTCGCATATAGCGGGCAGCCGGGCAGCCGGGCAGCCGGGCGGACACTTTAATATAGAGATTCCGAAAGAAACAAACCGATAATTTTCTTTGGTGTTCGCACGTCTTCGACTGCCGGTAATTCTAGGGGCCTTTGCACTCTGTGCTTTGGCTGGCGCGCAGTCTTTAGACTTACCTTCCCTTCCCATCCACGGCATCTACGAAGAATATTTCGAGACCGATCCAACCCACCGAGGCGTTGTAAGCATGCTCGATTATTTGCAGTTGCACGCAGATGTCTCAAAGTCGTGGAGGCTCGTGGCAAGTTATTGCCAAGTACCTGGCGACAAATGGCTTGAGGAGACCTACGCCGAGTACGACAATGGCCCCGACCTCGTTCGTTTGGGCCGAATTCGGTCGGATTTTGGTTTCAGCACCTGGTCTCAGCTTTACTACACACCGATGGTAATGGTGCCCATGATTCGGTCCTACGGCCTCGACGTCGTACCAGGAATTTCCCTTGACCGGCTCGATCGAGGAGCGGAATACGAAACATCGCGAGGCATTTTTCAGTTACAAGTTGCGGCGGTGGATTCCAGAAACGATGATTGGCATGTGGTGCCCGGGTCCCTTGATACTGCCATTGCACGGCTCCAGGTCAGTCTCGGTCCGGTGCTTCTAGGCTTGAACGGACTTGGCAAGGCTTCAGACAATGTTGGCCCAGGTGAACAGATGGCCGGAGTCGATTTGATCTGGACCATGCCGAGACTGCAAGTCCGGGGCGAGGTGATTAAGGGTTTTGGCTCGCAGGGCGCCAAAGGCTATTACGCGGACGTTTTCTACAGGCCGCCTGGCCTCGCTCGAACGCAGGTTGGAGCGCGTGCCCAAGCCGTTCGAGCGCTGACTCAATTTACTGATACGGCCTATGCAAGCTACGGTGGCAATCTTGACGAGGATCCGGCTTTAGGAGTGGCAACGTCTTACCAAACTTCTCAGGCTTATACCTTTGCGGCACGGCAGTTTCTAACTCCAAATCTCACTCTTAGCGTCAATTACGGAATTGGCAACAATACCCCCCTATCGCGCCCCTTGCTGGGCTGGTCCACGCAGCTTCAGTTTAACTACAGGTTTTAAAATCTCATGAACCACATCCTTTTCCTGACAGTTCTTCTCGCAACTGGACATTCGGGCGCCGTCACCGGAACGGTGCAGTTCGACAACGGTCGCGTGGCAAGCAACGCGGTCATCTACCTTGAAGGCGGTGCAAAGAGCACCCCGCTAGCCGATGCGATGGTCGATCAACGAGAAAGAACATTCATTCCTCACGTTTCTGTGATTACAACCGGGACGACCGTGCGCTTTCCGAACGACGATACGATTTCCCATAACGTGTTCGCTGATTACAACGCCAAGAAATTTGACCTCGGCGTGTATGCCCGAGGGCAAACCAAAAGGCAGAAGTTTGACAAGACGGGCGTCGTGGCTATGATGTGCAGTGTGCATCCGGATATGAGCGCCTACATCCTGGTTGTCGACACACCCTACTATGCCGTGACCGATTCAAAAGGACATTTTAAAATCGATAACGTTCCGCCCGGAACTTATACACTTCGTGGCTGGCACGAGAATGGCGAAGGTGAGAATCGTAAGATATCCATTTCGCCCGGCGCCCAGTTGCAGGTTCGCATTCATCGATGAACAGCTCTCTCCAGACCAAGATTAAGACCCTTATTCTGCTCCCGCTCATGCTGCTTTGCGGCGTAGCGGTCATCTCATTTATTGTTTTAACCAAAAAGGAGATTGCGGAAAGAACGAAATCCGACGTTAGGGCAACCACTACCAACGTTAAGGTGTTTCTTGATGAGAAAGTTAAACACCTGGCCATGGAAACGGGCCTCCTTTCCGAGGTTCCCTATATTAAAGGAGCAGCCCTATCGGGGGATGCGCCAACGGTCCAGGACGAGCTCAACACGTACGGAAAGCTCCTCAACGGCGATGGCATGATGCTCTTCGGCTCGGAGAACAATCTTTTGGGTGCCTCTGGCCCCTTGAAGAATGCCAGCAGCGACATCGCGAAGCAGTTAGGAATGGATGGGGCAATGGATTCAAAGCCCTGGTCCGGCATCGTCGAAACTCCTTATGGGCTGGTTCTGGTGGCAACCGCCCACTTGATGGTCGGCTCGTATTCGAAAGGCGCCGTGGTTTGTTACTCGTGTATCAATAACCAGGTGGCCTCCGAGCTCTCGCGATTACTGTCCACCGAGATCGTCTTTATTGACAACGGGAAGCAGGTGGCGACATCCGCAGTCATTCCGACGACATCGTTTTCCACGTCCCAACCAAATTACGTTGAGAGCCAGGGCGTTCAGCTAGTTGGACTCTATGCTCCTTTGCAAGATGGCAAGCTGGGAATCAAGACCGGAATCGTCGCCTTGCGCAGCGTGGACGAAATAATCGGCCCTTCCAGGGTTCTGCTGTTTACGTTCCTATTAGTTCTTGGATTTGCTTTGTGTATCACGGCATGGATCGCCAATCGATTTGCTCGAGGACTCGCGGAGCCATTAACCGGCGTTATTGCTGCTGCTTCTGCAATGGAACGAGGCGAGTGGCCGGAGCCTTTGACGGTGAAGTCAAAGGACGAGATTGGAATGCTGCAAACGGTATTTAACAAAATGAGCTCCTCGCTGCAAAGCCAGCAGGAGCGGCTAAAGGCGATGATCGACCTCGATCCCCTTACCGAGTTGCCAAACCACAGAAGGTTCAAGCAAATACTTGAGAGTTGCATCGTGAGTGCGCAGGAGCGCCACAAGGCATTGTCGGTGCTAATCTTCGACATCGATAAGTTTTCCGATTACAACAAATCAGAAGGATTTGGAGCCGGAGACGAAGCCCTTATAAGCCTCGCTAATCACCTTAGGGAGCGTTGCCCGGAGGACTGCTTTGTCGCCCGATATGGCGGCGAAGAATTTGCGCTTATCCTGACGGGTTCTACTCTTCAAGGAGCAAACGACCTTGGAGATGGAATTCGGGCATCATTCGCAGCCAAGATGAGCACTGGCCTAACAATAAGCGGAGGCTGCGCGGAAATGGCAGCGAGCACCGAGAAAACAGAAAGCCTTTGCCTGGCCGCTGAGCTTGCTCTGGTTCAGGCCAAGCAACTGGGCCGAAACCAGGTTTGCGATTTCAATATGGTTTCCGAAGATGGCGGAGATCCGTTCGAGTTAAACCGGTTCCTTCAGGACGGAACGATTGCCACGATCCAGGCTCTTGCCGCGGCTGTTGACGCCAAGGACCCTTATACCAAGGGCCACTCGCAACGAGTGGCGGAATATGCGGCGGATTTGTGTCGTTATGTTGGCGGGTCGGAATCGGAGGTTGAGCTAGTCTTCAGAACCGGGACTTTGCACGACGTTGGCAAAATCGGCGTTCCGGACAGCATCCTTAAAAAGGAAGGGCCGCTCACTCCAGAGGAGCGGGCGATCATGGAAACGCATTCCGTGCTTGGCGAAACAATTGTTAAGAAGGTGCCTCAACTGAGGGATACGCTCGGCGGGGTTCGGCATCACCACGAGAGGTGGGATGGCAAAGGCTATCCGGACAACTTGGTGGGCACAAACATTCCCTACCTGGGGCAGCTTCTGGCAGTTGCCGATACCTTCGATGCGATGACCAGCGATCGACCGTACAGAAAGGGGTTGCCGGTAGAAATCGCCCTCGCGGAAATCAAGAAGAACGCGGGCATTCAGTTTGAACCAACATTAGCCGAAGCTTTTGTCGAGATGATGGCTGCAAGTTCCCAAGCTAAAGCTGCATAGGCTGTCATAATCTTATATGATGCTCGACCAATTCCTTGAGCACCTTCGCAGCTCTGGGCTATTAGATTCCGATTCCCAGATTTTGGTCGCATACAGCGGCGGACCCGATTCCACGTGTCTTTTGCATTTGCTGCAGCAGGGCGGTTTCAATGTTGTTGCGGCCCATCTGCATCACGGTCAGCGAACCGAAGCCGATACGGAATTGAAGCTTTGCCAGGCATTCTGCGATGAGTTGGGAGTTCCGTTCGTGAGTGGCCGGGCGGACGTGCCGCGACTTTCAAAGGAACTCAAAGTCAGTTTGGAAGAGGCGGGCCGCATTGCGAGATACGAATTTTTCAACTCGGCAGCGATGAGCACAGGTTGCGACCTGATCGCAACTGCTCACACTCAAGATGACCAGGTGGAAACGGTTCTGCTCCATATCACGAGGGGGACGGGGCTAAACGGTCTTTCCGGCATTCCTGTGAAGAGGGCTAATATTGTCAGGCCATTGCTGCCTTTTACCAGAGCGCAAACGCATGAATTCTGCGAGAAGCGCGGCCTCTGGACACACGCCGATCCAGCAAATACGGACCTAAAACACAGCCGCGCGCGGTTACGTTCCAATGTGGTGCCGCAACTCAAGGCCATTAATCCCGACGTTTACGGCTCGATCTCAAGATTGGCTGATATCGCCAAGGAAGAGACTGAATTCTTAGACGGAATGGCAGCCGCCGCTCTTGAAAAAAGCGAGATACCGCTCAATGGCGACCTCGCCTTTCTTACCCGGCATATTGAGTTAGCGCTCGATCGCGGAATTTTGGGGCATCTGCCGGATGTGCTGCTTAAGCGATCCCTTCGGCTCGCCGTTGCCGCCATCGGCGGGACATTAGATTCCCATCAGCTTTTAATCGCGTTTCAAGGAATTCGATCCCAATTTCCAGGTTCAGTTACTGGAGAAAAGGAACCGGTCAGCCTCTCTTGGAACGAGAGCCAGATCCATGTTGTAAATAAAGAAGAAGTTGGTCCCTTTCGCTTCAACCTCACCGTTCCCGGTGAAACTTTTGCAGATGATTTTGGCTGGGTTATCACAGCAATACCTTCTGCTATGCCGAACATAAAGCTAGGAAGACGCGATTTAGAAACTTTTATCGATCTTGAAAGCGTCAAAGGCAGTCTGTATTTCAGAAACTGGAAACAAGCGGACGAAATGACTCCGCTTGGATTCGACGGGCACAGAAAAATCTCAGATCTAATGAGCGAAAGCCGCCTAACCATTGAAACTAGAAAACGTCTACCTCTCGTGTGTGATATTATTGGACCTATATGGGTTCCAGGCGTCTGCCTAGATAACAGGGTTAAGGCACGTTCTGGAAGCAGCGGGACCATGCGCCTCACCTTTGGGTCTCAGGTACAAAACGGCCCAACAATCGAAACGGCTCATTCGAGATCAGCGTACGCTAACACAGAGTCTCAAAATTCGGAGAAAATTTGACTACAAAATTATCGCGCGGGATATTCTTTATCGCTATCGTTCTGATTGCCTTAGTGGCGCTCATGAACGTGCTTGGCGGTTCAAAAGGATTATTCGGCCAAACACCCCCCACCATTATTAAGAACCAGAGCGAGCTGCAAGGATACATCGACAGAAAACCACCGCAGATCACCGATGTTCACTGGCAGGGTACCGACCTAACCGGCGGACTGCTCTCACCCGATGGCACCAAGCGCGGCGACTTCGTCGCCCACGTCCCAGATTTTAACACCTATACGGGCACTGCTCTTTACCAGAGCATGCTCAAGAACGGCGTCAACTTTGAGTTGGATAACCCTCCGCTCAGCCAGGGATTGCTCAGCGTTCTTTCGCTGATCGGTTTCCCGTTGATGATCATCGCATTGCTGTACTTCTTCGTCTTGCGCCCCGCACAAATGGGAGGCAACCAGGCGCTGAATTTCGGACGAAGCAAGGCTAAACGCGTTGGCGAGAACGGCCCCAAGGTCACCTTTGAAGACGTCGCCGGCATCGAAGAAGCCACCCAAGAGCTTTACGAGATCGTTGACTTCCTGAAGAACACCAAGAAGTACACGGCGCTCGGCGCAAAGATCCCGAAAGGCATCTTGCTTACGGGCCCCCCGGGCGTTGGTAAGACCCACCTTGCACGCGCTATCGCGGGCGAAGCCGGTGTTCCCTTTTTTCACATTAGCGGTTCCGACTTTGTCGAGATGTTCGTTGGTGTTGGCGCGGCCAGAGTCCGCGATCTGTTCGAAACGGCCAAGGCACATCGCCCAAGCTTGATCTTCGTGGACGAAATCGACGCGGTCGGCCGTCAGCGAGGCGCAGGCCTTGGCGGCGGGCATGACGAGCGCGAACAGACCCTTAACCAACTGCTGGTTGAGATGGATGGCTTTGATCCCAACAGCGGCGTCATTCTGATTGCTGCCACCAACCGGCCCGACGTTTTGGACCCGGCCCTACTAAGACCCGGTCGATTCGATCGGCAGATCGTAGTCGATGTTCCGGACAGCAAGGGTCGCGAAGCGATTCTTAAAATCCACTCGAAGGGCAAGCCCCTCGATAATGAGATCAATCTGGAATCATTATCGAAGCGGACGCCGGGATTCACAGGTGCCGACCTTGCAAACATGCTGAACGAGGGCGCTTTGCTTGCCGCTCGGCGCGGACATTCAAGAATCCAACAGTCTGACTTGGAAGAAGCTCTGGACCGCGTGATCGCAGGACCACAGCGCAAGAGCCGGGTTCTTGACGAGCATGAGCGAGAAGTTATTGCCTACCACGAAGCGGGCCACGCCATTGTGGGTGAGTTGCTTGAGAAAACAGACCCGGTTCACAAAGTGACGATTCTGCCCCGAGGCATGTCGCTAGGTTCGACTTGGTCGATGCCTGAGACGGATAAGTTTTTGGTCAGCCAACAGGAACTCATTGACGACATAACCGCCCTTTTGGGTGGCCGTGTCGCGGAAGAGATCGTATTTAACGAAATCACCACAGGCGCGAGCAACGACCTGCAGAGAGTGACGGCGATCGCCCGGGCTATGGTTTGCGAATATGGAATGAGCGATAAGCTTGGAACCCTGGTTCTGGGCCGAAGGCACAACAATCCGTTCCTCGGCCGCGACTACAACAGCGATGAGCGGAACTACTCGGAAGAAGTCGCAAAGATGATAGACGAGGAAGTTCGCAACATCGTGGACAGTTGCCACGCAAGGGCGCAAGACGTTCTTACGGCCAAGAGGGACGTCCTCGACAAACTGGTACAAGCCCTGTTGGAGCGGGAAACCCTCAATCGAGAAGATTTCCTCCATGTACTTGCGGGAGAGGAGCTCTCGAAGCACGACCCGGATCCTGACAGCACTGGAACTCCTGAGAGAACAAAGGCTCCGGAGTCGAAGGAGCCGGAGAAGAAGACCCCTAAACCGTTACCTCGGTTCGAACCGGGACCAGCCTAAACTTTTTAGCCCCGCGTATAGCGGGGCTTTTTTAATCGCCAGAATATGCAAGCTAAAATCGATTTTTGATTTTGGCTTGTTTTTAACGTGTGATATACTTGATCTCAAGGCTAATGTCGCTATCTATAGATATCGCCGCGGCCTATCAACGAGGCTATCAGTATCGTTGTGAGGGTCAATATGATGCAGCGAAGGCGGAGCTGCAGAAGGTGCTTGCTGTGCATCCGGACCATGTGGATGCGAAATGGCAGATGGGTCTAATACAGGGTTTTCAGGGTGACTTCGATGGATCTCTAGTAACGCTATCAAACTTGGTAAAAGCGCACCCAGACCATGCGAATGCGAGGTACGACCTTGGCATGACCATGGCCATGCTCGGCATGCAAGACGAAGCCTGTGCTCATTTTAGAGAAGTTTTGCGGCTCAACCCTACACATGAGAAAGCAAAGCAGCAGTTGGTCTATTGTTGAGCGCCGCTAAGAGCTAACCTTAAAGTGTGCGCTTGAGAAAGTTTTGGCCCGTTATTTTTCTTGCCGTCTGTGCGGCACTCCCTTTGTGGCGATGTTTCTTGACGGGCCAAGTTATCGGCCCGTTCGACCAAATCCGCCATATGGCGCCTTGGAACGGCCCCGCGCCGGATTCGAGTTGGGATGTGCTCCAGGCAGACGGCGTCCTACAGTTCTATCCCTGGCGCGATATGGTGTTCGAGTCCTGGGGCAAGGGCCAGATTCCGTCATGGAACCCTTACGAACTGGCTGGAGCGCCTTTACTTGCCAACTCTCAATCTGCGGCGCTTTATCCGCCCCACATATTGGTGGGCGTTCTACACATCCCAACTGGCGTGGCCATGGTGCTTCTGGCTTGGTTTCATTTGCTATGGGCCGGGTTAGGCGTTTACTATCTTTCGCGAAGACTGGGGGGGAGCCGAAATGGATCCCTAATCGCGGGTTCCGCATTTTGCCTTTCGGCGTTTATGGTCGCGTGGACCGTGTTGCCTAGCGTCATCACCACGGTTTCCTGGATCCCTTGGATCTTGGGGTTGATTGTTGGGGTCTTTTCTGGACCGAAGCGGCGGCATAAAATTATTCTGCTGGCCGTTTGTGTAGCCATGATGTTCCTGGGCGGACACCTACAGTTCGCCGCCTACGGCATGATGGCAGCCGTCGTTATGACGCTGTGGATAACAATCTCGACTTGGAATCCCACTAGGGCTCGAACCGGTTTTTACGCTTTCGGTGTACTTATCGGCTTGTTCTTGGGAGGGCTCTTGGCAGCGCCTCAGCTTCTGCCTGTAATCAACTACAGCAAGTTCTCGCACCGAGCCAACGTGCCGGATCAAAAGGGCTATGAAGGCTACACAAAGACGGCGATTCCTGGCTTTGCGCTGCAAAGCCTGGCCTTTCCCACCGCGCTCGGAAATCCGGCAAAACCGTCGCCCGTAGAAAAAGGACTGAATGGCGACTGGGCCGCCCTTGCGAGCAACAATGCGGATTTTGCGGAGACAGCCCTGGGTCTGGGTCCGGTTGTCTTTATTCTGCTCTTCTTTATGAAGAAGCCTCGCGGGGGCACCGCGGCTCTGGTTCTTATCGGCATCCTTGCCCTTTTGTTGGGACTTGGCACGGTACTGAACGAGCCCTTGTATTTCCTCGTTCCCGGCTGGTCCGCCTCGGGCTCGCCGGGTAGGGCGGTGGTGCTGTTCGTGATGGCGGCTTGCGTTTTGGCTGGTGTAGTTAGCGATAACGTGATTGAGGGGCAACCAAAGAAGGTTTATGGCATTGCGGCCGGGGTTTGTGTATTTGGATTTGTATTAGCGGCTGTGCCGATCTTGTTCGGGCCTGCATATTCGACTTCGGATCAACTGAACTCGGCCATCAAGACTTATGTTTCCTCGGAAGCGCCGGTATTTCTGGCGACCGCGATTATCGCATTGATTGCCGTTTGTGCGGCTCGGTACAAACCTGAATACAGACGGCTGATGCCGATCGGGGTGGTTCTGTGCTCGGTGTTTGCTTACGGCTGGAACCTGATCCCCACCTCTTCTTCAACTTTAGCGAACATTAAATCCGATGGAAATGCACGCTACGCATTTGTAAATGCCAGTTGGGGTCTTTTAGCTCCCACGCCAAACTTAATGCCGCCAAATACGGCCTCCTACAGCCATATTCATGACCTTGCCGGCTACGATTCGCTATTGCATCGGGATTCTGTTCTTATGCTCCAAGCAATTGATCAAGGCACGCCAACGCCACCGGCAAACGGCAACATGATGCTGGTGAAACCCAAGGCGGACCCCAAGCTGTTGGAAGAAGCGGGCGTGACCCACGTGTGGTCGCAGAAGCCCATTCCATCATTTACGGATCCGCAAGGAACGGTAAAGGGGCCATACATGATCCCGTCTCTCGGCATTGTGGAATACGAACTCCTCGGTCCCGGACGGGCATACACGCCAAATGCTCCGGCCCAGATCGTCAGTGAAAGCTATAACGACATCGTAATAAAAGCGCAAGGCCCTGGACCGCTCACGCTGAAAGATAGGATGATGCCTGGCTGGACGGCGACAGTGGACGACAAACCGGCCGAGATTACACCCCTAGATTCGTCTCTGGGCAAGGACCTGTGGCGTCAAGTCAATCTGGAAGGAGGCGGCCACACCATTCACATGACCTGTCAGCCACCGGGACTAATTACCGGGATAATCTGCTTCCTAGTGTCGGCACTTTTGTGTATAGGTTTGCTCCTTCTGCCGGTAGTCAAAATCGTGACGAGTGAAGACGGATTACCACTCAACGAACTCGAAAACAGCACACCTACCGGCAAAATCTCTTGACAATTGATTTGGGATTGGCGCTAATCTGTTGTACAATTAGTGACGTAGGGCGCTTTCGCCCATGATCCCGTGAGTTTTGCAGATGAGCAGAACAGTACTACAACCCGAAATTATTGATTCCGGAACTGGGTCAGGCCGATGGCAAGTAGTGATTTTCAATAATGATCACACAGCCTATAAAGATGTGATCGAGATTTTGATGCGCTCCACCGGGTGCGGACTAGAAGAGGCCGCCATGGAAACCTGGGAAGCGGAAACATTTGGGAAGACGCCGGTGCATTTTAGCAACCGCAATGAGTGCGAAATCGTGGCCATCATGATTTCGAGCATCGGCTTGAAGACAGAAGTGTCGCGCGAGTGGAACGAATAGTTCGGCGCGTTAGCAATCAGGAGAGTAGGGCCTTGAAAACTAAATACACGAAAAGAACAGGGAGCGCACGCGTGCGCCGAAGTCGGGCTTTGGGGGAATGGCGCTTTGATGATGTTAGAGCGCAGAGCTATGTCATTTTATCTGCTTCCGCTGCTGCCGCAGGCGTTATCGAAGCGCCTGTCTTCGAAGAGCAGCAGCAGGAACTTGAAACGGCCGGCTGGATCGTCACGGTCTTCGACAATGATGAGAACACCTACGAGCAAGTTATGGCTATTCTCATGATTGCGACTGCCTGCACGGCTGAGGAAGCCTACATGGAGGCTTGGGAAATCGATCACCTCGGCAAATCAGTCGTCCATTACGCTTGCGAGAAGGAGTGCCGCGAAGCGGCGGATATCATTTCCAAGATCGGCATTCGGGCCTTTGTAAGCGCAGAATAGCGAAACCTAAAGTTTTTTAAGGATCCGGTGGCGAACTTACCGGGGTCTCAAGCGTAAGGACCTATACAAATGTTACGACTTCACAATTTCAAGCCGTGGCGCTTGGCCCATGCATTCTTGGCCCTCGCCCTCACAGCCGTTTGTGTTTTTGCACAAACCACGCCGCCTCCTGCGGCGGATAAGGGCCCCACTTCCCCGGCCATCGCGCCCGCCCAAAAGCAGGAAGTGCTGGACAAGATCAACGATGTTGTAGAAAAGAGCGCCTTTGTTCCGGGCGTTGACTTTACAAAGTGGCCTTCGTTTTTGGCTTCCGAAAGGTCCGATATCGACAAGGCCGCAAGTCAGCGAGAGTTTGCGGGTGCCGTAAACCTGGCCCTCCACAAGTTTGGATTTAGCCACATCGTTTTAATCACTCCGGATGCAGCTCAGTCGAGACTTTCAGAAAGGAGCGTGGGAATTGGTATTGCCTTGCAACTCGAGGCTGCCGGAATGCGCGTTGTAAACGTTTTTCCAGATTCGCCGGCCGAGGAAGCGGGCCTTGTCGCAGGGGACCTGATCGTGGAAGGAAACGGCAAGAAGCCTGAATCACCTTTGGATCTTCAGGGCGATGAGGGAACCGATCTAACCATCAAGGTTCTGCACGCCAACGGAAAGACCAGCGAATACACCCTTACCCGCCGCAAATACAGCAACGTAAGGCCGGAAACGCTGACCTGGTTCAATAAAGACACTGCGGTTTTGAAGGTTTACACTTTCGATCTAAGCTACAACCGGGAGAACGTCGAGGATTTGGTCAAGAAAGCCGAGGCGCAGGGTGCCAAGAACCTGATTTTGGACCTTCGCTCCAATCCTGGCGGCAGTATTTTGAATCTAGTTCATCTAATGGGGTTGTTATTGCCACCCGGTACACCGCTTGGCACGTTTATCACTCGAACCACGGTCGACAAATATGTGAAAGAAGAGAATGGCAAGCCGACCGATCTAGCGGCCATTTCCCGCTGGACTAAAACGGGCAAGCTGCTTGCTCAGAAGGATGAGGTTCCCTATTTTAAGGGCCATATCGCGGTCTTAGTCAACGGCGGCTCCGGAAGTGCTTCCGAAATCGCTGCGGCGGCCCTCCGCGATGACGTGGATGCACCCATTGTAGGGTCCAAGAGCGCGGGCGCGGTCTTGGTTTCGATCATGAACCAGATGCCTGACGGCTTTCTGCTCCAGTTCCCAATTACTGATTTTGTAACTGTAAATGGGATCCGCCTCGAAGGCACTGGGGTCACACCTATCGTAGATGCTCCTGCGATTACGAAATACAACGCGCCGGACGAAGCAGTTCAAAAAGCGACTCTGTTGCTTGAAAGAGCCGATTTGAGGGACGAGCGCGGCGCGAGCGCATCGATCCATTAGAATCGTGAGCGCGCCCAGCACCGTCAAAGTCCTATGAAATCATTTAGCCTTACTTTTTTCTTCTTAGCCGCTAGCGTCGCTTGTGCGCAGCAAACAACCCCAGACGCTGTAGCCTTGTTGAAGGCATCCATGGACAAATATGCATCCATGAAGTCGTTTAGCGTGCATTGCGTAATGGCCCCGAAATTCAAGAGCGGAAAGGCACCGGCTGGTACGCCAGATATCTCGGTCACGAAAGATGTCAAATTTCAAGCTCCCAACATGTTTGATGTAGAAGTCAAACTTCCAGGCGTTTCTGCACACGCGGTTAGCGATGGCAAAACTCTGCTGATACTTCAAGGCACCGATGGGATCACAGATAAGGCACCCGCTAGGATGTCCAATCTCTCGGATAATCCTATTTTGAGTAATCCTGTTCTCATGGGAGCGGGCCTACAAATGGTGGCTGGCAGCGCGGGCTATTCCGACTATGTTGATACATCGAAAGGAGGGCCCGTAGCGGGCGCTGAAGAAACGTTGCCGGATGGGAAGAAGGCGCTCCACGTAAAATTTCCCGTCAAGGGCCCGCTCCCCAACGCGGACTTGCTTATCGGGGAAGACA
Organism: Fimbriimonadaceae bacterium; assembly: GCA_036502005.1. GTDB lineage: Bacteria > Armatimonadota > Fimbriimonadia > Fimbriimonadales > Fimbriimonadaceae > DASXZH01. The sequence continues at coordinate 13,256 of DASXZH010000019.1, forward strand.
GCAAACTCATCTATTCAGCGACTTATGATATTGGGGCTGCTGGCGCGGGTTCGGACGGGTCGGCGCTGGAAGAAAAGTATAGCGATTTTCAAACCGATCCTGTTCTTGCAGCTTCCGTTTTCAGCACCATACCGCCGTCCGGTGCCAAGGTTCAGTCCATGGCCGACATGATGAAGGGTCAGCAGGCTCAACAGGCAACCGAAGAAAAACCTCCGGTGCCCATCGGCAAGCCGGCTCCAGATTTCCGCGTTTTTTCGCTGGCCAATGGGGAAAAGGTAAAGCTTAGCGATCTAAAGGGCAAAGTTGTTTTGATCGATTTCTGGGCTACTTGGTGCCCCCCATGCCGCGAGAGCCTGCCTCACACGGAAGATATTTTCAAGAAATATGGCGCCAAAAATGTTCAAGTTCTAACCGTTAGCGACGAGGATGCGGAGACTATCCGCAAATATATCACGGATCAGAAGTTTACTTTTCCAGCTTTTCGAGATCCGGAAAGCACTGCCGAGAAGCTTTATGGGGTTACCGCTATTCCCACTCTGGTCGTCATCGATGCCAAAGGCAACCTCGCCGCATATATCGTTGGCCTAAGCCCCGAAGCGGACATCGTTCATGCGCTCAAGAAGGCGGGAGTATCCGTCCAGTAAACGGTAAACGGTAAACGGTAAACGGTAAAGGTGAGGTGTGATTCAGGCTGTTTCCTGTTTGCTGTTTACTGCTTACCGTTTACTGCATCTTAAACGTCGACACTGGCAATGTCGGATTCACGGCGAGATAGGTGAACGTCCGCTGGCTGCTTGAGATCAAGCCGCCTTTGGAATCCAAGTTCTCCGTCAGGAAGCCACCTATCAAATGGTTATCTTGCCGGATTCTGATCTGTATTCGCAGGCTGGTTCCCTTCAACTCAACGATTTGATAGGGCACACCCCCTATCGACATAGCCCCCGCCATGCGCGCTGTAAATGACTGGGTGTAAATCCCCTGAAGCATATTATTGCCCTCCATCAAGGATTGGAGCGACGGCTCGATTCGGCTTCCCAGCGGGCTTAAATACTGCGAAATCTGCTCCGGGTCCGTGGCCACCTTTACATGCTTACTGCCAGCCTGGATCCTGAGAACCGTGCCATCGTAAGCCCAGGTCAACTTCGAGCTGATTACCTTAGCTTGCACTCCGTGCCAATAAATCTTGGCTGAGCCATCGGTGCTGTCCACCTTGTAAACCAGTGAGCGAATCTGGTCATAGGCGTGTCCACACGCTTTCAATATTGCTCGCACCGGCGCGGACGCAACCTGCACATGACTCTTCTTGGTGCTGAATCGTTCCACCTGGCGCGCATTGCTCGGCGGGGTGAAATGGGCATCATCGGCGATGTCAAGATAGCGGTAGTAGGAGCTATCCGACCTTTGATCCAGCCCGAACGATAGGGACGTGGGAAGCAGATTCGCTGACGATAAACCTATGGTTGTGGTCGAAACGTGGCCGCCGGTTGAAACTCGCCGGGAGTAGGATATTTCGCCGCCCGATTGAGAACGAGACCAGCCGGAGGGGTTTAGCTTAGAAAATAAAATGGCGTTCGCGGTGGGCGGATCGATGGCCACTAATATCGAAGGCTCAATTTTCAAATTAGCGATCAGCGATTGGCCCAGCGACTTTCCTTTCGGCAACTTTCGAAGCACATACTGATCCCGAACCCGGTCGAAAATCACAAGAGATTGGCCGTTTAAAAAGTAAGTACGCGCTTGCACCAGTCCGCTTGGGCCATATCGTGAAATCTTTAGCAAGAAGCGCCCAGCTTTGCGGTTCATGGCAAGTTCCGCCTCCGTCTTGGTGGCCGGTCCATCCACGTTGGAGTGGATCGTGATACTGACGTGCTGGATAGGATGGGCCTCTTCAGCGGCGATGCCTTTGGGCAAGAATGACGAGATCAATGCAGTTTGAACGAGTAAAGAAACGAACATTAAGTTTTGCCAAGCCCTGCCGGAACCCGGCTTTTGCCTAGAAAGCCCGCGAGGGCTACGACTGTAATCAAATATGGCAGCGAGAACCAAAATTCGCGCGGGATATGAACCCCAAAGACCGGAACTCCCTGAAGCTGGATCTCAAGCCCCTTGAACATACCAAACACGAGGCAAGCGATAAGTGCAGGAATTGGCCTCCAACTTCCAAGTATCAACGCCGCCAGGGCGATAAATCCGTCTCCTGCCGTCATGTTGTCGGTGTAGTAGCGAGCAGTTGAAACGATAAGAGCCCCCGACAAACCACAAAAAACTCCGGTTATAGTGAGTGCCAAGAAACGAACCTTGACGGGTGATAAGCCCATCTGCCTGCTTTTTGAAGGATCATTCCCTACTGCAAAAAGCCGCAATCCGCCTTTTGTATAACGCATATAGGCCGCTATGAGAAAAGGAAGGACAATGGCGACCGTGTAATAGGCGTTGATCTTGAGTGTGGGAATTTCGCCGGCGGTTGGATCGGTATATTTTTGGTCCAAAAAGTTTGCCACGCCGAACGCCAGCAAGTTTATAGCCATGCCGCTCACAATATGGTCCATCCGATAATATTGAGTCAGCAGCCAGTGCAGCAATGAAAGGACGACGGCCGCAGAAACCCCGCCAAGAAGCCCGAGCCAGGGGCTTTTGGTTAGATGGCCTATAAGAGCAGTAGCTATCGCGCCCACCAGCATATTGCCTTCCAGGGCGATATTCATGATGCCGCTCCTTTCACTGGCAAATCCACCCATGGCCGCCAGAGCCAATGGCGAACCCAAGGCGATCATATTGAAGAGAAGGATTTTTGTAAAGTCCATCTCAGCTCTCCGTCACCGATATAAGTTTTCGATATCTTATAGTCGCGAAGACTATGATCAGTAGCCCCAAAACGACGAAGCCGGAGTCTTTTGGAATCCCGAGCACCTGCAACGCCGACGAGCCCTTGGTCAAGAGGCCAAAGAAGAAAGCGGCGGGAATAATGCCGAGCGGGTTGCTGCCGGCAAGCAAGGCCACTCCCAAAGCATTGAACCCATAGCCCTGTGAGAAATCCTGATAGTAGCGGAAGGTGTAACCCAGCACCTGCACGGCCCCCGCCAGTCCCGCGATTCCTCCTGAAACCACCATGGACATAACGATGGTCTTTGCAGTTTTAACGCCGGCCAGTTTTGCTGCCACTGGGTTCGAACCGACTGCGCGTAGCTCATATCCAGAGACAAAACGCCTTAGCCAAAAAGCGAAGGCGACCAGCAGCAGCAATCCTATGAGGATGCCGCTGCTTATCTGCGCGTTGCTGGTGTTGTAAAGAAACGGCAGCCGCGAACTATCGGCAAGAGTAGGAGTTGTTGGGCTCTCCTGCTTCACGTCCTTGAGAGGACCAGAAACGATGCCATTCGTGACATAAATGGCGACGCTGTTAAGCATGATGGTCGTGATCACTTCATGGCCGCCCCGATAGGCTCTGATGAGCCCGGCAGGCAGCGCCCAAACGGCGCCCATGATTACCGCCCCTATAGTGCCCAGAACGATGCCAGGGATTCCCGGGATCCTGAGAGCGATGGCAGCGCAGGTGAGCGCGCCGACAATAAGTTGACCCTCCACCCCAATGTTGAAGAGCCCAGCCTGAAGAGCAATGAAGACCGCGATCCCGGCGATGAGGAGCGGACACGTCTCGCGCAGGGTGCCGGATATTGCATTGGCGGAGACAAACGAGAGATGCCCATTAACCATATCTAGGCCGAGCGTGCCTTTTACAAGTCTATGGCCTGCATCGCCTGGGTTCACGTTGGTAAGCAATAAGAGGGCATAGAGACTGACGATGCCAGCGACGATCAAGAGCAGATGCCGGAGCTTCATAGCGCCCGCGCCAGCCAAAACCCAGTTTTTGACGCTCATGCCGCGCCCACCATAAGCCTTCCGATTGCTTGCCGGTCGTGCTCACTTCCTTTCGGAGGGTTCAGAATGTGGCCCGCATGCATCACCGCTACGCGGTCGCAATGGATAAGGATTTCGTCGAGATCGAAGCTGACAACGATGGCGCAAGCACCCTCTAGGCATTTCGATCTTATGGCGTCATAGAGCTTACGAGTGGCATCGATATCCAGCCCGCGAGCGGGCTGAAAGGCAAGAATAAGTTGGGGATTTAAGAATAGGACCCTGCCCGCCACAAACCTCTGCTGGTTTCCGCCCGATAGGCTCGACATCGGGTTGTTAAGACCGCCATGCTTCGTGTTAAACATGGCCGCGATCTTTTCGGCTGCTCCTTTTCTGCCATGCTGGTCTACGTATGCGCCATTAGCAAATGGGGGTTGCTTCTGCAGGCCGAGAGCGGCATTTTCTTCTAGGGGCCAATCATCGATGACGCCTTCGGCGTGGCGATCTTCGGGAATGAGCCTAAAACCCTTGGCTATCCGGTTGCCGATTGTTGAGGACGTTATATCTTCGCCATCCCAGTTTATAGAGCCGGATTCTGGCTTGAGGCCCCCAGTGAGAACTTGAAACAGTTCGCGTTGCCCGTTTCCATCAACGCCTGCAATCCCCAGCAACTCGCCCTGGTAAAGCTCCATGCTAAGGCCGTTTACGGCGAGGTCGCCTCGGTATCCCTTGGCGGAAAGATTTTGAAGCGTTAGCCTAGCCGTTTCTCGCCCAACCGCTTGGTGAGGAGCAAGCTCTGTAAGAGGGTGCCCCACGATCATCTCGGCAAGCTCTTCTGTGTTGGTCTCCTCGACCGGTTTGGATCCAACAAACTTGCCGCCCCTAAGAACGGTCACCTCTTTGCAGTGCGAAATCACTTCTGGCAGGCGGTGGGTGACGAGAACGACGGTTGCGCCGGCCTCCGTTAGTTGCTTTAGGCTTTCGAATAAAGCGTTGCTATCGGCAGGCGAAAGCATGGCGGTGGGCTCATCGAGGATCATGATCTCGGCATTTCGCCATAGCAGCTTGAGAATCTCGAGCTTCTGCGCACCGGCTGGGCTTAGAGTGCTTGCGGAAGCGTTCCAATCGAACGAGAAGCCCATTCTCGTCGCTAGCTCATCGGCCCTGCTCGCCGCTTTTTTGTTGGATATCGTCCATCCAGGTTCCGCTCCCAGCATTAGGTTTTGCAGGTTTGTAAGCTCAGGGATGATGCTGTAATGCTGACTGACCATACCAATCCCGTGCGAAATGGCTTGGGCCGAACTGCTGATGTGAGCGCTTTGGCCGTTAAGGTTAATCGTTCCGGAATCCATGGCGGTCGCGCCATAAAGGATTCTCATGAGGGTGGTCTTCCCCGCCCCGTTTTCGCCGACAAGGGCGTGGATGGAGCCCTTTTCTACGCTGAGACTTACGTCGTCTAGAGCTTTAACCGCGCCAAAGCTCTTGCTGATGCCCAGCATCTCCAGAACCGGCATCAGTCCCGAAATCCCTCCTCAAGAAGGGTCTCGAAAAGGAAAGCTGTCGTCTTGTCTTGGCCGCCATTTTCCGCGGTTTTTGTGAGGAGCTCATCGAGAAGAACAGTGCCCGGGATCGCGGCATCGATTTGTCTGGCCGATTCAATACAGTATTTGAAGTCCTTGAGCTGGTCTTTCACCTTAAAGCCAGGGCTCCAATCGCGGTTCAAAATTTTGGGACCGTAGTTGTCCATAGACCAGCTTCCGGCCGCTCCTCCCGCAAGCAGGTCTCTCGTTTTTGCGATATCGATTCCAGCTTTCTCGGCAAAGGCGAGTGATTCGCAGAGAGCGAGCAGCGTTCCACCGACGGCGATTTGGTTCGCCATTTTGGTGAGCTGGCCAGCGCCTGCACCACCAACGCGTTCCGCGCGTTTGGTATATGGCTTCATGATCTCGATTGCTTCGGCTACGTCTGCCTCTTCTCCGCCACAAAAAATGGTTAGTTGGCCTTTTTGGGCGCCCATGCTGCCACCGGTTATGGGCGCATCTACAAACCGAAACTCTTTGGTTCTTAGCTCGTCGCGTAGAGATTTGGAAACATCCGGAAGGATGGTGGAATGGTCGACAAAGAGCGTGTTCGGCTTGGCTCTCTTAGTTAGCTGAGCGATGCAGTCTTGAACATCTTCAGACCGGCTAACGCAAAGGAACACGACATCGCATTCCGCCCCGAGTTCCTCAAGGGATCGAGCTGTTTTTGCGCCCGCTTGTTTGAGAGGTTCGGCCTTGGATTCGGTTCGGTTCCAGACGGTTAGGTCTAAACCGGCGTTTGCCAAATGGCCGGCCATCGGTCCGCCCATTACTCCCAACCCCACAAAACCCACCTTCGCCATTAAGCGCATAGATTACCGGGTAAGGGTTAGTTTAGGTATAAAACTAGCCCTTAGTGGGGCCGCTAATCATCCAAACGTGCCCAAACGGATCGCGGACTTTGCTTTTCCGGCCGTAAGGAAAATCCTCTGGTGCACGGACCAGTTCTGCCCCGGCCGCGACCGCTCTATCCGTGGCGGCATCGCAGTCGGCCATGTTAAGGTGAAGAATGACGGACGTTCCGTTTAGCATGCGGGGGCTTTGATTATTTGGCGGGAATTCATCGGCCAGCATAACGACCGCGTCGCCGATCTTTACTTCGGCATGGCCCAGCTTGCCTTCCCATTCGTAGCGCGCGCTCTCAATTTCTTCCGCTCCAAAAGCGTCTTTGTAAAACTCGATTGCGGCCGCCGCATCGTGAACGGCGAGCATGGGAGTTAGTTGTTGCTTGACGATCGTTTCCATATCCGGATTATAACGCGTCAGCCACAACTTCTTCCTACGGATGCCGTCCCTCCGGGACTCGGGAGCTGGTCACGCCTCGTACCAGGCCTTGCGGCCTTCGCTAAACTCTATCGGCCCTCCGGGCCTGGGAATCGGACTGCCAGTCTCACACCTTGATCGCGAATGTTAGCGGGGACGCCGTCATTATTTTAGCGCAGGGCCTTAAGGCTTGGAAATGGAGATGGAAGTCGGATGGTTGGTTTCATACCTTGATCGCGAAGAACGAGCGATGGGTAAGGCCCGGAGGGTCGGCATCGTTTAGCGAAGGCCGTAAGGCCTGGGGAATAGCGGGATGTTTCCTCCGGAGCTCCGGAGGTGCGGCACCCATCGTAAACGCCTTCGAGCCTCTAACTAAAGGCTGCTGTCCCTCCGGGACTTCGAGGCGGCCCATTTTCCACCGTTTCTATTCTTGGCGTGTCAAGATAAGTGAGTGAAGTTTGACTCCAAGGAGCACGAAGAGAAGCTCATATCCAGCTTTATTCTTAAGGAGAAGCGAGGTCGGTGGCGCACGCTCTTGTTCTCTGATGACCGAGAAGTGCTCACTAGCACCTTTGACCATAAGCAGGATTTCGATCCGAGATTCGCAACCCATATGAAGCAGGCACAAATCTTGGAAAAGCTACGCGAGGTTAAGGGGCTGACGAAGTGCTTTCTTCTTTCCGCAAATCGAGAGTGGGATGACAGCTGGGCAACGTTGGATGAACTTGAAATCGTACTCTTTGAAGAGAGTGGAACCTACATCTCGTGCGTTCCCGGAGAGTTGGCGGTTTATCACGGCGAAGACGTTGGTGAGAACTATCTGCTCACGAGGAAGCAGGCATGAGCTCCGTTGCCTCCGAACATGCGCAAATGGGGTTTTCGAAGGTACCTGAACCCGTGACGAGAGAGCTCCTGGTTGAGCTAGAGAACCTCTTTCCAAGTTCAGGCCCAGGCAAGCGTGTTCTCGGTTCCGATCCGTTGATAAAGGTCTCGCCTTTAATACAACATATGCTTGAACTTGCAAGCGAGATTCTGCAAGAACCAACCGTACCCGTAAGAGCTATTTTCTTCTTAAAATCGCAAGAAAACAACTGGCTCGTCCCGTGGCACCAAGACGTAACCATGGCGTCACCACAGAAATTTGAAAGGGAGGGTTATCGAAGCTGGACTCTCAAAGAGGGCATTTGGCATGTGCAGCCACCAGACACGGTGCTTTCGAAAATGGTTGCCCTAAGACTGCACTTAGACCCATGTTCCGCACATGACGGACCTTTGCGGGTTATCCCAGCAACGCATCTCGCAGGAAGGTTGTCTGCGGAAGCGATTGATACCTATGTTGAACAGACCCAGCCAGCAATCCTTCTGGCCGATAAGGGCGAGATATTGGCCATGGCCCCGCTCCTTTGTCATTCGTCAGGAAAGGCGACGGGAACTAGCCAGCGAAGAGTCTTGCATGTGGAGTTTTGCGCTAAATCCGTTTGTCCGCCAGAGATCTTCGCGTAAATCTAAAATCAAAAATCCAGGCATTATGGGGTTTTTTGTGGGTTGAGATTGAGTCTCCCCAGGAAAAAGAGAATGGCCACTCTGAACCCTTGGAAGGTTCTGAAGCCTCTGGCTGCGAATTTCACTTCTTGGATCAAGGCATTTGTGCCTT
>DASXZH010000020.1:0-109606 GCA_036502005.1 Fimbriimonadaceae bacterium
AAAATAAGCCACCTTGGCATTCCCGCAGCCACAAATCTCTCCCGAATGGAGAGGTCGGTGAGTCCGCGAACCGGGAGAGGCGCGAGTCGCAAACCTTGGAAATTATCTCTGGAAGACCTTATTTTAACGCCTATGCCCCGAAGGGGTGACATACACTAGCCCGGTTGGTCGAAGACCCCGGGTTAGCTTCAATCTCTTTCCGGCACCCTGAAAGGCGTGCTACTACAGGCACCAGCTAATCGTTGGATTCCGCGCATCGCGACCGGAGGACAAAGGCGAAACGCGCAACCTAGACCTACTCAGCTTCCTCTTCATCGCCCTCTTCCACAGCAAATTCTAACCCTAGCTGTTTGCCGCGTTGTAGCTTTCCAACTCCCTGGCTCTTCGGAATCCTGCCGGAATCGGGAATCTCGAAGGGCTCTCTCGGGCTCTCCAAAAGCTGCTTCACCGTCCTAATCTGTAACTTAGGGTATTTCCTCTGCGAGGGCCAATCGGCAAATCCCTGCTGTTCAGAAACCAGTCTCATTTCGGAAGTTGGCTCCTTCATCGAGATCATCAACCCCATCACGGCATCATTATCCTTGATCACGCTTGCGAAATCCCTCACCGAGCTAAGGGTCAGCCCGTTTCCGCCCTTAACCTGGATAACGATCTTGTTTAGCTTTCCTTGGAAGTCCCAAAGGTGAATAAGGCCGTCGATTCCGCGGTCAGCGCCCATTTTCTCGCGGTATTCGCCGGCCACGAGCGAAACGCAAAACTGCTCAAAAGGCTTATGGTTTTGCGGTTTCGTTTGCTCGAACAGCTTCGCCGCCCCAAGAGCATCCGTAGGAGTACCGATCTGCTTAAAAACGAGCGGCTTGCCCTCGACCTTTTCCGAATTAAGCCGGTAAACGACTTCGCTGATTGCCAGATAGGTTATGTCGATGCCTATCCACTTTCGATCCATCCTTTCCGCAGCGACGATTGCCGTCCCGCAGCCACAGAATGGATCCAGCACAACATCTTCGGCATCGGTGCTCGCTGATATAATACGCTCAAGCAACGCCAATGGTTTTTGCGTCGGATACCCTCTGCGCTCTTTAGCATTGCTTCCCAGGCCACCAAGCCCCCGTATGTCATCCCATATGTCCTGAACGGGCCTTCCTTTCATGTTCCGGAGGAGCCTCTTAAACATGGGCGTACCGGTCGATGAGTAAACAATCAGCCCTTCAGCAGCCATCTCCAACATCTTTTTTCTGCTGTATGCCCAATACCGATTTGCTGGTGGAAACACCTCTAAGTACACATAGTCATCCTTTGGACTCATGTGTTCTTCGTCAAGGTCGGCCACCCAGTTCGTGGTTCCCACCTCTGCTTTAATGCGCCAACCATATTTCGTGTCGCCGCCCGCCTTAGCGGCGGTTAGATTATCCCTCCAATATCTTTCTCCCTCCTCGTCCAAATACTTGTAGTAGGTGTCGACGTAGCTCTGCTCATACTCAGTGAATAACTGGTTCCACTTAGCCTGGTCCGTCTTGGTATAGCGAAAAATCGTATCATGTATTCGACCAAAGTGCTTTGATCCCTGCTTCGCGTCTCCGTGAGCGGTTGTCCGTTTCCAGATGACTTCATTCCTGAAGTTCTCGGGGCCAAAAATGACGTCGAGAATAATTTTAAGGTAGTGGCTAGCAACTGGGTCGCAGTGGAGAAATAGGGTGCCGGTGGGTTTTAGCTTTTTGTGCAGTTCTAAAAGCCTCGGCGCCATCATCAATACGTATGCCATCATTTCCGACGGGCCTAGAACGTCGTACAACGCGGCGATCAAAGGGAACAGCTTAGCGTTCTTATTCTCTAACCTGAAATCCTCATACAGCAACGGTGACCAGGTCCAGGTGTCCTCGAAGGCCATGATCTGCGCGGGGCTGGCGTCTCCATGAACCTGCTTAAACAAGAGGTTGAAATTCCGCGAAGAGTTGAACGGCGGATCTAGGTAAATCAGATCGGCGATCTCGTCAGGAATCTTCTCCCGAAGCACGCGCAAGTTGTCCCCGTAATGCAGTTCGTTTATGTTTAGTTCAGCCATCTTGTGAGCGGTCTTCGCCCTACCCCAGCGCGTCAGCGTCAGTGACTAGACGCGCAAGAGGGCGCTTCTTAATCTAGTTTAATCGAATGTACCGTCGATACCTCAATCCGTGCCTAAGACCTTACGGAGATTGAAACAAAATGACCCATCGGCAACAGATCAGAAGTAAAAACCAAAACCGGTCAATTTCTGTCTACATTAACGGTCCCTTCCCCGTCCCTTTCTCACATGGATGATGAAGATTTCACCGCATACACTCCCGACTACTGGTACAAGAGACTCCCGCCGTACCCGCGACCCACAAAAGGCGCGCCTCTCGCGCTTGAGCCCTTCCTAGCCGGAAAGATCCTCGTCAAGGTCGCCCAGGGCCTCCATCCCAGAGCGGCATTCGCCGTCGGAGGAATCTCAAAGTACACCTACCGGCGCTACATCCAACAGGCACGGCTCTTTAACGCAGGTGCGTCCAACGCCCTTCCCATAAACAGCGACCAAGAGCGCATCAGCCGTTACCTCTACGTCTTTTTCGAACTTCAGTCAATGGCCCTTGAAATTGCTAGCGTCCAATATGCCGAGGCCCAAATGAGGCTACTCCAAGGAGCCCCAACCACCGACATATCCCTCAAGACGGTGTCCAAGCAACGTCAGCAATTCAGAGACGGTCGCATTATCAATCTGCGAGATACCACGGAAACTAAGTTTCAGAGGTACGTTAGGCAACCTCCGAAACTTCCAAAAATGCTTTTCGATATGGACGATTTTGAACCTGGAGTAGAGAGCACAAGTTAGCATAAAGTAGCAAAAGTGAGCATAACCCCCACCAAAAACAAAGTTTGCCATCAATGCCAGAAGTACAGGCCCGCCAAGCATTGCACTTGATTCCACAAGGTTTACCTACTTGTCCCCCACCCTTCAGTCCCTCCCCCAGAGGAGGGAAAAACTAGGTCAAAGCTGAGCAATGAATATCGAAAGAGTCGCCCGCCCAAAAAACACACAAGACAGAAGACATCCGAAATTCCATCCCTGATCCCCCTATCCTCAATCCGCCACCTCGCCATCCTCTCCGTCCTTCGACTTTCGACCTTCGACTTTCGACTTCCCACCCCATCCCCTCCGTCTTTCGACCTTCGACCTTCGACTTTCGACTTCCCACCCCTACCCCGTGACGTATAATCCTCTGATGCCCGCCGCTTGTGACGTGGACACTCCATTTCGCCTCGAACAGCCGACCGCCAAGGAGCTTGCCGAAACTTACGGCACTCCGCTTTACGTGCTATCCGAGGCAAGCTTCCGGGCGAGGATCCGCGAATACAAGCAGGCGTTCCAAAACGCCTACGCCAACAGCGGCATTTCTTACGCAAGCAAAGCCAACGGCACGCTGGCTCTCCTAAAAATTGCCCACCAAGAGGGTTGCCACATCGATGCCGCTAGCGAAGGCGAACTCCGAGGCGCGTTACGCGCCGGTGTCCCGGCCAGCGCATGCGTGCTGCATGGCAACAACAAGAGCCTGCAAGAAATGCAGTTCGGGCTGGGCCAAGGCGTTCACGCGATCATCATCGACAACGCTGAGGAGATCGAGAACCTACACTCAATCTGGTCAACAAACCAGAAAACAAAGTTTCTGCTAAGGCTTGCTCCAGGCGTCGATCCCATCACCCACGAAAAGATCTCAACCGGCAAAGAAGACAGCAAGTTCGGGTTCAACATCTCAAACGGAGCGGCGGAGCAAGCGCTGCTCAAATGCCTGGAATACAAGCTTCCGCTGATTGGCGTTCACTGCCACGTTGGGTCTCAGCTCCTCGATCCGCAAGCGCAAATGGACGGAGGTCAAGCGCTGGCAACGTTTGCTGCCGAAATGTCAGCCAAGCATGGCTACAAGGCGGAAGTGATCAACTTCGGTGGAGGGTTGGGCATTCGGTACACGCCGGAAAACAAGCCCACCGGCATAAAACGCTATTGCGAAGAGCTTGTCGCAAGCGTTTTCCCCATTCTAGAAAAGGCTGGACTTCAACCGAAACTGGAGCAAGAGCCGGGGCGATCCTTAGTCGGCGAATCGGGCGTAACGCTTTACAAAGTTGGGGTCGTAAAGCGCGTGCCCGCGCCTAATGGTGAGAAAACATACGTGATTGTGGATGGCGGCCTAAGCGATAACCCTCGGCCCGTCATGTACGATGCCGTTTACACCGTTGAAAAGATAGGCGGTAAAGAGCCGATGATGACCTGCACGGTTTCCGGAAAGCATTGCGAAACCGACCAGCTCTTTCCCGACATCAAACTTCCTTTGGATACAAAAGCAGGCGATCTGGTGCAGGTGCTTTCAACCGGGGCCTATAACAGCTCCATGGCCAACAACTACAACCGATTTTTGCGACCCGCCACTGTTTTGATTCAGGAAGACAGTTCGTTTCGTCTTGTTCAACGGCGCGAAACTTGGGATGAGATGTTCGCGAGGGAAACTCCTTGACAAATGATCCAAACCTTATAGTCGCGACCCTGATCGTGATTTTCTTTGCGATCGGGCTTCATGAGTACGCCCACTGCAAAGTAGCCGATATGGCGGGCGACCCGACGCCTGGCATTTACGGTCGCGTAACCCTAAACTTAACCAAGCACTTCGAACCGCTTGGAACGCTGATGATCATCATCACCTCCCTGTCGGGCATTGGAATTGGCTGGGGAAGACCCGCGCCGATGGACCCACGGAAGATGAATAACCCGCGGTGGGATTTCTTTGCCGCTGTTATTGCCGGCCCGCTATCAAACCTCGCCCAAGCCATTATCTTTGGCGCCGCCCTTCGATTCGCGCCAGTCGATCCGATCGGGAAAATTGCCCTTTCGCCTTTCGTGTACATGCTTCTATTTCAGGGTGTGACCATAAACTTGGCCCTCTGCCTTTTTAACCTTTTTCCTCTTGGGCCGCTCGATGGACACTGGCTGTTAGGATTATTGATGCCGGAAAAGCCCCGCCACTACTGGTACAAGTTCAATGCTCAGGTGGGAACTATTGCCCTAATCGTTTTGGTTATTGGCTCTCAACTGATGTCATCACGCGGCGGCCCAGACATTTTAGGAATGATCATCATCACTCCCCTGTCCGCACTATTCAAGATGATTACTGGACGACCTTTCTAGATTTATGAAAAAAAGACTTCTCAGCGGAATGCAGCCCACCCACCCGAAGCTGCACCTTGGAAACCTGGAGGGCGCCCTACGAAACTGGGTGAAGCTTCAGGACGAATACAAGATGTTCTGCTGTGTGGTCGATTGGCATGCCCTAACCACCATGGCCGAGGACACCTCGCAGATCGCGTACAACTCCCGCGAGATCGCCAAGGATTACATCGCGGCGGGCATTGATCCCGAAAAGTCTTCGATCTTTATCCAGTCCCATGTGAAAGAGCACGCGGAACTGCACCTGCTGTTCAGCATGATTACTCCGCTCGGATGGTTGGAGCGCGTACCCACTTACAAGGAAAAGAAGCAGCTTCTAAAAGGCGAAACCTTGCCTTACGGCTTGCTCGGTTATCCGGTGCTGCAGGCGGCGGATATCTTGCTCTACAAACCTTACGGCGTGCCGGTCGGAAAGGACCAGGCGCCTCACTTAGAGCTCTCTCGCGAGATCGGGCGAAGGTTCAATCACCTTTACGGCGAAACATTTCCCGAGTTCGTTAATATCATCGGCGACGTCCCTCTTGTGACCGGCCTCGATGGCGGCACCAGAAAGATGTCCAAGAGTTATGATAACGCGATTTATATCAGCGATACCGAGGACGAAACTGCGGCTAAGGTGAAGTCGGCATTCACCACCCCAACCAAGATCAAAAAGACCGATCCAGGCATTCCGGAAGGCTGCTCCGTTTGCCATCTGCTCAAGATCTACTCGCCGGATTGGAAGACGGCTTGGGAAGAAGACCGACAGGGGCTTCGAGGCTGCATGCAGAACAAAACGCTGCTAATTGAAGCTCTGAACGAATCGCTCAGGCCAATTAGGGAGCGCCGCAAGCAACTGGACGATTCAACGATCGAGGAAATTTTAATTCGAGGCGCGCAGGAGGCGCGCCAAATAGCTGCACTCACCATGGAAGATGTGCGGGCGGCTATGAAGCTCGGCTAGATGGAGCAAACCACCCCAATTTTAACCCAGGTCAAGATTGTTTTTTTTGACCTGGACGACACCCTATGTGCCTACTGGGAGGCTAGCAAGAAGGCCATGCGGGATACCTTTGCCGCCAACTTGCTGCCTGGGCATACCGCGCAAGACATGGTGCGAGCGTGGTCGGAGGCCTTTCGGGATTTCAGCCCAACTCTCAAAAAAACCGGATGGTACGCCAGCTACCTACGCAAGGGCGAAAGCACGCGCACGGAGCAAATGAGGCTAATGCTGCACCGGCTCGGGGTTGAAGACGATGCGTTGGCTAAGAAGCTGGGCGATACCTACGCCTTTGAACGAAACGCCAACTTGGAGCTATTTCCGGAGGCCCTTGGAGTTTTGGAGACTTTGAAACAGCGCTACCCGATGGGACTTATCACCAATGGGCCGGCCGATATCCAGCGCCAGGAAATCGAGACGGTCGGGGTTGGGCGATTTTTCGAGCACGTTTATATCGAAGGGGAAATGGGCCGCGGCAAGCCGCTACCGGAGGTCTTTGAGATGATCGCCGCCGAAGTCGGCAAGCAGCCGGATGAGATCCTTTTTGTCGGCAACAGCTACGCTCACGACATTCTGCCAGCCATTACAGCCGGTTGGCGCACAGCTTGGATACGGCGCGATACCGATATCGCGCCCAGCAACGCCAACGAGCATCCGGAAGACAAACCGGACGGCGCGCCCAATCCCGACGCTACCATTTACGATCTCCGAGAAGTGCTGACCTTGCTTGGAATCTGACGTCTGTATAGGCCGCTAAAGTAAACTTGACCCCGATGGCAACTCTTGCTCCCTCGCCCTCTCAGATCGATTCCATCGCCGAAAAGGTTTACTCCGGACAGCGGATCACTCCCGAAGACGCTTTGGCTCTGTATCAGCATCCAAACATGCTCGAGCTTTCGGCTCTGGCGGATTTTAAGCGCCAGCAAATGGTGCCCGGCCGAACGGTCACCTACATCATCGGCCGGATTTTGAACTACACAAACGTGTGCTGGGTGCGGTGTAAATTCTGCGCTTTTTATCGGGTACCTAACCACGCCGAGGGTTATCTACTCTCAGATGAGGAGATTCTGGATAAGGTCCAGGATACGGTAGATAAGGGCGGAGTCGAGATCCTTTTCCAGGGTGGCCTGAATCCCCAGCTGAAGATCGATTACTACGAAGGCATCTTTTCCGCCATTAAGTCCAAGTTTCCCGATGTGATCTTGCACGCATTGAGCCCAGCCGAGATCATCTACATCGCCCATATTTCAAAGCTGACGTTAGTTGAAGCCCTAACGCGGCTGAAAGCGGCCGGCCTGCACTCCATTCCCGGCGCCGGCGGAGAGATTTTGGTCGACCGCGTGAGAAAGATCATTGCTCCCTACAAGGACACGACCGACGAATGGCTCGCCTGTATGCGAGCGGCTTCTGCGCTTGGCATCCGCTCGACGGCATCGATGATGTTCGGCCATGTTGAGACTTTGGAAGACCGAGTCGAGCATTTGGGCAGGATCCGGGACTTGCAGGACGAATGCCAGCCTTTCCGCGCTTTTATCTCCTGGAACTTCCAACCGGAAGAAACCGACTTGCCCATTCCGCGCAAGGCAAGCGCGGCGGATTATCTGCGAACTGTAGCAGTTTCGCGCATATTCTTGGACAATATCGATAACTTCCAGGTCTCGATATTAACCCAAGGTCCAAAGATCGCGCAGTTGGCGCTGGCTTATGGGGCAAATGATTTCGGCTCCGTAATGATTGAGGAGAACGTGGTTTCCGCTAAGGGGAACAAGTTTATTGTCAGTCCGGAGGAGTTTGAATACGTGATCCGCGAAGCGGGTTACGAGCCGAAGCGTCGGAATACGAGGTATGAGATGATAGGTGAAAAGTGATAGGTGATAAGTGATAAGTGAAAAGTAGATAAAGGGAACGAGTTGGCTAAAGGCTCCCCCCTCTTCCTGCTCCCTGGGAGGAGAGGGGGTCGGGGGGAGAGGCGTTAAAATAAGGTCTTCCAGAGATAATTTCCAAGGTTTGCGACTCGCGCCTCTCCCGGTTCGCGGACTCGCCGACCTCTCCATTCGGGGGAGATTTGTGGCTGCGGGAATGCCAAGGTGGCTTATTTTAACGCCTATGGGGGGGTCGGGGGGGAGAGGTTCAGACTATCCCCTATCCCCTATCCCCTTTTACCTTTTACCTTTCACCTATCGCTTTTCACCTATCACCCCCTCGCGGTGAGCCACAATACCTATTGCCAACGAGCAAAGAGATAAGCTCTGGCTTATAGATCACGATTTCCGTTATTACAAAAGAGGTTTTATGAAAGCAAAAGCAATATTGCTGTGCCTTGGGCTAATTTCAATCGCCCTTGGAGCACAGGATTCCATTCGATTTTCCCGTCACCTGACCCAAGGCGATACGGACAACTACAAGATGCACATTAGCGGCACCATGCAGCAAGGCGACATTGATTTCACGATGAAAATGCAGCAATTGGTGGCGAAAGTTTATGACAACGGCGACGCCGACTTAACTACAACCATTTCTGACTTTCACCTAACGATGGGCGGAAATGAGATGCCGATTCCTGCACCACCTCCTTCGACAGTTAAAGTTGATAAGAACGGAATGCCTAAGGAAATTCCAGCCGGACCACAAGGCCGAATGCAGTTCCTTCGTTACATGTCGTCTCTCTTCGATAAAGACATCAAGGTTGGAGATACGGTCAATGTTAATACGACCGATCCTAAAGACCCCAAGAACAAGACAACGGGCACAATAAAGCTGGATAGCGTTACCGATGGCATGGCCAAGTTGACCGGCGATATAACCACAACGATGTCGGACGCGGATGCACCTGCCAAAGTCCATATGACAATGTACGTTAACGTGGCTACCTCTAAGATGAGCAAGCTGGAGGGCACGGTTGATGCGATGCCGGTTGCACAAGGCATGTCGATGAGTGATGTTAAGATCAGCATGGAGCGCCTAACTTCTTAGTTAGAAAGTCGCTGAAAACTTTGAAGCCTGGGTTATCCCCAGGCTTTTTTTGTTAACGCTTGGTAACGAGGCTTGCCTCGATTCCGCCGTATAGCTCCGGTCTTCTCGATTCAAAAAGCTGCGTCTCGTATTTGTCGGGAATATTTATGTTGTGCTTATCGCGGGCCTCGGCCAGGTTGATATCGGCAGTAAGCACGGCCTCTTCCCTTCCCGCTCCTGCCAAAACCTTGCCCTTCGGCGAGATGATCTTGCTTAAGCCGATGAAGTTGAAGCCATGTTCGTGGCCGGTCCGATCGCAGGTGGCGACAAAAACGCCATTCTCGGCCGCGCGGGCTATGGAAATATGCTCTGCAGAGACTTCCGCTCCTTCCGGCCAGTTGGTGGGAAGAACAACCAGTTCAACGCCAGCCAACGCAAGCACGCGCATGGCTTCCGGCGGGCGCAGATCGTAGCAGATGAGAATGCCTATTTTGCCAAGTCTGGTCTCGAAGACGGGAATCTCGTTCCCTAGCTGCACGAACCGATCTAAGCCGAGAATGGGCAGATGAGTTTTTTGATAGAACCTGGTTTCGCGGCCCGGTTCGGTTAATGCGGCTGCGTTATAGACATTGCCGTTGCTTTCTTCGGCGAAGCCGAAAACGGTAAGTAGGTTCAGCCGATTGGCAGCTTCAGCGATTTGGGTGATTGCTTCGTGGTCACGTGGTATGGCGATGCCATGGGCATCTGCTGCGCAATCAACGCAATAGCCGGTTAGATAAGCCTCGGGGAATACGACTAGATCGGCTCCTTGCTTGCGGAGTTTCTCGAGGTGCTTAATGGCGTTCGCCGCGTTGGCGAGGGGATCTCCGAATACGACGTCGGTTTGGACGCAGGCGAGGTGCATAAACCAATTATGACCTTAAAGAATATAGAGAAGCGGGTCGCCTGGCTGGACGAGTTGGCCGCTTTCGGCCACAACCTTATCTACAATGCCGCTCACGGGGGCAACGATCTCGTTAAACACCTTCATCGCCTCGATGAGACCCACAACCTGCCCGGCCGTTACCGATTCACCCGGCTTCACAAAGGGAGGGGCGCTGGGGCTGGGTGAAGCATAGTAAATGCCGTTCATTGGGCTGCTAACCGGCAAACCAGAAGGGCGCTGCTCCACAACGGCTTGCGCCTGCGGCATAACCAATGGGCCGATGCCGATGCTGAAGCTCTCCTCGATTTCTTCTACAGGCTGGGAACGACGTTGACGCTTGAAAGCAACCTTCCAATCCTCGCCTGAGAGCTCTGCCTGCTGCAGGGCAAAATCGTCCATGAGTTGGGCCAACTCATCGATCTTCCCAATCAATTCCTCCACGGAATGATTATGCCTTAACGAACAACAGAGCCAGAACAACGATCTAATGAAAAAGGGGAAGAAATATGGATAAAAGAACAGCAGTTATCGTCGGGTTAAGCGGTGTGCTCTTGTATGGGCTATCGCGGTTGCTTTGGAGCCGGCTTGAAGAAGCCGAGCGCTGCCGAGAATTCCAGAAGGCCAATAAGCGCGTGGATTTGAGTTCGGAAGACTCATTCCCGGCAAGCGATCCGCCAAGTTGGACGGCACAGCCTTCGGCCACAATGCGCTAACACGGATGGGCATCGTGAAAGTAAAATAACTCACGATGCTCCTCAACAAAAAAACCGTACGAGATATCGACGTTGCCGGAAAGCGAGTCCTCGTAAGATGCGATTTTAATGTGCCTTTAGAAGGCGGTCAGATTACTGATGACCGCCGCATTACGGAAGCTCTTCCAACGATCAAGTATCTGCTTGAGCACGGCGCAGCCGTGATTTTGGCAAGCCATTTGGGCCGGCCGAAAGGCGTCACTCCCGAATTTTCTTTGGCACCCGTTGCGGCGCGATTGACTTCATTGTTGGGCCAAAATGTGCCGCTGTTACCCGATTGCGTGGGGCCAGAAGTTGCCGCCGCCTGCAAGGCTTTGCAACCTGGCTCCGTGGTCCTGTTGGAGAACGTGCGCTTTCACCCGGAAGAAGAGAAGAATGACCCAGCCTTTGCTTCGCAACTTGCATCGTTGGCGGATATCTTTGTGAACGATGCGTTTGGAACGGCCCACCGGGCTCATGCTTCAACAGAGGGCGTGGCGCATCACTTGCCGGCCGTTGCCGGCTTCTTGATCGAGAAGGAAATTCAGTTCCTTGGCAACGCAGTGGAAGATCCCAAGCGGCCTTTTGTGGCGATTTTGGGCGGTTCAAAGGTTAAAGATAAGATTGCCGTGATCCAGAGTTTGCTTCCTAAAGTGGACAAGCTCCTGATTGGTGGCGGCATGGCCTTTACTTTCTTGAAAGCCGAGGGCGACGAGATCGGCAAATCCCTTCTTGACGCTGAGAACGTTGAGTATGCCAAGGGCTTGATGGAAACCGAAAGCGACAAGATATCGCTTCCCTACGATGTGGTGGTGGCTTCCGAGCTTTCTGAGTTGGCACATACGGATATCGTTGCCGTTGAAGAGATTCCCTCGGACAAGATCGGAGCCGATATCGGACCTCAGACGATTGAGAACTTCTCTGCTTTAATTCACGCGGCCGGCACTGTTATTTGGAACGGCCCCATGGGTGTCTTCGAGATGACCCCTTTTGCAGCGGGCACGCGAGCAATAGCCCAGGCGATGGCTGAGTGCAAGGCAACAACTATCGTCGGTGGCGGCGATTCCGCCGCCGCCATCGAGAAGTTTGGTCTGGCCGATAAGGTGACTCACGTGAGCACCGGCGGCGGGGCGAGCTTAGAGTTTCTGGAAGGGAAAGAGCTTCCTGGGATTGCGGCATTGCTTAATAAATAGGCGATTAGAACTTAGACTTAGAACTTAGCGGATTTTGGATTTCGGACGAGAATGGGCACCCCTCATTGCCGCCTAAGTTTTTGAACGCCAATGTTTTTGCTAGAAGGGACAGTTCAAAATAAAGCCATGTATTGGCTAATGAAATCCGAACCAGACACCTACGGAATCGACGACCTGGAAAAGGAAGGGACGAACATGTGGGAGGGGTGCCGCAGTTACCAGGTCCGCAACTACTTTAAGGACCAGATGAAGGTTGGCGAAAAGGCATTTTTCTACCACTCCAACGCCGACCCCAGCGGGATCGTGGGGACGATGGAGATTGTTAGCGAACCCTATCCTGACCCGACCCAGTTCGACCCCAACAGCCACTACTTCGACCCGAAAAGTCCGAAAGACGCGCCGAGGTGGGTGCTTAGAGATGTTAAATTCCTGAGCAAGTTCAAGCGAACGGTATCCCTGGCCGAGCTTCGCGAAGTGCCAGGCCTGGAGAACATGCTGGTGGTCCGCAAGGGCCAGCGGCTAAGCGTTATGCCGGTGACTGAGCAAGAATGGGAGATTGTCTTGGCGTTAGATGGGATTTGAGTCCAGCCCCTTAGTTGGTGGTATGCCCGGTAGGTTGCCGCGTAGCTCGCCCACCTTTCAGGGCAATGCCATCCAGTTTTTTTGGAAATTGAACTTAAGCATCCGTGTCGCCAAACGTTGGGGCTTTAAGAGGAGGGTGGTTAAGTTACCAGACCTTCAGCCTTCGCTAAGTCTTCTCTGCCCTTTGGGCCTGTATCTCCCTTGGACACGTTGCTTGGACCAAAATAGCTAGCCCGTCGACCCGATCGCGTCCGCTTAATGAAAAGCAGTCGCACAACCCGAGATCCCTCACACGGAGTTCGGGATGACAACTGGATGGCGTTGCCCTTTCGGGGTGGGCTTTGCTCCCGCCTCTTGGGTCTTCGCGACCAAATCAAATAGAGGGTGCCAAGTACGAGGACTTGGCACTCAATGCCCGGGTTTCCTTCTAGTTCGTATCGAACTTAACGTCTCCGTTAACGGCGCTTACGTCCACGCTTCCGGTGCCATCGCCAAGGCGGCCGGTAATGCGCTGCTCCATTTGAGCTTCATCGAGAAGAGCCGCTTCGCAGGTCACATTTCCCCTCAAAGTGGATAAGGACACTCGGCAGTCGCTGCCAAAAGGGACGACCAGGCTTGCATCGCCGTTAACGGTGCGGATGCTGACGTTTCCGGAAACAGGTTCGACCAACTCGACACCAACGTCACCGTTGACAGATTCGATCGCGATGCTCTTGCCGGAGCTGCTGCCGAACTTCACATTGCCGCTGGCGGTGCGGATGCTGACATTGCCGGTTACTCGTTCGACGTGGATATCTCCTGTCTTGTTTTCAACGGTGACGCTTGGAGAGGTGCAATCCTCGATATTAAGGTCGCCGTTTTGGGTGGTCACTTCGATGACGCCATTCAGACCTCTCAAAGTTATGTCGCCGCTGGCGTTGCTTACCCGCGAACTGCCTCCCGCATCAATGACTTTTACGTCGCCACGAGTTGTGCGGATATCGATATGCTGGGCTGTAAGAAGTTGAACAACAAGGTCGACTTCAAGGCCGCTAACATCGGGCTGGCGAATGAGGATCTCGTGGTCACTTTCTTCGATAATCACGGTGTATTGATCGGCTTTATCATGAGCATCCGTCGCGTCGGAGCCGCGCACTCTGGCGCGGGCAGAAACGCTGCCGTCCGCAAAGCCACCGGTGACTTTCACGTCCCCACAGGGGTTTTCGATTCGAAGAGTCTTGCTGGTTACGTCAGCGAGCGGCAGAGTTACATCCCGGTTTTCATATGCCGAGAACCAGCCAAGATGCACTTTGCCCTTAGAGATTTCGTCTATACCGACCTTAAGGCCTTCTACGCCCTTTTGAGCGCCTTGCCTGATCTGCCGCGCAACATCGTGCCAGTTCACGCTCTGGCTGACTTCCCTGCCCAGACTTTCCATGGTGTCAACAAAACTCTTAAAAGGATCCTGCGCCGGTCCTGGTGGGGGCGGAGGCGGAGTCTCGCGGGGCTCTTCCGGCGGAGGAGGGGGAGCTTGCGGTCCCGCTTTAGGGGGCTGCGGCTGTTCCTGATGCTCCGAGCTGCTGAAGGCATCAATCAGTTCCGCAGCATCCTCCGGCGTGATCTTCCCTTCTTGCACGAGGCGCATAATTCTGGCGATTTCTTCTTTCATTCCTTTTCCCTCAATTTTGCCTTGGCCTCCTGGGCCGTAATCTCTCCTCGTTCAAGCTGATCGAGAATAAGCTTTCTCTTTTCCGCGAGCTTTGCACTCTTGCCATCTTCTTTGGCGGGCGTCAAGTTGAGAGCGGTTAGCAGCGCGTCCAAACGGGCTCTCACGGTTGGGTAACTAATCCCAAGCTCTTTTTCCACGCAACTGATCATGCCTCGGCATCGGAGAAACGCCTCCAGAAACTCGGCTTGATCGTTGTCGAGATGTGCGAAGATCGGGATTTCGAACTTTCCACGAATCTGAATGCCTGAGTCCGCGCCGGTAAGCTCACTGACGAAGAGCTTCCCTCCGGAAACCGGATCCCTTGTTGGGATCTTATGCAGTTTTTCTTGGCTCATATGCAGAATATACAAAGAATCTTAATGTTTAGTTTCAGATTTTTAATATTTTCGCGTAAGTAAATCGATTTATTAGCGTTTGGCGTTTCATATACACGCCAAACTCCTAAGAGTTGGATCTTGAGTGCTTTCAGGTCCTGCCAGCTTGAGCCCAGGTCTCGTATTCGCAGAAGTTAAACTGACCGGGAACGGTGAGAACAGGAATGTGACCGCAACTCAAAAAGACCTGCTAACGCTGAGAACTGCCACTTCAAGTTC
Organism: Fimbriimonadaceae bacterium; assembly: GCA_036502005.1. GTDB lineage: Bacteria > Armatimonadota > Fimbriimonadia > Fimbriimonadales > Fimbriimonadaceae > DASXZH01. The sequence continues at coordinate 14,894 of DASXZH010000020.1, forward strand.
AACACTTCCCTTAGGCTGCTTTCGCAAGCCGGGAGTAGTTGTCCTTGTCGACCGCGCGCATGAGGCATTCCTCGTAAGCGACGTAGCCGTTCTTGAACAGATCAGAGAGGTTGCGGTCCATAGTCTGCATTCCAACGTTGCTGGAAGTTTCTATGACGCTGTACATCTGGTGCGTCTTCCCTTCTCTAATCAGGTTTTTAATAGCCGGCGTTCCTAGCATCACCTCAAGAGCAGCACGGCGGCCACCGCCAAGGCGGGGCAGAAGCTGCTGCGAGATAACGCCTTCCAACGTATTGCCAAGCAATACGCGGATCTGCGCCTGCTGATCGGGCGGGAACACGTCCACAATTCGGTCGATTGTAGCGGGCGCGTTGCGGGTGTGCAGTGTGCCAAAGACAAGGTGGCCGGTTTCGGCCAAGGTCAAAGCCGCTTCAATCGTTTCTAGGTCTCGCAACTCACCGACGAGGATAATGTCGGGATCTTCGCGCAAGACGGCTCTAAGCGCCGCATGGAAACTGAACGTATCCGCATGCATCTCGCGCTGGTTAACCATCGACTTCTTGTGCGTGTGAAGATACTCGATAGGATCTTCGATGGTCATGATATGAGTCGTGTTGTTGGTGTTGATGTCGTCGATCATCGAAGCGATGGTCGTCGATTTACCCGAGCCAGTCGGCCCTGTGACCAAAATCAATCCGGATGACCTCTTTGAAACATCTCGCACGATTGGCGGAAGAGAAAGCTCGTCGTAAGATGGGATCTTCGTAGGAATCGACCGCAATGCACCGGCATAACTGCCGCGCTGCATGTAAACATTGAATCGGAATCGGCCTACGTCCTTTACTCCATAGCCAAAGTCCAACTCGTGGGTCTTTTCAAGCTTATGAACGTTCTCATCTGTCAGCGTTTCAAAAATGAGCCTGCGCGTATCCTGGGGCACAAGCGGCTGGAAGGAAAGAGGCATAAGTTCGCCATCAAGCCGGACCATGGGAGGGAGTCCAACCGTGAGGTGGATGTCGCTCGCCTTTCGCTCGAAGGCCATGCGGAGTATCTCATCCAGGTGGAAGTTCTCCACCATGGGGTTGCCATCAACTCCGGCATGCAGAATCGGGATGCTCTCTAATCCCGCACCATACTTTTTCGGCCCGACCTTGATGTCGTGAACGTTGGTCGGGAGGCCCTCCGGCCGATAGGTCATATCGCGACCCTCTTCAGCCTGGGCTTGTTCTGCTCCGGGCGCCGTCGAGGTGGAATCTTCCACTACGAGAACAGGAACATCCTGGGGGGCTTGATCAAGAACCGGTGGCGGCGTTGGCTGTGCAGCATCCGCTTCCGTTTCCTTATCAGTTATTACTTTTTTCCAATTGAATGATTCAGACATAGGACTTCCTATTGATTGTCGGCATTACTGCATTAGAATTGCATGCCGTTAGAGGCAGCGATCTTTTCGAGAGCTTCGTTACAGAGCCCTTCTTTCCTTTCGAGAGCTATTCCGAGGTGTTCCATGGCCCACTCCGGAAGTTCTTCCACATTAACCCGGCCATTTACCGCCATTTTTGCGATCTTGTTTGAAATAGCAACGCAAGCGCGATAGGCGTCATACGTGTCCACGATTTCAGGCTGCTCTAGGTAAGATGCGGATGACACGACGGTGGCAGGGAAACCCCACTTCTTGCCAGCTACTATCGCAAGATCGGTATGGTCGCATCCATAGACATTTCTTTCTGCTGTGCCCTCAGGGATTCCGGCGGCGAGCTGTCGTTCGACTAATCCATAATCGGCTTCGCTATAGCGATCAAGAATGCTCTTGCCAATGTAATGAAGAAGTCCACAGGTATAGGCTTCTGCGCCAATAAGCGAAGCAGTTCCGCCCGCTATGAATCTGCAGGCAATCGCCGCATCGACGGATGTTTTCCACCAGTCACGCCGACGCAGAGACTCTTTGTCGTTCTTGCCAACGAACATGTCGAACACGCCCGTCGTAAGCGCCATCTCCCGAATGTTTTTGAATCCTAAATAAACGACGGCATCTCTGACAGAGGTGACCTTTCGTGCCAATCCATAGTAGGAAGAGTTTGCGAGCCCGAGTATGCGAGCACTAAACCCCGGATCGACAGCGACGACCTTCTCGATTTCGATGGCTGCGTTTTCGGTAGAAGCCGAAAGCTCCAAAAGCTTGAAAACAACATGGGGAAGAGCGGCGAGGTCGCCGCTCCGCTCCAAAATTCTCTCCGCGGCAGACATGCCATTTCCAACCTGCAGATTCTTACGATCTGCAAGAAAACGTTCGGTGTTTAAACTCATATTTTCAACTTAGGAATAGATCACGCGCAGAACCTCGTCCACTGAGGTCACGCCCATTAAGATTTTTTGTACGGCATCCATTTGGAGCGATTTCATGCCATTTCCCATAGCAAGCGCTCGTAAGGCATGGGCCGGTGAATGTTCCAGAACTGCATCCTTCACATCATCGGAGAAAACCATGAGCTCGTGAATACCAGTTCTTCCTTTGTGGCCTGTATTGTTGCAGGCATCGCAGCCTCGGCCCCTGAACAAAGTCAATTCTCCCTGAGTGTCGGCACCCAACTCTTCTGGAATCGGAAAGCCATAACGAAGCAAACTTTCGCGAGTGGCAGGGTATGCCTCTTTGCACTTCGGGCAGATCTGCCTCACAAGTCGCTGGGCAAGAATACAGACAATCGAGGAAGCGATAAGGAAGGGCTCGACGCCCATATCGATAAGTCTGGTTGGTGTCGAAGGAGCATCGTTGGTGTGCAGCGTTGAAAGAACCAAGTGGCCCGTAAGAGCGGCTTCCATGGCGATCGTCGCGGTTTCCGTGTCGCGCATTTCTCCGACCATGATAATGTCCGGGTCTTGTCGAAGCATGGCTCTCAGGCCCGCCGCGAACGTCATGCCCGCTCGCACATTTACGCCGCACTGGTTGACGCCTTGAAGTTCGTATTCGACTGGATCCTCGATCGTGATGATGTTTCGATCGCCCGTCATGATCTTATTGAGAATCGAGTAAAGCGTGGTGGATTTTCCTGAACCGGTAGGCCCAGTTACAAGGATGATTCCGTAGCTTTTGGAGCACATGTCCTCAATGATTCGAAGGTTCTGCGGCAGGAATCCGAGCTTGGAAAGACCAACCTTAATCCCGCCCTTATCGAGAACACGCATAACGATTTTCTCTCCATAAATGAGAGGCAGCGTCGATACGCGGAAGTCAAACTCGCGGCCGTTTATGGTCGCACTAATTCGGTTATCTTGGGGAACCCGCTTTTCAGCGATGTCCATATCGGACATGATTTTTATTCTTGAGGAAAGCGGTGCCGTTACCTTTCTTGGCAACTTCATTACGTCCATAAGAACGCCGTCTACACGGTAGCGAACGCGAACGCCATCCTTTTGCGGCTCGATGTGAATATCACTTGCCTTATCCTGGATCGCTTGGTTGATGATAAGGCTTGCAAGTCGGATGATGGGCGCATCATCGCCCATCTCTCGAAGCTCTGCTTCTGTGAGATCATCTTCATCGAGTTGGGTGATATCGATCTGTCCATCGAAATCCTTCATCACGCCCGCTAGGGCATCATTGACGTTGATATCGATCTTGTATAAGTTGGAAAGCGCGAGGATGAGGTCCTCTTCCACCGCGATCATCGGTTCGATTTCTAGTCCGGTAGCCAGCCTGAGTTCGTCGATCACGAAGATGTCGAGAGGGTTCGCCATCGCCACCATGAGCTTGGCTCCCTTGATTTCTAGCGGAATAGCTTTAAATCTTTTGGCGATTTGGGGTGTTACGAGGGCAAGCACATCTGCCGGTGGATGCTTTTCAGCAACGTCGCAGTAGGGAACGGACCAGACCTTACCCAGGCACCGAACGCGGTCCCTCTCTTCGATAAAGCCTAGACTGACAAGAACCCGCGCAATGGATTCTTTTCCGCCCAGCTCTTTTAGCTTGTCATTCGCTAAACGAAGTTGCTCATCATTGATGAGACCCTCTTGAATAAAAACGTCGCCTGTAAGCATGTGTGCCGCCCAACCCGTGGGCGCCAACCCACTATTTAAATGTTTGCCATTTATAAGCGAATTGAACAGCCAGCATTTTTAGCAGGTATTGCTATTGCTTAATGAGATCGTCTAAATCAAGGGCGTTTGTGACCATGGCGATGTCCCCCTTGTCATCGCGCGGCCATTGCTCTTTGGGACGGTCCCAGTAGAGCTCCACTCCGTTTTGATCCGGGTCTCTTAAGTAGAGCGCTTCGCTTACGCCGTGGTCTGCCGCCCCATCCAGTTTGATGCCCGCCTTTATGAGCCTTCTTAAGGCGTCGGCAAGAGCTGCTCTGGTTGGATACCGAATGGCCGTGTGGAAAAGACCGGTTGTTCCTGGTGCGGGCGGTTGGCCACCCTTGCTCTCCCATGTGTTGAGGCCGATATGATGGTGGTAGCCACCGGCGGAAAGGAAGGCCGCTTGCGAGCCGTAGCGTTGGGTGAGTTCGAAGCCCAGGATGTCGTGGTAGAAGTGGATCGCTCGGTCGAGGTCAGCGACTTTTAGATGAACGTGGCCGATGTCGACGCTGGGGTGAATGGGCTCCATTATTCTTCAGTTTGTGTTGGGGGCGAGTTCTAATGCCCACTGCAACCAATCTGCCTCTGCTTGCCAGTTTGGTTTGCTTAGGTCTCCTTCATCTTGCAGTTGCCGCATGGTTTCCTCGGCCAGCTTTTGTGCTTCCTCAAGGTTGCCTTCGGCAGCCAAGATGGCGGTAAGCGCCCTTTTTCGTTGGCAAGACTTCTTAACGCCAAGCATGTCACTTTCGGCTAGCGTCATCTTCGCTTCGGCAATTCGGCCTCGCATGGCGAAAATATATGCTATCTCGTAGAGGTAGATCGAAGTCAAATAATCCGATCTTGAGGGTGCCTTTTGATAATAAGTTCTCGCTGCCTCCATCAATATCTCTGCGCTCTCCAATTCCCCTCGATCCAAAAAGTAATAGTAGAGGATAAGATCGGGTCGTCCGTTAATGTTCTTTGAGTGTGCCTGTCTAATGATTTCGATGTCTTCTCTGTCCCAGTCACGAGCCCTTATACCTTGCTTTAAGTCAGCGCCAACACGGAGTTGCGCCGCCAAAACCAGAGTTTTCGCAGGGTTGAAAACGGTCTCGAGCAGGCGTGCACCGTCGCTCATTTGGTCATTCTTTTTAACCGGAATCAGCGAAAACACCAAACACCAGAAGCTCAGAATTGTAAATATCTCGAGAACAAAGATCGGCGGGTTTACTTGCTCGAAATGCGCATAGTCAGAAAATGAAACTCCGAATCTTAGATTCACAATGACAAGAGCTGCAAGAAGCAAAAAACTGGCTGCAATACCACCCAAGGTGTAGATTCGCATCCTTCCGATCAATCGATTTGGACCGCCAGGGAGCATGGCGGTAACTCCCCCAATCAGGAGTGCTGAGCGTACGATGGACAATTTCCACCTTCGACCCGATTTGTCCAACTGAACACACCCAACTCGCATCGACGCGAACGAAAAGCCAACGAGGTGGCCCGCAATGAAATGTCCCATCTCATGAATAAAAATGGGCAGATAGAGCGCCAGAAAAACCGCCGCGAAAAAAACAGATACGGCCGGAACTATCAGTGCTACAATAGCCCCACACGCAAGCGAAGTAGCGTCGTTGCACCCGGCAAAATGGCAGACCAGACCTGAGATAATGCCAGCAGCCAATAGCACGCTGGCATAGACTGGCAAACTTACAAATTTTGACTTCGCAACTTTTTCAGCCATAACTACCAGAGCTCAAGACTCAGCACTGAGGACTGTTAATCATTTATTCCCTTCGACCTCAAGAACTCGACGCTTTTCCTAACCGCGTCCAACGGATCACCGGGGCTGGAATCCAATTCGATCGAAGCGAACTCAACTCCCGAATCGTTGCAGGCAGCCATGATCCCATCCCAATCCAAATCACCTTGCCCGACAGGCAGATAATGCGGCTTCCCTTCCCCAAGCTTGCCATCTTTATAATGCACTTGCGGGATTCGGCCCTTTAGCTTTTTGATATATTCCGCCGGGTCTTTGCCGCCATAGGCAACCCAGTACACATCAAGTTGGGAGGAAACCAGGCTCGGATCGGCGTTCTCAAACAAGATATCCAAGCCCGGTTTGCCATTCTGGAGCTGAAACTCAAAGTCGTGGTTGTGATAGCCAAAGACCAGGCCGGCGGCCTTTATGTCGCGTCCGATGGTCTCTAGTCTCGCCGCAAACTTGTCCCAACCGGGTTCGTAAATTTCCTTACCCACCCAGGCGAGCGCTGAAAAGTTGCTGCCAAGCGTATTGTTCAGTTCAATAACAGCCTCTACATCGCCCTCATATTGGTCCAAACCCGAGTGCGTTCCGCTGCATTTGAGGCCCAAATCATCAAGGGCCTTTCTTATTTCTTCAGCCGAAAGGCCATAGGTTCCGCTGCACTCAACATAGTTGAGACCCATTTCGCGGAGGGCTTTTAAGGTGCCGTAAGGATCTTGATCCATTTGGTCGCGGACGGTGTAACACTGGACGGAAAGTTTCATTGACCCAAGTTTACAACCCAATGCTATAAAGTTTCCGCAGGTACAGTCTTGAGATGAAAAGCTTCTTGCGTCTCGCGGTCTTGGCAACTTGCATCGCGCTATTGGCGGGTTGCGCACGCGTTTCGGTAACGACTAATCTGGCCGCTGACGGCTCCTTTCATCGTTCTGCTAAGTACTCCGCGAGCCAACCCATGGGCGGCGACCAATCTAGCCCTCCTTCGACTCCCCAAACTGTGTTTAACATTCCAACGCAGGGGGGCGGAGTCAGCGTCACTTCTGGCACGGATGACGACGCCAAAGTGGTCACCGTTGTTAGAGATGTTTCTGCGGGGACAGGTCCGCTAACGGACATTGCCGTACGAGATAAAGCTAGTTCCACACCGGCTATTACAAGCACGGTGTCGGTTAAAAAGCTGCCAAACGGCAACGTTGAGTATGTTGAAACAGTTCACGCCAATAAGCATTTCGGTGCCGACATTGCCAAGTCTGCTGCAGATTTGAGAGCCACTATTAAGGCCGCTTTACCGAGCCGATATCAAACCACAGCAACGATCGATAAGCTCACAAACGTTATTGCGGGCTCCATGATTCACGTCTTGTTCGGCCCGCCCGAACCTTTGGTCGCCGATGCCCTGATTGATCCTGATCTGATGGCTCATAAGGTGATATCTCGCGCGAAGAAGAGCTTAACTACCGCAATCCAAGCTGAACTTCCGGATATAACGCCTGAAGAGTTGAAGGCCATTCAAGGGAAAGTGATAAACGACTCTAACTTTAGCAAAAGCATGACGAGTCCAAATTCAGCGCAATCAAACTCGGACCCCAACGACCTAATGCCGCTTACATTTACAACCAGTTTCAACGGAAAGATCGTTGAAACAAATGGGCTTAGTGACGAGGATTCGGGCGAGGTCTACTGGTCCTTGCTCGCGCCAACACTGGAGTTTGGGGATGTAAAGCTAATGCTTGTGGTCGATCCAAGCGGGAAATGAGTTTTGACTAATGCGTGAGTGCGTTGAATCCACAATCCGGTGGAATACCAGGTAGGTTCCAGCGTCGCTCCAGCGCGACTCGTCGCGCTAGAGCTCCTCGCAATGACGAGTACACGTTGCACTGAACACCTACTCCAACGCCCCAGTAAGTTCGATCTGTGACCCGCTTATCCCTATTGCCTATTGCCTATTGCCTATTGCCTATTGCCTATTGCTTTTCACCGATCACGTGCGGAGATACGCTATAATTCCTGAGCCGTGCCGTCGTGGTGAAATTGGTATACACGCTAGTTTCAGGTACTAGTGGGCGCAAGCTCGTGAAGGTTCGAGTCCTTTCGACGGCACCATTCTAAGTCTGCAGGCGGCCACATGTCCGAAGCTACCCCCCCTTCTGTTGGGGACTTCATTAAGCTCCTTCAAACGAACCCACGCGTGGAGGAAATCATCCTGTTCGGCTCGCGAGCGGTGGGCGATCACAAATAGCGATCCGACGTTGATCTCGCAATCCTTGGGGCCACCCTATTAACTGAAGATTGGACTACTTTCAGAGCTCAAACGGAAGAGCTAAAACCCTTTACTGGATATCGATTATCGATTTCGACAGGACGACGGCAGAAATCCAATCACGCATCCGGAGCCAAGGAAAGACTATCTATGGATCGAAAGCTAGCTGACAGTCTCACAAAAACACCGAAGCGCCCGGCCAGCAAGTTTTCCCACTAATCCCGGTTGATAAACTCGATGTAAGGAGCTAGGAAGTCGAGCAACTCGCTAGACACATCGCTTTCATTTATAATGCCCTGTGTCATAAACCCAGCGACCATGATCTCATTCATTCCGCGCGTGGTAAATGTGTTAAACAGCTTCCGGGCTGGGCCCTGGTGGAAATTATGAATAAGATCGGTCAGCTCAAACGCGTTGATCTGGCCGGCTTTCCAGGAGGTGAAATGCGTGTCCAGGTTGTGCAGTTCCTTATCGAGAGAACGTTCGTAAGCTGTCTCCATTAGAACCCGAAGTTCTCGTTTCAGTGCTTTGCTCGGTTCGGCTCTACCCGTCAAAACCGAGTCTCCCAAATCTGAATGCGTTTAAACACAGTTGTATTATGCCTCTGGCGCAGTATCTAACCGATCTTTCAACACGGTTAAAGCAAATGGTTTAAAATCTATCTTATGCCAAAGACCTGGAACGAGAAATACAATAATGGCAAAGAGCCGTTTGTTGGTCCTTCAATTCGAAAAATCTCGGGCTTTCCGCCGGGAACACAGATGTTGGTGCCGGTGCCGTCGCAAGTTGACCAATATATTCGCTCTATTCCTAGTGGCGAAGAACGGACTACCGCACAAATGTCCAAAGATCTCGCACAATCCGCAGGTGCGGAGTTGACGTGCCCTATGTGCTGCGGCATGTTTCTGCGTATCTGCTCTGAAAAGGCTTTTGAGGATTACGCGGGCGGCGCTCCCATTGAAAGCATTACCCCATTCTGGAGGATGGTGAACTCAAAAAACCCAATCAGAAACAAGCTTTCTTTTGGAGTTGAGTTAGTGGACGCCATGCGCAGAAAAGAAGGCATCGAGCTTGCGGCCACGCACTAATAAACTCAACACTTAATGCGCTAAAGCATGGGCATAACATAAGCTTGCGATGTCTGAGATTAGCTCCGGCCCGGCAGTGTCTTCCTGCAGCCCACGTGTCAAAACGGCCAGGACGAATGGCCCACGCGAAGGCGGATAAACGATCCCAAAATCGTGGCAAATCATGGTCATGCTTCCCGTCTTGTTCGCCACGTTGGCATCTGCCGGAAGCTTGGCCGGGATGCTATTCAGGTAGAACTGCTGCCGCATGATGCCGATCATTGCCTCCGATGCGGCGGGCGAAACCACTTCCCCACGCGCCAGCTTGGCGGCAAGCGACATTAAGGCGCTAGCGGTGACTTTGTTGTTCATGCCTAAATTAAAGGCCTTCATATCCATCACTCCTCGCCGAACAACCAAATCCCGCAGGCCGATCTCTGCCATATAGGCATTCACGTTTTCTGCCCCCAGCAACTCCATCAGCAGGTTTGTGCCCAGGTTACTGCTGTGAGTGATCATCAGGGTGGCCACATCGATTAAGGGCGCATCCTCTTCAAGTAGCTGGTAGAGAGTCTTCTCGCCATCATCCTCAACCTCGGTTGTATAGGCCGAGCCGTCCGCCAAGCTGAAAAACTGGTTTCGGACCTTAACCTTGGAAACGAGGGAGACATTTCCAAGTTCTGCCTGGTGGAAAAGCTCGACCAGGACGGGCACCTTCATCGTACTTGCGGCGTGAAACGACTCGTCCGCGTCAATGAGCAGTTTTTCGCCTGTTTCGAGGTCTTGAAATGCGACCCCAACCGATTCGGCATGGCTATCTGCAATACGTTTTTCAATTGCGACTCCGAGGTGCACGACACTATCCTACCGCTTGGAACAAATCAGACCAGGCGCGAGCAACCGGCTAGGCCTTGATCAGTCTTTGAACGACTCTATCCCCAACGGTTACGCTCACAGTATCGCCCGCTGGCCAGTCCATTCCGCGCTCAACAATTCCGTCCGAAAATACCACCCCACCCATTGGCATCTCCGAGGTTCGAGCCAGGGGCTGCCCTATCTTAACGCGCCCGCACACCAGATCGGCACCGGTTACGGGTGATGGGAAAGGCGACAGAACTACAAAGACAAGCTCCATGTCCGAAGGCCCAGGTAGGCGGGACAGTTGGTGTTCCATTTGCAGGGTTACGGACCTTCAGCCCTATCGGAGCGGGGGATCGCAAGTTACCAGGCCTCCAGCCTTCGCTAAGTCAGCTCGACCCTTTGGGCCTGCTTCTTCGTGAAACGAACAAATGACTAGCCAGAAATCTTATTTTCAAGGAACTAAAGCTGCAGCTCGGCTGATAACAATCGGATGTGTGAATTCGACCCTTATGTTGCCGAGTATGGAGACAAGCCACGCAAGCAAGCTTCCTGGTTTGAGCTAAAGCAAGCTTTAGCACTCCAGAGCTTCGCGACGGAAAGTCCTAGCAAACAATTCGGTAATCTGCGGTTCAAAGACGCCATGAAATTTATCTATTCCGCTATTGCCTGTATTGGGATTTTCTGTTTCGCTAGTGCTGCCACTTTTCCGCAGGGTTCCGGCCAATCGGATGTTAGCAAGATTGTAGAGTCACGGCTGCCTGCGCTGGGTCACAGGAACTGGATCGTCATCGCCGATTCGGCCTATCCGTTGCAGAATTCTCCAGGCGTAGAAACAATTACTGTCACCGAAGACCAAATCAAATGCGTAAAGGCCGTCCTTGCGGCGCTCGCGAAGACTAAGCACGTTCGCCCTAACATCTTTCTGGACAAGGAAATCGATTTTGTACCAGAGAAGAGCGCGCCGGGCATAGATCGTTATCGCAAAGGGTTAGAAGCGGTCCTCTCCGGGCATAAGGCGGAAAAGCAGCTCCATGAAGACCTTATTGCAAAGCTTGACGAGGCCGGCAAGACCTTCCATATTCTGCTGATTAAGACCCCGCTGACGATTCCTTACACAACCGTTTTCTTTCAGCTTCAGTGTGGCTATTGGTCTGACCAAGACGAAAGCGACCTACGCGAAGCGATGAAGGCAAAGGGCTAATGGCCGACGGCCTTACGAGACGAGATCTGCTGAAGGTTGGAGGAGCAGCCTTGGCGGCCAGCGCTATTCCAGCACAAGCTAAGACCCGAGAATCCAAATCTAAGCCTCCTAACCTGAAGGATTTGTTAGAAAGGGGCGAGCCGGAGATTTATTCGGGCAACGAACTTACCTTTATCGGGCTTCCAATCGGCGGATTATTTTCGGGCACGGTGTACCTTGGCGGAGATGGCCAGCTTTGGAACTGGGATGTTTTCAATCAGGAGCATTTCGGATGCGTTGAGCGCCAACCCGCGCTTTTCATGGGTGATTCCCTAAGCGCCGGTGAGGGCGCAAACTATGTTGCTCCCGTTCGGCAGCAGTCGCCTTTCGCGCAAAGCTTTCGGCTCATGGTGGTAGGCGCGATTACCAAAACGGTGCGCTTTGGTGATATTAGGTTTCGCGGCGAATACCCAATCGGGCGGGTGACTTATTCGGACGCGGACGCAGATGTTGAAATGTCGCTTGAGGCTTTCTCGCCATTCTGTCCGCTGGACGTGGAGAACTCTGCATACCCGGCAACGACAATGACGTTTACGGTCACCAACAAGGGCAGTTCTCCACTTGCGCTCAACCTTCACTATGCAAGCGAGAACCCAGTGTTGATCCACTCTCGCTCGGCTCGCGATGACTTTCAACTAAAGGCGGACGCGCTTCCAAACTACGGCGTTCAATTCTCGGCTTCCAGGCATTCTAAGACTGGCTCCGGACGATCTGTCCTTTTTGAAGATTGGTCTTCTGGCTCCTACGGGAAATGGAAAACCACGGGAACGGCCTTTGGCGATAGTCCGCGCAAGGTTTCGGAATTGCCCGGCTACATGGGGGACGTCAACGCTGGAACGACCTACGTCGTCAACAGCCACCAGACGAGAAATGGAGAAAACGTCAATCAGGCGGATGCCCACCTTGGCACCCTTAGATCTCCGAACTTCACAATCGATTTGCCTTATATCAACATGCGTGTTGGTGGCGGGGACCATAAGGGCAAAACATGCATCAATCTGGTGGTGGATGGTGAGATTAAGCGGACTTGCACCGGCCATGCCAATAACCGCATGGGCTGGGAATCGTTTAATGTCTCCGAGTTCAAGGGAAAAGAAGCTTATCTCGAAGTAGTCGACCAGGAGTCGGGCCCCTGGGGCAATATCTCTTTGGGCGAAGTCGTCTTCGCCGATGAACCCAGATTCGAAGAAGAGCTTGAATCGCTGCAGGATTTCGGCACCTTTTGCATTTGCGCTCTTGATGCAAATGAGGCCCAGGTAAACGTCGAAAAGGCAGAGGTAGGACGCAACTTTAATCTGAATCCCGGGCAGAGCGAAAGGGTCACCTTCATCGTTGCCTGGCATTTCCCAAACTGTGCCAAAAGCCTTCCTGGGAAACGCCAGTGGTATGCATCGCGGTGGAAAGATGCGAACGCCGTGGCAAGCGAGATAGCCTCCAGGTGGCCCGAACTCCAAGCCAAAACCCGGGATTGGAACAAGACTTGGTACGACTCGACTCTTCCCTACTGGTTCTTGGACCGAACCTTCATAAACACCAGCATTCTGGCTACCTCGACTTGCCATCGTTTGGACGAAGGCAGGTTCTATTTTTGGGAGGGCGTTGGGTGCTGCGCGGGTACGTGTACGCACGTTTATGGCTACGCCCAGGCTGTCGGGCGTGTGTTTCCTGAAGTCGAACGATACCTGCGCAAAGAAATTGATTTCGGGCGAGCCTTCCATAAAGACACGGGTGCGATCGACTATCGGGCAGAATTTGGCCCTTCAGTTGCTACGGATGGGCAGGCCAGCTGCATTCTGCGCACCTACCGAGAGCATCTTATGTCGCCGGACGATGGCTTCCTGCGCTCCATTTGGCCGCAGGTTAAGGGTGCGACGTCTTATCTCATTGCCCAGGATGCCAAGAAGGATGGAATTCTCACGGGCGCTCAGTATAACACCCTTGATACCGCTTGGTACGGGGAAATCGCTTGGATATCCTCGCTCTATATAGCGGCGCTTCGTGCAAGCGAAGCGATGGCTGTTTTAATGAGCGATCCGGATTTTGCAAAACAGTGCGGAGACCTGGCCACAGTAGGCTCGGACAAGCTTGTAAAGGATCTTTTTAACGGCGAGTATTTTATAAACAAGGTCGATCCGGCGCATCCAGAGGCGAACAACACCAACGTTGGCTGTCACATCGATCAGATCTACGGCCAGTCGTGGGCGCTCCAGGTTGGCTTGCCGCGTATTGTGCCCGAGAGACAGGCCGTCACTGCGCTGAAATCTTTGTTCAAATATAACTTTTACGAAGACGTTTGGGAATACCGCCGAAAGAACAAAGCGATCCCTGGTGGCCGCTGGTACGCGACTCCAAAAGAGGCTGGCCTTATCATGTGTAGTTTCCCCCGTGGGGGCGCAGACGCGGCTGCCGGCAAAGGCGGCGATGCCTGGGCGGTTGGGTATTTCAACGAGTGCATGACCGGCTTTGAGTATCAAGCAGCCGCCCACATGATTGCGGAGGGTCTACTCTTTGAAGGGTTGAGCGTGGTTAATGCGATCCACCAGCGCTATCACCCTTCGAAGCGCAACCCCTACAACGAGATCGAGTGTAGCGACCATTACGGAAGGGCGATGGCTTCTTACGGAGCTTACGTTTCGCTAACGGGATTCTATGCAAACGGGCCCGGGCACGAGATGACTTTTCATCCCAAGGCTTCGGGCGCCTTCCGCTGTGCATTGATTAACCCTTCCGGTTGGGGCACTTACACGCGGGCCAGCAACGGAAAAGAGTTGGTCGAATATAAGCAGAGGGTTGCCTTCACGGCAACCCAGAGCCTTTAGTTTAGGGCGTAACCGTCAAGGTCGCCGCCTCAAATGGCGTCCCGTATTTCGCGGTTATTGTAACTGCGGTCGACTTGGTAACGGCGACAGTGGTTATCACAAAGGTTGCCTTGTTGCCGACCACCTTCAAAGTGGCCGGGACTACTGCCACAGCCGGATTGCTTGAGATTAGTTGGACGACATTCCCCAAGGGGGCAGAAAGGCCAGTAAGTGTTACGGTCGCCGTTGACGAGGTTCCACCCTTTACCAAGGTTGGCAGAACGGTGATGGAAGCAACGATGGCCGGAGACACGGTTAGTGTTGCCGTTTTGGAAACGGTGCCAAGGGTCGCTGTAATCACAACCGGGACCGCTGCCGCTACACCCTTTGTGACAACAATAAATGTTGCCGAGGGGCCCGTAACGGTAACCGTCTTTGGAGGGCCGGCGATGCCGGGATTATTGGTTGCGAACGAGACCACGGTTCCGACCGGGCCCGCTGCTCCAGTTAGAGTCACCTTACCGACTGAGCTTATCCCGCCCGTTACAGCGGTTGGAGCCAAAGTAAGCAAGCTAAGAGCCGCGGGTGTAACTGTTAGCGTCGTAGTCACTGACGCGGTCCCCAGGGTCGCCTTTATAGTGGCTACCTGCGCGGTAGCAACCCCCGTCGTTGTAATCACAAATGGCGTTATGTTGCTTATCGTCGACAGTGGCACCGAAGTGGGGACGACGGCTGCCACATTCGTGGAAGTGAGAGTCGCCTTAACTCCCGTCGTCGCGTGTCCATAGAGAGTAATGGTCCCCGCCACATTTGCGCCGCCTACGACGGAGGTTGGCAGAACCGAAACCGAGGTGAGTGTGGCAGGCAGCACCTGAATAGTCTTGTAAACAATGGTCGATCCTTGCGAAGCTAAGATATTCACGTTTATGGGTGCGGCCACCGTAAATGTTGCCACTGAAAAGGCTTCATAGGTGCTTCCCGCCGGCACCGTGATCTTCGGGACAGTTATAGCAACCGCCGAATTGCTGCTCCCCAGAGTAACCGCGACGCCCCCCGTGGGAGCGGCTCCGTTCAGATCTATGTCCGCCTGAACAGTTGCCCCACCCACCACGGTCAGGGGCAAAACCATGGTGGTTTCCGATGGAGGAACCAGCTCTAGAGTAGCCATCTGCGTGCCGGTATCGTTGCTAGCGGTAATGTGGGCTGTCGTGTTTGCAGTTACTGGAGAAGTTGTCACCGTAAATTGAACTGAAGTCTTATTGGCAGGAACGGTAACTGTTGCCGGAACCTGAACAGCACCGGTGTTGTCAGAAGTTAGCTTCACGACGGCCCCGCTCGGACCGGATGAACCGGCCAGGGTGAGGGTGGCGAGCACGGAGTGGCTGCCCACAACGCTAGAGGCCGCCAACTTCAGAGATTGGACTCCATTGGGGAGAATGGTCATGATATCAGTCTGTGTTTGACCCTGATAGGTCATGTTAACGGCGATAGAGGTTGACGCCCCAACGGGAACGGATTGTACGTTAATCTCTACCGAGTTTTTGTTTGCGGGCACATCTACTGTTGAAGGCACCGGGAAAGCCGCGCTGTTACTGCTTAAGCTTATTTGGGCATTGAGAGGAGCGGCGGAGGACTCCAGCGTGATTGTCATAGCAACGTTAGAACCGCCTGTAAACTGGCCCGGAAATAATACATTAAGCCATTCCGGAGCAAAAGCAAAACCTGCGACAAACGCGTTCGTGACATTGGCCCCATTGTTCTTTTGCTGGAAGCTCGTGGAAGAAACGGGAATGGTGCCAGCAGTTCCGGCAATCATAGCATTTGTGTAGTTGAATGCGGCTACGCCATTGGCCACGTTGTTCTGCCCAAAGTAGGAACTATAAAGAAGCGTAGAAATATCGTTAGAAAGTTGGGCGACAAAGGCTGTCGCGACTGAGCCGGCTGTAGTCTGGTAGGCACCTGGTGAAAGGGGAAAGTCGGTGGATGTAGTCTGCCCGCAAATCGTGACTAGCGGAGCGCCGTAGTACCCTCCCTCCGAGATACCAAGAATCGTGTTAGAAGCGGTGCCCCCAAAAAAAGTTGAGAAGGGCAAGGATGAGAAGACGTTGTCAAACTCCGCAACGAACCCCTCAGACTGACCCCGATAAGTGGTTTGGAACGCGCCACTTGTAACCGGAAAGTCGGTGGAAAGAGTTACCCCTGCGACGTAAACAGTTTCATCTGCCTTCTCATAGAACATCGAGTTGATTTGGTCATATCCACTTCCGCCGAGGTAGCTTGAGGCGTAAAGGGTCTTAGCATCAGGAGATAGATAGGCCCCAAAGCCTGTCGTCCCGCCCCCAGTGTTATTCGTTTTCTGATAGCCTAGGGCGAGGAAATCCGTTGAAGTAGTCGTTCCTGCAATGTACATTCCGTCCGGATAGGTTTCGTCGCCGGCGATCCCGTAAGCCGTCGCACTGCCCGTGGTACCGCCCACGTAACTACTGGCCTCCAGTGTTTTCATGTCGTCCGTAAACTTCGTCGCAAAAGCGCAGCCACCGTGTCCGCTTAAAATGCTTTTGTTTGTTGTCTGATAAGCGTTCGCGGTCACTTCGAAATCGGTGGCTTGCGTATGCCCTGCCGCAAAAACGTCTCCGCCAACGCCGTCGGTATTGACGGCGAAAACAAAGGATTCTCCATTGGTTCCACCCAGGTATGTGAGATTGGCAAGCTTCGTTCCGTCCGTTGTTAACTCGCCAAGAAAACCTGCGAATTCGCTGGAATTAGCGGATGATTGAACTGCGCCATCGGTGGTCAACAGTTCGGCTCCTAGCACCCCTCCGCCAAAAACGACGTGAGACTTGTTGTCTAGGGCAATGCTGTTGATCTCCAATATTGTGCTGCTGGTCTGGTTACCGCCCTCAATAAAAGTTGACCAGTTTAGACCGCCTGAGCCGTTGAACGAAGAGATGAACCCTTGGTAGGAAGCGAACCCGTAGATCGTATCGTAAGCACCGGTTGTTGCTGGGAAGTCGGGGGATCCGGCGCGCCCACTGATATAGGTATTTGTTCCATCCGTAGCCACGCTTAATGCTTGGTCGCCCAGGGCTTGGGAGGCGGATCCGCCCAGATAGCTGCTGTACAGCAAGGGGTCGATCACTAGGATTTGGCTCCTGTCATATTTGCCAATATCAAACCTAACGGTGTTTCCGTCAACGATCATCTTGCAGCGAACGGGACGACACGCCGCGCCAACACCCTGATAAGCCAAGAGGTTGGTCTCGTCCACGCTTCCCACCGAAGTCTTGATTCGTAAGCCTCCATCTGACAGGGCTGTGAGCTTCTCGGCTCCATCTATTTTCATGGCGATTTTGGATGGGTCGCCCTCCGGTTTCACGATGAGATCGTAACGTGGCACGCCTTGTTCAAAGTAGTAGCGGGCGGCAATGCCCTTATAGAGATCCTGCGTCTGGGCTTCTGAATAGCGCTTAACATCGCGTGTCCACACCGGCTTGCCTTTTCCGCCCCAGTAGTTGAACACGCCGCTCTCGGGCGCGTTGCCTTCGACGGAGCACGTGGCCGCGCTGGCTCCAGCAAAGCTAACACGCACCACGTCTCCTTTGCGTGCCGTTCTCGGTATATCAAATTTCGAGCTAACGATCTTCTGGATGGGTTCACGCGTGATCTTGTAAAAGTCGTAAACCGCCCCTTGGGAGGTAATCCACATATTCATGCCCGGCATTTGGGCAAGGAACTGGGCGCGTTTATCCCATTGGCCCTTGTTTTGGACAAAGGCCGGCCCAGGAACGCTGGGGGCTTTGGGGGTCAGATGTTGGACTTGAGAAAGTCCGGAAAGTGAAAGCGTGGCTACGAAGCACGAACACAGAAAGCGAGGATAGTTTTGCATGGGCGTTCACGGAAATCGGTCTAGATTTCTGTGATTGTAACGCCGGTTTCGGGCAGGTCCAATAGGGCTTGGCTAGATGTAACGCTGACGCGAATATTTGTAACGTGGGCCTGGAAAAGCTGTAACGATTTAGGGCAGAAACCCAGCCCGACGGCGGCGTGCGGTGATGATCTCCGTGTTCATCCCTGCAAAGTGCAAGGCACCAGAATATCGTCCGTGCTCCATTTTCATGCAACGGTCAACCACGGCATTTACGCCGGCAGCCAACAACTTTTCAGCGGAGACCAGATCGATAATTCTGAGCTGCATCCAAACGGTTTTGGCACCGATTGCAATAGCGTCTTCAGATATCTTGGCCACTTCCCCGGCCGGTCGAAAGACGTCCACTACATCAACAAGGACGTCGATGCTTTTTAGGTCGGGAAAGCATTTCTGGCCAAGTATCGATGTGGCGCTCGGGTGGACCGGAATCACCTTGAACCCTTCATCCAGCAAGTAGGACGCGACCATATTGCTTGGCTTCGTTTTATCGGTGGAAAGCCCCACCATGGCGACCGTTCGGCCAGGGACCAGAATTGCCCGAATCACTTCGGGGTTTTGAAATTTGGCCCGTTGGGACTCATCTAGAGTCGTGTTCAGTCTTATATCGCAGACAGCGCCTGATCCAGATCCCATATCAAGTCCTCCAAGGTTTCGAGTCCGACGGACAGCCTTACCATCCCGGGTGTAATGCCGCCGAGCGCCATTTCTTCTTCCGTCAGCTTGTAATGCGTCGTCGAAGCAGGGTGAATTACAAGGCTCTTTGCGTCTCCAACGTTAGCCAGATGCGAGAAAAGCTGCAGCGCATCAATAAACTTGCGCCCTGCCTCGCGGGCATCGCCAGACTCGGGTGAAAGCTCGATTGAGAGCACGGCCCCTGGCCCCTTAGGCAAATACTTTTGAGCGCGCTCATAGTGCGGATGGGAAGGCAGACCTGCGTAATGGACCTTGCTTACTCTTGGGTGGGACGACAAGAACTGAGCCACGCCAAGCGCGTTTGACACGTGGCGCTCCATTCGCAGCGAAAGCGTCTCCAAGCCTTGAATGAGAAGGAACGAATTCATCGGCGCGATGCACGCGCCGGTATCTCTTACGGTTTCCACGCGTAGCTTCATAAGGAAGGCAAAGTGCCCAAATGTGTCGTAGAAGCGAAGGCCGTGATAGGACGGAGTAGGATCCGCTATTGAGGGGTAAGTCGAAAAATCGAAGTCGCCAGAATCGACCACCACGCCGCCGATGCTGTTTCCATGGCCGCCGATAAACTTGGTCGCCGAGTGGACTACAATCGTCGCGCCCCAATCGATTGGTCTGCATAGGTAGGGCGTCGAAAACGTGGCATCCACAACGAGGGGAATGCCATTTGCTTTTGCTAAACCGGCAAGATATTCCAAGTCCGGAATCGCGCCGGCCGGGTTGCCGATAATCTCAACATACAGCGCCTTCGTCTTTGCGGTTACCTTGCTTTCCCACTCTTTGTTATCAGCGGGATCGGCGAAGGCAACGGCGATTCCCAACTTGCTAAGCGTGTATTTGAGCTGGGTCATTGAGCCACCATAAAGCTGGTTGGAGGAAAGAATCTCGTCACCCGCTTGAAGCAGCGTCATAAAAGTTGAGAATTGGGCCGCGATGCCGCTGGCAACCGCTACCGCTCCCGCGCCATTCTCAAGCGAGGCCATTCGCTCTTCGAAGACAGCCGTCGTCGGATTGGTGAGACGCGAATAAATGTTGCCGTACTGCTTCAGTTCGAACATGTGGGCAGCCTGCTCGGCACTCTCGAACACGTAGCTGCTTGTTTGGTAAATCGGCACCGCCCGCGCGCCCACGTACGGATCGGGGATATGGCCCGCATGAAGCATGCGGGTTTCAAAACCAAACTGTCTAGGACTGGACAAGGTCCAACGAGTTTAGCCTAAAGGTGCAACCTATCTCTTGGCTATTTGCTCGATCATCTCCATCTGCATCTGCTGGATCTCCAGCAGGTGCTTCCACTGGTCGTTAATCAGCTTATCAACCTTCTCATTGATTCCTTGAATCTCCAGTTCAGCTTTGAGGTTCGTCTTGAAATCGTGCTCACTTCGCACTCGATCCTTGGCTTCTTGTCGGTTCTGGCTCATCATGATGACTGGGGCTTGTATAGCGGCCAAGCAAGATAGCACTAAGTTTAGAAAGATGTAAGGGAACGGATCAAACGGCTTGGCCAGGAAGAGTGCCGTGTTGATACCCATCCACACAAACATAATGGTGAGGAACAGGATGATGAAAGCCCAACTGCCACCGAACGCAGCGACCTTGTCTGCTATTTTTTCTCCGCGTGTGGCGTTTGCATCGAACTCCTTGTCGATGTCCTTCGTGATCGTCTCCTGGCGCAGCAGGCTTTCGGAAACCTCTTTCTTCAGCTTGGCAAGGTCGCCCATTTCACGCTGAACAATATCTTCGGCGAGCACAATACGAGCCTTATCTAATTCCGCCATAGAAATGTAGCCGTTCCTATCCAAGTTTGGGCACATCTTTTCCAGAATCGGGATCAGCGATTCCCTTACAAGATCAACGGGTACAGCTTCGTTCAGCGAAATATCTTTGCCAGTAACTTGGCACTTGACCTTCATGGTGGCCTGTCTATCGTGGGACATACCAATCTCGACGGTACAAGAACCGATTCGGATTCAAACTTGCCGCATGCTGCAAGTTCTCTTTAACTAATATGCGGCGACGTCGATCGGTCTTGGTTGGTTTCCGTTTGTCTCTAACCAATCGGCGTGCGCTTTTCTGCCGGTGTTACGGAGTCTTGTCAGGTAGGGGCCCCGTTCGTGACCGTTGACTTTGGCGTGGTAGGGCCCTCCCTCTGATTGAACAACTTTAAAGGGGTCGCCAATGGGGCATTGTTTGGACATCTCTTGGAAATGGCTTTGCATTTCTGCGCCGATTGCATTTACGATCTGAGGGTGCATTTGCGCAACGTTTTGGGTCTCGTGTGGGTCGGTTTTAAGATCAAAAAGCATCCATTTGGAGAAGTCCTTCATGCCGGTATCGACCGTGTGGATGAGGATCCAATCGTCCCAGCGGGCCGATCTTTGGAGGCTCCAAGCCCCCTGGCTAAGGAAAAGCTTCCCCCTGCCTCCGTTGCCACTCTTAAGTGCAGCAGCCATGGAAACGCCCTCCCATTCCGCTTTGGCGAGTTCCTCCTGGCCCTTCGGGCTTGCCAGATCGACGATGGTGGATGCTAGGTCCAAATGGTAGTGGAAGCCGTTGACCACGCTTGCGGGCGAAGTTACGCCTGGCCAAGAAACGATTCCCGGAATGCGGTTGGTGAACTCATCGGCGGTTTGGTGATCGCCCCAAACGTTGAGTTCGCCGAGGTTTTCGCCGTGGTCGGCAGCCACTATGATGGCAGTATTTTCAAGCACACCTGCATCGCTCAGGATGTTGACAATCCGGCCGATGTATTCGTCGGCGTAACGCACGCCGCAATCGTAGCCATCAATGTGGACCTTGGCGTCCCCGAGGCTGATGATTTCTCCCCTTCCCCAAGGCCAGACTTTGGGGTCGATCTTGGAATCGTAGTGAGGGACTTCTCTGGCTGAATGGGGTCCGAAGGAAGCGCGTTGTTTTTCAATGATCTCTTGGGTTACCCAACTATCGATTGGGTCCTCGGCGAAGGGATTGCCGAATGATGCGGGCGTGTCATACGGGGTGTGTGGGTCCCATAGGTTCAAGTGGAGGAACCAGTTGTCTTCCTTGGCCCGGTGGCTCAGCCAGCGGCGTGCTTCCTCGAAGATGACGTCGGCGTTTTCGAGTCCTCCGCCGCCTGTATCGATAGTCTCGTTGAAGCCGTAAGTCATTTGATAGGCGCTATGGCGCCTTGGGAAGGGACTAACGGTTGCGGTTCGATACCCGCACCGGGTTAGGAGCGATGCGAGGGAGTTGGTGGCCAACTTTGAGTGAAAATCCCTTCCCTTGCCTTCCGGTTGCAGGTCTGCGCAAACGCCGCCGTGATTGATAACTCCCGTTTGGGTGCCGAACTTTCCGCCAAAAAAAGCGGTGCGGCTTGGCAGGCAGGGGCTATCCGAGGCGTAGAGGTTCACAACTCGTGCGCCCGCTTGGGATAGCTTATCGATGTTAGGAGAGGTGTTCCGTTGGTAGCCGTAGCAGCCTAAATGATCGGGGCGGAGGGAGTCGATATCGATGTAGAGGATTCTCACGTTTGACTATAGCCAAATCTGAGCTTGTCGAGCCGGTTCCTCTACAAGGGTCGCCCTTGTCGACTTTACGCCTTTACATATAAGGGGAAACACAGAACATTTTGGAATAGGTTCGTCTCGTATACTATTACCGGACGCGCACATTGTTTCAGAGCAATTAGACGATGAAGGCCGCAATCCCGCTGTTTTCCCTTTCTCTTGCGATCTTTGGATTCGCGAGCCTTTCTGCGCGCACGCCTGCCGTGGACAGCCACGCGATAAGTTTCGGTCGGGATATTCAGCCGATTCTGAGCCAACACTGCTACAAATGCCACGGCCCCGATGCGGCAAAAGCAGCGGCCGGTCTTCGCTTGGATTCGTTTGCGGGTGCAACGTCCCAGTTAGGAAACGGGGCGGGGATTGTGCCGGGAAAGCCGGACGCTTCCCTGATTATTCAAAAGGTTTCGAACCCGAACCCTAACTTGAGGATGCCCCCACCCGATTCGGGCGTGCAGGCTCTCACGGCCGAGCAGATAGACAAGCTAAGGACCTGGATTAGTGCGGGAGCCAGATATGAGAGGCATTGGTCTTTTGTGGCGCCCGTCATGCCCGCTATCCCCAAGGTCAGCAACCCCGCGTGGGCGAAGAACTTGGTGGACCGTTTTGTGCTAGCAAAGCTGGATGAAGAGGGCCTGAAGCCAGAACCAGAAGCGGACAAAGAAACGTTGGCAATGCGCGCTTCGCAAACCCTTACCGGACTTCCGCCAACCACGGCTGAACTGAAGGCTTTTGAACAAGATCAGAGACCAGGCGCTTATGAGCGCTATGTGGATCGCCTTTTGGCTTCGCCTGCGTATGGCGAGCATGAGGCACGCTATTGGCTGGATGCCGTGCGTTATGGCGATACTCACGGGTTGCAACTCGATAATGAGCGGGCGATTTACCCCTATCGCGATTGGGTCATTGGTGCTTTTAACGAGGATCTTCCCTTCGACAAGTTTGTGAAATGGCAAGTAGCGGGTGACCTGTTGCCGCATCCGGACACCGAGCAACTCATCGCAACGGGCTACGTTCGCATGAACCTAACCTCTAACGAAGGCGGGGCCATTCCGGAAGAGTTTCTGGCTCGCAATACCTTCGACCGAGTCGATACCACTTCTACCGCTTTGCTGGGATTGACCATCGGGTGTGCGAAATGCCACGACCACAAATTCGATCCCATTAAGCAAGCCGACTACTATGGCCTCTACGCCTATTTCGATAGCACCAAGGATGATCCGCTAGACGGAAACTTGACTCTGCCTCCGCCTTATATTCGGGCCTCCACTAAAGGTCAGGAGGCGCAAATGGCGGCGATGGATGCCCAGCTAAACGGGTGGCGGAACGACGTAGACCCAGCAGTAGCTTCAACATGGCTCTCTCAAAACCACCAGTCCCCGCCGAGTAGCCGAGATTGGCAAGAAAGCCCAATTTACAGTTCGAAAACTTTTGATGAGGCCTTTGACAAAGCTGAGCCGGGAGAGCCGGGGCAACCGGCAGCAACTTGGAAGCCCTTTAAATTTGAGCCTGGAAAAGATGCCGCCAATCTTATTGGAAAAGATAACTCCAGCATTTACGTTCGAGGAACGATCAGGGTTGAAAAGGATCGGACGATCCATCTTTCGGTTTCCAGCGATGACGCCGTTCGGCTTTGGCTGAACGGAAAGTTGATCCATTCTCACAAGATCAACCGGGGCCTTTCGGATGCGCCCGACGACGTCAAAGCCGATTTCAGGGCCGGAGACAATGAGTTGATCGCCAAAGTTATCAATGGCGCGGGTCCCGATGGCCTTAACATTCGCCTCGTGGACGCCAACGAAACAAGAATCGACAAGGCTCTTGCTGCCTACAAGAAGGCACCGACCGATGCAGGGACAATCCTGGAGCTAAGAAGCACCTATCTAGAGGTTGGGCCCAACTCGGCCAATTCCTCCGCATACCGGCGGTTGTTGAAAAAGCGCACTGATTTTGAAGCAGCAATCCCAATGACCCTGATTGCTAAAGAGATGGACACTCCGAGGCCAACCTTTATCCTAAAACGCGGTCTTTACGACCAAAAAGGAGACGCTGTTGAACGCCACATCCCCGCCGTATTGGGAAAACTCCCCAATGGCGCGCCCAACAATCGCCTGGGCTTGGCCGATTGGCTTACAGATCCTGCGAATCCCCTTGTAGCCCGTGTATTCGTGAACCGGCTTTGGCAGCAGCATTTTGGGACAGGCATTGTTAAAACGGTCGAAGATCTCGGCACTCAGGGCGAATGGCCCTTAAATCAACCGCTGCTCGATTATCTTGCCGTCAGCTTTGTAAAGAACGGCTGGAGCGTTAAGAAGTTAAACCGGCTCATTGTGACTTCGGCCGCGTTTCGACAGGGCTCCCAAATAAGCTCAGCAAAACTTGCTAAGGACCCAGAAAATCGCTTCATTTCGCGCGGGCCCAGATTCCGCCTGGACGCCGAAGTTATCCGTGATAAGGCGCTAGCGGCCGGCGGCCTTTTGGTTCAACGCATTGGTGGACACGGATTCAAGCCTTACCAGCCAGATGGGCTTTGGGAAGGAAGCTCCGATCCGGCAAGCGGTACTCACATTTACGTGCAAGACCATGGAAAAGAAATATACCGCCGCAGCCTTTATATGTTCTGGAAGCGGACAAGTCCGCCGCCGGTTATGGTCACTTTCGATGCTCCCCTGCGGGACACATGCATTGTGCGCAGAAGCGTGACCAACACGCCGCTCCAAGCACTGGCTCTGCTGAATGAACCCGGACTCTTGGAGGCCAGCCGCACCATGGCGGCGCGAGTTATCGATTCCGCCAAGACGGAACCCTTACGCCTTCGTTCCGCTTACGAGATCGCAATGGGCCATGAGCCCAATTCAAATGAAACGGCCATTTTGTTGAAATCCCTTAACCGGTATGAGAACGAATATCGATCGGATGAAACGGCCGCTAAAAAACTGCTCAATGTGGGAGAGGCGCCCCAGTCAAAAACGATCGACCCTGCTGAGCAAGCCGCCTGGATGGTGGTCTGCTCCACGATTATGAATACGAACGAGTTTCTGACTCAACATTAACCATGGACCCAATTCGCGAAGCTGAATTATTGATGACCCGCAGGCAACTGTTCGGGCGCTCTGCCCTCGGCATCGGCACGGCCGCGCTCTCAAGGCTTTTTGCGTTGGGAGGGTTGGGCAGCCTGTTGGAAATGGCTTCGGCAAGCGGTGACAAGCACGGACTGCCAGGCTTTCCAAACTTCGCGCCTAAGGCTAAACGGGTCATATTCCTTTTCATGAGTGGTGGTCCCAGCCAGCTCGATCTCTGGGATTACAAGCCCAAGCTAAACGACCTTTTCAATAAAGACCTGCCAGACAACATCCGCCGAGGCCAGAGAATCACGACCATGACGAGTGGGCAAACGCGGTTTCCCATCGCTCCCTCGCATTACAGTTTTAAGAAGTACGACAATCAAGATGAAGGCGTTTGGGTGAGCGAACTACTGCCGCACACCGCCTCGGTGGTGAACGAACTTTGCGTGATCCGTTCGATGTGGACGGAGCAGATTAACCACGATCCGGCGACCACATACCTTCAAACCGGCAGCCCGCTTCCTGGCCGACCAAGCATGGGCGCGTGGCTGAGCTACGGCCTTGGCAGCATGAATGAGGATCTGCCCACATACGTTGTGCTGGAAAGCAAGGTTTCCAGCGGCAAGCCGAACCAGCCCGTTTATCCACGCCTTTGGGGCACCGGCTTTTTGCCCAGCCAGTATCAGGGGGTGAGCCTCCGCTCGTCTGGCGATCCGGTCTTGTATTTGAAAGACCCCAACGGCATGAACCGCAAAACGAGGCGGGAAATGCTGGACGATGTCGCCGCGTTAAACCATAACGAGTTGAGCGAGTTCGGAGACCCCGAAATCAACGCTCGAATCGCCCAGTATGAGCTTGCTTACCGGCTACAGGCTAGCGTTCCGGATCTGATGGATCTCAGCAAAGAAACGCCAGAAACGATGGAGCTTTACGGAAAGGACTCCAACGAGGCGGGCACCTTCGCGGCAAACTGCTTGTTGGCGCGCCGGATGGTGCAGCGAGGGGTCCGTTTTGTGCAGATATTCCACCGAGGTTGGGACTTGCATTCGAACCTGACCGGTGATTTGCCGTCCCAAACTCGAGACGTAGACCAAGCTTGTGCGGCATTGATAAAGGACCTGAAACGCACGGGCATGCTCGAAGACACCCTTGTCGTTTGGGGCGGCGAATTTGGGCGAACCGTTTATTGCCAGGGGCCTTTAACTCGAGACAACTATGGCCGCGATCACCACCCACGCGCCTTTACGGTCTGGATGGCCGGCGGCGGCGTAAAGCCGGGCATCGCCTACGGGAACACGGACGACTTCGGTTACAACATCGTGGATAAGAGCGGCAACATAATCGACCCGAGTGTTGAGAGCTTTACGCCGGGCGCGGTGCACATTCACGACTTGAACGCGACGATCTTGAACCAGTTAGGGATCGATCATACAAAACTGACTTACCACTATCAGGGGCGGGACTTCCGACTGACTGACGTGCATGGGCATGTGGTCAAAGATTTGATCTCGTAAGCTAGCTCTTATAGGCGGCTCAAAAACAAGATTTAGAGGGCTGCTTTCAATGGTAGACGGCTCGCGCCTCTCCCGCTTCGTTCCTCAGCGACCTCTCCATCCGGGAGAGATTTGGGGCTGCGAAAACGCTGAGATTCCGTCTTTATCGCCTATGGTTCCAGCTTTTTTGTTTTGTAACGCGAGCAGAACGGCATAATGAGAATGAGGCACCCTTTGAATCTTTCCACCCTAACAAGAACCACCGTAGCAACCTTGCTCTTCGCGTTAATGCCAACAGCAAATTTCGCGTTTGCAGCACCACGGCAAGCTAGCAATGAACTTGCCAATGTTGAAGTGCTGATCATTCGGCACGCGGAAAGAGATGGAATTCTAGACCGCTTAACATCGGCCGGCGACGCCCGGGCCAAGGCTTATGTACATTACTTTGAGAACCTGAACTTGGACGGCCGACCCATTCACCTTACGCATCTGTTCGCCGAGAAAAGCGTGCGAACAAGGCACACCCTGGACCCCCTGTCGCACGATGATGGCTTGCCTCTGGATACCCGCTTTGCGACACCTGACTACGACAAACTGGCGGACGATCTGAGAACCCATTCCTACGGAAAGGAAATCCTCATCTGTTGGCACCACAGTTCGATTCCGAAGTTGATAACCGCGCTCGGCGGTGACACCCAGATTCTCCTCCCTAAGGGAAAATGGCCTCAAGGAACCTACGACTGGATCATCGATCTGCGGTTTCACCCTTCAGGAAAGCTCTCGGCTTCCAGCCAAGAATGCGTTCACGAGCATCTTATGCCGGGAGACCGTCAATAAACGGGCGGGTGTCTGGAGAACCCTAGAACCGTTGAACCCGCTATATAATGATTACTGTGAATGCGCCTCAAGTGCGAAACCGAAATGGCTTTACTTTGATCGAGCTTCTCGTTGTCATCGCCATCATCGCCATTCTTGCAGCCATTCTATTTCCAGTCTTCGCTCAGGCGAAAGAGGCCGCCAAAAAGAGCTCTTGCCTTTCTAATACTAATCAGCTTGACCTAGGCATGCAGCTT
Organism: Fimbriimonadaceae bacterium; assembly: GCA_036502005.1. GTDB lineage: Bacteria > Armatimonadota > Fimbriimonadia > Fimbriimonadales > Fimbriimonadaceae > DASXZH01. Next base: position 42,726 of record DASXZH010000020.1, read on the forward strand.
TATGTAAACGACTATGACGATACGCTGATGCCTTTGGCCGACCCCACTAACACTATTCTTTGGACAGACTTGGAGTCGCCCTATGTCAAGAGCAAGCAAATCCAGATTTGCCCTGATGATCCGAACGATACGATCTCGTACGGGCTTAATCAGCTCGTGTTTAACGATCTGTTCGGTTGGAGCGGCCCGCCCCCCGTGTTTTATAGCATGACCGACTTTGCCTACCCCTCCGAGACGGTGATGAACGCTGAACTCGGGACTGACAATGATCTTATGACGCCACTGCCGAATACCTATAAACTTGTAGTTCCGGATGACGATATCAACGATATCTATGATTCCCGTCCAAGCTTTCGGCATACCAAACGGTGCAACATCGGCTTTTTCGATGGCCACGCAAAATCTCTTCTAGCTGAGCAGTTCTACGTCGGCTTCAGCCCGGCAGATACTTGGTTTTGCACGGACCGGACAATCCTGGCAACTTGTCAGACAACGAATTGATTAAGTCGAAGAAGAGAGTTGAGCTCGTGGCGCTGTTGCCCATGGTAACGCTAGCCCTTTGGGCGATGGGTTGTTCGCATGATGCGCAAGCGGCCTCACCAGAATCTCAGTCGAAACTTGCAAAGCGGCTAGGCGGGAACGCGCAGCAGGCACAGGCATTTCTGGATGCTTTGGCTAACACCCCTTCCAACGAGCGCAAATCCTATATATTGGCGCACCCGTCCGATGCGCGCAACCTTGCCAAAGTCCCCGATCCAAAGCTGCAGGAACGATATCAGTCATTAGCTCGAACGTGATTTCGAGGGTTTTTGTGGGAGAATCTTTCAGTGGAAACCAGGAGAGAGTTTTTAAAGAAGGCAGCTATGCTATCCAGCGCCGGCGCTTGGATGTCGGTTCCGGAATCTATTAAGAGAGCTTTAGCCATTGGTCCGGCGGTTGGAAGCACCTATCTAGATGCCGAGCACATCGTCATTCTCATGCAGGAGAATCGCTCGTTCGACCACGCTTACGGGACACTGCGGGGTGTTCGAGGCTTTGATGATCCGCGGGCACATCGTTTGCCCAACCTTAACCCCGTTTGGCTCCAAACGAACAAGGACGGCGATACGTTTGCCCCCTTTCGCCTAAACATTAAAGAAACGAACGTGACGTGGATGGGCTCACTTCCCCACTCTTGGGGAGACCAGGTCGATGCGCGGAATGATGGCCACTACGATCAGTGGCTGAATGCCAAGCCTTGCTATTACAAAGGCTACGAAAAGATGCCGATGACTCTGGGGCACTACACGCGCCAGGACATCCCGTTTTACTACGCTTTCGCTGACGCCTTTACCGTTTGCGATCAGCATTTCTGCTCATCCTTGACGGGCACGACCCCAAATCGGCTTTATTTGTGGTCGGGAACCATCCGACCTGAGCAGAACGCTGCTTCAAAGCCCCATGTGTACAACGAAAAAGCTGACTTCGGCACGGAAGTTAGTTGGACGACATTTCCGGAGCGGCTTGAGAAGGCCGGAGTCTCGTGGAAGGTTTATCAAAACGAAGTCACTATTGATACTGGTTTCGAGGGTGAAGAGGAGAGTTGGCTTTCGAACTTCGGCGACAACCCTCTCGAATACTTCTTGCAGTACGGCGTCCGATTTTGCGAGCGGCATCAAGAAGCGCTGCGAGCCCTGGCTATTAAGATACAGGTGAAGGTTAAGCAACTTGAAGGAGATCCCCCTTCAAAGAAACTGGCCGACTTGAAGGAAAAGCTAAAGCAGATCGAGGCTGAGTTAAACCAGTGGAGCAAAGAGAATTTCGACCAGCTGCCCGACTTTAATAAATCAATTCATGCCAAAGCATTTTCCACAAGCGAAGATGATCCCGATTTTAGAAAGCTGTCGACTTTAACTTACAACGATGGAAAGACCAAGAGGTCGGTACAGGTCCCCGAAGGTGACGTTTTCTACCAGTTTCGAAAGGATGTAGAAACCGGCAAGCTGCCGACCGTTTCCTGGATCGTAGGGCCGGAGAATTTCTCGGACCACCCGGCGTCCGCCTGGTATGGCGCTTGGTACGTTTCTGAAGCTCTCGATATTCTGACCAAGAATCCGGAAGTTTGGAAGAAAACGATCTTCATTCTGACCTACGATGAGAATGACGGCTACTTTGACCACGTTCCGCCTTTTGTTTCGCCGAACCCGGATAAACCGGAGAGCGGCAAAGTTTCTAGTGGTATCGATGCTGCTGTTGAATATGTGACCAAGGAGCAGGACCTGGCCTTTCGGCCAACATACAGCCCACGCGAAAGTTCGTTGGGGCTTGGCTACCGCGTTCCTCTCGTTGTAGCTTCGCCGTGGAGCCGGGGCGGCAACGTGTGCTCCGAGGTTTTCGACCATACTTCGAGCCTTCAGTTCATAGAACATTTTCTTGCTGAGAAGCGCGGTCAGAAAGTTTGGGAATCTAATATCAGCGTTTGGCGCCGTACGGTTTGCGGCGATCTAACTTCGATTTTTCAACCGTATAACGGCGGAGAAACCAAAACGCCGCCATTTCCGAGCAGGGATGCTTTTGTTGAGGAGATTCACAACGCGAAGTTTAAAAGCCCCCCAGCTAAACCGACGCCTCTTTCTGTCGAAGAAATTGAGACGGCCCGCAAAAACGCGGCCTCGTTGCCGGCATTTCCGCGCCAGGAGCCAGGCACAAGGCCTTCTTGTCCGCTTCCCTACGAACTCTATGCAGATGGCGCTTTGAGCACAAGTAAGCAAGGCTTGGAAATCCGATTCCGAGCCGGCGACAGAGTCTTCGGCAGGCATGCATTGGGCTCCCCTTTCAATGTCTATGCTTATCTTGGGACCGGCAAAATGCTGTCTCGCTCTTATGCAGTCTCAGCCGGAGATTTATTGCAAGATACTTGGGAGATTGCTGACTTTGAAAATGGCCTCTACCATGTCCGAGTAGATGGCCCCAACGGTTTCATGCGAGAGTTCGTAGGCGATGTAACCGGCCCTGATTTGGACATTCAAGTCACCTACGCTAGTGGAGGGTCGAAAACGCTTTCCGGACAAGTTGAAATCCGAATCACGAATCGCGGGGAAACAGCGCAGACAATTCAGGTGGAAGACCTATCTTACGGAAACCAAGCTGTGGCACGCAAAATCTCTGGCAAGGGCAACGCAACGATCCTGGTGGATACCAAGGGAAGTAAAGGTTGGTACAACTTTGCGATCAAAGCCGAAGGCTTTCCTGCATTTAGCAGAACAGCAGCCGGCAGAGTTGAGACTGGACGTTGGAGCATAACCGACCCAGAAATAGGCCGCGCACTTTAACTATGGAATGAAGTACATCGGGTTTGGGACCTTGAAAGTCCTTTCCGAATGTCCACCTTTCAGGTCGCTCCACTGATCTCCCACATTTTCAACGATGTGGTAGCCCATGCCCTCAATCTCAGCCCGAGCCGAAGACTTGTATGGGATCACGCTTTTCTGGTGATAGGTTGAAGGCTTCATGAGCAGCTTGACATAGCCGGAGTAGCCGACATCGGCTAGGTTCTTCTCCGTTCCTTCCCGGCTCGATTCGCCGCGGCCGGTTACAAAGAACACATTAACGTGGTGCGCAATCGCCGATTTGAAGAGTTCCATTATCTCTGGAGAAGCAGGTGCCCTGCCTTCTTTCTCCCACTGGTTCCACAAATCGGGCACGTATCCAAAATCGGTCTTGACTTCCTCCGGCCAGTTCATCAGGGCAGTTTCATCGATATCTAGGACAAGGGCAAGTTTGGTGCCTCCCTTCGAGCGGTGCGCGATCCAGGATTCGGCCTTATGAACCACTTGTAGAGTGTCCCTATGCCAACGGCCGGAATCGTGATAACTAATGATCTCCTTCTTAACCGTATCAAGATTCGCAATGTTCTTCGGCGTATCGGAAGAGCAAAATGCCTGCGCAGGGAACAGCGCGAGAACTGAACAGATGAGAAACAAACGATGAGCATTAGCTGTGGCCATTTGAGGATTTTACTGGACCTCATAAGGGAACTGGCACAGAGAATCACCGAGGGGCCCCCGATCAAAGGCGACGAAAAAGCAGGTGATCTAGGCACTCGCAAAGTTCATGGTCGAGGCGGTGAATTGCGGCCAATCCGGTTGGCTCCGATCAGCAGAAGCAATGGGGGCGGCGCATCGTCCGTGATCGGTTGTTCCGGCTCAATCGTTAGTTGTGTGCTTGCTCCGTACCCAATGGCCGAACCCTCAGTAAGGTAAATCTTCTCATCGCCGAAAGTGATTATCACGCTCCCGCGTACGACAAAATACACGGCGTCACGGTATTGCGGCATTGTAATGTCCACAAATTTGCCGTACACCTCGAAAAGATTTAACCCTGGCCCGCGAGGCATGAAGAAATTCATGCCGCTTAAGAAAAACGGGGCTAGGCCGAGTTTTCCCAGGCGCCGCCGCTCTCGCCAATCTTGGATCAACGTTTCGTTGTCTTCAGGTACCCGTCGTCTGTGATCTTCGACCGAATACCATCGCGCTTCTTCTCCGTGATGCACGACATAGGGCACCTCCGCTGTCTTAGCGTATTGGAATCGGCGTATAGTCTTTACCTCTTCGATCGTAGTCTTCAGGGCCTCGCAGATCTTCCGAAGTTGGGCATCGCGAATCCGTTGTCCAAGTTCGGCGCGACAAACTGTTGATACGCCAACGCGAGCCAAACCGGCGAGCTCCGCCTGAGTGATCTTACGCAGTCCCCGTGTCAAGCGGAGCGTCTGTGCTACGAGAGCCAAATCTTCTTGCGGATCACCCATAACAAAATAGTGGCACACTTTCTCAGTAAACTGAATGATTTCTGTGCCATAGATCGTTCAGTAATGTTTGATGATTTCGCAGCTCCTCAAAAAATCGTAAAAACGCCTATACCATGGTTTATGAGCCCACACAGAGGTATCAAACTATGTTTACTCAATCTTTCCCCAGCCATAATCGTTCCGCTCGTCTGCGAGCGAGTGCTTTTACCCTAATCGAACTTCTCGTAGTCATCGCGATCATCGCGATTCTGGCAGCGATTCTCTTTCCGGTCTTTGCTCAAGCTAAAGCTGCGGCGAAGGGTGCTGCCTGTCTATCTAACACGAAGCAGATCGGCCTAGCGTGGATCATGTACGAAAACGACTATGACGACGTCATGTGCCCAGCTGCTACGTCGCCATGGACGGGAGAGCCGGCTGGTTCGTTATATGGGGAACAGTTTGCCCTCTATGGCGCCGCCTACGATATCGTTGGATCAAACTTCATCTCTGTAACAAACACCAATGGTGGATTGATCTATCCATACATGAAGAGCGGTCCGATCACAGATTGCCCAGCTGCGTCTGGTCTCTCCACCAATCCAAACACGTTTCCATCGCCTGTAGCTTATGCCATCAACGAAGAAATTGAAAACGGCTGTGACGACCTGGTGCTCGGGGGCAACTACGGACCATTTCAAACTGGCGCGGGCGGCTGTAACTTTGCAACGACGGTGTATGCTCCTCCCTCGTCCACCACGATTGATCAGCCCGCGGAAACGATTCTAATGACTGACGCCGCTTCGGAAGGCTTCATTGGTGGCACGCAAAGCGTCATCTCAAGGCCAGGCGTGGGCGAAGCGCTCCAGTTTGGTAGCGATGCGGGAGCATCTCAAGGACGCCATAACGGTCAAACCGCCAATGTTTCCTGGTTGGATGGGCATTCAAAGTCGTCCCATGTAGACCAGACTCTTATGAAAGCGGCTAATGATACCGGCGCCGTCGCCGCAGGCTTCGGTGACATCGTGCATTCGACGCCTCCTGCCATCACCGGACAGAACGTTCTTGGACAGCCAAGTTGGGTTGGCACCCAAGCCGCCCAGGGCACCGTCTACTACTACCTGCTCAACAAGAGCGACTAAGAAACGACTCAGAGAAGTTGCGGCGCACGCCGTAGCTTCTCGTGAAACCGCGAAAAATGATCAATATCTGTCCCCTCGCTTTTAACAATCGGTTACTGACCCCCGTGCTCATTTGTGGGGTCGTTCTTTGTTCGTTGTGTGGTTGTGGAAAGTCGCAAGAAGTTGTACCAGGAGAATCAAGGAGCTCCATTCCCCTTCCCATGAAGCCATTAACTGCTGTTGACCAAACATTTATAGATCAAGTTGCGGCCCAGCCGCCTGAAGCCCGTAAGGCATACATTGCAAAAAATATCAAGACGGCGCAGGGACTTATCATGCGTAACGGCACAGTCGGCCAAAAGCTGAACGAGTTGTTGGGCATCAAGGGAAAATGAACCTCACGAGTGACCAGCGTAGCCTTGAATTATATCCACACCAAATAACCTTTTTTCGAATGAATAGAAACTCCGCGCATCCACAGGTGCTCAAGAACTGCTGAAAATGATAATCAAACTCCATCACATTCAACGCGCTCTGGCCGTTATCTCGTTAGTGGCACTTCTAGCAACGCAGAGTGCGCATGCTCAAAGTCGCCCCGAAGCAACATTGAAAGTCGGTGATCCAGCCCCAACCGTGTCCGTGGAAGGATGGGCCCAAGGCACCCCAGTCGCCCAATTCGAAAAAGGCAAGGTCTATGTGCTCGAATTTTGGGCTACCTGGTGCGGTCCTTGCTTTCAAGCCATGCCCCATTTATCAGAGTTATCGAAAAAATACGCTGGAAAGGTGGTTTTCACTGGTGTAGATGTGTGGGAAGATGTCCACGGTTCGGATGGGATTGCTCCTTCGGTGAAGGTTGAGAAATTCTTAAAGGACAACCCAGGTCGAATGAGCTACAACGTAGCCGTAGACGGGAAAGCAGGGCTTATGGCTAGCCATTGGCTGCAGGCGGCCGGCCAAAACGGAATCCCAGCCTCTTTTGTTGTTGATCAAGACGGCAAGATCGCCTGGATTGGCCACCCAGAGGGTGGTTTAGAAACAGTCGTCGGGCAAGTCGTAGAAGGCAAGTTCGACCCCAAAGCATTTGCCGAGGAGCGACGAAAGAAAAGGGAGGCGCTTCAAACGGCTGATGCACCTAATCGCGCACTACTGAAACCGATTCAGGATGCGATCCAATCGAAGGACTACAAGGCCGCGCTTGCGTTGTGCGCAAAAGTTGAAGTTGATCATCCTGCATTGAAGCCAAGAGTTGCACAGCTAAAACTCTCCGCTGCGATGAACGGGGATGAGGGTGTAATGTTGGACATGATCCAGCAAGCGATTGACTCGAAGTCGCTTACAGACCTGGCCCGTTATGGTCAAACAATCGCTATGACCGATGGTCTCACGAAGGCAACCTATTCTCTCGGCGCCAAGAGCCTAATTGCTTTCGGCGACGCACAGAAAGACGACAAAATGGCGGTCAGTATCCACTACCTTATCGGATTGGCTTGCTTTAAAGCAGGGGATATGGATAAAGCGGTTGAGAACACGGAGAAGGCGCGAAAGGAAGCGGAAGACACCAGCGCCCCGGCGGAGACAATGAAGGCCATCACCGATGCACTAGCAAAATATAAGGCCGCAGCAGCAAAAGGGGGCAAATAGTGAAGGTGCTTCCCCTCGTCGTGCTAGCTCTGTTCGTAGGTCCAGCCTATTCACAGGAGGTTCGCCTCGGTGGTCCTGCTCCCGCCCTAGCAACAGGTAAGTGGATGCGGGGTGGCTTGAAGGGCTACACTCCAGGCCACATCACGGTCGTTGAGTTATGGGCTACTTGGTGCCACTACTGCCGAGAAGCGATGCCCCACCTCAATGAACTTTCTAAGAAACTGCAGGGGAAGGTCGACTTCGTGGGCGTCGATGTGTTGGAAGCCCACTATGGCGATGACCCGGTAACCTACCCGGAAAAAATGGTCAAGGATTTTTTGGCCAACGATCCCTTGGGAAAAACGCTTAGCTATAACATATGCCTGGACACCCCAGCCAAGGCCTTTGAGAAACAATGGATGCCCCTTGCCGCTCAAGCCGACTATCCGACGGGCGGCATTCCACTTACATTCGTGATTGACGCGCAGGGACGTCTTGCTTGGATTGGGCATCCCTACCTGGATGGCGAGTTCGAGAGGGCACTGCAACAAATGGTGGCAGGCACCTACGATCTGAACACGTTTATAGCGTCCTGCGAAGCCAAGAAAGTGGCCGATCAACAGACCGAAACTTTGCGCCGCCAGAAATCAGCTCGACGTGCGGAGGATATCGCACCGATTCTCAAGCCGATGACCGACGCAATTAGTGCAAGAGACTATGCGCTGGCAATAAATGAGGCGCACCGGCTCATAGAGAAGGATCCAACGCTTGACCGTGATACTTTGAGGTCGCGGTTAAATGCTTATCGAGAACTCCTTAAAACAGATGGGAGTAAAGCCCTTGAGCTTGTTCAATGGGAGGTCAACCACACAACGGACCGAACGAACGCAACTGCTCAGGGCCGCAACCTTGTCGAGTTCGCAGCCATCTTTGCAGAGGCAAAGGATCAGTCCAAGGACCTTTACGCCTTTGCCATAGATCTCCTGGAAAACTTCAACCCGATGGGCACCGTCCTATACGGCCGCTTCATTCATGCACTTGCTTACGCGTATGCGAACTCGGGCCATCGAGATAAAGCGCTCGCCTATGCTCATGCCGCCGCCGCCGCCATGAGGGAGAGAAAAGCAGATCCCAAGATGTTTGACGACTTAGCTAAAGAGTTTGAGGAGAAATAAGGCAACGAGCCCGATACTGCCGCAATACAACGCCCTTTATACAACCTCCCAGGAGAAAATTATGATCAAATCGTCGCTTTTAATTCGATCTCAAACAATGCGTGTTTGCACAGTCATCGCAGTCACCATCGTTACTCAAATCGTTCTTGGACAGAGTCTGACGGTTGGCAGCCCCGCTCCTGCTCTTAAAGTCTCTCGCTGGATCAAAGGGACCCCAGTTGCGAACTTTGAAAAGGGTAAGACCTATGTCGTCGAGTTTTGGGCCACATGGTGTGCGCCGTGTAGAGAAGCAATGCCTCATTTAACGGAAATGGCCAAGAAGTATGCCGGCAAAGTCACCTTTACAGGGTGCGACATTTTCGAACGGTTCTCGGACGAGGCCGCCACAAATAAGGCGGTCGACTCATTCGTTAGCGGCATGGGTGACAAGATGGGATACAACGTATGTCAAGACGGCCCCGCTCATACTATGGTTAACACATGGATGAAGCCAACTCTTCAAGATGGGATCCCTTGCTCATTTGTTATTGATGGCAGCGGCAAAGTCGCTTGGATAGGCCATCCGATGGAGTTGGATGCTGCGCTAAGCCAAATATTAGCGGGAACATTCGACGCGAAAAAGTTCGAAGCTCAATTCAAAGCATATCAGGAACAATAGAAGCAGAGGCAGGACTTACTCAGCAGAACAAAAGAGATGATGAAACCCTACGGTGCAGATTGGAAAGCCAAAGACTATGCCACCGTGGTTTCAGAGTACGACAAGGTAACGGTAAAGGAGCCCGCCCTGATTCCGGTTCTCCAGTTCAGTTACTACACAGCCCTCATTCATGCCGATTTCAACCGGGCGTTGGAGGTCGGAAAAGCTAATAAGATGACAGACTACGTGGCAATGTTGACTGCCAACCAAACGGATCTTCCGAAGAGCGATTACGATTTCGCGGTCGATACGCTAAAAGACTCGCCGGAGATGACTAAAACAAGCCAAATGGTTGGAATTGTGGCGAGTGCTTACTTCAATGACGGCCAGTACGCAAAGGCGCTGGAGACCATCCAAAAAAAGATAGAAATGGCCAATAAGCATGGGGGTTATTCGGACGATGACATGAAACCTCTTTACGATAACCTCAAGAAGTATAAAGATGCTGCGGCGGCTAACCCTGGCAAGTAAGAACCTAACGGCTTTGGAGCGCCAACTGAGCCACGATCTTAAGCCGTTACTTTCTACTAACATGCTCCCAAATGGCTGTACAATGTTGCTTGAGAGCCTTCATGATTAAATTTTCACATTCGCGCTTGGTTACGAAAACAGCTATAGCCCTTCTTCATTCCGCATTAGCCTGTGGAGCGCTCGGCCAGGCGTTCAACTTAAAGCTTTCCGCGTCATCCATCCGCGGTGGTGCTTCGGCCACGGGCACTGTTACCCTAAATACAGGCACGGCGCCAACCGGTGGTAACTCTGACTAGCCGGTACCCGGACTACGTCATGGTGCCTTCGTCGGTGACAATTCAGGCTGGAAAGCCGTCCGCAACGTTCCCAATAACAACGAAGCCTTACTGGGCAAACTTCAGCAATCTTATTGCGGGCAAGGATTCGGACTCCACTGCCAGCGTGGCGCTATCGATTCAAGATACCAATATCAAATCACTTTCCATTGCCAGTAAAACGCTAGGAGGCGGAGACAAGGAGAACGCCACCGTAACCTTGGCTTACCCCGCCCCGACCGGAGGCTGGTTGGTTAACCTTAAGTCGGCAAATAGCGCCTATGTGACCGTTCCAGCAACAGTGTTGGTAGCGGCTGGCGCAACCACAGCAACATTTCCAGTGGCGGCAAAGCCCTACCATTTAGATTACGCCTGTGAGCTTGGAGCTTCTGATGCCTTTACCAGTGAAGACACGGCCGTAGAAGTCCTCGTCGATTCGATCACCAATGTTGCTTTCTCTTCGCCTACCATTATCGCCGGAGGCTCCTCAACCGGCACCGTAACCCTTGATCGGCCAGCCCCGTACGGCGGTTGGAACGTGGATCTTGTAAGCCAATATCCGGCGTTAGTTGATGTGCCAAGCTACGTAACGGTCCCGGCAGGCTCCAAATCTGTCACCTTCATTACGACCACGGTTGCCAATTTTGAGAATTACACAAGCGAAGTCTTAGCCAGAGATATAGCAAGTTCTGTAAAAGGAAGCCTAAACATCCACGAGGCGACTGCTACGATCCAAATCCCTGGAGGCGCTGCGAGTATTGCTTACGATCCTGTCCATGAAGTTCTGATCGTGGTCCCGAGTCCGGGACAACCGCTGGCCCCCACTCGCTCTCAGAACGCCATTTTTATTATTGATCCCTCAACTGGCGGGACGGTCAATACCGTAACCCTTCCAAGCGTGTCTCTTCCTGTAACTATGAGCAGCGATAACAGCAACATTTTTGTTGCCTGTGCTGACGGAACCGTTCGCGCCCTTGACCCCTCGACCTATGAGGTTAAGTTCACGGCTACCTTGCCTGGCGGGAATGCAAGCGGCATTCAGGCGTTGCCAGGGGTAGGCAACGGCAACAGCTTCATTTTTTGGAACGGCCAATGGACCTACATTGTGGACGAGACCACCGTGAGGCCGAACGCCATCGGCAATGGCTATTCGCAGGCTGTAAGCGAAGATGGCACCAAATGGGTTGGGGGCGATTATCGCTATGAACCTAACAACTATAGCGTCGCAAAAATTAACGCCCAGGGCTTCTATGACGGTGTTTCGGGCTATTCACCCGTTAGTCCCAACTTGACCTATGTTGACGGATATCCGGTCGATGGGACGGGGGCCGTTCTAAATCCCGATAACGGCACTCTATTTACAACTTTGCCATTTGTATCTTCAGGCAACCGCCAGCTTTGTGGCATCCCGAATACTCCGGACGTTCTCTCAGTGAGTTGGGGACCGGATGCTGCTCAGGTTACAGACGTTGCTGCCCAAACCTCGTTAGGGACCTTTAATCTGCCTAATACTGATGGCGGACTTGGGCCCGTTATCTACTTAGGACATCACCGAATGGCTTACTTCACTTTTGGATATATTAGCGATTATCAAATAGTGATTGTTGTCAATCCGCTGATTCCTTAAAGCCGCAGGCAAGGCTAAACGAAAACTTAGTATCCGAGTGCCTTGTCGACCGGTTTCGGTGGATCACCGGCGACGAGGCGCTCCAGCAACGAACCTAGAACTTCGAATCGGCGGGGCTCTGTCTGTTCTGTGCGCCAGGTGATGTGTGGAGAAAGGATCACGTTATCAAGTTCGTTGAACGGAAAATTGAAGAACTTCCCTTCCTCATCGAAAGAATTCCACCAAACGTCTAGCGCCGCGCCGTGGATAGCTCTCTTCTTGAGAGCCTCATAAAGCGCTTCTTCTTCAAAAATATCGGCTCTGGCTATATTGACGATCATCGCCTGCGGTTTAAGCAAAGCTAGTTCTGCTTCGCCGATCAAATTGCGGGTCTCGGAGGTTGAAGGCGCGGCAATGAAGAGCACATCGGCTTGTGGCAGCACATCGCGAAGTGAAGAAATTGGCAAACACCCCTCGGATTGCCCGCTCCTCGTTAATCCGATCACTTTCATATCGAAAAGTGAGCAAAGCCTTCCGATCTCCCGGCCGATGGCGCCAAATCCTAACACCACCGCTGTTTTGCCGTGCAAGGTTGGGGGCGGCATCTCTTCGTGCCGTGCGGGCCAACGGCCTTTTCTCATCTCGCCGTCGTTGCGACAGACGTTTCTTGACAGCGCCAGCAGGAGGATCATCGCACCTTCAGCCACGATCTCTGCTTGAAAATGCATGTTATAGAGAAGCAGATCGGGATATGGCTGCAACACTTTCAGAGTTTCCTGGGAGATGCCAGTAAAGGGGATTACAACGCTTTTAAGGTTTGGGCAAGCAGATAACTGCTTCTCTGTTGGATAGCCCATAACGAGGATCGTAGTCTCGGCGGGTGGCGTCTCTCCGTAACTTATCGCAACGCCGTCAAGTTTGGCCTGAAGCTGTTGCTTGTAAGCGTCGTGCGGCTCAACGTAGAGATGGATATGCGGGCCCATGCATCTAGCGTACCAATAACCGTTTCCGCTTGGTTGAGGCCACGATTCCGCAGCATTCTAAAAAAGAAAAGGAACGATCATCTTCGAACGCTTTTTGTATTCTTGATATTGTTCCGGGAATGTTTCAGCCATGAGCTTCTCTTCGGTGACTGCGCTGAAAACAAAGTATGCGACAAAAAAGAAAAAGACAAGAAGCCACACTCTTAGGCCAACCAAAGAGGTTCCTAGGAGGGCAAGCAATATCCCGCTGTAGATGGGATGGCGGACAAACCGATAGGGACCGCTCGTGACGAGTTCTGGTTCCTCGCGCATGGTCATTGGCATTCCCCAGTTTCTTCCTAAATGGACTCTTGCCCAGATTGCGAAGGCAAAGCCAAGCGCACAAATCAGCACTGCCGACCAGTCAAACAGTTCGTCGCTAGGAAGGAGTCTTTCTCTGAAAAACGTTCTTGCAACAGGCAGGTTGCACACTATCACCACCAAAGCAATTAAAACGATCCTTGAGATAAACCAAGTCTGCCCAGTGGGCCGTACTGTCTTCTTCGCGAAGGCGGCTGAGACTAGCCAATAGATCCAGAAAACTAGCCAAAGGAACCCTAAAGCTGCATTGGCCCAGCTTGAAATCTTCATTGTTCTATGATTCTGAGGATGCCGTTAATCCTTATGTTGTCGAGGAATAAGTTCAACATAAAGAATCAGGCCCGCTTCGTCCCCATTTACCAAGAGCGACATGTGCGAATTTTCCACCACGAAAATGGGCTCCTCAATATCGTAGGGAATCATTGCCCAATAGTAGTCAAGTTCATCCTTTGTTGGCTTGCGCACCTTTATGGGTGCGATGGTGCACATCGATTGGACCGTAAGCGCAAAATCATCAATGTCATCCTTCGTGTTATAGAGGCGACCCTCAAGCTCTTGCGGCGCACCCCCCTTAACAGGTACGGTGATCTTAAGAAGCTTGCCTGATCGAGCAGCATCCGGCAACTGTCTCTTTAAGACCCCATAAAGATTCGGCCCGCACATAACGGCTTTGCCAAACAGCGCGTCTCGCTCTTTGTCACTAAACTTTTTGTCATGCAAGCTGCTTAGAAGCTTCACAAATGCCGCGTTGACCTGGGGGGTTGCTTTCTTGTATCGAACTCCTGGCGAAATGTCTTGTGCCATCGAAAGCACCATAATTGCCAAGAGCCCGAGGACGCTTAGGGTACGAGAAATCATTACAGTTATGGACGCGCCATCAGGGCTCGACTTGCCGAAGAAATAATAGGTTGGCCCAAAGAACTAAAGGGCCATTCGCGATATAATGGCGATATGAAAGCCACCCGCTTCCTCTTTACAACTGCTTCGATTTTGGTTCTCTGCTCCGCCGTTTTTGCAACGGATAAGACGCTGAAGATGAGAATTGCGGTGGTCCCTCTCGACTGGTCCGGACACGATTCTGTGGCGAACCAGGGTGTACCGGCTGATTTCCAGAACGGAATCTATGAAAAGCTTACCAAGAAGCTGTTTGATACCGGAAAGTTCATCATTCTTGAGCGCGACGCGATGGACGCGATGCTAAAAGAGAAGGATATCAAGCAGGACAATACGGGCCAAAATCAGAAGGGCAAAACCGTTCCGGCCCAGGCCATGGTGCAGGGAAAAGTGACCGATTTTAGCCTGAATAGCAGCGGCACCGGCGGCGGAATCTCTGTTCCGACTCCATTCGGAGGAATCGGCGGAGGCGGCAGTGTGACCACCGCCCGCGTTGGAATGAACGTTCGCATTTTTGACGTCGACACGAGCGAATTGCTTGCTACCGAGGACGCTGATAAGTCGGTTGAACAGCACAACTGGTCGATCTCGGCAAACATCGGCGGCGTGTTCGCCGACATGAACCACTTCGACGCTTCGCCCCTCGGAAAGGCAACCACAAAGGCGATCGACGAAGCGGTAGACAAGATCGTTGCCGACCTCGCCAAACAGCCTTGGTCTGCGAGCGTTGCCGATTGGGACGGCACCGCCAAGGAGGTTACGATCAACGCTGGCTCGGACCTTGGAGTTCAGGAAGGGGATGGCTTCGATATCTATCGCGTGACCAAGGTGATTAAAGACCCCGACACAGGCGAGATCTTGGGAAAGAAATCGAGCAAGGTCGGTTCTATCAAGATCAAGTCCGTTGAGAAGAAGTTTGCGGTCGCAACTCCTATCGATGGGTCAGATTTCCAGGTCGGCGATATCGTTAAAGAACAGAAATAAGCCTAGAAAGCCTGAAACTGTCCATAGAGCTCATGCCCAGCGAACGGCTTACGCATAGCGCCAAAAGGCTCCCATTTCGAATGCCCGTCGCAATAGGTTCCGTTAGAGCCATTTCCGTGGCGTGTAGACGCGATGGCAAAGACTGGGACACCTAGGTCCGTTGCGGTCGGAATGGCGGTGGTGTAAGGATTGCCGCTTGCGTCTCCAACCTCACCGAGCCAGGGATGATAGTGAACATCGCAATCGGCGTCATTGCGCTCGTTGATATAAACCGATTGGCTGGGCTCCGTGACCTGGCTTTGGTTCATCCCAAACAAGTAGTAAGCGTTTAGCAGAACGCTGCTTAGGTAGCCGGGAGAAGGAGGAGGTGCCCCATTTGCCAGACAGTTGCCGCTTGAATCCAACAGGGTTAAGCCGTGAGGATCTGGATCCATCGGGCAGTAGTAGATTTGAGTTTTGTCGACGCCTTTTGAAGCCACATAGGGCAGTATGTCCAGCAAGGGCGACCCGTAGTCGACGGTCTCAAGTTGGGCGTCGGAATCATCAGTCGCAGAGTTGCTGGTCGAAGGATGCTCTTGAGGATAAGTATCGTCATTGTCGTTCAGATACAGCATCAGGGCGATGCCAATCTGGTTATCGTTGGAAAGGCAGGCTATCTTCTTTGCCGCCGCTTTTGCTTGAGCAAAGACGGGAAATAGAATCGCGGCCAAAATGGCGATGATTGCAATGACTACAAGTAATTCAATAAGGGTGAAAGCTTTGCGCTTCATTATAGGATCTCCAAACAGTTCGTGAAGCCCGAGTTAGGGCTTCAAAGTGGGAACTAATACGCAGTTAGGCTGCGCGATCCCAGGCCTGATTAGGAGGCAAAATGGAAGGAGAGGAATCAATCGAGCAATAGGTTTGCTCGAAGGTATACGAACGCCGGAAGTCGGGGATAGCTGATAGTTGCTCGACTACCACCTCATTTCCAAAGAGGACCTGCACCTTTGTTTGCGAAGTAGCCTTTTGTTGCGAAGCGCCCTTTTCCGCGCATCGGCATTGGACAAAGCCTTTGTCGCCGGGCCTCGGCGCTCTTTTTGTACACACGAGCTTTCCGCAACAGTTTATGCTTGCCACGTTTACTTGCTGAACGGGCGCTGTGGGACACTGAACTCCGCTCGGCGTAACTGCCGCAGCGGGAAAAACGGAATACAGCGCAAATAATCCAGTCATTAGAATCGCTAAGACTGTCGCAAAGGGAACCTTGCAGATTCTGCTTCCTCTTGCTGCGCTCATATAGCCTATAACGATGTTACCATGAAGGTTGTTTCGCTTAGGCTCTGACTTCACTACCAGGTGTATGCTGATTCGCGGTGAACGGGCGATTCAACAAGGGAGTGGATTGAGACCTCAGACTTCCAGATGTGTAGTGATCGGCGCGGGGATTGTTGGGCTTTGTGTGGCTGATGCCTTGTTGGACCGCGGCTTTGAGGTCATCGTCTTGGAGCGTGACCAGGTCCTTGGAGAAGGCTGTTCTTATGGCAACGGCGGAATCGTGGTGCCTAGTCATTTCGTTCCCCTTGCCTCGCCCGATGCGGTTCGCGCGGGATTGAAAATGCTTCTCGATTCGAGCAGCCCCTTCGGAATCCGCGGTGTGTTTTCGCTGGAAACGCTGAGCTTTCTCTATAAGTTTGTACGGGCTGCAACTCCTGCGCGCGTTGCCCAGGCTTCCCCGTTGCTAATGGATTTGAACCTGGCAAGCCGAGGGCTTTACCAAGATCTAATCACCAAATTCGATGCGCGCGTTGGTTTTGAACAGCGCGGCCTTCTTATGCTTTGTTCCACCGAAGCTGGCTTGGTAGGTGAACAACACTTGGCCGAGGACGCCGAAAAGCTCGGGTTGAAAGTTGAGATACTGGATAAGCAAGGCATAAGGCAACTTGAATCAGAAATGGAAATCAATGCCATGGGCGGGGTTTTCTTTCATGACGATGCCCACCTGACGCCTCCCGCATTCATGCAGGCCCTATTGAAGCAAGTGGAAACCAAAGGTGGCCAGATCCGAACCGGCGCAGAAGTTAGCGGGTTTTTGGTGGAAAACGAAGCCATAAAATCAGTCGTGCTTGGGCAAGAAAAGTTGGAGGCGGATGAGGTGGTTCTTTGCGCGGGCGTATGGTCGGGCCACCTTGCCCGTATGCTCAACCTAAAAATGCCGCTTCTGGCGGGCAAAGGCTATGGCTTCACATTGGCCGATGCCCCTAAACCCAAACACCCGGCTATATCGGTTGAATCCCGAATCGCGGTGACGCCAATGTTGGACGGGCTCCGCTTTGTCGGAACCCTGGAACTTGGCCCGAATGATCACTCGATCTCCCCGAAACGCCTTGCAGCGATGAAACGCAACATCACTAGTTTTTATCCTGACATTAAGCCAAAAGATGACTTGCAAGTTTGGAGTGGGCTGCGACCATGTACACCCGACGGACTTCCCTATCTTGGAAGATCCGAGGAACTATCTAATCTCGTAATCGCCGCCGGTCACGCCATGATGGGCATGAGTCTAGGCCCAATCACGGGTAAGTTAGTGTCCGAGATTATCGCAGGCGATAAGCCTTCTTTCGATCTTGCGCTGCTTTCACCCGACCGTTATGATTAACACCCCATTGACCGGCTCCAACTTCATCGGCGGCGCGCGTTCCTCCCTTGGCGAGGAAAGCTTCCATGCCATCCGCGCCGAGGATGGCTCAACCCTGGAAACCGCGTTTTCTATTGCTACATCTGAAGAGATAGAAAGAGCAGTGGTGGTGGCCAGCCAAGCTTTTCCGGAATATGCCGCATGCGATTCTAGCCAAAGAGCAGGCTTTTTGGAACAGATTGCCCTAAACATCGAGGGGCTAGGAGAGAGGCTCGTTGAGCGAGCTTGCGAAGAGACCGCCCTCCCGACAGCTCGAGTTACCGGCGAAAGAGCCCGCACTTGCGGCCAGCTAAGATTGCTTGCCGAACTGATTAGAGAAGGATCCTGGGTCGATGCCCGGATCGACACCGCCGATCCGAATCGTGCCTCCGGCCCGAAGCCGGATATCAGGCGCATGCTTGTTCCTATTGGGCCAGTTGCAGTGTTCGGGGCATCCAACTTCCCTCTAGCGTTTTCGGTGGCTGGAGGGGATACAGCTAGCGCTCTTGCTGCGGGGTGTCCGGTGGTAGTTAAAGCGCACCCTTCACATCCAGGAACGTCGGAATTGGTTGCGAGGGCAATCATTGCTGCCGCAGAGAGCACAAACATGCCAAAAGGGGTCTTTAGCATGCTGCATGGGGGAAAAGAGGTCGGCCAAGAGCTGGTAGTTCAGCCCGGTTTAGAGGCGGTTGGTTTTACCGGTTCCCATGCGGCAGGGAGGGCCCTGTTCGATTTAGCAAATGCCCGCCCGAAGCCGATACCGGTCTTTGCAGAGATGGGAAGTGTGAACCCCCTCTTCGTTTTGCCAGGCGCTCTGCAGCAGAAGGCAGAGCAGATTGCAAAAGGATATGCCACATCTCTCACCCTTGGCGTTGGCCAATTCTGTACGAATCCGGGAGTTTTGGTTTGCGTTAAGAGCGAGGCCACGGATGCCTTTCTACGTGCCGTTTCTTCTCATTTGGCCGAATCGGTACCAGGCTGTATGCTGAACGAAGGCATTTTACGAAACTTCCACGCCGGGGCAGACCGCCTCAGCGCCCACGGCTTGGTGACCGACTTAACTAAAACGGAGCAGCCCAACGGGCGAGCGCAGGCCGCGCTTTTCACGACTTCGGCCCGACATTTCATTGAAAACCGGTCCCTGCAAGAGGAAGTATTTGGGCCTGCAGCCATCGCCGTCGTTTGCGACGGTTTTGATCAGTTAGAAGAAGTTGCGAAGTCGCTAAAGGGCCAACTAACTGCATCGCTATTTTTTGAAGAAAGCGATGCTGTGGCCGCGCAGCAAATACTCCCGATTCTAACTCGGTTAGCCGGGCGAGTTCTGGCTAATGGCTTTCCAACTGGTGTTGAAGTTTGCTCAGCCATGCAGCATGGAGGCCCTTATCCGGCCACCACCGATTCGCGTTTCACAAGCGTAGGAACCGCCGCGATACTAAGATTTGTAAGGCCCATTGCTTATCAAAACGTGCCAGATGAGTTTCTGCCGGCCGAGCTCCAGGATGCTAATCCGAAAGGAATTTGGCGGATGATAAATGGCCGCTTTTCAAACGCTAAGACAGGCTGAGATGCTGGTTCAGGTCCATATCGCTCATAAACGATTTCACGGTGACGTCTATGCCTTCGGCAAAACCAACCGTTGGCTTGTAGCCTAACTCAGTTTGAGCAGCCTCGATGGATGGATAGGAATGCTCAATGTCACCTTGGCGGGGAGGGCCAAAGGAGACTTGAGCGTTTATACCGGTGGCTCGACTTAGTTCTGCAACCATGTCGAGGAGGGTAACTTGCTTCCCTGTACCCACGTTGAACGCTCGACCGAGCACGCTATCAGGAGCAGTTAAGCATTTTAAGTTAGCCTGAACGACATTCTTGATATAGACAAAATCCCTTGACTGGAGCCCATCTCCGTTGATCTTAATCGGCTTGCCCGAAATCATCGCGGTGACGAAGATTGGAATCACCGAAGCATACGCACCAGCGGGATCCTGTCGCGGACCAAAAACATTGAAGTAGCGGAGGGCAACGGTTTTAAGCCCATACAGTTCATAAAACAGCCGCGCGTGTTCCTCCCCAACCATCTTTGCGAGCGCGTAGGGGCTCTCCGGCCGCAACATCATGCCTTCTTTTTTGGGGAGCTCAGGAGTATCGCCGTAAACAGCAGCGCTGCTAGCGAATACAAATCGTTCGGCGCCAGCATCGCGAGAAGCAATGAGGGCATTAAGGGTGCCTACCACGTTGATGTCGTTATTCAACACGGGATCGTCAATGCTCCACGGGACGCTGACCAGGGCCGCTTCATGGAAGAAGTTTGTGACACCTTTGGCGCAAGCCTTTAGGGTGTGTAAGTCGCGAATGTCAGCTTCAACGACCTCAACATCGTCCCTAAAATGGGCGATGTTCTCCTTTCGGCCGCTGGACCAACTGTCATAAATGATGACTTCGTGCCCGAGGGCGAGCACAGCTTCCGCGAGATGGCTTCCAATGAAGCCTCCCCCGCCAGTTATGAGCGTCTTAGCCATCTGGAGCGTATTTTACACCTTCAGTGATTTGTGAGACTTTATCGGCGGCCTAAGTCAATAGTCCAACAAGTTGCGAGGCCATAGGTGTAAGAAGTGCCGGAATAGGCTAGAATTGTCGAGCAATATGAAAAGGTTGAAGAGTTCAGTCTCCAAAGTTCCGCTAGTCAAATCCCTGAAAACCAAATATAGAAATTCCAAGTTTGAAGGTTCCGAAGCTTATTGGGAGCAGCGATACGCAGTTGGAGGCAATTCTGGCGCGGGATCCTATGGCCGGCTCGCCACATACAAGGCTGAGATTCTAAACGACTTTGTAAAAGATAACAACATCGAAAGGGTCATCGAGTTCGGCTGCGGCGACGGTAACCAGCTCAAGCTTGGCAAATATCCTGCTTACATTGGGCTTGACGTCTCTCGCACCATTCTTCAAAAGTGCTCTCGCGAGTTTGAGGGAGACAAGACAAAGAGTTTTTACGTTTATGACTCGCTAGCTTTTGTGGATAATGCGGGCGTTTTCCAGTCCGATCTGGCCATGTCATTGGACGTTATCTACCACTTGGTAGAAGAAGAGATTTATCTGAAATACATGCAAGATCTGTTTGCGACTGGCAAGCGTTATGTCGCGATCTATGCCTCAAACCGGGACGTTGCGCCCGATAACCACCAGCATGAACACTGCTTTACAGATTGGGTCGCGGCAAACGCGAAATCCTGGAAGCTTCTAAAGAAGATCGATAATCCGTATCCTTATGATCCGGCAGATCCGGTAAACACGTCGATTTCCGACTTTTACTTCTTTGAAAAAACTTAGGCGAGTGCCGAAGCAAAGATCTGCATGATTTGATTGGTTACAACTTCTTCGCTATAGCGATGAACGACTTCTTCTCGGATGGTTGCGGGATCGTATTTGCTCGCTTTATCGCGCATGGTTTTCATGGCGGCAGCTAGGGCGTCAACGTCTTTTGGCGTGACCATGATGCCCGTTGATTCGCCAATGATCCCTGCGGGCCCGCCACAATCCGTAACCACCAGCGGCAGTCCCGTCGCCATCGCCTCGATAAGCACGATGCCAAACGTTTCCACAAAGCTTGGGTGCACAAAGGCGCTTGCTTGCCATAGGGCTTTTAACAGGCCCTCTCTGTCAAGATTCCCGTGCCACTCCACTTGGGCTGCAATACCCAGTTCCTGACTTAAGGCTTCTAGCGCGCCTCTTTGCGGGCCGTCACCTACGACGACGAGCCGGACATCATCTTGCCCCTTAAACGTGTGGGCGTATGCCCTTAAGAGGATATCAACGCCTTTGCTTTCGATCAATGCGCCCACTGCAACAAAAACAAAGGGCTCATATTTTCGGGATTGAGGCGGCCGAATGAAAAAATCCGTATCGACCATGTTCGGTACAACTTCAGGCCGTCTATCTTCTATATAACCGCCTTTAATAACGGCCTCGGCAAGGGCGTTACTCACGCACATAACCTCTTTTGCATCCGTAAGAGCGGCTACTGCCAAGCCATGGCTCTTTTCCGACACATTGCCTTTTAAAAACGCCGAACTGTGCTCCATGATCACATAAGGGCAGCCTGTGGCTTTGTTAATCGACCGCGCTGCGATACCGCCCCAAAGCGTTCCTTGAGCAAAGACAAGATCGGGTTTGCCGCGCTCTTTTACGTATCGCCGATAAAGCTTGACGGCGGTCCCTTCCCAATACTTTTCATGCAATGGCAGGCCAGCGTAAAGGTACCAGCCGAAGTATTTGAGGGTGGGCACGCCTTCATCGAGCTTAAACTCGTATTGAAATCGATATTCGCGCATTCGGGAAGGCCTGAGATTACGCAGTGTTGCGACTTCAGGATAGATCACCCCGATGTTACAACCAGCCTTATGAAGAGCCTGCGCCTGAAGCCGGAAAAATGATCCTCGCAACGGGTTGTAGGGGCTTGGATACCAAGAAGGCAGCATTAATATGTGCGGAGAACTCGACTTTTCCATTGCGTTAGCCGATGGGGATCTCTGGCACTATTTCCACCGGCTTACGCCCTCTGCGAAGCCTTCCTCGCATCATCTTTGTTCCTTTATGCAGCAACACCCAATCATGCTTTTGAGGAATAAGCGGGGCGTACCAGGGGTTGCCGCTCATTTTCGTGTAAATGTAAAGGCGAATCGACGTATCCGCCAGATATCCTATGCTCGAGGCGCCGGCCGCGCCGGCGGCCCCATACGGCGGGATCAAGAGCAGATTGGCGACAACGTTGATGACCAGCAAAACGATGCCGAGGTAAAGATTTACGATGATCTTCCCTCTCGCCGCGATATCGTTCGCCAGCACCTTAGAGACTGAAAGAAGAATCACTCCCGGCAGCAACCACAGCAGCAAAGGATAAATACCTAGGAATTTGACGCCATAAAAAAGCCGAATAAGTGGATATCCGACGGCAGCAAAAACAATAGAAGCTGCCAGAGTTGATACCAAAACCCAACGTCCGATAAGAGGCGTTAACCGCTGTTGGGCTTCCGGATCGGCGTTAAGTTCGGAGAGCCTGGGTAGCACCACACCGCTGGCGGCCGTTGCAATAATCCAAAGCTTTTCGGCTATTAGGACCGATGGTCCGTAAACGCCGACGGCGGCCGGTCCCAGGAAAAACCCTACGAGCAGCGTGTCGATGCGGTAGTTCAGGTAGCCCAAGATGTTGGAAAGATGTGCCTTGTAGCCATACGTGATGCACTTCACGGCGTAGTCGCGGATGGGCGCAGGAGGCTCATTTGAAAAGATGACCGGCCTTAAGAAGAGCACAGTAACGGCCAAACTGGTGACTTGCCCAATGCCGTAAGCGGTGAGCGAGCCAGCCACCCCCATGTGAAACGCGACGACCAGGATAAACGTTGTCACAAACGTGACGGCGGGTACAAGGACGGTCGTGATATTGAAAGGCTTGAAAATTTGCAAACCTAAAAAGATGCTGGAAAGCGATAGCTGCAGAAGACCGATTGGGGCGATGGCAAGCATCCACCATAGAAAGTGCTTATCTACCCCAGGAAAAATCTTCCATCCATAGAACTGGATGACGGGGATGGCTATTATGATGCTCAGGGCACTTAACGCCAAAGACAACAAAAAGGTCACCTTTAGGGCAGCTTTAGGGGTGACTTGCTTCGAACCCAGATAATAGGAGTTGGCGGGCGAGATTCCGAGGTTAAACAGGGTCGCGATAAGCTGTGGGACTAGGACCGCTAAGATTTGAATTCCGTTGCCGGTTTCGCCAAGGCCACGCGCAAGCAGGATTGAGAGCCCCATCGAGAGGGCTGTCGTTAGAATCTGAGAAACCAACATGTAGCCGATGTTGGCGCCAATTTTTCCCAATCCAAGGGAAGAAGGGGGTTTGGGGCTTTCTTCGGACGGACCTGCGTCGATTGTGCTGCTGTCGCTCATCTTGTCAATCTATGAACCACACCATCCTTGGGGACGCGGTTCATGCCGAATAAAGCATTCACATTTTACCGTCAACTGGGTCGAAGCCCAATCTACGATCATTAGTTTTGACCTAATCTTTGAACTTGGGTTATAATCCGATGAGAGCAAGAGAACCTAATCCTCGTTAGCGAAACGAAACTGCAACCGAGCAGGACAAAGGATTAGTATAGGTTTAGCCGTAAAAACTATGCAAACTGTTGATTCCAGCGAAGTAAAAACGGCGGTTGTGGAAAAGCCGGGCCCAAAGACCTCCTTTTACCTCCCAGCTCTAGACGGTCTGAGGTTCTTTGCATTCTTGATGGTCTTCATGCGCCATGCGCTCCCGCGCATGGAAATAACGGGGCCCCTTTCTCGCGCTTACGACACGTTTGTCATGGCGGGCGCTTACGGCGTTCCCCTCTTCTTTGCCCTCAGCGCCTACCTAATCACCACACTTCTCATGAAGGAAAAGGCAATGACGAACGATGTTAACGTTCTTGCCTTTTACCAGCGTCGAATTCTCAGGATCTGGCCTCTGTTTTATCTCATTTTGATCCTTGCCTATTTTGGGAACCGGCTAGCCGGTATACACGCAGTTGGGACGATCCCCATGCTTCGGTTGGCAACCTTTAACGGGAATTTCGCCATGGCAGGCGGGGCTGTCTATCCGATGTCGGTTGCTATTCTTTGGAGCGTTTGCGTTGAAGAACAGTTCTATCTCACTTGGCCATGGTTCGCGAAATGGCTGAAATCCTCGGGGTTAACCATCGCGGGGATCGCGATGATTGCGATTGGCTTAGGCTACCGGCTTTGGGCTGCCAATAAAGGTTTGGGACCTGACCTCTGGTACAGCTCGCCCACTAACCTCGACTGTTTTGGATTCGGAATCTTATTTGCCCTGCACGGCAAAACGATGAAGTTAAAAATGGCTGGCCGAACAGCTTTGATTATCGCTTCTTTGGCTGGAATTTTTGCTGTCGTAGGATTTTATCCAACGACGGATCTTCGGCCTTATATCACAGTCGAGCACCTCTCTTATGCCGCGGCTATTGGATTCTCTCTGGTCGCTTTCCTCTGCGCACTCATCGTTTTGCTTATTGCCCAAGGAAGCCAAACTACTTTCCTTGCGAAAGTGCCTTTCAACTACCTTGGCCGGATCAGTTACGGACTCTATTGCTACCACACGCTGGTGCTTACTGTAATGCCAAAGTTTTTCCACGGCGAATCCTCGTTGGAAAAAGTAGTCGCGTTCTTTGTAACGATTGGGGTCGCGTCGCTCTCGTTTACCTATTTCGAGAGGGTCTTCCTCAGGATGAGAGGCAAGTTGCAAGTGGTCCGATCTGGCGACTTACGCTAGCTAGTTTTCGAGAGGATTCCGACAAGGAACTTAGACAATTCCGAGACCTGCTCTTTTCGGCTTAACCCTTGCTTGCCTTCCGGTGGATTTGCGGGAACGGCTCCTTGATCCTGTTTCATGGCGATCCACTTTTTAAGCTGCTGAGCGATCTCTGCGGGGTCATCGGTAGCCACACCAAGCCCTCGTTCTTGGATGAGGCGCGCGGCCTCGCTGTTGGCCCCGCCAATGCAGAGAACCGGGCGGCCGGAGCCGATGTATTCAAACAGCTTCCCTGTCAAAACGCCCTTCTCAAGGGGATGATTGTAAAGCAAGAGCAGAAGCACATCCGCCGTTTGCTGGATCTCTAGCGATTCTTTATGGGAAACGGCGGAGTGCGGTTGAACGCATTTATCTATCTGGAACTTCTCTATTAACTGGCGCAAGACGGCAAAGTCGGTCCCGTAAAAATCGAGCATCAGGTTATCGGCGAGCGATTTATCCTTGGAAATGGCCTCAAATAGGGGGCTTGGATCGCGTCGGAATTGATATAGATTCCCTGTATAGGTGATCCGTAGCGGAAGCCCTTTGGTCGGTACAACGCCCTCGGCGATGTCGTCCTCGTCGTAGCCGTTCAATATGACCTGAACCGGGGCTGGATATTTCTTGGCTAGCGTGTCCGCCAGCGGCTTTGAAACCGTCACCATTCCGGAGCATGAGTTCAAAACTCTCTTTTCCATCCGTTTCTCGATGGGCATTCGCCACCAAGGGTAGCTGTTGTAGTGGTTATCGGTCCAGAGATCGCGCAATTCGGCAACCCAGGGAATATTAAACTTAGCCGAGAGCTTTTCGCCCACCAGCAAAGAACTAATCGGCATCGCGCTCGCAAAAATTAAATCGGGACGCCACTCTTCGACGGTTGCTGACCCGGCTTTAACAGCCCCCGGTATCCAACCTATCTGGCCGTCAGGGATGTTAGCAATGTTTCGGTAGAACCTAGCCATTACACGCAGAAAGCTGCGCACCATGCCTGGCTTCATGTTGAAGGCGGCTGACGCCGCGCTCTTCTTGGTAAAGTCAACCTCAAGCCCCACATTCACCCATTGCACGTATTTCACGTCGGACTCGGGGATTTCAAGCTCCAGAGTGCTTGGAAAGGGACAATCTTTCGCGCCAACAACTCGAATTTCGTGGCCCTGGGCGATCAAATATTTGGCCGTCTTCCCAACCCTTACGGAGCCGATTGCATTGTAGGGCGGAAAGAAAAAGGAGACGATAAGGATTCTCATTTGAAGTCGGGAGACCAAAAGATACCTTAAAGACCTTTTCGGTTAAAGCCAGGCATGCAGAACCTCCAAAGGTATAATCCCCTCGATCCGGAAGGCCAAAACTGAGCGATTTAATGGAAATATTGCAGTATTCCGCCCGCCAAAACCCTCTCCCGATTTCATCCATTTTGAATCATAAACTCGCGCGCTCCAAGGGGCCGAATGCCTAGAATCCTGCACATCATCACCGGGCTACAGATGGGCGGGGCGGAAACGATTCTCTACAGAATCCTTGAAAAAACCAACGGACACAACAACTCATCCATGGTTCTCTCACTAAGCGAAGGGGGTATCTACGAAGAAAAGATCAAACAGTTGGGAGTGCCAGTTAAGTCTTTGGGCATGAAAGCGGGGCTCTCAGATATTCCAAGCGGCTTGCGAAAATGCAAACAAATTGTTACAGATTTCAAGCCTGATGTTGTACAAACCTGGATGTACCACGCGGATTTCCTGGGAGGGCTCGCCTCCAAAAGGGCTGGAGTTGATAATATTGTTTGGGGTCTGCATAGCACCATCGCATCGTTGAAGGAGATGAAGCGTTCAACGCGCCTCATCATACGTGGCTGCAAAGCCATCGCCCCCAAAGTTCCGGCGAAGATCGTTTCTGTAAGTCTCGCCGGGATGGAGCAGCACATTCAATACGGCTATCCACGAGAGAAATGCCTGGATATCCCGAACGGGTTTGATTTGAGTGTTTTTAAGCCGGACTCAATGGCAAAAGCAAGCCTCCACAAAGAGTTGGGTTTAGATGCCAACATCCGTATTATTGGAAGTGTCGGCCGATTCCATCCCCAAAAGGACTACCGCAACCTTGTTGGGGCCTTCGGCCAGCTTCAGGAAAAGAATGTCCACCTAGTCATGGTCGGGAATGGTTTGTCGAAAGATAACGCGGAGCTAGCCGAATGGATCGAAGAAGCGGGAATTGAAGCTCGAGTTTCCCTTTTGGGTCTGAGAAGCGATATTCCCAAGCTCATGGCTGGGTTCGACCTTCTGGTTCTCTCCTCATGCAATATCGAAGCCTTCCCCACCGTGATTGGTGAGAGTATGTGCTGCGAAGTCCCTTGCGTGGCGACCGACGTTGGAGACTCGGCGAGGATCATGGGTGACACCGGAATCTGCGTTCCACCTCGTGACTCAAAAGCCCTAGCGGGCGCCATCGATAAAATGCTGGCGCTATCGCCGGAAGAATTGGCCAACAGGGGAGTTAAGGCCAGAGAGCGCATAGGAAGCAACTTTTCGCTTGAAAGCATGATCCAGAAATACGAATCGCTCTATCAAGAACTGGCAAACAAAAGTTCCAAATAAAAGAGGGCGGGCGAAAACGCCCACCCTTTTGAATCAACTAACGGTGCCGGTAACCGGCAAGCTCCTGGGGCGTAATCTGGGGGCCTTGCTTCCAAGGGTCCTGGCTTGCGGGCGCACTCCAAGAAACTCCTGCGGGAATGGTTGCGTCCCCCTTCAAGTTTTGAACCGATTGATATACGGCCGCAGTATGAACCATATTCAGAGTTCTCGTTCTCCAGCAAAAGTTCATTAGAGCTTCCAAAGGCGCCGTCCGCTGATGAGCCTTTGCCATTTTCAGGTTGTAGTAAAGCTCCAGGTAGCGGCAATATGCAGTTAAGTCGTCGATCCTCTTAATAACTTTCGGATCGCCTCCCGCCTGCGCTTCAGCGTCATCCAGGTCGTGATACATCGCCTGAATTTGCGAAAGCGTGACATTGGCTTTCGGCAGAGCAGTGTCCGTAAAGCTGCTCATGATCTCGCCGTAGAACTTAGCCATCGGTCCGGCCGCGCTCTTAAAGCAGTTGTTCATAAACTCGGTCTGGTTTTGATCTGCATATTTGGTCACGTTGATATCCCATAGGAAGAGCGACTGCATGTAGTAGCCGAGTCCAGATCGAGCCCAATCCATCTGTGCTTCCGCATAAGTTAACCGAACACCACTGTTATATGAGTTGGTCAGAAGGTTTATGCTGTATGGGATGCTCGATGCTCTAGAGCAAGCGGGCATATCCGAGTCCCATTGGAAGATGCTCTCATACTGATAGAGGCCAACGATTGCTCCCATGTTTTTCCATGCAGCAATAAGATCCTGAAGGCTTAATCCACTCTCGTTATAGCCATCGGTAACGCTTACGATAATTCCCGGGTGGACTTTTATGGTTGGGGGCTTGGAATGGGTCATATAGGCTAGGAAAGTCACGTAGTATCGGTTGCCGTACTTCGCGTGAAGTGCATCGGCAACTGCGTTCGCAATTGTCACGACCCTATCGCTTGGGTTTGGAATGGCCGGGTCATCGCCCCAACCTGCGCCATCACTAGGCTCTACGGAAATGGTGTCAATCTTTGGATTCGCCGCGATTTGTCTCATCGCATCGTCAATGACTAGTTGAACTAGCCCCGGATTGGATGCAACCACCTTGTTTGTAGGCCGGCCCTTTTCGACTGCAAGGTATTCGGGGTGGGCAGCGAACGCGGCCTTGTTTCTCGCGACAAGAGCTACGTACATTTCGCCGGTAGTCAGCTTAAACGAACCGGACTCCCGGTTCTTTGCGGCCCAATCTTGAAGTGGCGGCACGTCCTCCGGCCAGGTGCCGTACTGAATAAAGAGCTGCCGCACCGCGTAAGAAGGCTGCACAGAAGTGTCGGAGGTGAGCGCAAAAGAGGGCTTGTTAGGAACGATTTCCCAATCGGGACCAGGGAAATACTGGCGGTACCCCTCTCTTCGCAACAGATCCCACATGGCGTGCTGAGCGGCAATAGGAGTTTCTCCGATAAGGTAAACGCCTCCCGGATGGGTTCGAAGAATATAGTTGTCACCTTGGAAAGGGTCGCTCGTGTTCCACGGATTCTTAACATCGGGCAAGTTGAAGTCGGAAAAAGTCCCCAAGGCGATCCCACTCGAGCCATCGCCAGTTGTTACTTGAAATTGTCCCCCAGTTATCGAGTCCAAATACTTGGCTAGAGTGTTCGCATCGGTTTTCGTTTCGGCCGAGGCGTTGGGAGAAATCACAATCGGCAGTAAAGCGCTGCCATTAAGTGAAAGCGCTACCTCTACTTGCGCCACGCTCTTTGTCGAACACCCAAAGAGAGCAATAGCGCCCACTAGCACTTGCCCAACTAAATTAATCGATCGCATTAAACCTCCTGTCATGCCATGCATCAATGGCGAAAGACGTCCCATGAGGGCCGGAAGTTACTCCCTCCCCTTTTTGACCTTGCAGCTTTCCTGCATTTTACTGTCTTAGAACTATACGGCCCGCTAGGTCCACTTTTTAACTAGCAAAGTCTCCATTCTGTATATAAAGACGCCGATTTACATTGGACGCGCGTTGCGAACACACTTTATTTAGCTTGAACCGAAGGTAAAATTTCAAAACTCGCGGAGAGTTTGCGCCAGCAATACTACTAGGAACGTCTCTATTTGTTGTTGTGCGCTTGAAGGAGCTTAAATTCTGGGCTCCAAAAGCCCGCGTAGGTAATCTGGAAGCTGACTTTCAACTTTACATGGATTGTGGAGCGTTATATCTTGGGTTCTAAACTTAGTTTTTGCCGTAGGGCTTTCATTAGTGCTTTTCTGCCGTTTGCTTGTGTGACGGGCGCATTTTCCCAGCAGCCTCCGCCCCAACGTCCGCAGACGACGACGTCGGGAATCACCGGCAATACTTCAACTGAAAGGCCCAAAAGGAAATCGGCGCTGGGTCAAGCGATTTCGCAAGTTGACTCGGTAAGAAAAAGAGCCGAGGTGACTTCGGAAATAACGATCGGCCAGTTGAATGTTCAACCGATTGACGTAGGATCCAATGTAACATTTTCGGTCACCGTCTTTGATCGACGCCTAACGAAGACTAGCTTTAGCTACGCGTTGTCCGGTGCTCCCTATGGAGCTTATCTCGACCCTGCAACGGGAGTTTTTAACTGGATCCCGAATACGGCAGGCATTTACACTTTTTATGTGTGGGTGATGGACAACACGGATAACACGATCCAGGCTTTTCAGCAGGTGTCCATTACGGTTAACGCACCACTAGCCAATTTTGGATACGACCTTTTCAAGAGCTCGCGCGCACTGCTCGATGCTCGGCTGTACCTAACGCGAACGGGGCAAATCCCGCTCCTGGGGCCTGCGCAAGCTGGCCAAAGTCAATATAGCTCCTACCTCCAACTTCCTCAGGCCAGTCCGTCATCGAATCCACTTTTCGGAAACCCACTGGCGCTGGGAATCGGTGGTCAGCAGACTACAGGCTCAGGATCGTTCATTCCTCCAGTAAATCCGTTTGGCAACAATGGTCCCGGACAGTTTAATGGGCTAAACCTGAGCCCCTTCGGTCAGGGGTCTCAAACCTCCAGCCCAAACCTGTACTTGCCAGGGAGCACGCAGGGTCTTACAAATCAGCTTGGCCAAGGGATCAATCAACTCGGCCAAGGGCAGACCAACGGGTTCGGCAACCTGGGTAACCAAAATGTTCTTGGCCAGAGTGGGCCAAACGGGATTAATGCCCAGAATCTTTCGAACGGTCCCCAACAAAGCTCTCAGACGCAGAACGGTTTCTTGGGACAAGGGCAGCAATACAATGGTAGTATCGGCCAACAGGCCGCACAAGGTACGCAGAACGGCCAAAACAACAACGCCGCTCAAAACTCCATCGGAATTAACGCTCCGAATTCCAATCAGTATGGCCAGCCAACTCAGAATCCCATGCAGGGAACGTTTACACCGTTTACCCAACCTAATCCGTTTGCATCACTGCAAAACCAATATGTGAGTGGGTCGCAACTCAATGGAGTGCCAACCAGTGCCAACGGCCAGACGTTTGATGTTCTTCGCTACATCGTAAGCCCTTGGGAACAGTTGGGCGCCAACGTTTACGTCCCTTATCCGGATCGCTATCAACTGGGCCCGGGCGACATGCTTACCGTTAAGATCTCAAGCCCAACGGTCGAGACCCAAGATTTCGATATCAAGCTCGATACCCAAGGCATGGTCACAATCCCTGCCGACAATGTCCGACTTGTCTTGCGCGGCAAAACGCTTGCCGACGCTGAGAAACTGCTCAAGGCACGTATTCGCGAAGTGTTAAAGGGCGCCGAATTAACGCTAAGCCTCAAAGAACTTCGCACGATGACAGTCACGATCGCAGGCGATGCTTATCTCCCTGGCGAATATCAGATGCCTGCCGTCGCAACCTTGTTTAACACGCTTTATGTTTGCGGCGGCCCTTCGGATAACGGGTCCCTTCGAAAGATCGAGCTTCGCCATAACGATGGCACGAAGCAAACATTCGACCTCTACGACTACTTGGTGGCCGGCAAGAAAACCCTTGATGTTCCTCTTCAGCCTGGCGATGTCATCTGGTTTGCCCCTGCTCAGAACCGAATAAAAATCAAGGGCGAAGTACCTCGGCCAGCGGTCTACGAATCTCTACCGACCGACAGCTTAAAAGAGTTAGTTTCTTATGCCGGTGGCCCTAAGGCGACCGGGGTCGCGCAGCGTGTTTATGTGGAAACCGAAGACCCGGGCCATGGCCACGTTATTAAGGACGTAGACCTGACAAACCCACAGGGTCCAGTAAAGGTATTCGATGGCGATACGGCTACTGTGTTGAGCATTCGCGAAGATCCGCTCAACGATCTGACTCTTAATGGCGACGTTGACCAGCCCGGCACCTACCAGTTTGTTGGTGGCGAGACGGTTGCCGATCTTATCGGAAAGGCGAGAGGTCTTAGACCCGATGCCTACACCACTCGGGCAGACCTTCTAAGGCTTAATCCCGACAAGTCGACAACCCTTATTCCGATTGACCTTCCAAAGGCTTTGGCCCGTGACCCGGGGGCAAACGTGGTGCTTATGCCTCACGACACCCTTAAGGTCTACGCCATCTCCGATACCCAGTGGATGGATGTTCGACAGGTGACCGCCGAGGGAGACGTCCAGAAGCCACAGGTCTACAGCCGTCACGATGGCGAGCGAGTTTCTGATCTGATCCTTGAATCCGGCGGCCTGATGCCTGACGCATTCACGGATTTTGCATACCTAAAAAGAACCAATCCGGATGGCACGGAAGGGCCAGTAGTCAAGGTTAGCCTCAAGCGGCTTATCGCCGGGGATGCTTCCCAGAACCTGCCACTGCAGAACAAGGATATCTTTACCGTTCAGTCTCTGACGGAAGCACATTACGTGCCCGACGAATCGGTAAGCATTCTGGGGGCCATTCAGGCACCCGGCAACTATGCGAACCATTCGAACATGACCTTGGCTGATCTTCTTCAGGAAGCCGGTGGAACATTGCCAAATGTCGGAAGCCATGTGGAAATCACCCATGCGAGGGTTCCCGATGGTTCCCCTCGGATCAAGTTCCCGGTTGCTGATGTGCTTGCCGGTGGCCCCAGCGCTAGGTACGTCATGCAGGACGGCGACCTCGTCACCTTCCCTGCCGACTACCGAATCGATCTTGAAGGCCCCAGAAAGGTGATCATTATCGGTGAAGTTGCTAGACCTGGCGCTTATGCTGTTAGCCGGAACGATCACATTGCAGACGTTGTGGCAAGAGCAGGCGGGTTGGAACCTGACGCATTCTCCGCAGGCGCGCAGTTCTACCGAGACCCAACCAAGTTGGTCACCGAAACACAGAGCATACTTACTCCTCGATTGCAGTCCGTCTTTGCATTAGTCACGGCGGACGAATACACTCGGGCGTTGGCAGCCTCTGCCGTCACAAAGGCGCAATTCTTCAGCACCTTGAACACCGCCGGTACCGGCATTCCTATTCCAGGGTTAGGGGCTACTACCACGGGCGGCAGCAGCACACCCGTTCCTGCCGCCGTGTGGGACACACCCTCCGTAACCCCGGCAAGGCCGTTAACTGCCGAAGATTTGACACCCGTTGGCAATATCAGCATCCGGCTTAACACAGCCCTTGCAAGGCCGAAGTCGAGCGATAACCTCTTGGTAGCCGATGGGGACATCATTGTTGTGCCCAGAACGCCGACTACCGTATCGGTTATTGGCGCAGTAGTTGTGCCGTCGGCGATTAAGTTCGTTCCTGGCCACAACGTGAATTACTTCATCGACAGAGCCGGTGGATTCGTTCTAGACTCGGCTAAGGACTCGGTCATCATCATCCGTGCCGGAGGTCTTGTTCAGAAAGCTAGGAACTCGACCATCGTCAACCTAGGCGATCAGATCTATGTGCCTAGCGCGGTAACGGCGGTCAAGTTTAGCAATAAACTGGCTGAAACTGCGGAACTCACCAAAAACATCACGGCGGCGGCGATCATTTTCGCCATCCTGCACGCGATCCTGTAAATAACGCGCTGTGCTGCGGAGGTGCCCATGGCCCTCCGCAGCATTTCTCATGCATGCGCAAACCCTTTTGCATAATCTTTTGCCCAAGAAGTTACTCAAAGCGCACGTTTTAGAGGGCTCCGGCGTAACCACAAATTATTCGCTTTATAGTAAGATAGGATATAAATGTCAGAAACGCTCGAAAACCCTATTATCGAAACGAATGGCATGCTTCGAGGCGTTAGAGTGTTGCAGATCGTCAACAACGCCTGGGCTCTTGGATTTATCCGAGATCCCCTCAGAAGGATGAGGCGCTCTGGAATGGAGATTGCTGCGATTGCGTCGCCCGACGAGTTTCTCCAGACCTTTGAGAGAGAGGAGAACTTACGCACATTCCACGTTCACATGACTCGGCGAATTACGCCGATGCATGACGCGACGGCGATTCGCAACATTAAAAAAGTCATTAGACAGTTTAGGCCGGATATTGTCCACGCTCATACACCAAAGCAGGGCCTAATGGGAATGATTGCCGCTAAATCCTGCGGTGTTCCGATTAGGATTTTTCACATGCACGGCCTGATCGCAGGCCACCGAAACTTTCGGATTGCGTCGGCCGCGGAGAAGATGACTTGCAACCTTGCGACCCGGGTTTTCTGCGTAAGCGAATCGGCGATGAACTACTGCATTAGTCGCGGCAACTGCGACAGCTCAAAAATCACCGTTGTAACGAACAGCGTGGATAGCCACGAAAAGTTTGTTTCAACAAAGGGCCGATTCCTTGGACGTGAGCTACGAGCAAAGTTGGGAATCCCAGAAGAAGCTCCTGTCGCGGGCTTCGTTGGCCGTGTTGTAAAGGAGAAGGGCGTCGGCGAGTTGCAAGAAGCCTGGTCGAAGCTTCGCACTGAATTTCCACAAGCCCATCTATTGATAGCGGGACCGGAAGAACCACACGACTCCGTGAAGCCAGAAGTGATCAAGGCCTTCCATGACGACCCAAGGGTTCATATGCTCGGCCGCTTGCGTGACACGATCCCGGTTTATGAAGCCATGGATGTTCTAGTTTTACCGAGCTACCGAGAAGGGCTGCCTACCGTAGTTTTGGAAGCTCAGTCGATGAAGGTTCCGATCGTGGCCACCGACGTTCCCGGCTGCAAGGAAGCGATGGTTGACGGCAAGACAGGCCATCTGGTGCCGGTTAGAAACTCCGCAGCCTTGGTGACCGCCATTTCTAACTACTTCGCCGACGTCGCTTCTAGAAGAAGGGCCGGCGAGGCTGGAAGGGAATTCGTTCTTGAATGCTTCAGCCCCGATCCAGTCTGGCAAAAAATCGAGACTGAGTACGTGTCGCTTCTTGACAGGCATTAAGCCCGAATCTATTTGATAGCAAATGAACCCACTGTTGCGACTTCTGCCTGCCTCCTTGCATGCTAAAATAGGTTCGTTCTTGGGATTGCCGGCTTTATGAAGAAGGTATTACACGCATTTGTTCGTGCTAACGTTTGGCTCGGACAAGGTGTCGATAGGATACTTCCCAAGAAATTCCGGACCGATGGAAATAAGGATTTCCTACACAACTATCTTCCAGGTTTCATTAAGGAAGATCTCACTATTTACGACATTGGGGGGGGCAAAAACCCTTGCGTAAACGAACAGAAAAAGAAGCAACTGCGCATCCGCCTTATAGGGTTCGACATTGACGAGCACGAGCTGAATCTGGCCCCCCCAGGCCTTTACGATGAAACCATCTGCGCTGACATCTGCACCTATAAAGGCAAAGGCGACGGCGACCTCGTTATCATGCAGGCGTTGCTAGAGCACGTGCCAGACGTGGAAAAGGCGCTCACCAATCTGCCAACGTTCTTAAAGCCTGGCGGTCGGGCAATCATCTTTGTTCCCTGCAGAACTGCTCTCTTTGCCCGCATTAACAGAAACTTGCCGGAAAAGTTTAAGCGCAAGCTCCTCTTTTCTCTTTATCCGAGCATGGCAGAAGATCAAGGCTTCCCCGCTCACTACGATAAATGCACCCCTAGGCAGTTCCGAAAGATCGCTAAGAAGGCCGGGCTTGAACTAGAAGAGGAACGGCTCTACTACATGAGCATTTACTTCTTTTTCTTCTTCCCCGCTTATCTCTTCTGGAGATTGTGGGGATTATCCATCTATCTCTTCAGCCCCACTGCGGCGGCCGAAACGTTCATTGTTTCTTTAAAGAAGCCGGAACTCAAGGGTTCACCTGTGGAACCGGCAGCCGTCTAGCTGCTGTAGAAAAGTAAGGAATAGTGTACAACACACGTCAACGTTTGAACCTACGCAGGCGGGTATTCTTACTGGTGAGGTTTTTGCGCCTCATGAACCGTCTTCTATGGAATGGAACGTCAGCGGTTGTGAAATGAATGGATAACGAGGACCTCGACTTTAGCACCTACTTCGCCGGCTTCAAGCGCGACAAATACAAAATCTATCTGTGTGCCATATTTTTTGGCCTCGCTGCGCTGGCTTTTACGTATTTCGTTCCTCCGGTTTACGAATCTAGCATCGTATATATCTTCCCGATTAAAGACTCGGAAAACGCCGGCGGCTTAGGCGCCGTTTTAGGTGGAGGCAGCTCGGGCTCGGGGCCCGCGATGCTGATCGTAAAGGGCCTCATCGAGGCTAAGTCAACACCCGAGTTCGTGGCCGACCATTTGCCTGCAAACCTTAAATCTCAGGTTCCGGAAAAGGATATTGAAAAGTCCATAAAGGTTGTGTACGACGAAGATGCAGCCCAACTAGAAATAGACACTTTTTGGCCCAAAAGCAAGGAGATTTCCTTCGAGCTCCTGCAGTTGGTGGAGATGGCGATGGAGCATTACAATAAAGGTTCCTACATCTCAATTGCAAACCAGAAGGCAGAAATGCTTGCAAGTGCCGTTAAGGATAGAGATAAGGAGCTAAAGAAAGCGGAGAATGACGTCTTGGTGTTCCAGAAGAAGGCTAAAACTGTTTCTGACCCTGCTAACCCCTTTAACACTCAATATGTTTCGAAGCTGAAAGATGCCCAATATCAATTAGACAATATCGAACACCAAATAGACATCACTCAATCGGAAGTGGCGCGCATGGCTGGGAAAGCGTTAGACATGCCCACCGCTATACCGCAACAGGAGCAATGGCGAAATCAGTTGACGGCCCAAGAATACGTCCTTTCGCAGTTGGAAGTGACGGACGGTCCCAATGCTCCGGCTGTTGTAAAGCAAAAGGCGGACATCGAAATCACGAAGAAAAACCTCGTCGACGCCGTTCAAAAATACCTGAACTCAGTTAATCTCAAGGTCGACTCGAATCTTGCTTCTCTTGAGGCTAACAGATTGATCCTTACGTGGCAGGTCGACTATCTAGGCACCCTTGCGAAAGCAGCCCCAGCGGAAGCAGTAAAGCTACAGAACTTAGTTCAGGAAGTTTTAGCCCGAGAAGATGCGCTTAAGAACGCGAGAATGAACTATGAGCAAGCCAGGTTAGATGCCGATTCGACGCCAGTTAAGTGGTCGGTTTTAGTTCCAGGCTACATTCAAGATAAGCCGACCAATAAGAAATATGGCCTTTATCCACTTCTCGGCGTCGTCCTTGGAGTGGCAATCGGATGGATTTGGTCGGGCCGAAAGCAGTATGTGCTTCTGAAGAAGGAAGTTAGGACTCATAGTAGTTCGGCATGAAGCCTCCGGTATTTCTTGAGGTTAATCTCGATTGAACTTTGAAGCAGATGTAAAGAAACTATCCCGTGGCAAGCTTGCCGGGATCTTTCTGTTCATCATTCTAACCGGCTCTTTGGCGGACATCGTTATTCCGCACAGTTCTTTTTCCCTCACGGACTGCGGGCTAACGGTTGCCGGTTTCACCGTCTTAACTGGGATATTCATGCTTCAGAAGATCCCCAAACGATGGGGGCTCGATTTCGGCATTCTTACGGTAGGGCTAGTCTTCTCGATCCTTTCCATATTGTCCACTGGCACAGGAATGCAGCTTTTTCGTTACGACTTTCACTCGTCGGATTTCATTTCAGGCTTTATCCAATATCTTTTTATTTACTGGGCAATGCCCTTAGTGGCGGCCAGGTACCTGCGTGTAGACAACCTATGGCTCTACATGCGAGCGCTTGTTGTTGGCTATTCCATCCCTCTTGTAGCAATGCCGATGTCCTTGCTGCCGCATGTGCCCGGCTTTATCACGACCGCATTTTTCCAATATGGACGGGCCCGAGCGACTTACGAAAACCCAAACTCTTTTGGTTCGATCTGTGTTGTCGTTCTCCCCGTGATTTTGACGATTGCCATATGCGACCCTTCGAGAAAGTGGCGATACATCGCTATTGGGGCCACCGTTTTAACGCTCGCCAATATGATCATGACGGTGTCGTTCGGGGCCTTCGGAATACTGGCTTCCATTACGATCGTGAATGCGGCCCTCTGGTTGATCCTTAAAAAGCATCCTATGAGAAAGGGCTGGCGAAGAATGTTAGGCATTACTGTGTTTGTGGTCGCCGTCGCGACTGGCGTCATCGCACTTGCGAGTACAAAACTTCCGGCTGGAATTAAGGAACGAATGGGTGTCGTGATCAGCATGGTCGAGAAAGGCGACATCCGAGAAACCAAGATTGGAAGCGTTCACATAAGAACTAACCTAAACAAAGAAGCAGAAACCTTTATCTCCCAGCGCCAAGGCGGGATCTACGGGCACGGCTTGCGGCAATCACCGTATATGTCCAGATTCAACGTGAACGTCCACAACGAGTATCTGCTGTTATGGATAGAGGGCGGCATCTTCTTGCTACTCACCTTTATCGTTTTTTTCCTGATCCTAATACGTAACTGCATAGCGCTCATGCGCGTGTCGAACATGGTTGGCAATGCATTTGCACTTTCGCTTCTGGCAATTATTGCGTTTGGATTTACAAATCCCGAGTTTTATTTGCGCTACTGGTGGGTGCCCCTCATCCCCCTTTTCAAGAACTGGTCGCAGGCTACCCGTTATGAGCGCAAGCCAGAGCCTGCCGAGGGCGAAAACGAACCATCGCCAGCGCTCCCTTTAGAGCTTTCTACAACCTCACCTTAATCGGCTTCTAGCGCTTGTGCTTGAATAAGGGCCTCAATAGAAGCATGTATGCCAGCGTTCCCCCAGCCATCATCATCCGTGCTATTTGGGCCGGGTCCTGAATGGGCCGGAATTGCGATGTGCCATCTTTTAGCTCGATGTAGCCGATTGGGTTTATGATAACTCCACCGCCCCCACCGCCTTCATCGCCGCTCTTGCCGTGATGGCCAAATCCTCCGCCGAAACCGTAACGAACTTTTGCAACGGGTATGACAGTGACGTTCCCTTGGCTTACCGCTTCTCCATAAACAAGCACTGCGCCGGTCTTCGCGCCGACTACTGCGGCTAAGCGATCAACCAACGTCGCTTCCGCCAGGTCCAATTCTTTATGCACGGCCGCATTTTCTTTAATCATGATTATTCCTCACTAGCATAAGTTTGCAGCTAACTCGGTTTAGTTTCGTGTCA
Source organism: Fimbriimonadaceae bacterium (assembly GCA_036502005.1). Taxonomy (GTDB): domain Bacteria; phylum Armatimonadota; class Fimbriimonadia; order Fimbriimonadales; family Fimbriimonadaceae; genus DASXZH01. The sequence goes on from DASXZH010000020.1 coordinate 81,811, forward strand.
ACTCTTTCACCGACTCTTAGCCCGCCATTGATGAAGCCTAAGCAAGAGCCCCCGCGAGGTTACTCGTGAGGGCTCCTAAAGACTAGCTCGCTTAGAAGCGATAGCCCAGGCTAAAACCGAAGCTTCCTATCTCTCGAGTTCCTTTCAAATATAGCGTGGGCCTCACAAGGCCGACATTGTTGCCAAAATAGTTGTATTGAGCCTCCACAAAGAAACCGCATCTGGCCTCAAGTCCAATAAATGCCTTGGCACCAAAGCGAGTTACTCCGACGTTGGCTTGATCATGAAGATCAATGTGATAGCCACCGACGCCAACTCCGACGTAGGGTCTAATCTCGGAATCTCGATCTAGCACGTATTGGCGAAAATCGAGCCCTCCTCCATAGAACCTGTAGGTTGGATGGTCTTGCAAAATGCCAGCCGTATCAATATAGATTCCGGCGGAACTGCCCATGCCGTTGTGCCACAAATCATAGCTCGCGCCAAGAGTTGCAATCCCTTGGGTGCCACCTATCGGGCGGGGTGAGTTTGTATTCGTGTCCACGTCGTTCCACTCGATAATGCCGACTTGTACGCGTAACGGCCGATATTGGTGCACAGCCGGAGTAGGCGTCTGGACGGCAACTGCCACTGGAGCAGGAGCGGGTACAGGTGCCGGAGCGGGCGCAGGTGCAGGCGCAGGCGCAGGAGCCGGTTCTGGCGCGGGCGGTGCGGGAGCGGGTTCGGGTGCTGGCGCAGGAACCGGGGCAGGCGCGGGTTCGGGTGCTGGTGCCGGAGCGGGGGCCGGCGCTGGTGGGGGCGGAGGAGGCGGGGGTGTTGCTTCCGCGTTCGCCTCGACCGGCAACTTCGTCACCATCGGGTTCCCGCATGCCCATCGAAAGACCGGTTTTCCGTCGTCTGTTTCCCAAACCTTCATGCCGGCTTTGTAATACTGCCAAGTCTGGTGCACGTGGTGGTTCTTTGCGACGCCCCAGACCAAATACTTGCCGGAATGGGACAGAGTGCCCAGGTGAACACTGTCATTCACATATCGGGTCAAGTTGCCGCGCGAAGTTCCAACGCACCTTGCCATGTCACTAGCGGTGGCAGGGTGGTTTTTAAGCTTTGCAAGAAAGATCTCCTTGCTCACGGCGGGGTCGTTAAAGAAGCAGTCTCTGCCGGGAAGTTCGCGGGAAACGCGTGCTACAGAACGATGATGTTTGTGTTTTGGGGTCCCAATTGCTGATCCCACGATCGCCACCGTCACGACAACGCCAAGTACCTTATAAAACATAATGGCAAAGTATAGGCAGATGAGAATTTTCTGCGGGTCCGAAAATCTATTGACGAATACCGGGTTTATCGTCGGCGTCTAAGGTGGCAACTAATCATAAAATTGCAAAAAACCCCCGCGAGTGTTAGCTCGCAGAGGTCCTTGCATTTACTAAGTAGTTCTCTAGAAGCGATAGCCCAAGCTAAAGCCAAATGTGCCTAAATCCCGACTTCCGGAAATGGGCGGTGCCGGGCGTACAAGAGTCAGCTTGTTGCCGAAGTAGTTGTACTGAACTTCGATAAAGAAACCGCATCGGGCCTCAAGACCGATAAACGCTTTTCCTCCAAAGCGAGTTGTTCCATTGTCCCTCTCGTCTCGAACATCGATTCGGTAACCGCCAACGCCAACTCCGACATAAGGTCTAACCTCAGAGGACCTGTCGACGACATACTGCCGGAAATCGAGTCCCCCGCCGTAAAACTTATAAGTTGGGTGGTTTTGCAAAACGCCGGCTGTATCGAAATACAGGCCAACGGAGCTTCCCATGTCGTTGTGCCAGAAATCGTAGCTGGCACCTAAGGTGAAGATTCCCTGGATTTCGTCATCCGCATTGTTCCAATCGATAACCCCGGCTTCCAATCTGAACGGACGATATTCGTGCGTAATCATTACAGGGGCGGGAGTGGCAGGAACAGGTGCCGGTGCAGGCGCTGGAACCGGGGCCGGCGCTGGCTCAGGGGCGGGGGTTGGCGCAGGCGCGGGTTCCGGTGCTGGAGCGGGTGGTGGCACGGGTGCCGGGGCCGGCGCTGGTTCAGGAGCGGGGGCTGGGGCAGGTGCCGGTGCAGGAGGGGGTGGCGGCGGAGGGGTGCGGGCAACCACTGCCATAGCTTCCGCGGGTAACTCGGTCACCATCGGGTTTCCGCAAACCCATCGGAAAATCGGCTTTCCATCGGACGTTTCCCAAATCTTCATGCCTGCTTTGAAATAGTGCCAGCTTTGGTAAATACGGTTGGCTTTGGTAAGGCCCCAAACCATGTACTTGCCTGAGTGCTCCAGCTTTCCTAGTTGCACATGATCCTCAACAAATTTGATCAGGTCGTCGGAAGATACTTTTACGCACCTGGCCATCTCCTTTGCGGCAAAAGGATGGTTGTGGAGCGCGTTTACGAATGCTTCCTTGGTTGAGTATTGACTGTAAAGGAAAGCGTCCCGCCGCACGTAATGATGGGGCTTGTGCTTGGTGGCAGCCGACGCTGATCCGGCGATGGCAACGGCCACCAAGAGGGGGAGTACTCTATAATGCATGATGCCATAGTATGGCAGGATTGATAAATTTGTAGGTCGCAGAAACCGTGAATAGTTACCGGCATTTACGTCAAGTTTTAGATGCTGATGTCCAGGTGGTTTCCAAGACCTGTCTGCGACGCAGCCGAGTGGCTCTGATCTTGCTTATCTTTGGCCTGTTGTTGAGCTTTTGTCTCTAACGTATTCTCGAGGGTGTCCAACTTCGTGGTGAGACGGCCTACTATAGCCTTCTTAGTTGCCGGATCGGTTGTTGGGCATGTTGACCAGTCCTGAATCTGGCTCTTCAGGGTGCGAACTTCGACGTCACTCGTAACCGCCGGATTCGAGTTCTTAGCAGACGTAGCGGAGCCGCTTGTTGCAGAAGAAATCGCTGTAACACTCATGGCCCTTGTCAATCATTGGCAATTAGACCAGGTCGGTACCCCGGCAATCGTGCCAGCGTTATGTTAATGTTTATGCTGCAAACCTCTACCTCTGCCCGAGTTTCCGCCGAAGCGACTCGCATTCCAACCAATACTCTGAAGCAATCCTGCTCACCTCCGAAGGCTCGCAATTGGTTGAGAAAGTTATAGAGAATCGGCACGGACCGCCCGGAGCAACAAACCGAAAGTGGTTACCTATGCGGGGGATATTCCAGATCACTCCCAGCTCATTCGGCGCCCAAACGACGTCTGTCGCGCATTCCAGACTAATCGGAGTGACAGTTCCTTGGGCGTCAACTAGTTCGGTTTTCGTTACTAAAAACTGGCCAGGCCAATCCGAGAGCTGGCCCTCAATCAAGGTTCCTCGCGGGGCTTTGAAAGCAAGTTCAAGGGTTTGTGGCTTTCTCTTTAACAAGTAGATGGCTTCCCATTTCTGCTGCCCGTGAGCCGAATTGTGGATGAGCCGGAGCGTTGACGATAGCGTCTTTTCATAAGGCGGCAAAGTCCACCAAAACTCGAACTCGGTCCACTGGCGATTTATTTCTTTCGTAAACTGGCCCTGGTCCAATGCTTTTGGACCGCCGGCCACCTTTAAACAAAGCTCGTAGGCTAACTTAATAGCAGGATTTAGCGAATCAAGCTCCGCGTCAGAATGCATTCCGTGGTTTAGGGCCTCCTTTGAGGTGGTTTTCAGACCTTCCCATGCGGAATCCGGTATCTCCAATTCTGGATAAAGGTCTAGAACCGGTTTCAACGATTCGGCTGGGCTCCGTAAGAATTGCTCGTAGCTCACCACGCGCGTCCTCAGCCGGGTTGAAGCATGAAGGGTCGCCATCGTGTGCTGAAGCCACATTCCCAAGGCCCACCGAGCAGGCGCCCCAAAGCGCTTGCTAAAGGAGGTCGCCGCATTAAGTGGATTACGCACGCAAATGACCAGTGTGGGAGCCATGCCCATCTCGGCCAAGGCGTGCTCGTAAACGGGCAGCAGCAGCGAGATTCTCGGATCCTTGAGGACCCAATGCTTCCTCCCTCCGAAATGTTTGCCGATAAGAATCTTCAGTTGCGAGATGGCGACCGGCGTGCCATCGTATTCTGGCCAATCTGCGGGGCAAAGGGCACAGATGTCATTCATCATGCCCAACCAAGCCCTCAACCGATCGTTGGCGTTCGCAAAATCGGAAAGCTCGAAATAGCCTTCCGGATTGCCATTATCCGGTTGAATTAGTTCAGATGGCTCACCTCCATAAAAGCCAAGCTTTTGAAGCGAGGAGGCAACCGCAGAGGTTCCGGAACGCCCCATTCCGACGACGAGAATTGGAGCCGCTGAACTCTGCACAAATAACATGATACACCGTGCAAACTTGAAGCTAAACGAGAGTAATTGCTATTTGATATACCGATGTATCAAAATGACCACCAGGCCGGAATAGAACGTTCGATGTCGCACTCCCAAGTTTCTTGCAACGTTGCAATCATTGGTGGTGGCCCTGCGGGGTCAACTGCCGGCTCCCTGCTCAAGAAATACAACCCGGATCTTCAAGTGGCAATCTTCGAACGCGAGGTGTTCCCGCGCGATCACATCGGGGAAAGCCTATTGCCGCCGATTTCGCACATTTTAGATGAGATGGGGTGCTGGGACAAGATTGAAGCGGCCAACTTCCCTATTAAACTCGGCGCAACGTATCGTTGGGGCAAAAAGCCCGAGCTGTGGGACTTCGATTTCGTGCCTGTCGATCAATTTAAAGAACAACCAAGGCCGGGCAAGTTTGAAGGCCAAAGAAGATCGACTGCCTTCCAGGTTGACCGATCCATTTACGATAAGATTCTTCTTGACCACGCCGCCACTTTGGGCTGCGAGGTAAGGCAGGGAGTTAAGGTCACGGCTGTGACCCATGAAGGTGATCGCGTGAAGAGCCTTACGCTTGATTCTGGGGAGTCAGTCCAAGCTGACCACTACATCGACGCTTCCGGGAATAGCGGCATTCTAAGAAGAGCATTGAGTGTTGAGTGCCAGTATCACTCTTCTCTACAGAACATCGCCATTTGGGATTATTGGCAAAACGCGGAATGGGCGGTTAAGATCGGGGTAGGAGGGACGCGTATCCAGGTTCGAAGTCTTCCCTACGGCTGGATTTGGTTCATCCCGATGGGCCCCACCCGCACAAGCATTGGGCTGGTAATTCCGGTCAGTTATTACAAGCAATCCGGCCTGAAACCGGCGGAACTGTACGCCAAAGCACTCCAGGATGAACAAACGGTTTCAGCCCTGCTGAAGCACGCCCAAAGCGAGGGAAATCTGCAAAGCACAAAGGATTGGTCCTTTATCGCCGATCGCCATACCGGCGAAAACTGGTATCTAATCGGCGAATGCGCCGGATTTGCCGACCCTATTCTTTCAGCAGGCGTAACAATGGCCCATATTGCGGGCCAGCAGGTTGCCTGCACGATAAATGAGATCGAACTTGGCGGAGAAGCCACTTGGCTAAAGGCCGAGTTCGGTTCGCGTCAACGCCATAGGATCAACACCCATATCCGGTTCGGAGACTATTGGTATACGGCCAACGAGCAGCTTAAAGAGCTAAAGGAATTCACCAGTGTGCTTGCCCAGGATTCTGGATTAAACCTTACTCCGGAAGGAGCCTGGGATTGGATCTCACGGGGTGGATTTATCGATGAGGAATCAGTTGTAGGGTCCGGTGGGTTTGGGCTTTCAGCTCTCAAAGATTCAAAAGATTTTTTAGCAGACCTTAGCTTCGAATCACCGCTTGAGAAGAACAACGTTTTTCTTCTTGACCTCGTCGGCTCAACGACAAAAGAAGTCGCCAGCTTTTCCGCGGGAAGGGTTCGTAAGATCCCTTGTTTCGTCCGGGGTGAACGAACGCTGCCCGTACAAGGCGCCATCGAACTGCTCGTGAGAATTCTGGCCCACGAATCTAAAATGGCCTGCATTCTGGATGCTCTCTATAAAGTCGGGCAGCAGAACTCGGAAAATCGGGAATTCATAGAGGGTGTTCTTACCGAGGTTATGCCCTCTCTTGAAGCCATGATCCGCGACGGCTGGGTTCGAGCATCGTATGATCCAAAACAACCTCTCGCGCAGTTGGATCGCAAGTTCTCTGGGTTTCACCCAAATAAGGACAACGTATGACGGATTACGACGTCGCCATTATTGGCGGTGGCCCTTCCGGGTCCACTGTTGGCAGCCTGCTCCGCAAGTACAACCCTAACCTAAAGGTGGCAATCTTCGAGCGCGAGGTTTTTCCGCGTGACCACGTTGGCGAAAGCCTTCTGCCCCCGGTGTCCTCGGTGCTGGCCGAGATGGGCTGCTGGGACAAGATCGAAGCGGCTAATTTTCCAATCAAGATTGGCGCGACGCTAAGATGGGGCAAAAATCCTGAGCTTTGGGACTTTGAGTTCTTTCCCGCCGAGAAGTTCAAAGAAGAGCCCCGTCCGGCGCAATATACAGGGCAGCGAAGGCTCACCGCTTTCCAGGTCGACCGAGCGATTTACGACGATATTCTCCTCTCGCATGCCAAGGAGTTGGGCTGCCAAGTAAATCAAAACACACAGATAAGAAGCGTCCTCCACGAAGGTGACATCGTACAAGGTCTAGAGTTGGATTCCGGGCAGGTTGTCACCGCGAGGCACTATGTGGACGCATCCGGCAACAGCGGCATCTTGCGCCGCCAACTTGGGATCAAATGCGATTATCCCTCCACGCTCCAAAACATCGCGATTTGGGATTATTGGCAAAACGCCGAGTGGGCGGTGCGGATAGGGGTTGGGGCCACACGTATTCAAATTCGAAGTCTGCCTTATGGCTGGCTCTGGTTTATACCGATGAGCCCCACGCGAACCAGCATTGGCTTGGTAATCCCAGCCGATTACCTCAAAACATTGCGTTCTAAACCGGAGGAAGTTTATAGAAAAGCCCTCCAAGAAGAAGAAGGCCTTGCCGCTCTGCTCAAGAACGCCGAAAGAGAAAATAATCTTCAAACGACGAAGGATTGGTCGTTCCTCGCGGAGCGCCAAGCGGGTCCCAATTGGTTTTTGGTCGGCGAATGCGCCGGGTTTGCCGATCCAATTTTGTCGGCCGGAGTCAGCATGGCCCACGTCGGAGCGCGTCAGGCGGCATGTACGATCTTGGAGCTTGACCGTAACACCTACGACGCTTCCTGGCTTAAAGAAGAGTTCAGCAGACGCCAAATACGAAGGATCAAAACCCATATCAGTTTTGCGGATTACTGGTACACGGCCAACGCTCAGTTTACAGACTTGAGGGAGTTCACCGCTGAGTTGGCAAGGGCCAATGGACTGGAGTTGACACCCGAAAAGGCGTGGCAATGGCTTGCCCAAGGCGGCTTTATCGATGAGGACCTGACCGTTGGAGCGGGGGGCTGGAACCTTACGAGCCTGCGTAATTCGGGCGGCTTTCTCATCGATGTCGCCACCGGTTCCCCTCTTGAAGAGATGAATATCCTACAGCTCGACCTACAAGAAGCAACCCGTAAGGATAACGTCGCCTATGGCGACGGGAGAGTCGTCAAATCGGAGTGCTATGTGCGGAATGGGAAAACTCTGCCATTGCGCGGCCAATTTGGAGTTCTTGTAAAAGTTTTGGAACAAGAAAACCGGTTGCCCAAGATTATCGAAATGATGGCCGCGATGGCCAAAGAACGCGCACATGAACCAGCGGCTATGGCTTTCCTTGGCAAGGTTCCTGAAGCTTTAGAGGGAATGATTCGCGACGGTTGGATCCGCGCATCCTATGATCCCAAGTTACCGAAGGCAGAGTTAGTTCAGATTGGAACTGGCTTCAGAGTGAATCGAGACTGAAACGATTCCAAGCTCTAAGCAGGGCAGTGCCAAAAACTTGGAATCGATTTTAATTCGTGGTGAACTTTACCGGCGGTGCGTTTTTCTCGAGCTTGCGCGCGTTCGCCATGGCTTCCGCCATTTTCGATTTCTGATCCGCTGTCATGCCCGGTTTGAAGTTAGGATCGGCCACTGGGTGGCGAGCAGCTTGCTCTTGAGCTGGCGTAAATCCATTTTCACTATTGCAGCCCGCGCACGCAATCAAAATTATTGCTCCTCCCAACAACGAGGACCATTTAAACATTCTCATTTTCACTTAGTTACCCTTCAAATCCCTTAGATATAACTTTTGTCGCCGGATCCAGCGCCCGGTAAGGCACCTGATCCAGCAAAGAGATGACTAGCGGTCGGCATCCCACATATTCAGGCTGCCCCTGTTGATCGGATCTGGATCCGTCGCGGACGGCACCATCGCCTTTGCGTGTCCATCGACAAATGCAAAGTTGGCGTTGTTGCCAGAGACAAGACTCACCGAACCAGCGGTTGTGTTCGGGTAGGTGTTTGTCGGCGCGAGCGTTCCGTTCGGGATTTCCTCAGGGAAGAACCAGTCGTATTCGCCAAATCCTACGTCACCGGGGACGCGGATCTGCAGAAACGCGGCGGTAAACCACTCATCCATATTGCTATTGAAACCGTCGCCTGTTACTTCGGCATCATTAGCGACCTGGCTGCTAAACATATCCGACAAAAGAATCGTGGCGGACGGCTGAGTTACCTGCGTTGCAGTTTTTGAATAGGGCTGATAGTCCAATCCGTCTGCATCCTGGCTCATTACGCCACCGAGGACCCACGGTGCTGTAGTTGTTGCGGCAGCCATAATGCCAGGCGAACCGGCGCTGTGGGCGTAACCGTTAGGACCATAGGAGACGCCGATTGCGTTGGCAAAGTGGTCCGGAGAGCAGGTTGCACACCAGGTTGGGTAGGAAACCTTCTGGGGAATCTGATCTAGCGGAGATTGGAAGAGCGCAAGGGTCTTAATGTATGGCTCTTGCAACTCGATCCAAGTTCGCTCGAACGTATTTGCTAGATAGTCATCACCGTTACCGGGTGAAAATGTATCGTCGTAGTCGTTCGAATACATGATGCAAGCAAGATCAAGCTGCTTGAGATTTGAAAGGTCGGCAGTCGCCTTTGCAGCCTTTTTCGCTTGCGCGAATACGGGGAACAGAATGGCAGCGAGAATCGCGATAATCGCGATAACAACTAATAGTTCAATGAGGGTGAAACCTCTGCGTTTCATAATAGCAATCACCTATGATAATTTATTGGACTTGGTAGAGCCTCGAATATCGAGGCCGCACGGGAACACGACTTCGGACGGTCCTGACCAATCGTCGGCTATAAGACTAACGAGTTGGTCAATTGCGGATTCGCCCATAGAGAATAGAGGCTGAGAGACGGACGTCAGGCCAGGCCTTAGTTCGTCGCAAAACGATGTCGAGTCAAACCCAACAATCGACAGATCTTCTGGAATACGGACACTGTGGTCCGGAGCGCGGTTTATAAAATGAGATGCGACGCCGTCGTTATTAGCGACGATCGCAGTGTGCGGCAGGTTAGAAGCGAGGTAATTATCAACGACATCCTCGTTTAACTCGACTTCAATAATGTCCTCGTCTCCGGATTGGAGACCAAGTCTCGACATGTGTTTGTGGAATGCGATCAAACGGGCGAAAGACTCGGTAGTGGCGTTCTTCTCTTCCGTCGCGAAAGCAATTCGGGTATGTCCCAGCTTCACCAAATGCTCGATGGCAAGGCCAATGCCTTGATCGTTGTCGCAAATCACGGTTGGATATCGGTTGTTCAGTTCTTCCGAATGGGAGTGGATAAGAACAAGCGGAACCGAACAGTTCTTTAACATTTCCAGGTTCTCTTCGGATGGGATGCTGCTGTACCAGACCAAGCCGTCGAATCTGCCATCGGTCATCGCATCCTCCGGACTTCGGCTCAGCAATCTTGGGCAGAGGGTAATGGAGTAACCGTGCCTGAAAGCACCTTCAACAATCCCATCCATAAGAGCTGAAAAATAACGTGAGCCTGCATTGAAAAGCGGCCGGCCAAAGCCGATGCCGTGCAGAATGCCGATCATCATCGTCTGCTGGGATCGAAAATTTCGGGCCCAGACGTTGACCTTGTAGTCGAGGTCGATAGCCGCCTGACGGACTCGTTCCGCCGTACTTTCACTAACTCGGATCGAGATAGCTTTGTTGTGGAGTACTCGCGATACCACCACCGGCGAAACGCCCGCCTTTGCCGCCACATCGCGCAGTGTTACAGCCATGCCGTCCCCCTCACGCCTGCCGATGCCGGCTGCGCAGTGACGTTGCTATAGCTTCGTTGCCATTTGTGAACCATTCTTTGTGGCCTTCCTATTACATGATACACCGATATATCAAAAATGGTATACCGTTATACTAAAATTGTATTTTCTGCCGCAAAACAGGTCTTTGAGCTGGCTCTAACGCTCTGTTTTGAACCTAAATCAAATGCTAACCACCCTTTTCCCAGCCCTAATATTCGCCATGCATCCGCACGCCGCGACCACCGATCCTATTGTGATAGACGTGGATGGCAATCACGTTACCGGCAGCATGACGACTACCTCGCTAGGTGTCGGCGTTGCCGTGTGGGACCAGCACATGACAGACGATGCAATTCCTGCTCTGCTCCGAAATGTTGGCTATGGAGTTATTCGATACCCCGGCGGCTCTTATTCCGATCTTTACCATTGGAAGACCGCCTCCGCAACAAAGGGCCTGGACTTTACGGCCAATATCCAGCCGAAAACGGACTTCGATTCTTTCATGGGAATCGTGCGCAACTCGCATGCCACGCCATTGATTACGGTGAACTACGGTTCTAACCAAGGAGGAACCGGAGGAGCTGAACCAAGCGAAGCCGCCGATTGGGTGCGCTATGCCAACAAGGAAAAGCATTACGGTGTGAAGTATTGGGAAATCGGAAACGAGATCTATGGCAACGGCTTTTACAATGGCCAGCCCTGGGAGATCGACTTCCACGCTCCGCGCGGACTCTCTCGATCACAGATCCTGCACAACCCTAACCTTGGCCCGGACGTTTACGGCGCCAATGTTGCCAAGTTTTCCCAAGCGATGAAAGCCGTCGATCCGAGTGTGAAAATTGGCGCCGTCCTGACATTTCCTGGTGCGTGGCCGGACGGTCAGCAACCATCTTGGAACGATGGCGTTTTAAGCAAGTGCGTGCAGGATATCGACTTTGTTGTCGTTCACTGGTATCCGGCATCGCGCTCTCTTACCGATCTTGATAAGGTGCCAGGACCACTTAAACGGCTTCGGGAGTTGGTGGATCATTACAGCCCCAAGAGACACCTGGCAATCTGGATGACGGAAGGAAACACGAGCGGCAACGGAATGCAACTTATAGGCGCGCTCTTCGCGGCAGACCACTTTCTAACCTGGTGGGAAAATGGGGCCGACAACGTCGATTGGTGGGATATGCACAACGGCCTTAGCGCCAAGAGTGCAACCGATTACGATGATTCTGGGATGCTTTCGAGCGGCATGTCTTCGAACGGTGTTGTCCAGCCCGCCGCCAATACCCCCTTCCCTCCTTATTTCGGGACATTGTTAGCGAGTAAAGTCGCGCAACCCGGGGATAAGTTCGTGAGCGTGTCGGAGGCCACCGCTACTCTCAAGGTCCATGCGGTTCGCAAATCGAACGGCCAGTTAGGCCTGCTCATTATTAATGAGGATCCGAACAATAGTGCTGATGTTCGAATCGACGTTTCCGGGTTCACGCCGGGAGAGAACGGGACCCGCTACGACTTAAATCAGGACGGTCTCGGCATTTCCAAATCGAGCGCCGGCAGCCTAGGGGAGGACTTCACTTTGACGGTTCGAGCAAATAGCGCATGCGCCATCGTGACCTCTTCCCGGTAAAGTCAATAACTGAGTTATGAATCTAACACGATTTACAAGCATCGTCGTCTGCTTTGCTGCTGTCGCATTCGCCAATGCACAGGGTCGAGTCCGCCAACGTTTCGATGACAACTGGAAGTTCTTAATGGTGAAGGCTGATTCCTCCAGCCGCAGCGATGTAGCCGAATGGAACTGGATGCCATTGACTCAGGCGATCGATACGCAGGCTTCCAGCTTGCCAAACATATCGGATCGTAATTTCAAAAAAGCAAAACCGGGAGATGATGTCTTCCACGGACGTGTTGGATTCGCCCTTTTTGAAGCAACTTTAAAAGGCAGCCCGAAGGATTCCGCTAGTCCAGTTCTGCACTTCGACCAAGTTGACGATAACGCAACGGTCTATCTCAATGGCACTCGGCTGCTGCACCACGAAGGTTGGGATGATCCGTTTGATGTTCCTTTAACCGGTTGGAAGCAAGGACAAGAGAACACCCTGGATGTCGTCGTCGAAAATACGGCAGGCGCAGGCGATGTGGGCCCCATACGCTTCGTAAAAGCCGAGAAGGTCGAGTCACCTACGCAAGCCACCGAACACTTCGCCGACAATAGTTGGCGCACAGTTCACTTGCCGCATGACTTCGTAATAGAAGGAGCTTTTTCTCCCATCGAGGATGCCGGCCACGGCTCGCTCCCACGCAATATCGGCTGGTATCGCAAACATTTCTCCATTCCGGAACAAGACAGAAATAAAGATGTATGGATCGATTTCGACGGCGCCTTTAGCGACGCCCATATATGGCTGAATGGCAAGTTCGTCGGCTCTCACCGCAGTGGCTACGCCGGCTTTCGATTTGATCTAAAGCCCTTTCTGCATTTTGGCGGCGAGAATATTCTGGCCGTACGTGTGGATTCAAGGAAAGCCGAGGGATGGTGGTATGAGGGCGGCGGGATCTATCGCCACGTTTGGCTTACGGAGGCTAACTCCGTCCACATTGCTGCCTTAGGTGGCATCTACGTAAAGACTGCCGTCGAGGGGGTTACCACAGAGCACCCATCTGCGACCTTAAACTTTGCCATAAACATTGTAAACAACAGCGGCGAGCCAAAAAACCGCTCGGTTGAATCCACAGTTTATGGTCCAAATGGAAGTGAAGTAGCGAAAATAGCGGTTACCGGCACCATCCCCGCGGGATCTTCAACGTTTCATCAGATCATTAAGGCTGGCAACGTCCGGCTTTGGTCGTTAGAGCATCCGGAACTGTATACGGCGAAGACTGAGATCAAAGACGGTAGCAAAGTGATCGATGCGGACAGCACCCATTTCGGGATCCGAACCATCCGCTTTGATGCCAACAATGGTTTCTTCCTTAATGAAAAGCCTGTAAAGCTTAAGGGCACTTGCAACCACCAAGATTTTGTTGGTGTTGGCATTGGAGTTCCCGATAGCATCTTCGCGTGGCGAATCAGAAGGCTTAAGGAGATGGGCTCCAATGCATATCGCTGTTCCCACAACGAGGTCGCATCAGCCTTACTGGATGCTTGCGACAAATACGGAATGCTCGTTATGGACGAGAACCGTGAGTTTGGCGATACCTACACGGGAAAGGCAAACAAGACTACGACGACAAACGATCTTAGCGACCTGCGCCAAGAAGTTATGCGTGACCGAAACCACCCGAGCGTGATTATTTGGTCGCTCGGCAACGAGGAGTTTGCTGTGCAAGGTGGGCAGGCTGGTGCGCGAATCGCTCGGGCTCTTTCAAGGGCCGTGAAGGAGTTGGACGACACCCGATATGTTAGCGCAGCTATGAACGGTGGACATGGATCGGAGATGTCCGGTGTGATGGATATTGAAGGCTTCAACTATTCGCCACAATCTTATGCCGGATATCACAAAACTCATCCGGACAAGCCTATTTACGGCAGCGAAACCGCAAGCACCGTCACAGACCGCGGAATCTATGCGGACGACAAAACAGCAGGCTATGTAAAAGCCTACGATAATCAAGGCGTTGATTGGGGCAATGGTGCGGCCGCCGCCTGGGAGCCAATTGCTGAGGAACCCTACAATGCTGGAGGCTTCGTTTGGACTGGATTTGATTACAAAGGAGAACCCACTCCCTACGGTTGGCCGTGCGTCAATTCGCATTTTGGGATTCTCGATATATGCGGCTTTCCCAAAGACAACTTTTATTATTATCAGGCGTGGTGGGGCGACAAGCCAATGATCCATATCGAGCCACACTGGAACTGGGCCGGTAAAGAGGGCCAGCCGATCGATGTGTGGGCGTTCACTAACGGGGATGAAGCCGAACTCTTTCTAAATGGGCAAAGCTTGGGTCGGAAACCTTCGCCCAAGTATCAGCACGTGGAATGGTCTGTTCCCTACCAACCGGGCACTCTCGTTGCAAAGTCCTATCGAAACGGCGAACTCATCGCCCAAGATGAGGTTTCCACCAGTGGAGCGCCTGCCGCGCTTGTTGTGAAGACGGACACCGCTAAGCTGGAAGGAGATAGCGAGGACAGCTCCGTGTTAGAAGTGCAGATCGTGGATTCCGACGGCCGTCCCGTGCCAACCGCTTCCGATCTTGTGACGTTTAGTGCCAAGGGTCCAGTTTGGATTGCCGGGGTTGGAAATGGCGACCCGAGTTGCCACGAGCCGGACCGAGCTTCTCAGCGCCACGCCTTTAATGGCAAATGCCTTGGCATTGCACAATCTTCAGGTGGATCCGGAGAAGCTACCATTACGGTCTCTGCCCCCGGGCTAAAATCAGCGATTGTCCGGCTGGAAGTCTCGCCCTCGAAGCTTCACTAGGTTTCATTTTCTAAGCCATTTCAAAGTGATTATTAAATCCCTTCTAAGCGCGATTGAGGAGAATCTGAGATAAGCTAATATATCGATATAGTTGGCGCAATTCATCGCTTTTTGAGCGTATAGAGTCTGCTTCGCTATTTCCTGTTTCTTGCGATTGCGGCTTCGGCTGACCAAATGAAATTCACTGACGGCTACTGGATGATTCGAGCTGGTTTCCAGCCGCATTACGCGGCGGAAGCCAGCTCTGTCACTGCAACTCCTAACCGGCTTCGCGTTCTTGCCACCACCCGAAAAATCGCCCACCGGGGCGATACCTTGCAAGGACCAACCCTCACCATCGATCTCAGTTCGCCTTTTGAGGACGTGATTCGCGTGAGGATCAGCCACTTCGCTGGGGGCATCGATAAGGGCCCTCATTTCCAACTATCAGATCTCGAGCCAGAAGCCCAAGTTTGTGTCCAAGATGGAAGCGGCACTCTAACCAGCGGCAAGCTATCGGCTGCAGTTGACCGCGAAAACTGGGAACTCAACTTCTCCGCCGAAGGCAAGCAAGTAACGAAGAGCGGAAGCAAGGGCATTGGCTATGTCACCAGCGATTCCGGCAAAGCCTATCTTCACGAGCAGCTTCAGTTGGAAGTTGGCGAGTTGGTCTACGGTCTGGGCGAGCGGTTTACCTCCTTCGTAAAAAACGGCCAGGTTGTTGAACTTTGGAACGCCGATGGTGGCACGGGCAGCGACCAGGCCTACAAGAACATCCCCTTTTACATGACCAACAAGGGCTATGGCGTTTTTATAAACGAGCCCGGTGTGGTTTCTTTGGAAGTGGCCTCCGAGAAGGTCTCCAAGGTCCAGTTCAGTGTCGAGGGAGAAAGCCTTGACTACTTTTTGATTTACGGCCCAACTCCAAAAGAGATTTTGGAGAAGTACACGGCCATCACGGGCCGGCCGGAGCTTCCGCCCGCATGGACGTTCGGTCTATGGCTCACTACTTCGTTCACCACGTCCTACGATGAGGCCACCGTTTCTTCCTTTATAAAAGGGATGGAAGATCGCAATCTGCCCCTCCACGTTTTCCATTTCGACTGCTTTTGGATGCGCGCATTTCACTGGTGCGATTTCGAATGGGATCCCGAGGTCTTCCCTGACCCGGTTGGGCTGCTAAAAAGATTGAAAGGACGGGGCCTTCACGTTTGCGTTTGGATCAACCCCTACATCGGCCAGGAGTCTGCCCTGTTTGCCGAAGGCAAAGAGAATGGCTACTTCCTCAAACGCGCCGATGGAAGCGTTTGGCAATGGGACAAGTGGCAGCCCGGCATGGCAATCGTCGACTTTACAAATCCCGAAGCCAGCAAATGGTTTGCCAACAAGCTGGCAAACCTGGTGGACATGGGAGTCGACTCCTTCAAAACCGATTTTGGCGAGCGCATCCCTATTGACTGTGTCTACCACGACGGCTCCGATCCGGAGAAGATGCACAACTATTACACCTACCTCTATAACGAGTGCGTGTACAACCTTCTGAAGGGAAAAACGGGCGCAGGCGAAGCGGCTGTGTTTGCCCGATCCGCAACCGCAGGTTGCCAAAAATTTCCGGTGCACTGGGGCGGAGACTGTTATTCCGACTTCCCTTCCATGGCCGAAAGTCTCCGCGGTGGCCTTTCGCTCGGATTAAGCGGTTTTGGCTTTTGGAGCCACGATATTGGAGGCTTTGAAGGCATGCCGCCGGCCGACGTTTACAAACGCTGGATCGCGTTTGGGCTGCTTTCTTCGCACAGCAGATTGCATGGCAGCACTTCCTATCGGGTGCCGTGGCTCTTTGACGAAGAATCCTGTGACGTCCTTCGCAGCTTTACGAACCTCAAGTGCAGCCTGATGCCCTATCTATTTGGTAAGGCTATCGAAGCCAGAGACCACGGCTGGCCCGTTATGCGGGCTATGATCTTGGAGTTTCCCGACGATCCCGCTTGCCACACATTGGACCGGCAATACATGCTGGGAGATAGCCTTTTAGTCGCTCCGGTGTTCTCTGGAGACGGAGAAGTCACCTACTACGTTCCGGAAGGGACTTGGACCGATTATTTCACCGGCAAAGAGATCGTCGGGGGACGTTGGATCACCGAGAAACACGGTTACCTTACCGCGCCCTTGCTAATAAGACCAAATACAGTTCTCCCAGTGGGCGCAAACAACGAGAGTCCGGATTACGACTACGGCAACGATTTGACCATCGAGATATACGCTACTCTAGATAGTTTGCAATCTTATTGCGAAGTGGCAACGGTTACGGGGGAGAAACGGTCAAGAATTGATGTAAACCGAAGCGGCAACAACATTACGATAATGTTAAGTGACCCGCTACCAGGGGTAAAGTTTCGACTGGTCAACATATCAAACATTCATTCCGCGACGGAGTGCTCTTACGAAAAGGGCGCTCGCGGCATTCTGGTGGTTCCGCAAGCACATGCAAAGTCGATTTCAATCGATTTAGAGGATAGGTAAAAAAATATATGGGTTTCTCTAAAAGTTTCACTTGGGGCGTTGCGACTGCCTCCTACCAGATTGAAGGCGCAGCGAACGAGGATGGGCGCGGCCAATCCGTGTGGGACATGATGTGCCGCAAGCCCGGCGCAGTCTTTGAAGGCAACACCGGCGACGAAGCTTGCGACCACTATCACCGCTATCCGGAAGATATTGCCCTAATGCGAAAGCTCGGCGTTCAGGGCTACCGTTTTAGCCTTGCGTGGCCCCGCATTTTCCCCGACGGCATAGGTCCGATCAACGCAAAGGGCTTAGATTTTTATGACCGTTTGGTAGATGATCTGATCAAAGCGGACATTACCCCTTGGGCTACCCTTTTCCACTGGGACTTCCCGCTTGCCCTTTATCACCGTGGTGGCTGGATGAATCCGGATTCTCCGAAGTGGTTTGCCGACTATACGGCTGCTGTTGTCAACCGCCTTTCCGACCGTGTCAGCCACTGGATGACGCTAAACGAGCAGCAGTGCTTCATTGGCCTCGGCCTCCAGAGTGGCATTCACGCGCCCGGCGATAAACTAGCTTTCGCAGAAGTTTTGCTTGCCCATCACCACGCTTTGCTCGCTCACGGCCATTCCGTTCGGGTCATTCGAGATTTGGCTAAGACAACACCCATGGTCGGAATGGCACCTGCTTGTCAGGTCTGCATACCATCGACGGAATCAAAAACGGATGTCGAAGCCGCTCGTGCGGCAACGTTCTCCGTGAGCCAGAAGAACCTTTGGCAAATGGCTTGGAACCTTGATCCGATCTTTTTGGGCCACTATCCTCAAGACGGCCTGGACCTATTCGGCCAAGACGTTCCCAAATACACGGCGGAGGAGATGAAGATCATCTCCACCCCGCTCGATTTCTTTGGCATGAACATGTACCACGGCCGTCGGGTTGAAACAGACAAAAGCGGCGAAGCCGTCACCGCAAAGACAGAAGAAGGCCGCCCGATAACCGCGATCAAGTGGCCGGTAACTCCGGAGTGCCTCTATTGGGGTCCCAAATTCTACTATGAGCGCTATGGCAAGGAGATCGTCGTTACCGAAAACGGCCTCTCGAACCAAGATTGGGTCAGCTTAGACGGCAAAGTTCACGATCCGCAGCGTATTGATTTTCTGCAACGGCACCTTACGGAATTGCAACGCGTAGCCAACACGGGAATTCCTGTCGGCGGCTATTTCCAGTGGTCTTTGATGGATAACTTTGAGTGGGCAGAGGGGTACAAGGAGCGATTTGGCTTGGTCCACATTGACTACGTTACGCAAAAACGGACGCCCAAGGATTCGTTCTATTGGTACAAGGATGTAATCGAATCGAACGGAGCAAACATCGATCCCACCGGCGACTGGGGCGAACCGTTAATCGCGGCGGCGAATTAGGTTTACTTGATTCCCGTCATCGTGATTCCCTTCACGAAGTAGCGCTGCCCGATAAAAAACAGCACTATGAGGGGAATCGTGACGAGCACACTTCCGGCCATAAGCAAATGCCACTCTTGCGCGCGCAATGAATTGTAGGTGGATAAACCAAGCTCAAGGGTTTGCTTCTCCACGCTGTCCAAATAGATGAGCGGGCCCATAAAGTCTCGCCAAGCTCCAACAAAGGAGAAGAGGCAAACCGTTACCAAGGCGGGCTTTGAAAGGGGAAGGATGATCTTCCACCAGATCCTCAAATGCCCCGCGCCGTCCAGCAAAGCCGCTTCATCTAAATCTCGCGGGATCGTCATAAAGAACTGCCGCAACAGAAAGATGTTAAAAGCGCCGCCGCCAAACCACGCCGGGACGATTAAAGGCAGGAACGTGTCCACCCAATGCAGCTCCTTGAACAGCAGATAGGTAGGAATCATGGTCACGATCGGCGGGAGCATCATCGTGCTGATAAAGAGAATAAACAACCTATCCCGCCCCCAGAATCGCAACCTGGCAAAGGCATACGCAACCAAGCTGGAGCTAATGATCACGCCTAGGGTCGATAGCACAGCTATGATCGCCGTATTAATGAAGAACTGAGAAAAGCTCACGTTCGGGTTTGTAAGAACCGTGTGGTAGTTGTCAGTTGTTAAGTGTTGGGGCCAGGACCATGAACTCGTTTTTGCCACTTCACCCGGCGTCTTTAGAGAGATCATCAGTGAGGTCCAGAACGGCATCATGAACATGATCGAGCCCGCGATGAGCAGCAGTACCGCTAATACCTTCGCCGTAAGTTCAATAAGGCGTGGGGAAAGCTTCACCTTAAATCAGCCTCGTAATGGATGTTGCGGCTCAGCCTGAACTGGATCACCGTTACAGCCAGGATGATGAAGAACAGGATCCAGGCAAGAGCCGAGGCGTAGCCCATCCGCAGGTTCCGAAACGCCTGATCGTACAGGTGATACATGTAAAAGCGGGTGGTATCGTTGGGCCCTCCTTGGGTGATCACAAAGGCCTGGGTAAAGGTCTGGAAGCTGCCAATCACGCCCGTAACCAAAACAAAGAACAGCGATGGTGCGATGAGTGGCAGGGTTACGTGTCTAAACCGCTGCCAAACGCTGGCTCCATCCAATGTGGCCGCTTCATAGTAAAACTGCGGCACCCCTTGCAACCCGGCAAGAAGAATAATCATCCCTCCGCCCGCCGCCCATATGGACATCACGGCAATACTCGGCAGCGCCAACCTTTCGTTGGCCAGCCAGTTTGGAGGGCCCGGCTTCCCCGCTATGGCCGAGAACAGATGCCCAAGGCCAAACAGATTGCCGTCTCCTTTTGCACCATAAATAACCGTGTTGGCAAGGCCGCCATCTTCCTGGAATATCTTCTTCCAAATCAGTGAGGCGGCAACAGTGGAAGCCAAGGCCGGCATGTAAAAGAAGGTCCGGAATATGGAAATACCCCCCACCTTGGTGTTCAGAAGGAGGGCCAAAACGAGGTTCATGAGCACTCCCAACGGGACGGCAAGAACAGTGTAAATCCCGGTTACTGCCAGGCACTTCCAGAACCGCGAGTCTTGGAAGAAGGCCTCAAAGAAGTTGCCCACGCCTCGCCAGTGAGCGGGAGTGATGATGTCCCAATCGGCAAAGCTCATGAGGAGGGAGAGAACCATCGGACCGATGCTGAAAACGAGCAAGCCGATCAGACCAGGGGACATGAACGCATAGCCGACCCGATTCTCTCGACGCCCCTGGGGCGAAAGCTTCTTTCGCCGCTCCGGCATATAGACCCAGCCAACGATGCCGAGAATGAGGCCCGCTCCGCAAACGCCGCCCGCAGCCCAGTTAAACCCGCTGAGGTTCCGCTGCTGCAGGATTTGATGCAGCCGGTTGGTCGTAACGTCTTGCACCTGATCCAAAGCATCCTTGGCCGAAGACGTACCAAGCCAAATAGGGTCTAGTTTCGGGTTTTCCAGGTCCGATAGCTCCTGCCAGAAATCAGCCGTTGGAGTCGATACCTGATACTGGACAGCGACATCTGTAAGAATTCGACTCTTGGGGATCTGCTGCGCCGCCGGGGTGCTTGCATCAGGAATCCAGGGCGCGCTTCGGGCATATTTTTGAATCGCGGGCTGAGCGACGCCGGCCGCAGCCATCGCCTTCATGCCGTGTTCGCCTGCCATCCACTGGGTTAGCTCCCAAGCCTCTTTCGGATGGGGGGTCGATCGCATGATCGAATATCCGGAGCCACCAGCTGGGGCGCCGCGGGTTCCGTCTTTATAGGCAGGGGCGAGGGCGATGTCCCAGTCGAAAAAGTCCGGACTCCCAAAAACATTCCTAAGCCGGATCTCTTGGCAGTCCCAAATACCACTCTGATACATGGCGACCTTCTGCGCCACGAACAGTTGCATCCCGCTCGCCTGCATTTCGTTGTTAAGCGAGCTCTGGCCCGGTAGCCAGTGATCCTTAAGCGACAAATCCGCCACCAACTGGTGAGCCCTTACCACGCGCGGATCATTGAAATAGAGCTCGGTCGGCGATTCAGAGTTATTCGCGTAGCGAGCCCCTTGCGAATAAGCGAACGTATCTGCAAGAGCAGTCGGCCAGGCCGGAGTAAAGCCATAGCGTTCGACTTTGCCGTCGGCACCCACCTTCGTAAGCTTGTGAAGGACCCAAAGAAAGTCTTTCTCGCGGAGTTGAGGCCGTTCCTGAAAGTCCCACGTCCACGTTCCGTCCGGATAGGGGATCCCCGCTTCATCAAAGGCTCTCTTGTTGTAGTAGATGAGTCCAACGGGAGAGACGTCGCGCGGCAAAACCCAAAGCTTGCCCTGATACGTATCGGAGGCGATCGCCTGGGGGTAGTAGTCTTCGACTCGAAAACCGGCGGTACTCGAGAAGAACTGCTGAAGAGGATAAAGGGCGTTTCGCCGGGCAAAGCTTTGGAAATGGCCCGCATCCATCATTGCTATGTCGGGCGCAACGTCGGCTGCATATTGGGTTAATAGCTTTTGAAAGTAGGTGGTGAAATCAACATTCTCAAGGGTGACTTTAACCCCAGGATGGGCGGCTTCGAAGTTAACCAGTTCCCCGCGAATAGTCTTTAGACTGGCATCTCCGTCCCAAACGACCATCCTAAGCTCAATCGGGTTTGCGCTAGCAAACGTTGAGGCAAAAAGCAGAAGCAGAAACGCAATGGAGCGCTTAACAATGGGGCAACTTCTTAGGCTTCGGTGCCGGTTCATTGTGATGGACCGTGGCTCCGCTCCGACATCGGAACGGTTGATATACCGTTATACCATTAAATAACATGGCGAATTGGGACGAATCCGCCCATAATGAAGTAGTATTAGCAGTTACCGCTCAGATCCCAGAATCCATTTAGCTCCCGCATTTAGCCGGTTCCAGATCGATTTCCTGTTTCCTGAACCGCAACAATTAAATACGAGGAGGCCATAAATGGCTACAAAAACACTTTACGTAGGGAATCTTCCTTATTCGGTTACCGAAAGCACTCTCGCTTCGCACTTCGCACAATACGGATCCACAAACGTCCGCATCGTTGAAGGTCGAGGCTTCGGCTTTGTCGACGTCGACGCTGCAAACCTTGAGTCCGCGATCGCGGACAAGAACCAATCGCAACTTGATGGCCGTACACTTACGGTCAACGAGGCTCGCCCTCGCGGCGAAGGTCGTCCTAGCGGCGGCGGTGGTGGTGGTGGCGGCGGCCGAAGCGGCGGTGGCGGTGGCTACGGCGGCGGTCGATCCGGTGGCGGCAGCCGTTGGTAAGAGATCGTAAGATCTAAACCTTTTGGCCCGGAAGCTTTTTAGCTTTCGGGCTTTTTTGTAGGTAAAGTTTGGTAGTGAAACTTCGGGTGTTGCTGCCAATTGTATTTGTCATCGCCGGTTGCGGGGGTGGTGGGAATTCAACGCCCATAAATGCGCTGAACGGCCAATTTCGCCAGCTACAGGCCGGTGATTCTTGCACTTATACATTTTCCGGCGTTTATACGCCGACTGGGGGTACTGCGACGTCCGTTAGTGGGAAGGCGGTTCACACGGTTATCTCGCGGAGTGGAACTACGATAACCATTAATCACGTTGTCACCACGAGCATTTATGGCCAAACCACGACCCAGACCTCATCGATTGTAGAAACTCAAAATGCCGACGGCTCGACCGCAGAAGTTAGCGATGACGCCGGCGCCAATGGAGCGACTCGGACAGTGGCTACGGATACATTTCCTTTGATAGGTGTCATTAAAGTTGGGCAGATGACCTCGGGCAAGATCACATTTACCGACGGCGAATGGAGCACGGGGACTTCGACCGTGACAGGAACGGCCTTGATTTCGACTCCGATAGGCGCGGTGAATACCTTTGTTGTTCAGTCGCAAGGTGATAATAATGCCGGCTACGCGTCGACTACGACGGCCAACTCGATTCCGCAGCTAGGGTTTTCGGCGGGTTGGACCGAGAACGACGATCTACCGAAGATCGGTCAGGAGACGGTGACGTTCACAATTCAATCGACCAACATCCCGGGATTCTGAGTGGACACGCCATAGTTACCGCGTTAACGGCAAATCGACAAAACCTTCGCCTTAGCCACAAGTGGCAAGGCTTCGGTTTGTCGATTTGCCTATTTGGGATGCATCACTGCCACTTTACTTATCTATTCCAGGACAGCGAGAAGTGAGCAAAAAAGGCTTATGGCCCGAACCAAGATCCACCGGCAATATCCTGCGTGTTAATGTAATAAACTTCGTCCCATCCGTACGGAAGCCCCATATCTGAAATCTCCCTAGTCTTTATGAATGCCCCCAGGATATTTCGGTCACCTGGTTTTGAAGTATTACCCTCACATGTAATCATCTGAGTTAGCGTCCCATTTGCGACGTCCCGGTTCATGATTATTCCCATGTGACCATGCCCAGAACCGTCCGAATCATGAGCAATATAGATTGCCCCAGGCATGGCTAGGACGTCCTGTGGATTCCTCGTTATGCGAGAAGCCATATGACTTTCAAACCAGCCAAGGATGGTTTGTGTACCGGCGTTGTATGGAAAGGTCTTACCGCTCTTACCGCCAGTGAGTGCCTCTCTGAAAGCCCAAGACGCAAATGCGGCGCACCAATCCTCCCTTGGGTCTACGCGCACCGCGGAAAGGATCGAGGCAATGAAAGTTGGAGCGTTAGCACGTGTAATTCCGGCTGTGCCATAGGAACTAATTTTTGCATATGCAAGACCAGCAGCGGACTGCGGATCGACTGGAGTAATCGCCATAATGGCTTTATATTACTCAATATAACTGGTCATCAGACCTTTTCTGCATTACCAGAACTATTACGTACCGTCCTGAACTACAAAAAGATAAGAGCTGACTTCGCTTACCGAAAGGCCGCCAGGAAAAGTTCCCGGGTATCTTGCAAAAAAAATAGCCCCCTCCTCCAGCATAGTGCCGGAGGAGATAGAATGCTTTCCTATTTCGCCGCGACTGCAACGCGGTCTTTTATTGCCGCCTGTGCGGCTGCCAAACGTGCAATCGGCACTCGGAACGGCGAGCAGGAAACGTAATCCAGCCCAAGCTCGTGGCAGAAGTAGACCGAGTTAGGATCTCCTCCATGCTCTCCGCAGATGCCGACCTTAAGGTTCGGGCGGGCCTGACGGCCCTCCGTCACAGCGATCTTCATCAAGCGGCCCACGCCAGCCCGGTCGATGGTCTCGAACGGATTTGTCGTGAGGATCTTCTGCTCGACATAGTCCTTCAGAAACTTCCCTTCTGCGTCATCCCGACTAAAGCCGAACGTGGTTTGCGTTAGATCATTGGTTCCAAAGCTGAAGAACTGCGCATACTCCGCGATCTCGGCGGCGGTAAGGGCAGCGCGAGGAAGTTCGATCATCGTTCCGAACATGTAAGGAATATCGATTCCCTGCTCCTTTACGATCTTCTTGGCTTCGCCTTCGAGTTGGTTTTGTACAACTTTAAGCTCATTAACTGTACTTACAAGCGGGATCATGATCTCCGGCTTAACAGGCTTGCCAGACTTGATGATCTTAGCCGCGGCTTGAAGAATAGCCCGTGTTTGCATAAGAACGATACCCGGTAAGATGATAGAAAGACGAACGCCTCGCAACCCGAGCATGGGGTTCGATTCCTTCATCTGCTCAACTGCGTGGAGCATCTTCAATTCTTGCTCAAGCTCTGGCGCTAGATCGGTCTTTCCGTTGGATATGCGAACTTCCAGTTCGGTCGTCTTGCGAACAAGCTCCTCATAGTTGGGCAGGAACTCGTGAAGTGGCGGGTCGATTAACCGAATGGTAACCGGCCGGCCTTCCATCGCTTCGAAAATGCCCTCGAAGTCTTGTTGCTGGGTCACCTGCAACTCGTCCAAAGCTTCTTGTCGCACAGCCTCGTCCTTGGTGAGAATCATTCTCTGAACGATCGGCAGCCTTTCCGGCTCGAAGAACATGTGCTCGGTTCGGCAAAGGCCGATACCCTCAGCGCCAAACTCAACCGCTTGCTTTGCGTCGCGGGGATTGTCGGCGTTGGTTCGGACGCCTAGCTTCTTGTAGCTATCCGCCCACTCCATCAGAGTGCCGAAATAGCCGCTCACTTCGGGAGCGATCAGACCGACCTTCCCGACATAAACGGTTCCTTTGCTGCCGTCGACAGAAATCCAATCTCCCTGCTTTACGACCGTGTCGCCTACTGAAAACTCTCGCGAAACCAGGTTCACATTCAACGCTTCGCAGCCGGCAACGCACGGGATTCCGAATCCGCGAGCGACAACTGCCGCGTGAGAAGTCTTTCCGCCGCGAGCTGTGAGAACTGCTTGCGAAGCCAGCATGCCGTGCACGTCGTCCGGGTTGGTCTCGTCTCGCACGAGGATAACCTTCTGGCCCGTTTTGCCAACTTCGTCCGCCGTATTTGAATCGAAAACGGCGATGCCCACAGCAGCGCCAGGCGAGGCCGAAAGGCCGGTTGCGATGGGCTTGATACCCTTAGCGGCCAAATCGCTCTCATCAAAACGGGGGTGCAGAAGCTGGTCGAGGTGGGAAGCTGAAATTCTCAACAGCGCTTCGTCCTTTCCGATAAGCTTCTGGTCAACCATCTCGATCGCCATGCGAACAGCAGCGGGACCGGTTCGTTTGCCAACGCGGCACTGGAGCATAAACAACCGGTTTCGCTCGATGGTGAACTCAAGGTCCATCATGTCCTTGTAGTGGCCCTCAAGCGTGCGGCCGATGTCTTCGAATTCTTGGTAGATGGCCGGGTTCTGATTCTTCAGTTCGGAAATCGGCACGGGAGTTCTAACACCGGCGACGACGTCCTCGCCCTGTGCGTTCATAAGATACTCCCCGTAGAGGTAATCCTCACCAGTGGAGGGATCCCGGGTGAAGGCGACGCCGGTTCCGCAATCGTCGCCGAGATTGCCAAAGACCATTGCCTGGATGTTGACGGCGGTGCCGATCTCATCCGGGATCTTCTCCGTTCGGCGATAAACAATCGCGCGGTCATTGTTCCAGCTTCGGAAAACCGCTTCCGTGGCACCAGCTAGCTGCTCGTACGGATCGGATGGGAAATCTTTACCGGATCGTTCCCTAACCAAGGTCAGAAACTTGGAGCAGACTTCCTTTAGATCAGCAGCGTTAAGATCGGTATCCATCTTGACGCCCTTCGCCTTCTTGGTCTCGTCAAAAATGTGCTCAAAGTTGTGCTTCTCGATATCGAGGACGACATCGGAGAACATCATGATAAATCGGCGGTAGGAGTCGTAAGCAAATCGCTCGTTGCCGCTGATTTCGATGATTCCCTTAATCGTCTCGCTGTTTAAACCTAGGTTAAGGATCGTGTCCATCATTCCCGGCATGGAAAACTTTGCGCCGGAACGAACTGAAACCAGAAGAGGATCCTTGGGATCGCCAAACTTCTTGTTGATGTCCTTCTCCACATCCGCCATCGCGGTTTTGACCTCCTCAATGAGGCCGGCGGGAAGCCTCTTGCCCTGCTCATAGTATTCGGTGCAGACTTCGGTGGTGACGGTGAAGCCGGGAGGGACGGGCAGTCCAATGTTCGACATTTCAGCGAGGTTCGCACCTTTACCGCCGAGCAAGTCCTTCATGTCCCTATCGCCTTCACGGAAAAGATATACGCGCTTGTTAGCCATTTCGAGATTCAGTACTCCAGGTAGATTTTCTAGACGCAAGACGACGCTGTGGGGCGGCTAGGGATGTGCCTAGTTTACCCGGGGGTGGAATCGCCCCGGGGTAAGTAGGCACCCTCTCAAGCCGCCGCATATTCTATGACAACGAAGCCTTTCGTCTAGTTAGCACCGACAGCCGTGCTCTTCCGAGAAATTTGATGGTCGCGCAGATCAGCTTCCGGTCTGTTTACCGTTACCGTTTACCGTTTACCCCTTTCAGCTCACCCCGCCTCTCTACCCTCCTATAATAGGAAGGATGCCAACAGGAACAATAGTGGTCGGGATAACGGGCGGAAGCGGGGCTATTTATGCCCAACGTTTTCTGCTGCAAGCAATCCGATACTACAAAAGAATTCTGCTCATCATGAGCGAACAGGCGATCCAGGTCGCCCAAACGGAACTCGGCGTAACGCTCGACCGAGATAAGTGGAGTACCAAAGCATGGCTCGGCGAGGAATATCCCCAGATAGAACTCCTCTCCAGCAAAGATTATTTCACCCCTCCCGCCAGCGGCTCGTTCAGACACGACGGGATGGTGATTGTCCCATGCTCTATGGGCTCTGCCGGCAGAATCGCGAACGGCATCAGTGACGATCTCCTTACCCGTTCTGCCGACGTTTGCCTAAAGGAGGGCCGAAAGCTCATCTTGGTTCCCCGCGAGATGCCCTGGAACCTAATCATGCTTCGCAACCTGACCCAACTTGCCGAAGCGGGGGCGACGATCTTGCCCGCCTGCCCAGCTTGGTACCACAAGCCTCAAACGCCGGAAGACCTTGCCGACACGGTAGTTGCTCGTATCCTGCAAAGCCTTGGCGTGGAGCAGGATGTTGTGCCCCAGTGGATGTCTGAGAATTAGGCGCCAAGTAACGCATGCTTCTGTGGTGTCGCTGGTAGCGACGGACCTGGTTGCGACCGATGTTCCGCCCGTTTAACCAATGTCTCCGCTTCTAACCTCTCCCCCAACCCCATAGCCATCAACTTAAAGGCATCTATTAATTCCTGTGCACCGTCTTCATTTTATGACTAAGAAGTCGATGATTCTAGCTTCCGGTTGGCACTCAGTGAGGCGCTTTTTGCCTTACGATTTGGATGG
>DASXZH010000021.1:0-221975 GCA_036502005.1 Fimbriimonadaceae bacterium
TCCGTTCCGAGCGGGATAATGACGTCTTCGATGCGATTCATATTCTTCTGCTTCACCGTTTCCGCCGTGATTTCTCGGTACACAGGATCGAGGAGCTTCCCCTTTTGATCGTACCGGTTGATCTTGATTAGTGTGCCAGCGCTTAGCACCTTAAGATAGGCGTCGCGGTAATGAGGATTCGAAGGCGGAAATATCATGGCCACCCCCCGTTCCTTACCGTAGTCGCAGTTAATGAGACGAAAGGCTGGGAATAGTGCTGTTAGCTCCTGGGTTGGCAACACCGTCTTCGCTGCGGCGTCGTACACGGCCTGGTCGATGGGAGTCGCAAAGACTCCGGTGGGATCGTGCGTGTCGAGTTGGGCAAGTGCAACTGTGCTTGCCATTGCGGCGAAAACGATAAAAGGAAGCTTTTTCAAATAAACACCTCGATTAAGTTTTTACGGGCGAAATCATAGTCTTAAGAAACTGGATGGACCTCAACTGTGGCCGGTCACTTGCAAGGTGTACGTGGTATTACACACCGGGTTTCCCGTGCCCCAACACCAAAAGAGTCCCTCTTCTAGGAAAGGGACCGTACTTCCATTGATCAGAAACTGACTCCCTCGACTAATACAGACCCGGCTATTGAGATCCGGCATGATCATAAAGTAGAAGGCATATGATCCCTTAGATGCCGTTGAACAGAAACAACAGTCCTGGGGTATCCAGCCGCCCTTGGGAGTATAGATTTCGGTCCAGCAGTGCCAACCGGTCGGGATCCATCCGTTCACTGGACGGGCCGGTATTCCAATGTGCCGCAGGCAGGCGACATAGAGGCATGAATACCCGCCGCAATCGCCGACGCCATTCTTGAGCACGGTGACGGCGTCATCGGTAGCCGGAGTCACGTATCGGATTCGGGCCGCAACCGCCTGAAATAGTTTTCGGGCGGCGGCAAGGGGTGTCATGGAAGTTTTATAGTTGGCAGGGAGTATCGTTGCGACGAACGCTGCTATTGATGGGTCATTGGCCTCACATTCATTGTCCGATGCTAAGTCCGGTGCAAAGCTTGAGTTTAGGGATGAAAGGTTCGCCCATGTGCAATCGACAAGGGACGAGTTTGCCCTAAAGTTTCCCTGTCTAACCGAAAACGTTTCTTTGGCCGTGTATGTGCCGACACCCGGACTCATGAATGTTGTCTCATAGGCTGGAGCGCCGAACGGCGCGATAACTATGGGCACTGCACCGGCTGGAGGGGTCACCGAAAGCACCTCTTGGCATATCCCAGTGATGGGATGGCCAAGCACCATTTGAATCTCTGTAAGACGGGTTCCCAGAGGAACCGTGACTGACGCTGTTTCACTAGCCGTGATTTCTTGCGGGTCGTACCAGTTCGTAGGAATCGTGGGAGGAACGGGCACAAAGCTCGAAGAAGCTGTATGCAGAAGCGTGGTGGTATCACCTGCGACGTTGGCTGGATCGAGTTGCACCTTAATCGGAATCGATCCATCAAGCGGCATCGTGAAGGTCACCCAGCCAGAGTGGGTTCCCGTGCCGCCGGTAAAGTTGGTCCAGGTGTAGCTATCGGGGCCCATTGTGAATAGAATCGAATAGGGCTTTGCTGGTGTTCCTGTGACGCTCCACTTAAGCAAGATCCCGTACGTATCCCCCAGGATTGGAGCTCCGGATATACCAGCCGCATTACACGGCGAGATCGACATTACTTTGAGTGAGCACGAGGCAATACTCGATGCAGCTAGCGCTAACAAACAGCTTGCCCCTAAGCAAGTACGCGCAAACAACTTCAGCCGAGAATCAAACATTGTTAAGTCCTTCGATGCGCCAGCAAGTGCTTGAGTGCCCCTATGTACGCTTCTATTTTAGCTATCTGCTTCTATTATAGCTAAATGCTCTTTGCTACGTTCAATGCATGAGGAAAAAGGGCTCGCACCGCGCTGTTGATCTGCGCCCAGAGTACGAGCGCCTTGGTCGCTGGCTTAGAGCCTTACGGGAGAAGAATGGTATTAGCCAAAGAGCTCTCTCCATAAGGCTAGGAAAGCCAGTAGCGTATATTCATAAGGTGGAAATGGGGCGGCAGAGAATGGATCTCGTGGAGTTTGTAGACTTTGCGAAGCAGGTTGACTTCGAAAGCGCGACGCCTTTCTTAGAACTGTTCGATGCCATACGAACTAGTCTTTAAGAAGAGGGATCCGGCTATTGTGCTCCAAGCTTCCATTACGTCGGTGATCACCAGCAACCGTATTTAAAATAAGTGAGGCGAACCAAGGCCGGGTCACGCCATGGGAAGAAGGCAGCAAATGAATGACGCAGAAACATATTCAAATCATAAAATGCCGGATGAGTATGGATCACATGCCACTTTTGGGGAATTGGATAAGGCATTCCAGTTTTACGACATCCTTTCCAGCTCAGTGTTCGGATTTATTTCACGTACTCGGTTGCTGCTTGGAAACCTAGATTCTTACTTTTTCGATGCCCTTGCCGGAACTGTCGAATCGACTAAATCAGTGCTGCTCACGGGCCGAATAGCCGATGCTTACACACTTCTGCGCCGTTTTCGTGAGACTACGCACCTGCAGGTCTACATAATGCTTCGCTTTCAGGAAGACAACGTTTTTGAAGACATTTTGAAACCCGAAATGAAGGATATAGATTTCGAGGAGTTCAGCGCAATGTTGGAACAGGCGCTAAAAAAGGGCATATATGTAGAAGAGGTGGAAAAATGGCTGTCAGGACAAGAAAGTTTGCCTCCATCACGAATCTTTTCCCAAGTCATAGTAGAAGCTCCTGGATTGCAAGAACTTAACCAGCTCTTTGATCGCGACCTATATAACCAGATATCTGAAAGGTGTAACGATCATGTCCACATCAACTTCTTTCGTAATCTGCGAGTTAACGTGGCGACCAGTGACTACCAATTCCACATTCGACTGCTTGAACAATTTCGGCAAGACTTCAAAGATTTATTAATCAAACACATTGCATACGTTTTCTACTTGAAGCCGGAATATATGATGTCTAGCGACCACATGGATTATCTAGAGTGCGGAATGACTCCGCCCGAGGATTCTGAGTATTGGGTGTCGCCTGTCGTTCAAGAAGTTTTTGATAGCGTCATTACGCCACGTTTTCCTGCGATAACCGACTTCATAAAGAAGAACACCGCAATGCACTTGGGTTAGTCGAGTCAGGACGTTCCAAACCAGCACTGTGAGCAAGGTTGTTTCTCTCCAGGGCAATTCAGAGTCAAGCGACGGGCCGTTGCACGAGTGCGTCTGGGCTTGTAGTGCCTGGAAGAAAAATCGATGCTTGACCAATGCCAAACTGCTATCTTTGCGGAAAAGTCTTGCCCGAAAACGAATATCACCGCCGCCGCAAGGTGAAGACCGGTGAGTTTGAACGACGCCGCTATCCGAATCCCAAAGTGAGCGCGGTCCAAGTTTCCTATGGAATGAGAATCGTCTGCGGCTCGTGTGCACGCCGATTGGATCGTGAGAAGGTTACCAAGATGTGGCTTGAGCACTTATCTGTCCTAGTGGCCCTGGTCATCCTCTTCATCGTGCTTCTAGTACAAAGGCTTTTCCAATAAAAAGGACCCTCTCGTTGGTTTGAGAGGGTAAGGATAGGTCTATGAAGCACGGTTGTAGTCGATACCTCGGATGTAGTCGGCTGCTTTTTGGGCCTGGGCGGCAGCAATAACAACGGCTTTCCGGTCTGCTTTGAGAACATTCAGCCAACCCTGAATGTATGAAGCTGAGCCTTCAGTAAGCGTCGTATCCAGCCCGCAGATATTGGCGCAGAACGCGGAACCCATTTCGGCCACCAGTTCTTCTTTGCTGTACTCCCCAGAGCCAAAGCACACCTTTTCATTAACGGCTGGCCGATTAAGTCTCGTGACATGGCCTGTGCTGTGGGTCAGTTCATGAAACAGGGTCCCGTGATAGGAATCGGCCGAATCGAAACGACCGATCTCCGGAATCTGGACAACGTCATCTGCAGGACGATACCAAGCAGCGTTTCCTCCTTCGCGAATCGATGGCGGCGATGGCATTGACCGAACAAGCACCTCCGCCCGTTCGATTCGTTCGTGCGGCTGAAGAGGCTTTGGAACGTAGAGTTCCGCGATGCTTAGCCCCTCGCATTGTTCAACGTTAAATACTCTGAAATAGCGCAGAATTGGCACTCGCTTGCGACTCTGTTCTTCTTGGTTGTCCTCTGGCTTCGGTGGTTCCCACTGTTTCCAGAATACGATCATGGTGGATCGCTCTCCTGCTTTCACCCGGCCACCAAGTTCCTCGGCTTGCTTAAACGTGAGCCACCGATGGTCCGTGTAAGGCATGAGTCCGAGCAGAAAGACATTGATGCCGCGATATGCCTTCTTCGAAGTGGCATTTGTAGGCAGCGAAGAGATGGTGCTCCACGGCTTCTTCCAGGGCACTACTCCTCTGTTCAGCGCAGCAATGATCGTGCTCGTCACGGTTTCGTAGATGGTCTCGCTCATGAACGCACCTTTGGCAGGTGCAAGCGAAACGTGTTGTAAAGGTGCATTTCTCGACCCCTCGATTTGGATTTGCGGGTTTCCGCTTGTCCCACCGTGGGTCATTAGCTGCTTTCGCGCGACTTCGTGCACATCTGTGCAAGCCATTTGGTGAGGGACGCGTTGCACGATTGACGCAGATTTTGTGAGCCCTAAGCTGCCTCCTCTTAGCTGGATTCAGAGGAGTAGGGCATGCAGCCCTTTCCCCCTTGCACCTTAGGAGGTATCAAATGAATTCAGCTGACACGTTGGTGACGCCAACGCTCAAAGCCTATGCGCGAAATTCCTCGCCCCTTACAAGAAGTAGCGGCGAAGCTCCGCCTCGAAGAACTGCGCCCTTTAACGAAGAGCCCGGCTTCCATTTTCCGGCACAGGTTTGGATGTACGGCAACGCCCGATTGTTGGATGGCGATCTTGCGTACGTTGAGCAGGCGCTTGGAGAGTCGGATCATGCGCCTGACGAACTCAATGAGATTGAAAGGATTACTGAACAGCTCGTCTTGGCCGGAAAAGTGATCGTGACAGGGATTCACAATCCAGCTCACCAGCGAGTTGCCTTAGTGCCATTGCGCTGGGGAGCGCCGCGCATCATAGTCTTCTCGGGCGGCTTCGAACAGCATCTCGGCAATGACCTTAAGAATGAACCGTTTCGAGCAGCCCGACTTTGGCGCTATCAGTGGGATGCTTCTACAGATCTGGCAATATCTCGCCGCGCTCCAGCAAAGCTACCGACCTACTCTCTATTTAATCCCACCATTGATCGCTTGATCGCTCGACTAGGTTCGAGTGACTATCCCGGTCTAAGGTGGACATGCAACAACGAAGTTCGCGTCTTAGCATAAACTCCAGCAGTCTCAAATGAGACTGCTTTTTATGCGGGCTGTGGGTTCTAGCCTGTTTAAACGCTTCCTGCTAGATTGGATACAACTTCAGTAGTGGTCATGGCTGCACGCAAGTAAACTTACGCCAATGGCGCAACTGGAAAACATCGAAGCAATAGAACGAAGGCTGTGGGGCGCAGCCGATCAGCTTCGAGCAAATTCGAATTTAGCCAGCAACGAATACTTTATGCCCGTCATGGGCTTGATTTTCTTGCGCCATGCCTACAGCCGTTACCTTTCGGTTAAACCAGAGATAGAGGCCAAGCTTCCTTCTCGTCATGGAGTTCCCAGTCCGCTCACAAAGGAACACTTCTCTGAGCGGTCAGCGATCTTCCTACGGCCCGCAGCTCAATTCGACTACCTAGTTGAAAACGCGGGGAACGCTAAGCTCCCCGAAATGGTCATCGCTGCAATGGAATCCATCGAAGCCGATTACAAGACTCTCGAGGGGGTTCTGCCGAAGCAGGAATATCAAGAACTTGACTATATCGTTCTCGGAGAATTGATCCGTAAGTTGAATCCAGACGAACTGAAGAAAGCCGATGGCGACATTTTTGGGCGGATCTATGAATATTTCTTAACTCAGTTCGCTGACCAGGGCGCCCATGACGGCGGCGAGTTTTTTACGCCGATCTCTCTTGTAGGATTTATCGCCAATGTGCTGGAGCCCGATGGCGGCATTGTTGCAGATCCGGCATGCGGCTCAGGCGGCATGTTCGTTCAATCTGCACACATTGTTGAACGCAAGCACCTCAATCCTTCAGAACGACTCACTTTCCGAGGCTACGAGAAGAACAAAACCACGGCCAACCTCGCGAAGATGAATCTTGCCGTCCATGGTCTCGAAGGTTCGATTTCCAGTGGCAACGATGCGAACACCTATTACAACGACGGCCAAAACCTCCTCCACGCTTGTGACTACGTTATGGCAAATCCGCCGTTCAATGTGGACGAAGTCGATGCGGAAAAGGTTAAAAATGACCCTCGTCTTCCTTTCGGGCTGCCTGGGGTGAACAAGCAAGGCAAAGTTAGCAACGCTAACTACCTCTGGATTCAATACTTTTACAGTTTCCTCAATGAGCATGGGAAGGCCGGGTTTGTCATGTCTTCTCAAGCGAGTAGCGCCGGACGTGATGAGGCGAAAGTTCGTCAACGCCTGATCGAATCTGGCCATGTGGACATGATGGTAGCTATCAGGTCCGGGTTCTTTTACACTCGGACGGTTCCTTGCGAACTCTGGTTTCTGAACAAAGCCAAGCCAGAAGAGTATAAGGACAAGGTGCTTATGTTGGACGCTCGCAACGTCCACCGCCGTGTGACGCGGAAGATTTACGACTTCTCGCCGGAGCAACTCCAGAGCCTCTTGAGTATCGTTTGGCTGTACCGCGGCGAATCGGAACGGTTTTGGAACACCGTAGAGGGGTGGCTGAGACAATCCGTCGAGGAGGCCATCATTGCACTAAGTAACAAATGCATCCCGGAGTTCGGAGCTGCCATCGGTGCGATTCAGAACCAGATCGAGGCGTTCTATCGAAGTCAGTCCGAAACAGCCTCGTGGAAGGATTTTCTGGGGAGTCAAGAAGATCTAGTCCACGGGACGCACGCGCTCGCCGATTCCGCCCGCGCCATTTCGCGCGTCACTCGGGAGTCAGAACCCCAAGTGGTGCAGGTCGCGGAAGCTTGCCGCGAGTTGGTCAAAGCGATTGATCATTCAGCGAAGCTTGTTAACCGCCTGATCGATACCGCTGAGAAGGAAATGGCCGCAAAGGAGAATGATCTTTGGGATAACCGTGAAATCGGCAAGCTGAAAAAAGTGTTGGAACAGAAGCGAGGTGCGGCAGTCGATCAACTGAAATTGGTGCGCTACTTCCATCGTCAAGCTCATTGGCTGTTAGAGCGGTTCCCAGAGGGCGAACTGCATGACGTGGAGGGTCTGGTCAAGCTCGTAGATCGGGCGGAACTAGAGAAGAACGACTGGTCTCTCACGCCAGGACGTTATGTCGGCATCGCGGTTGAGATTGAAGACGAGGAGTTTGACTTTGAGGACGCTTTGCGTGCCATCCACGAAGAATTGCAAGGATTGAACGATGAGGCGGTCGAGCTTGCCGCAAACATATCGAGGACACTTGAGGAGGTGCTAGGATGACAGCGACTCCGGTTACATTGAATGATGTCTGCCTCTTCATCGAGGATTGTCTCCACGCAACGGCGCCAACGCAGGAAGATGGATTTCCTCTGATACGGACCCCAAACGTTGGGAAAGGCCGATTGATCTTGGAGGATGTCTATAGGATTTCTCAGGAAACGTACGACAAGTGGACACGAAGGGCACGGCCTGAGCCTGATGACCTGATCCTTGCCCGTGAAGCCCCTGCCGGGAATGTCGCCTTAATCACGGAGGGACAAGAAGTCGCCCTGGGTCAGCGGACTGTTCACCTGAGACCTGATAGAGTCCAAGTTGATCCAACATATCTGTGCTACTACTTGCTAACGCCCCGAATGCAGGGGGCTCTTTTGGCAGGCGAAACAGGAGCGACGGCAAAACATGTAAACATGAAGGATATTCGCCGTTTGGTGCTCCGAAGTCTGCATGATCGGGACTCTCAGACCCGAATCGCCGTGGCGATCACGGGATTTGATGGACTGATCGAAAACAATCGGCGGCGAATCAAATTGTTGGAAGAAGCAGCGCGCCTAATCTATCGCGAGTGGTTCGTCCATCTCCGCTTCCCAGGTCACGCACTCGCAAAGGTCAATAACGGGCTGCCTGAGGGATGGGAACGTGTCGAGATCGGAAATGTTTCGCCCTTCAGTTACGGCAAGGGAGTGCGGGAGCATGAGCGCATCCCCGGTAATGTACCTGTTGTCAGCTCGTCGGGGCGCATGGCAACACATAACAAAGCGCTAGTTCAGGGCCCTGGGCTGGTTATAGGACGCAAAGGAAACGTCGGCACAGTTCATTTGATCCTGCCAGATTTTTGGCCAACGGACACAGCATTTTATGTTTCGGGCATTGCCGACATTGGCTACCTCTACCACGCCTTTCAAAGTGCGGGATTCGTTAACACTGATGTCGCTGTTCCGGGTCTGAACCGTGATTTTGCTCACAGTCGGAAGATTGTATGGCCCACCAAAGAACTGCGAAAGCAGTTCTCCGAAATGGTGATGTCGCATGCTGCAATGCAGTTCACTCTGGAGCGTGCCAGTGCAAAGTTAGAATCAGCTCGGGATCTGCTATTGCCTCGTCTGATGTCGGGAGAAATCGTAGTATGACTCTCAACGAAGATACATTGGTCCAACAAACGACGGCAGATTATCTTCGAAACTCCCTCGGATGGGACTCGATCTATGCGTTCAATCAGGAAGACTACGGAGACGGAAGCCTGCTGGGGCGCAAAGACCAAAGAGAGACGCTATTACTCCGAGATGTTCGGGATGCGCTGAAGCGACTGAATCCGGACCTTCCGGTGGAAGCTTATCGAGATGCAGAGCGGCAGTTGATCGAGGCAAATGCGAGCCTTTCTCTGCTTAGCCAAAATCAAGAGAAGTATAGTCTGGCCCGTGACGGCATTCTAGTTAGCTTCCGCGACGTCCAGGGCAATCTACAGAAAAAGCGTCTCGCCGTAATAGACTTTGACAACATAGAAAACAACCGTTTCCTGGCTGTGCGCGAGCTATGGATTCAAGGCGAAATCTACCGCCGCCGGGCCGACATTGTTGGGTTCATCAATGGCTTGCCCTTGCTCTTCATAGAGTGTAAGGCGATTCATCGTGATTTGAGCCACGCGGTCAACGAGAACCTCAAAGATTATGCGGACACGATTCCTCACGCCTTTCACCACAATGCCATCCTGCTGATCGGCAACGGAGTCAAAGGCAAGATTGGGGCACTTGGCAGCTCGTACAAGTTCTTCCATGAGTGGAAACGACTGGAAGAATCTGAGCCCGGCGTTGTGGACATGGAGACGCTCTTGAAAGGCGTCTGCGACCGTCGCAACCTCCTTGATCTGATGGAGAACTTCATACTGTTCGATGACAGTTCCGGAAAGACGGTCAAGATTGTAGGAAAGAACCATCAATTCCTAGGCGTGAACCGCGCCATTCAGTCCGTGCGAGACAGACGCGAGCGACAAGGCAAGCTAGGTGTGTTTTGGCATACCCAAGGTAGCGGCAAGAGCTACTCTATGGTGTTTTTCACGCGAAAGGTGCATCGCAAACTGGGAGGCAACTTTACGTTTCTCGTGCTGACGGATCGAGATGACCTCGATTCTCAGATCTACAAGACCTTCACAGGATGCGGCGTCACGAGAGGCGATCCCGAACAGTTCCGTGCCGGATCAGGTGATCACCTAAAGAAAATGTTGGCCGAACATAAGAGCTACGTCTTTACCCTTATTCAAAAGTTCAATCAGGACGTGTCACCTGAAGATGCATGGTCGAACCGAGACGATATTATTGTGATGAGCGACGAGGCCCATCGGACCCAATACGGCCGGCTCGCCCTCAATATGCGGAATGCGATCCCCCAGGCTTCCTATATAGGTTTCACCGGGACACCATTGTTCAAGAGCGATGAGATCACCCGCCGCGTTTTCGGGGACTATGTTTCGACCTACGATTTTCAGCGCGCTGTCGATGATGGGGCGACTGTGCCCCTCTTTTACGATGCCAGAGGAGAAAAGCTGGGACTAGCCCATACCGAATTAAACGACAAGATCGCCGATGTCCTTGAGCGACTTGATGAGTACGACTTGGACGTAAACCAACGCGCGCGACTGGAAAACGACCTACAACGTGAGTATCACATAATCGCCGCTGAGCCTCGGCTTGAGCGAATTGCAGCTGACTTTGTGGAGCATTACTCAACCTCGTGGGAGAGCGGCAAAGCGATGATTGTGGGTATCGACAAGATCACCTGTGTTCGCTTATACGACCTGATCAAGCCTCGCTGGCTGAAGCGAATTCGGGAGCTGGAATCTGAGTTGCGCTCTATTGACGACGAGCAGGAAGTCGTCTTTCGAAAGCGGCAAATCGCATGGATGAAAGACACACTGATGGCAGTGGTTATAAGCGAAGAACAGGGGGAAATGGAGAAGTTCCGCAACTGGAATATCGATATCTCCGCTCACAGGAAGTTAATCAAGCAGGGTTTCACGCTGCCGGACGGGGGATCACTCGATATCGAATCAGCTTTTAAGCGCGAGACGCATCCGTTTCGTGTGGCGATTGTGTGTGCAATGTGGCTCACGGGCTTCGATGTCCCGTCGCTCGCAACCCTGTATCTGGACAAGCCACTGAAGGCACACACACTTATGCAGGCCATTGCTCGCGCCAACCGTGTGAACGAGGGCAAGAATAACGGCCTCATCGTCGATTATTGCGGCATTTTGAGGAATCTACGGATGGCATTAGCCACCTTTTCGGGAGCTGGCGACACAGGTCGAGACGGTGAGGATACGAGTGAGGAATACCCCGCCCGCCCGCCGGAGGAACTGCTAGCAGATTTGCAAGAAGCAATCGAGCTTGTAGATAGCTTCTTAGGAGAAAGGGACGCCTCGCTCAACATGGTGATCGCCCAAACGGGGTTCGCACGCAACGCCGCGATTGATCAAGCCAAAGAGGCGGCGAACGAAAACGACGAAACGCGGAAGCAGTTCGAGGTGATGTCGCGCGAAGTCTTCTTGAAGTTTAAAGCGTGCCTAACTTTCGAGGGCGTGAACGACTTCAAAGTGGCATACGATGCTGTCAACGTGATTTATAAAAGCCTACAAGAGGATCGCGAAGAGGCAGACATCAGTCGGATCATGAAAGACCTCCACGAGATCGTCGCCGATGCGGTGACGCCCGTTGAGCAGGGTGTTGCCAAAGAAGACAAAAAGCTATACGACATATCGAAGATCGATTTTGAAAGGCTACGGCAAGAGTTTCTTAAGAGCCCGCGAAAGAACTCGACCGTTCAGGAACTAAAGAGCGTGATCGAAAAGAAGTTGGCGCGATTGCTGCGCGAAAACCCGTTGCGGGTTGATTTTCAGGCTCGGTTTGAAGCCATCCTGGACGAGTACAACACCGAAAAAGACCGCCAAACTATCGAGCAGACTTTCGACGCGCTCTTGAAGCTTGTAGCATCGTTGGATGAGGAAGAGCAACGTCATGTACGCGAGGGGCTCGATGAGGAATCGCTCGCCTTATTCGATCTACTGAGCAAAGCAGACTTAACGCCCAGCGATATCAAAAGGATTAAGTCTGTTGCAGGCGCACTTCTCTCAGTGCTGAAACGCGAGAAGCTCAAGATTCGGCAATGGCGAGAGAAAGAGTCAACTAGGGATGCCGTTCGTTCTACGATCTACGACTTCCTGTACAGTGATGAAACAGGATTACCTGAGACCTATTCTGAAAAGGAGATTGGAGAGAAGGTTGATGCGGTGTTCCGACACGTTTATTACGCGTATCCAACTGTTCCATCTCCTATTTACGCCCGCACGTAGTCATTGCCTTTCATTTGTTTTTACTTAAATGGAAATAGTCACTCTGACCAAATTAAAATCTCCGCACGCACGCGCTTTCGCTTGGGAAATCCTTGACATCAACTTGCTGGCTCGGGTGATTGCCGAAACTGCGCTGGGACAAGTGCATCATGCTATGAGCATCCTGAACGACGAGGAAATTCCCACCGACGAATCTGACCCACGCAATTATGAGGCGGCGATGCTCGCTGAAGCAAAGGCAAAGATTCACTACGGAGTTCCTCTATGAAACCTATGAAGATTCTGACCATCGATGGTGGAGGAATGAAGGGTGTGTTCGCTTGCAGCTATCTAGCCACACTTGAGTCGCATTTCGGCAAAAAGCTTGACCAGCATTTCGATCTCATTGCTGGCACCTCGACCGGCGGCATTATCGCGTTAGGTTTAGCTGCTGGGAAAACGGCTGCAGAACTGCTTTCGTTCTACCGAGAGCATGGCAAGGAAATATTTCCTGAGGGCAAGCCAGAACCGAAAAGGCAGCCGATGAGATTTTTTCGAGGGGCATTTCATTTAAAAGCTCGATTGGAGAAGGGTTACTGGTACGAAAGCGAACCTCTTCAACAGGCTCTCGCAGGGGTGCTCACCAAACCAAACGGAAAGCCCTTACTCATGTGTGACGCTAGCACTCGATTGTTAATTCCGGCTGTGAATGCACAGACAGCTTTTCCCCGCGTATTCAAGGCTCATCGAGGGGAGCCCCAAGTTGCTCATTTAACACGGGATACAGACATCCCAATGATAGCGGTTGCCCTGGCTACCGCCGCAGCGCCATGGTATCTACCGATTGCCAAGCTGGAAGAAGGAGGCGCGCCGTTCACCTACATAGATGGTGGTTTATGGGCGAATAACCCTTCAGTGGTGGCGATTACTGAGGCGCTAACATATTACGTCGGAGTTGATCGAGCCTACAGCGGTATTGAGTTGCTATCGGTGGCTCTCCCCAGTTCTGCCGGTTACAGCAACGACGGCAAATATAGACGTGGACAAAAATTTATTGATCAGCTGCTAAGTTATTCAATGGAGTCGTCCAAGCACGGCACGGATCAGACAGCAAAATTCTTGCTACGGGGTTCCAACAACGTCTATTACAGAGTGCAACCCAAGAACTTGACCGAGGAACAATCCGAGCGGCTAAAGCTCGACAGCGCTAGCGACGAAGCAGTTGGAGAGCTAATGATGCTAGGTGGTGATCAAGCGCAAAACGACAAGAATCTTGATACAGTGAAAGCCATATTCAGCTAGACGCTTGTATAGGTATAATGGCAATCAAATGGCTAACAACCAAAAACAATTCGAAGGGTTTCTCAAGAACATCCAGCTGATCGGCGAAGATCTAGACTCGCTGCGGACTTCTCGCGACGCAAACCGTGACCGCATCAAAAAATACTGGAAAGAGGAGCTTAAACGGCTGGTCCCCACCTTTGAGGAGCAAGGTTCGTTTAAGATGGGCACAGTTGTAAGGCCGATTGAGGGCGACTACGACCTCGACGACGGTATGTATCTGAATTGTATTGGTAATGACCCCGAAAAGTGGGAATCGACGGCAATGATACAAGGTTGGGTTTGTTCGGCCGTAGAGGGTGCAACCCAGGGTAATCCGCAGAAGAGGAAACGTTGCGTCCGCATTCCATACAAGGGTGGCTATCACGTCGATGTGCCTTCGTATGGAATTGACTCTTTTAACACGACCCGGGTTTATGAGAAGGACAAGCAGCCAACTGATTTCGACGAAAGCAATCCCGTAGCGCTCGTCGAGTGGTTCGACGAACGCAAGAAATCTCATGCTGATCTCCGTGACCTCGTGAGATTCTTCAAGGGCTGGCGAGATCACCAGAAGGGTGTACTCACCAAAATCAAATCCGTGGCAATGACGATTCTGGTTTCGGAACGGATTCAGTCCAATGAGCGATATGATCAAGCAGTGATCGACACCGCTCAGAATTGCGCCAATCATCTACGTGCTGGCGGTTCAATTTCAAAGCCGGTCGCACCTTTTGAAAATCTGACCGCCTCCTGGTCGGATGATGAAAGAACGAAGATTGCTGACGCCTTCCAAGCTTTGGCTGACAAAGGCACAGAAGCAAGGGACTCCGGCACCGTTAGAGCGGGTGCTCTCATCTGGCAAAAGCAGTTCGGTTCGCGCTATCCGGTTCCAGATGAGGATGCGGAGAAAGTCCTTGGCCCCAGCATTTTCGTCAAGCGCGATATCCGCGAGTCTCAGCCGTTCGCCTAAAGGATTAGGAGAACGTCATTATTCTTTACTCAGAAGCATGGGATAGGTTCGGGAGAGCCCTCGAAAATAGAGGGTTCTTACGTGTCGGGCACCCACATGGAAGATGGGAGGGCGACCTTCATGTCGAGTGGATGCAACCTGAGTCAGGTGAACTACAGGCCTCGGTCCACCGTATCGCTATTCAGATTGACACAGGGTTTCCGTTCAAAAAGCCTGATGTCATTCCATTGTCCGAACTGCGAGCCGGGGCACGCCACCGGGCACCTACAAGCAGTAATGGTGCGCTTTGCTTGTATTCGGAGCGGGGTAGGGGCTGGCTTCCGGAATATACGGGAGAAGACCTCCTAAGTCGAGCAAAGGACTGGTACGTCCACTATCACCGTGACGACTGGAACGCGGAGGATCAAGCTCCTGACTTGCACCTCTACTATCAGCGCTCAAGGTTTCGCCAGCTAGCTATTATTGGAGAAGATTGGAATCCACCAGCAGGCCCTAGTGGTCGCTTTGCTATTTCGGAAGGATTTCGTTCATTGCTCATGTCAAATCCGACTTGGCCTGATCAAATGCCCATGGGCATGCCTCCAGAGAGACTTTCTACGAATGTTGGAGTGCAAACTTCTAAGCGTTCTGTGGGAATATGGTTTAGATTGGCTTCAGAGCCCACGCCGGCTGATGATCTGCACAAGGTGCTTCAAGATATCGACAGTAAATCAAACTCTTGGACGGGATTTGCACAAAGGCAAATACGTGGTCTCGCCGGAATTAAACCGAAAAACGATTACCGAACAGTCGTAGCGCTAGGCTATCCTGGCTCTACTGGAAGTGAATGGCTGTTTCTGGAGTTCACTCTCCCCGTGGGAACCAAACGTGCTGACCGTTGGGAAAGAGAACTTGGAAACATCCAGGTTAAAGCGTTAGAAACGGCCCCTGCAAAGGCGTCTGATCTGGTCCGAAGAACAGCTCACATCCAAACTCTCCTCACCGATAAGCGATTGCTGATATTTGGGTTAGGAGCCGTCGGATCATCTCTAACTCTCCTGTTGGCTAAAGCTGGTGTAGGGAGCATAATGGGCGTCGACGCTGAACAAATGCGTCCAGGCAACAGCATACGACACGAGGCTGGCATACGACTCTCGGGCCTCGACAAAGCAACAGCAATGCAAATCGTCGTGGGACAGCATGCGCCCTACTGCGATTTCACCACTCATGTTGAAACCTGGGACCCGGACGAACTTATACGGCTCGCAAAAGGGGCCGATCTTATAGTAGATGCCACAGCAAACAGCTCGTTTGGACTGCTATTAAATGAAGCGTGTGTAAGGGCTGTCAGACCACTCCTCTCTGTGGCGACTTACCGAAGAGCATCTGTTGGCCGGATCCGAATCATAAAACCTGGCGAGAACGCTTGCTTTGTTTGTTATCTTGAGCACGCGGAAACACCAGACTATCCGCTTAT
This sequence comes from Fimbriimonadaceae bacterium, assembly GCA_036502005.1. Taxonomy (GTDB): domain Bacteria; phylum Armatimonadota; class Fimbriimonadia; order Fimbriimonadales; family Fimbriimonadaceae; genus DASXZH01. The sequence continues at coordinate 15,632 of DASXZH010000021.1, forward strand.
TCCACCAGGAGATGAGGGCGAATTTATCGAGGCCGGATGCGGTGATCCAACTGTGGAAGCCTCTGCTATTGACGTGGAATTTGTTTCAAACATTGCAGCTCAGGCTGCAAGAAAAGTCTTAATCTCCGCGCTACCTGAAGGGATGGACGAATGCCTTGTAGTTGTCACACCGCTTGACGGGGCACGGGTGCCGCTACAATCAGTGGGGATACACTGGTCGCGCCGCGCGCAAATCAATGCCTGTGAAGCTTGTGGTGAGCTATGAAACCTTCATTGGATCTTGTACTCTCTAAGACTGCTGCCGAGCTACTTAGACGAGAGGCTGGAAGAAAATGGCCATTTGAGACTGGAGGGATACTCTTAGGCTCAAAAAGCAACGGCACAGTTATGGTGGAACACGCGACTGGCCCGGGCCCCAAGGCTCGGCATGGCGTAGCCAGTTTTACGCGAGACGGTGATTATGCCCAACAGGAACTAGAACGTCTTGTCGAACATTCAAAAGGAGGCGTGGACTACATCGGCGAATGGCATTCACACACACTGCCAGTAGGACCGAGTCCTCGGGATCGTAAGAGCATGGCTCTTATCGCTGTAAGTGCGGCATACAATTTAGACGAACCGCTCCTATTACTTTGCTTGCCTCGGCGAATCGCTCGCAGACCAACCTGGACATTTCGCGGCTACGGTTTTTTTCGTGGAAGTCTGGTTGAGTTTGCTGGAGTGGCTATTCGAAGTTGACGAAGAGGGATATGCTCTTGGCAACAAACTCCAAACCTGCTCCGGTATACCTGTAAGCTCGGTTCGACGGAGTATGCCTTGTAAAATGTGGTTTAGGAATAAAGGAGGGCGCACACTTCCTGATTGGTAGGGCTAAACAGTGAATTGAAGGGCGCCGCTTTTTGAAGCCGGCGTAGATGGTGGCGCGTATTGGAAGGAACAAAGGAGATGAAAGGAAACCGTGATCTACACAACGCGCTCAAAGTCGAAGTAGTGGACTCTGCTTTTGGCGGTATAAACGCTTCGCTCCTAAAGCTCCAGTGGGGCAAAGACGACGTGGGCTTTAGCGTTCATGTCTCGCCAAGTTCCTACACTCTTTCCGGTCTGCAGCTAACAGATGTATTGGGTTTCGTCGGTCTTGCGCGAACGAGTTGCCCTTATTTCCACGGCAGTGGCTACTGCGGCTGGGTGAAAGAAGGCTTTGATGTCAAAGCATTTGCCAATGCCGTGGCCAGCGCACATGATGCGCTATTGAAAGCCGAGCGGCACTTTCAGGCGTGCGGCATGAAGTTACCCCAACCAGAGGGTTGGTCGCATTTTTCCGGGCGTGAATCCAGATCGTACCAGTCGAGCCGAGATTCAGTATTTGGAGATGCACACACGAGCCCTAAGCATTCGCACCTAAAAGAATCAGAGGACGAAAACTTCTATTTTTCCTTCTCCTGGATCGAAGGCGGTAGAGATAAGGGGTGGGTGACCCATATTAGGGAAAAACATGCACCTCTTTCCTCCGACATACGCGCAGCCTTTCATCTTTTAGATCTTCATAGCTTTGAGCAATGCCCAGAGTTTCATTTCGAACGGTGCTATTGGCGGTTCTATCCTTCTGCCTCACGTGACATTCTGCGAGCAAATAGTGTCCATGCGGTTTTTGATGCACTCGTGAACAACTTCTCACTTGGATTAGCGTTCCTATTGAAGGCGCAGGCTCTTATGGTCGCGTTTGGATTCAGCATTCTGCCAATTACTCAGCTAGAAATTGAGAAGAATATTGAACTGGACATATCTACGAAAGTTGAAGTGCAAGAGAGGAACGCGTCATCTAGAATGCCTACTCGGTTTGACGTGGCTATCTCGTTTGCGGGAGTGAACCGTGAGCAAGCTCAATATTTGGCCACCGAAGTGAAGAAAGCTGGGTTCGTTGTGTTCTACGACCACTTCTATCCTGAAGAGTTGTGGGGTAAAGATCTTGTAGTGTTCTTTGACGAGATCTATCGTAAACGCTCACGATACTGCGCAGTCTTCGTGTCGAGAGACTATGTTGACAAGGAGTGGACTAACTTGGAGCGCAAAAGCGCTCAAGCTCGAGCTTTGGCAGAAAAAGGAGCAGATTATATTCTGCCGATTAAGATGGACGACACGGAGCTACCCGGCATGCCCCCCACAGTTGCCTACGTCGACTATAGGAGCCTTGGAATCGAGGAGATATCGCGGCTCTTGATTCGAAAGCTTGAAGGTGCTTAGCGACACTAAATCTAAGCTTAGTTTTTCCAGTAGACATGCTGTCAGCTGAGCTGCTTTTGCGGCAAAATGATTGGGGTGGCAAAAGTAGATCGAACAAACCTGCGGCAGTTTCTACGCTTCGATCAGCTACAAAACGAAGAGCTAGTCGCATTTCTTCGCACTAAGATTCATATTTTTGAACAGCCTGCCGACGTTGTGCCGTGGGCAGAAAAGGAACCTCACGACCGGCTCATCGTATACCGTGACCAAGCTGGCAAGATCAGAAGAATAACTCCGGGCAAACTGACAACTGAGGAAACCCTCCACAACTTAAGAGCATTAATAAAGAGTGAGTTGATGCAGGCAGGAGCAGAAAAGGTTGCGTGGACTACCGCATTCAGTCCTGTGCCGGTTCTCAACTCATTTTCCTGTGACACCTTCGGTTTCAGGCCTATGCGTGAAGGCGCGCCGCAGCCGGACCAATTGGTGGCCGAGCATCCATTTCTGCTGGGTGTTAAATATCGCTCCTGCGGTTCAGCGGCAATTAATTTCTTGCGAGCCTTTAAGTCCACCACTCGACTTAGCCGCATACTCAGTGTTTTGCTTCAACGTCGTATCTGGGTGCAAACCAGAACGCTGCCGCATCACTGGATGTACGTCCGCGACGCGGAAGGGTCACCGGCTATAAGGTGGCTTCAACGAGGCTACTCTCCTTTCGGAGCAGAAGAAACGGATGATTTTGAAGTTTGCTCGGCGTATGCGCCGGTGTTCGCAATGAAGCAGAATTGGTTCTTTTCCTATCCTCCGAGAGGGGTAGGGACGGACATATCCCTGGTTGTGCCCGAATCGCTTGGAGAAATAGTGGAGCGATTCTGGACCCTTCCGCCGGACCGCCTGTGCAAAGCCGAACTCGCAATGGGGTGGCTCTCAATGTTCGATGAGGTTTGGTCAGCATCTGAATCTTCCGGATATATTGCACTGATCTCTTCCATCGAGTGCTTGCTGGATGTAAAAGGTAAAACCTGTAATGAATGCGGGCAGCCAGTTGAGTCCGCAACGCAAAAGTTTGCCAGTTTTCTTGCTAAATGGTGCGATTCAGACGAGGGCGCTTTGATTGCCCCGCTCAAGAAGTATTATTCCCGCCGCTCGGACCTTGCCCATGGGCAGGAACTGTACGGTAAAGACTCGGAGCCCTGGTTACGGCCGGACCTTTCGGCGGACAAAGAACGTGAAGAGGCGGAACATCTCTATCATTTTGTAAACCGGGGATTTCTGCGATGGCTCCTTGCAGCAATGTTCGATGAAGAGTCGGAGACCACAGGCATGCAGCATTGAGAGCGATGTTGCGGATTAATCGCCGACTATGGGCGACGTTGCAAGACATACCAGCCAGACTCTGCGAATATCTCTTTGTAGTTCTTCGAAATGAGTTGTTTTCGCAGCGTGGTGAGTTCGCCAACATTGTGTGCTGGCCATGGGTCCGCATAGTCGCTGAATACTAGATAATCCACTGTAAATGAAGTCTTAAATGGTCCCGGTTGGCCCTCTTCGTTGATCGAGGAGTACAGCTCAAATGCTCCGGTTCGAGTGCTCAAGTGCACCAGTAGATGATCCTGAGCCGCCACGGTAGCGGTCGTAGGAATCAAAGCTAGCGCTTTTTCTCCTACGGCCGCTTCCTCAGTTGAGACGAATACTGGCGAACTCTGGGGGTTGTACGGTAGTAGCTGCCAATAGAAGAGCGCTAATCCGAATGCTCCCAATGCAACGAACCAAAGAAGGAACGCTCCGAAAAGCCTTTGCTTGCCGATACGGTCCGCGATTGGTATTAGGCAAGATAAGCATTGAACCAGTCCGAACAAGAGGATTGGTGCTAAGTATGCGGTGTACTGAAAACTCGGCTGAACGTAGGCAGGTTGGCTCGAATAGAATCTTTCAGCAAGTAAGGGCAGCGCCAGCAAGAAGGAAGGTGATGCCACGCAAAGAAAGAGGAAAGGAGCCATCGTATATAACAGGGTCTGCTGCTTTTGCAGACTGTCGAAAAAGAGGTTCCAAGCCGCCGCAGGGTGGTGTATGAGGTTAGAGATAGCTGCTCTGGGCGTTGCTCCTAAGGCCGGGTAATTCCAGTGTGAATATGCTGTGCCGCCTGATAACGCCGGAATCACAAAGTGAAAGACTGTGACGAAGTAGAGCCCACCAAACACGACTGAAAAGACTCCGAGGTTCCAGTTCTTCTTAAGAAGCAAATAGACGCCGTACATGATCACCACAAGGGCCATGTCTTCTCGAACAAGTAATAAGAGGAGAACAGCAACAAAAGCGAGTCGCCAGCGCTTTTCTTCTGTAAAGTAGAGTAACCATGCTACGAGCGGCACAGCCAAAGCCACTTCGTGGAAATCATAGAGCGCCGCGCTGCGGATGCCCCAGAACGCTAAGTAGCTGATCAGTAACGAAATCAAGATCACAGGGTTCCGAGTAACTTTTTTTAAGAGAAGGTATAGAGGCCAGGCTGATAAACACAGCAGGAAAGCCTGCAAGACCAAGAGGGTTTCAGCATGTGGGTACAGCCAGAAGAAAGGAACAAATAGAACGAGGGCCGGATGGAAATGATCCGACAGTAAATTTGAGACTCCTTTTATGCTACTGGCTCCAATCTGAAAATGACTGTAGTGCCAGATGGCCTGAGTGAAAATCCCAAGATCGTAGCCGCCGGTGAGAAAGTGATCGTGACGATATACAGCTAGGAAGGCATATACGGCTCCGAAAAGTAAGATGCAGAAGCGTGCTAGATTATCGCTGTAGCCTTGAATCGATTTCTTCACGATCTTGGTTAACGCTGGTTCGTTTCCCTCTCATTCTTGCAAAGATCATGTTCTTTGCCTATGGATCAATGCAAGGAAGGCTTGACCCAAGAACTGTCGTCGAACAAAAAAGACGCCCACAAATCATGTGAGCGTCCTGGATGTCATCCCGCTAAGGATATGACAGGGCGTAGTTGTTGCCCGTATCGGATGTGCCATAGGTGCGAGTGACCACGTCGCTATGTCCAATAAACGAGCTGTAGTCGCTGCTCCATTCGGTTTCATCCGTCATTTGTTGGCCTGTGCCGTTCCATGCCCAATTTTGGCCGGAAGGGTACGGAGTCGAACCGTCGAAGTACATCATGCTGTTATACATGTCGCTGCTGTAGGCGTCGTACTCGTTTTCCTTGGTAGTTAAAGCCGAACCGGAAAGGGCTGTGCCGTTACTGTTCGAATAGCTGATCCACCACGCTCGATTAAAGCCATTGTAGTTCGCAAATGAAGCTAAGATGCACCCTAAGGCTCGGTGGTCCGGGTGGTCTTCAGTCGAAGGCAGGTAGTCGTTTGAATCACGCATGCCGCTGTATTCGTTGGCATTGAGCCAAACATGAATATTCGGATTTGTAGCGACGCGCTCGTTCGTCATGATGGTTGCGAGTGTATTCATCACGTCGGATGCACTGCTGTAGGTGGCAGATCCATCGATGGCGTACATGGTGGACTCGGCTCCTGTTACCAGCTTGTAAAGCGATTCGTTGCCCGTAACGGAGTATCCAGTGCCGGGATTGTCTCCGTCCGGAAGGTGCATACAGTAAAGGACTGCCCGCACATTACTGCCACTATCCGTGAAGGTGTAGCGGAGAATTGAATGTCCATTCTCGGTTGGATTGTCATAGGTAAGACTGCAGCCGGAGGGGACAGTTCCTGGAGTCCATCCGAGTGTGCTTTCGATCGAGGCAATTGTGCCCCACTCACGCGATTGCCACCAGTTGACCTCGCGCCCGGCATCACCGGCAGTAGCTACTATCCAGACGACGCGTACTGATGAACTCGACGCATCTGCTGCTGCTTGCTCGCCACGGAATAGTTGAATGTCGTCCGGGTGTGCCGCGACATAAAAGACAGGTGTTTGCCCCGACTGCGCTGAAGCGCGAGGAGCGCCGATAAGTAGCAATAGGCTAACGATGAAGCATATTACTAAGAATTTTATATATCCCATATTGTTAATCTCCCCAGAACAGACTCTGAGACCTCATAAGATATAGGAAACAGATGAGCTTGTCAAGAACTCTACCATCGGTCTCTTCATGCGCCTCACGCTTTCATTCGGTCCGGGTCAATGAGACTCAAGTAAAAACTCCACTAAAGGACATGTGCGTTGATGCAACGATCTGTAGGATCGCGTTCCGCGCAGTCAGGCATATGATAATCCTACCCGCGTGCTTCAACTCTATTTTCTTAAAATGAGCCTAAAGGGTGAGACGCTGCGACCCCAAGACGAAAAGAAGAACAAACTAGCTCCAAAAAAACGTGTGCGCAAAACCAGAAAGAATAAATAAGATTACGACATCTCAGCGTTAGATTCAGAAAGCTTATCCAGCACGTGCATCCCTGCGGTTTCGTCCCGCGCAGCCAGGCATAATGACAGTCCTATCCCGAGTGCTTCAACTCTATGTTCTTAAAATGAGCTTACAGGTTGAGACGCTGCGGCCGCAAAAGGAAAAGAAGAAGAAACTAGCTTCAAAAAACGTGTGCGCAAAACCAGAAAGGAGAAATTAGATTACGACATCTCAGCGTTAGATTCAGAAAGCTTATGCAGCACGTGCATCCGTGCAATTTTCCTGATACGTTTGATTAAGGAATACCATAATGGAATTGCCGCTATAACACTGCCAGTTTTTGGCCACTCAGAGCCCGTTTTAAGTGGTCGGAAAGTGGCTATTTCTTTTAGCACTGGGTCAACGTCAATTCGAATTTTTCCATGAATGATGGAGTGCTCCGTTCCCAAAGAGCCTAACATGCTCCGCTGAGCCGTTAACGGCTGTGCGGCATAAGAATTTGCCAGTGCTGCCAGCTCAAAACGCTGGTGCAGATATTCGACAAGCCTTGATTCTGCGGTTGTAACCGTAGCCAGCTTGGCTTGCAGCTCCTTCGCCTCGACCCCGAAGGGCTGCTTCAGTCTCAAATATTCCGAAGCATCTATCTCTCCGTCCACTCGCATAAGATCCAGGCGGTCGCGTCTTGCGTTTAAGCTCGCGATTTGTTCGCGAAGCAATGCTTCACTCTTGCCTAAAGACTCAGCGTCAATATCCGCTTGGCGTCTGCATTCGGCTTCCGCCCATTCTTGGAAACTCCTAGGCATACTAATAGAATCGAAACTGCGAAGGACAGACTCTGTTACTTGATCTTCAGTCACTGCCCTCTTTGAACATCCCTTTGCGCCAGTACAGCGATAGTATTTATAAATCTTGTCTAAACCTGTTCGTGGATTTACCTTGTGCTTTATTTCTCCGACTACGGCGCATCCACACACGCCGCACCGAAACAACCCAGAGTAAAGAAGCTCGTTCTTGCGTTTGCGCTTGTGAACTTTGCCGAGCTTTGTCTGCGCTTGCTCAAACTCCAGTGCCGAAACTATTGGTTTATGCTTTCCGGGATAGGATTTTCCCTTATACACAACGATCCCGGCATAAAACGGATTTCTGAAAAGTTGGTATAGCGCAGATTGCTGTAGTGGCGTCACGGTCCCGTTGCTTGCACGCCTGGTGAGTCCTGCCGCTTTCAGTTCGTGGAATATATCCGAGATCGTCAATCCACCCTGAATGAGTTGTTCCCATGCCTTGCGAACGAGAATCAATCTGTCGGTGTCAATATCTATCTCACGTGTATAAGCGTTATTTATATATCCAAGTGGTGCTTTGGCAGGAAACCAACCCCTCTCGACCTTTCCCTGCATTCCTCTCTTCACGTTCTTTCTTAGGTCTTGGATGAAGCTCGTTGCCATACCGTTCTCAATTGAAAGCAGTAGGGCATTATCCTCGGGTAAATAGGTACGTTCCGGGGTCCTAATGAATCGAAGCTGTCCGCTTTGCAGTAGGTGCGCGATCAACCCACCGTCAACTAGGTTTCGGCTCAGACGATTCATTGACCAAGTCAGAACACCATCGATGGTTCCTTCTTGGATTTTCTTGACAAGCCGCTGAAACTCAGGCCGCATGTACGGGTCTTTAGCCGATTTGGCCTCAACGAAGCACTCCTGGATCGTCAGGCTCTCTCGTTCTGCGATCTGCCGGAGTGCCTTCATCTGGTCCTCCAGACTCTGCACTTGCCGATCTTCGCTCTCGCTCGATTTCCTCGCGTAAATGGCGATAGCCATGGGTCTTAAGAAAGGTTAGGTGTAGAACACGGGTAGCGCTATCGCGAGCTTCCGATGGATTGAGGTCACGACCTGTTTCCTCTTTCACTAGGCATCGAAAACGTTCCACCGCGTCGTCAGTTGGTGTTGGTAGCCACATGCTCCGATGATGGAACAGGACGGGGGTTGCTTCAAAATTCGTGCTCAGAAATGCAAAGCTGGGCGGAACGTGAACTTCATCGCAATTAATTGAATTCCTTTGTCTCAATGTCAAGAGCGATTTTGATATGTACGACTCTCTTGCTGAGCGTATGCGAACTTTGGCTCTGGAAGCCGGAGGTCAATTATTGTTGAGCAAATTTTGACAGGCGAGAGGGAGACACTGAATCAGATGAGCAAGAAATTCGCATTTGCATGGATGCGGCCGGGATTTGCTCGGTGTTTGTTCGGTGTGCTTCCATGGTGACATGCACTATCAACCCTCTTCACAGGCTTTCGGGCCGGCTGTCAATCGATTTCTCGATGTGATGGCTCATTCAGATCGGTATGCCTTCAAAGGCAGTTCGCGGTTGGCGTTTGATGCAAGTGTGAGTCCCGCTTCGGTGTCCCGGCTGATCCACAGCCAAATGAACCCTTCGTTCCTGATGGTCGCTCGGCTAACGGCCGCCCTTGAGAAAGAGCTTGGATATCAGATTGATCCCCGCGATGTAATCGCGGAGTCGGGACGATTCTTGACCCGCTCATGCTGCGATCTAGCCCATTGCCGGGGTTGCCTCCCGGGAAATGCCCTCGACGAGTTTGGAAACAAGACACCGGAGTTTGAAGACGTAGAGCCAGGAACCTGGGTTACGTCTGCCTACCCGAAGGGATTTACACCAACGAAGCACTAAACACATGTACGAAGAATCCATAAAGCAAACGCTTCAGGACTGCTCGCTTAACACATTGCTTAGTGTTACATCGAAGATGCTCTCACGAGCCGGACTCGGTGATGTCGAGATACTAGACCGCAGAAAAAGCCGTCAAAAGTCGCGCTATGGAGGCTGCGAGATCCTCTGCCACGGCTATATCGGAGACTTTCCGTTTACGGTTGCTGTCAAGGTTATTTCAGATTCGATTCGGCTACGCATGCTCTCTGAACTGGCGGGAACAATCGATGTCCTCGGTGCGGATATGGGCATTATAGTGAGCCCGCATCACCTTACGCTAGAGGCAGAGAAACAGCAACATCGCTACCACCGGCGCGTAGAGGTTATCGATGGAGATCGGCTGGCCAAACTCCTTATGAAGCATAAGATTGGTGTCCGCGCGTGGGGAGAGCCGGATTACGCCTACTTTGAAAAACTAGAAGAAATCTCTCCCCGCATGCTTGCCTTTATCGAGCGGGAAAGGAAGCGCGTATGAGCGACAGAGCCGTTATCCTTGCCTCCGAACTCCTACAACTTGGCGTAAGCCGGGTTGGAGTTACTGAGCTTCTTGCACACTATCCAGAAGAGCAAATAGAGCGCCAACTGCTTTACCTTCAGTTCAGGAATGCCAAGCGCCCTGGCGCCTTCATAGTGGAAGCGATCCGGAGAGATTATTCACCTCCTAAAGAGTTTTTCTATGCCCAGAATAACCCTGCTCGTTCAAAGAGGTCCGAACAATTGGACCAAAATTCCAAACCACCTGCTTGACGAGCTGATGCCGCGCCTTAAGGACACGGAGCTTCGTGTCCTTTTGGTGCTACTTCGCCAGTCGCATCGCTGGAGTAGTGAAAATCGGGTGATCATCCTGCCGTATCGGACCCTTACGAAGCGAACGGGCCGCGGAAGCGAAGCGGTAGCCAATGCTATTCGCTCGCTACACACCCAAGGACTTATCCACACCACTCGCGCCAATCTGCCCAAAAGACTTCGATAAGCGAAGAAAAGCTATTCGGAAAGCGAACCGCATTGTAAGACATATATATAAAGAACAAACAACGCAGAAGCTTCACTTATCCACAGACCTCCCGACGTAACAACGATTCTTTGAGGAGCTACGATAAGAAAAGTTAGGTTTTCAAGCAGGTTCAACTCAGGTTCGAAAAGGTAGCGTAGCCTTGCGCGGGGTGCTACGCTACCCTGAATTCCGAAGCAAACAACAGATTACAAACAGCAGACAGGGCGGGCTAGGGCGGGAACTTAAAGGTTGGCGCGGAGCCTGGCCAAAAGCTGGTCGGCGACCCGGTGATGATGGAGGTTTAGACGCTCGAAACAATCTTCAGCAATGGCTTCAAAGACGGCTTCAGCTTCATCTCGCTCACCCCGAAGAGCTTTGATTCTAGCTGCAGTTAGATCGGCTTTCTCCCTAATTTCTGAGCCCTCAGGAAGTCCACTCGATTCCAGTTCTGCAAGGGTTTCTTCTGCCTTAAATAGCTGTCCCATCGCTGCTTCCAGCCGAGCTTTGACCTCCAGGCCATAGGGCCTGAATACTTCAGAGGTGCCCGTCTGAATAGATCGTTCTACAAGCTTTGCTGCCTCTTCGAGGGCTTCTCTCTTAAGCGGCTTGCGCTCGTTTAGAGCCAGAACGTGAAGTGCAAAATCGCGATCAAGAACAGCCCGGATAGTTTCCCATTCTTCAAGTGCTTTTCCTGAAGCTGGCTTATGCGCCTCGGCAAACGTTACAGCCTCTTGATGGGCACGATCTAGTGTATGCACGGTGACATGGTCCAACGTCCGCAACACCAGCCCACTCATCCATAGAGCGGTCATCAGGTTTTCTTTGTCGCCTCGTGCCAAAGCCCGCTTCTGCATTTCATCCAGTGCCGAAACTGCTCCCGAGACCTTAGTGAGTCTGAGATTAATCTCCACTATTTGGCGGGTAAGAGCCTGCCACGCAGCCGGATCATCAACCTGGTGACGCCACTCCTTCGCGTGAGCGAGCGCACGGGTAGGAAGACCGTCTACGCCAAGCGTATGGATTGTAGACAATAACTTCTCGGGTTCTAGATCTGTAACGGCTTGGATAGGCAAGGGTGCAAATTGTCTAATCCATGCTTCGTGGACCCGCTCCTGAAGTCCACGCGTCTGGAAAGCCACCAGGATCTTCACGAGTGAGGGTGTGTTCACATCTTCAGGTCCACGAATCAGTTGACTGACTCTTCCCTGAGACACGCCTAGCGCTTTTGCAAACTCCTTGTTGGAGCCGAATTCCACGCGCACTGCGGCCTGGAGGGCTGATCCAAAGGACTCTGATTTAGTCTTCCCTAAAGAAGTGGGCTCCAGTTTCTTCTTACTCATCCATGACCACCAAGCTCTTCAAATGAAGGAGTTTACATGGACTGGTTATTTCGATTTTTAGAAGCACCCCTGATTTGGCTATCACACCGCTCTACACCAAAAAGCAAGCTCGCGGAACTTGCTCCGCGAAACGCCCTTGGAGTCTGTGCGGACGACATCCCGTTTTCGTTATCAGAATCAGATTTGGGAAGGCATGCCTACATTCTTGGGAGCACAGGGTGCGGCAAGACGAGCCTCATCCTCGCGCTGATTGAAGAAGATATCAGGCGTGAACACTCTTTCGTTGTTGTGGATCATCGGGGTGATCTGGTGGCAGGGGCCCTGGGGCTCTGCGACACGTTAGACATTGATCCTGAAAAAATAACGCTTCTCGATCTACGGGAACAGCATAAGATCCAGGGCTTCAACCCTTTAGCGGGAGCCGGCGAACCGTATATCCGGGCTCTACATGTGCTTGATGTGCTTGCTGACGAAGCAGAATCCTGGGGTGTGCAACTGGAAGAAACGTTGCGCTCAGCACTCATTCTTCTCTCCGAAGCACGTGAGCCTATCACGAAACTCGAGTTACTCTTCTACGATTCAGCCTTTCGCTCAAAGTGCCTTTCTCGCTGCACTGACACCCCCTTATTGACCTTTTGGGAGCGCTATGCGGCCATGTCGAAGGATAAGCAACAGGCCTGGGCTCTGCCTGTCCTAAACAAGGTCACTTCACTTCTGGCTGTGCCCGTGCTGCGAGAAGTCTTGGGAAGTGCATCTGGCCTCGACCTCGGCGAGTTGCTCAACCGTAAGGGGCATATTCTACTGGTTTCGCTGGCTGTTGACGAACTGCACCGCTCGGGCCGTATGGTCGGCAGCCTTGTAGTTTCGGCTATTTCGAGGGAAATGCTCGGGCGGGTAAACGTGCCGGAGTCTGCCAGGAACCCCGTGCGCCTATACGTCGATGAGTTCGAGAATATGGCTTCGGAAAGCTTCGAATCGCTGATTGCTGAGGGACGCCGGTTTGCACTTTCGCTTGTCCTCTCGCATCAGACGTTGAATCAACTTCCCGCACGGCTGCGCTCGGTGGTTCGAAACAATGTCGGTGTCCAGATGCTTTTCCAAGTCGGCTTTGAGGATGCAAAGCAGGTTTTGAACGAACTACCTAAGGAATTCACCTTAGAGGACATTCGACGGCTAGGAATCGGACAGGCAATAGTTTTAAACCGGAATGGCACGGCACAAACCATACAATTCAAGAAACCAAGGCCGCCCAAGCCTAGGGCCGCAATCGACGCCTTTCGAGAGAGGGTTCTCGCCTCACTGCCCTTAGCAACGGCATTTGACAATAAGGTTGATAAACCGGATGAGGCCCCAGAACAACTTGGTTTGGAGGATTGGCTATGCGACTAACCCAAAGAGATATTTCTCTCATTCGTGATATCGCACTGAGCCATGTGCTATCCAGAGATCAGGTTCTTGGCCTTAGTTACTTCTCATCTGTGTCGCGTACCAATGTGCGATTAAAAATGCTTGTTCGGGGGAGATATCTTCGCATCTTAGTGACGCCCTTCTTCAAGCAAAACCTGTACATCGCCGGACCTGACGCCCTTGCAGCGGTGGGCGAAAAAATCGCAAGGCTTATCCGTGGTCGTGGACGATCTCCACAGTTCCTGCAGCATGCGCTAGCTGTCACGAATGTGAGAATCAACCTCAAGGAACGCGGATTCACCTTTTGGCGCTTTGAACAGCAACTGTGGCAGGATTTCACTTGGCGCGGTCATAGATATGAAGTAAGACCGGACGGTCTGGCCTATCGTGAAGGCGTTCCCGTATTTATCGAGGTTGATCTTGGGCATGTGGCGGCGGCAAAGTTCGCGTCGAAACTTGATGGTTACCAAGCCTTCCAAGAATCTGGCAGACTCGCCGAGATTTTTGGCACTGAGTTCTTGAGCGTCTTAGTAGTTACGACGGGCAAACTGAGAAAAACCAATCTCCGAGAGGTGTCTCAAAGATTTGCAACTCCCTGGCTAACCCTGCAAACATTTGAAGAGTTAGAGATTTGCTGCCCAGGAGCATGGCGATGATTCTCTGCCTTTCATGCAAGAAGCTATGGGCTGATGGGACTAAGTATTGCGGGGTATGCAGGGCAACAATGGGTGCAAGATTTTGTGCTGACGGGCACAAGAACCCTTTATTAGCCGATTGCTGCACCACATGTGGAACTACGAAGCTGACCAAAGGAGTTAAATGCCTCAGCTTGAGATTCGGAACTTGGCTAGCTCTATTAATCAGCGGCTATTTCTTCGTTCCAGTCCTATTGCGTTTGGTCTTGACCGTCGGCAGCCAGCTATTTTGGCGAGTAGCGGACGCCGTTATTCCGCTCCTCGTTGCGCTTGCAATTGTCACCTTTTTTCTTGGGCCGATAGTTGGCTTTCGCGGGATGAAGGTTATGTTCGACCTGTGGCTCGGCTTTTTCAAACTAATAGTTCAAGTTCTCCAGTCCACGGGCATTTTCTTAATTCAGGTGCTTCGAAATTGGGCCAGACAACGGAAAAGTTGAAAAGTTCGATTATAAGCAGAACCTAGATTACGGTTTAGCATGACGGCGCTTTTCTTCTTGCTGAACTTCCTTGATAAGGTTCTTCTCGCTCGAAGTCAGTTTCGACGCAATGGACGCAACGTCGCTGGTGGTCGGCTTATACCATGACTGTGAAGAGAAGAATTGGGTAAGTCCTTTATCTTTGAATATATATCCTCTTCGCGCGTAAGGCTCATTTCGAATACAACGTAACTGCGCGTCTCCAAGTTGGGAGAGGCTGCCATGAGAGCTAACTATTTGCTTTGCTCTGGCGAAGTCATCTGCTTCAATGTGGTCCGATTCTTCGGATTCATCCAAGTTTTTTAACTCTCCTGCCGTTGGCTGAGCAGTTGACGAGATTGAAGGGGATGAGTTGCTTTGCGACACGGAAGTTTGTTGCGACCTTTGCACTAACTTCTGCGGGGGCCGACCGGTTTGCGGGAGATTGACCGCGTTTCGGAGGACCTGACCGTTGGAGCCAACATTAGTCTGCGCATGAGTAACGGAATTTTGCCCCAACGAAATCGACCCGAGACATGTTCCCGCGATCACAAGTAGCCCAGCGAATGAGCATAGCAGTGAATACCGAAAGCTCATTCGCTCACCTCGACCAACTGATACAGTAATTCGCCGTTGGGTGCAAGAATTTCGCTGCCGTTGTACTCGGCATATATGTGGTGTTCCAGCAAATCATAAATAGACTTTTCCCATAGCTCGTAGACGGCTACTGGCTTGTTCTTCCGCTCTGTGTAGTAATAGAACTTCGCGCCTGTGATGTATCCCACCTCTCGAAAGTCCGCGTAAATGCGGTCGCCTCTACGGACGGCAATCTCATTCTCAAATTCATCTAATGCGGCATAACCTTCGAAGGGTATAGGAGGATAAACGATAACTGGATCAACTGGTGGTGGGGGCGGAGGCGGAGGCGGAGGCGAGCCGGAACCTTCTTTATCGAGCAATGTTCCGATGACTAAGGCTGCAAAAGAAAGGGCTATCAAAATGAAGCCGACCATTATTGCCAACGTAACTCCCACTATGAAGGTGGCAACGTAAACCGCACCCAGGAGCCACGCCCACAGCAGTCCAAGGCTCGCCCGAGCAGCTATTGGTGAGCGACTAATCAGAAAAGAAGCAATCCTCGCCGGGCCCACAATTGATGAACTATCGTTGGCGCAATCGAACGAATAGAGTTGCGTCAATATAAACCCATCGCTCTTCTTAAATATCTCGTACAAGACTTCGACAACGCCCAAAAATGCGATGCAGATTACAGGAAGCGCCAAAACCATTATCGGCGATTTAGAAATGGCCGAAGCTACCCCTGAGGCAAGGTAAAACGCTTCACCTATAAGGGCGCAACAAGCAAGCCACTTAATCTTACGCTTCGACCAATAGAGAACCAAGGGAACTTCACCGGAAGAGGCGCCTCCGATTCCGGCCATGGCGTACGGAACACCTAAAGTGAAAAGCCCAAGGATAAAGGCAAGAATGTGCCTTTCACGAAGCCACACGCAGGAAGCCAAAAACCGCGCTCGTTCGGGATTCTCGTCCTTATCACCGAGAGCAACGTTGTTCTCCCTGGTGTCATAGTCTTTTAAGATTCCCATACCTAAGTGCGAAAATTACCTGAACGGAAGAGGATTTGTCTGTGCTTGACTTGTTTTCCTTAAGCCCGCACTATTGAATCAATGTTCTCCTTTGAGTCTCCAGCACAACTAGAAAAAGCTTCTACAACTGAAGAAACGATTTCAGAAAGCGAGCAATTGAGGCGCTTTCAGTTCGAGGTGCCCGGTGCACTTGATGTTCTTCGTCGTCAGTTCCACCTGGATCACTGGGAGAGATACCCCGCTTCCGTTCTAGCGAACATGTATGACGAGAAGGAAGAGCGCGGTAACTGGGGCGTCATGATCTATCCAAAAGAAGATTGGAACGGCGCATTTAAACACTCAAAACAAATCACAGGACTGAATGAAGTGGTCCGAAAAACTCACAATCTCCGCATTGTCGAGTGTGGTTCAGCGGAGGAAGCAAGCGATATTTTGAAAGAACTTGCTGGTAAGTATGGCCCAGCTTCATTTGCTGTCGTATGTGGGCATGGGACCGAAGAGGCAGTGCATTTCGGAGATAATGAAGAGGAACTTCTCACAAAGAGTGTCGCGGAGGATCAGTTTGGTAAGGCACTAGGAGACTCATTGAAGGCAGGCTCCGAAGTGTGTCTATGCTCATGTTCCACGGCCGCAGAAGGTGGCATTGCGGAGAATATCAGCGATACCAGCGGACATACTGTGCACGGACCTGAAGTTCCGACCAATATGAAAAGTTTCGGCGCTCGCGTAAAGGGCGATAGGGTTGAGTTTCATCCTCAATACGTAGAAGGGGCTGGCCGATCTGTGAATCCTGGGCAACCTAGGGAACAATAAGACCCGCCTCGATTCGGCCAATAACTTTAGAATGCCCTCAAACAGAAACTCCGGCTTAGACTAGAGAGGAGCCGTAGATGAAAAACGATTTAGTTGCATGTGTGTAGTAGCCACTTACGATACCCAACAAGGCAACGGCAGCCTAACTGTGCGGGAACCTGTGCGTTAGGGTCAGCTACTCGCGGGGACCGAGGATATTCGTTGCCCCGTTCTTAGTGATCACAAAATAGACCTTGCCATCACGAGCATGAAAGCCGGTTATGATGTCCATTCCTCTCAAAAACGAAAGAGGCTGCGTGCCCCTTCCACAAAAGTGCTGTGTCACCGCCTTACGAACATCACGCGGATCCATTCCATTAGGGGCATTTTTCGCAACGTGCTTAATATAATCGTCCAGTTCAGACATGTTATTCTCCTTTCACCATCTCGGGCGATACAACGAGTGTGGAGGCACGTTTTCATTGTTGAGGACGGAACAGCTCAGAATTGAGCCATGCCTAAATAATCTGGGAAAGTGGAGTTGTTCTGAAGCTGCGGCGGTTCGCGATCATGCCTAATTACGACCTTTAGCGCCGAATCATTAGACATTTTAAATGGAAGCGCCTACTTATCAACAGATGCACCAACTCTCGGGTTGCTCCTGGTAAAAAGATTGCAATGACCGAGTCACAGCAACTACAGAATTCCGTGCGGCGAATGGGTGGCAAAGAGATCAACAAGACTGATCACCCCACACACCTCGTTGAAATTATCGACAAGGTAAGGGACTTCTTTGCCCTTGGAGCTCGCTGCTTTACCTACAAGGACTGTTACTGCCAAGCTTGGGGAGACGTTCTCATCGACATTGATCAAGTCGATCGGGAGTTCAAAAGCCTTTGTAAAAAACTTGAAGAGAAGGAAAAGGAAGATAAGGTCTACCGCTGCGTGGATTGTTGGTCGGTTATGTGGTTCGCAGTGGCTCATGAGTATGCTCACTGTTTGCAGGCGTCAGAGGTTAGTTGGTTAACTATGAAAGCTGATCCGGTTCCTTATGAGATCGGCGCCGACTTCTTAGCGGGAGCGTGCCTTGGCTGGTATGCGGTCGACCTCAACATCAACTTTCTAAACGACATCGACTTCGCTTTCCAAATTGCAGCGTACGACTCGATCACGCACCCACAACCGCATCAACGACGTCTTGCACTAGAAACGGGTATCTCGAAAGGTGCCCAAGCTTCATATGCCTTGGGCGGGGATCTGTCGAAAATCAAGCGCGCAGAACTGCTGGACCAGTCCAGGGCGTGCTTTGAAGTTGTGCTAAAGGCGACCACTCGAAAAACCTAGGATTCTGTCTCTCAAATGTCTCTCAAATGGAGGAGAAAACAGGAGACGTAGGGAGGCAGTGGTAGACTCAAAAATGCGATTTTGAGCGCATTTTTCCTCCATGGGGTGGAAGAGGTCGCAGGTTCGAATCTTGTCGCCCCGACCAGGTTCACTTTAACGATTAGATGTGCGATTCACACGCATATTCAAACCCTAGTGCGCAGGTAAGTAGTAACGCGCCCCGCTATGGTCGCAAGGTCGAAGGTTGCAAAATGCAATGCTAGCGGTCTCCTAATACCTCGACGCTGCTCGCCGAAAGATCGACGCCCATCGCGCTGATCGCGCCATGCGGGGTTACATCCCATAAGGAAGCACCCCAGATCGCATGGGTCGAATCGACGACGTCGCCGCCTTTCCCCCAAACTGCATGAGTCGAATCGACAAGGTTGCCGCCTTTCCCCCAAACCGCGTGGGTGGAATCGACAACGTCGCCGCCTTTACCCCAGATCGCGTTCTTCCCCCAAATCGCGTTCGCACCTTTCAGCGAACCACCCAGGATTGCATTTTGAATCCAAATAGCGGTCTCGGGCCTGATAAAAACATCGTCCTTGTTTTTTCCCAGGGAGGGACTTAGGCACGAAGTGGAACAGACCGAATCGCATTGCAGCGCTGCGGGAATATTGAGGTACCCCGCCCCGAACGTGCAGGCGTCTTCCGGTGAAGCACCGTCGGTCCACTTGTCGCTGGAAAGCATGATTCTTTCTTTCACAGTATCCGGCGAAAGGAAGGGATACCTCTGAAGAATCATGGCTACCGCTCCCGCCACGACGGGCGCTGCCATCGAAGTACCAGAAAGCCGGCAGTAATCCTTCGACCAGCCGGTGCGGCTCCCATGCGTTCGCTGAACAATCACGGCCTTGGGATATGTGTTAGCCAAATAGCAGATGTCCGGCTCCACTGAAACCACCTTGTTTCCCGGGGCCACGATGTCGGGCTTCAACACAAAATCGCAAATGCTCGGGCCCCTGCTCGAATAGGTGGCGATCTTATCGTGATTTCGGAGTTTGTCCGTCCGACGCATCGCTCCTACTGTGATGACATAAGGATCGTTGCCGGGCGATTCAATGGAGCCGTAATTGTTTCCGTAACCTTCGTTGGGAGCCCCCACGGTAGTGGTTGATTTCAGGCGACCATCGTTGCCTGCTGCGCAAACAACTATGATGCCCGCCTTCCAAGCTTTTTCGACCGCCCGACAGAGCGGATCGCTTCGGTAGCTCTGTCCCACCGGATGCCCAAAGGAGATGTTGAGCACGCGGATGTTATAGTCCTTAGCATGCCGTACGCACCAGTCCACGCCCTCAATCGCGTCGCTCACAGTGCCTTTCCCAGTTCGATCGAGCACCTTCACGGAAATAAGATTGGCGCGCCTGGCGATTCCGTAGACTGGGTCTTTGTCGTTAGACCTTTCTGAAGTTGCGCCATTACCCGCGATGATGCCCGCGACGTGCGTTCCGTGGCCGCAAAAATCAGCTCCGTCCTCCTTCGTGAAGTTCACACCCACGACCAGCCGGTCCTTCAGAATGGGATCCCCGAAATCCGGTTCCGATGAAATGCCTGTATCGAGCACTGCCACTCCCACTCCGTAGCCGGTAAGACCGTACTTTTCGCAAGCAGTATCGGCATGGCTGGATGCGACCGTAAAGGCATCGCATTTTGTCGTGGTTTCATCCCGCGAGAGGCTTTCCACGAACGGCATACTGACCAGAGTTCGAATTCGTCTTTGCGGGAGGCTGAACGCGGCACCGTCGATCAGGGCAAGGCGCCGGTAGCCGGTTGCCCCTAACGCTTGGATCGTGGAGACTTCGTCATTTGATGGTTGTCTTGAGAACATCGCGATGAGAGCCGTCTTCTGGCTTTGCGGATGGCTCCGGCACCCTGTAACCTCTCCGCTTTGGCGCGCCAGCGCGATTATCACCAGGCAAGCTGCCAAATTTCCGAAGAGTCGCAGTTGTAACATCAAATCTCCAAGCAGTCCCATCCTTATGTAATCCTTGGGTGATTGCCGCGACACGTGCCCGGCAGATGTGCCGGACTCCTTAAGAAAGTGGAGACAGCGGTGGTTCAAAAATGAGAATTTCAGCGCCGTTTCAGCTTCCATGGGGCGGAACAGGTCGCACATTCGTCCCGATTCGCTTCGCGCATCTTTGGCGGGATCGCTGGCGCGAAATCGTGTCGCCCCGACCAGATTCAAATGAATCTCCTCTTATTAAATCAAATTTAGGTCGTTTACAGCCTCTGCAAGTTCAACATAGACTGTCGTGCTAGGATTCGTACCTAAAGATAAGAAAACGCCGTTCAGCGGGTTTCGATTTATGCTTAAGATCGATAAACTAATGGAAGGCCGTATCATCGCCTAATTTTTATAGGAACGGCAAAGGACATAAGGCGGGCGTGCGTATCCGGGGGAGTTGTTGGCGCTAATGTTCAGTCCACAGTGAACCGCTGCCTAAGCCAATTTGCCCCGAAGCCTGTTTTCGATTAAGGATAGGAACATATTAACAATAAAGCCCACCAATCCTGCAGCCAAAAAGCAAACATAGACTAAGGGTGTTCTAAAATCAGTCAACGCGTCGCGTGCAAGATTCCCGAGGCCCCAACCTGACGGTGGTGACTGTACTGTTTCGATTACGATTGCCACAATAAGGGCGGTAGAAAAGCACAATCTGGATCCCAAGACGAACGATGGCGCAAGCTCCAATACGAAGCCTTTGATCGTCGCGGCAGGACCAGCACCGAAGGCGGCTAGCATTTCCATCCGAGTGGGGTTCACCCTCGCTATGCCGGAAGAAATAGTAAGGATCATGATCGGAACACAGCCAAAAACAATTGTCACGATATATGCTTGGTCGCCTTGATTGTAAGCGACAAGAAAGAGGGGAAAGACGAGCACCGGTGGAATTGCCCTGAACAATTCCAAAGCTGGCTCGCTCACAAATCGAACAAACTGGCCAATACCTGTGACCAAGGCAAAGGCAACTCCTACAGCGACCGACAGACTCCAGCCTATGAGTGCTCTTTTCACAGTGGCCAAAAGGTGGAGGTGAAATTTGTCGTCAGTCGTCGCATCCCTTGAGAACGCAAGTATTGTCTGTTGCCAAACCTCTGATGGTGAAGCAACCACGCTCTTCCCGACCCAATGGAAGGCTGCAGCGGCATTCCACAGAGCAAATAGAAGAACAAAACCGCTTAACCAGAGCAAGAAAATGAACGGGCGCGAAATCGGTCGAGTCTTCAAAGGCTGGGGCCCTCCATCAGTACCACCTTAGCCAACTCCGAAAATGAAGGTACAAACTCCAATTCGGGGTCGTTCCGAGCACGCTCATTTTCGATAAAATCGGCTTGAGAGCAACCCGGGGTGGGAACGATGCAGTAGGGGGCGGGTGGAACGACAAGAACGCGATCGCAGATGGAGACAGCGTCTTCCAAGCTATGAAGTACGATGAGCAGAACTTTGCCTTCATTCCGGACAATACTTCGAATTCCATACCGGACCGACAACACGGCAGAGGCGTCGAGGGCCGAAAAAGGCTCATCCGCCAAAATGAGCGAAGAGCTACTGCATAGCGCGCGGATTATTGCGGCCTGCTGCAACATGCCTCCACTGCAGGAGCCGGGACGAACATCAAGTGATAGACTCAATCTCAAAGTTGACAGCGCCTTCTCGGCTCGACTTTTTGTTTCTTTCCTGGTAAGGCCATTCGCAATCGCTAAATTTGTTATGAGACTGCAGGAGGGGAAAAAGCTCTCCTGGAAATTCTGCGGGACAAGTCCTACTCGGCCGATATTAGTACCTTGAACAGTGGCCAACCCGCTGCTTGGTTTCATAAGCCCAGCTAGCACACGTATCAATGTAGATTTGCCAGAACCGTTCGGCCCGAGAATACCGAGCACTTCGCCTGCTGCTACGTCAAAAGACACTCCTTGAAAAACAAGCTTTCGGGGGTTCGCGAACTCTGCCTGGAGTCCGCGAACACTAAGCAACGGAGCCATCACGCCTATGGCTGGACAAGCCCTTTGAGATCGACTTTTGAAGGTACGATTTTGTCCCGTTCGTATTCCGCTTCAATTTTGTCAAACCCCACGCTTGCAGCCTTGTCTGTTTTCCAGTATAAAGCATCGGGATACAGAGATACCTGCTTTTGAAAGATTGCCGGTATGTATTTGACCATGTCTTGCTTCGCTTTGGCCTCGTTTGCTGCGATAAAGGAGATTGCCTCGTTTAGGGAAGATTTGAGTTCAGTAAATTCAGCCGGATGTTGATCCGCCCACGTTTTCGTGACGTTGAAGCTACCAAAGATGAACGGATCGCCAAGGTATTGCGGGCACGCTGGTTCCCTATCAATAACCTCCCCGACACCATTGGCTAACGCCGCAGTAGCCATCGGGTCATTCGTGAAGAGGCAGCTCACGGTTCCTGATTTCAAGGAAGCAAGTTCCTGTTGGGGTGCCACTTGAATGATCTGAGCACCATTCGCGCCTACGGCTTTCAAGATTTGATTCGCCCAGGACTTGTATGCGTTCGTGGGAAGAATGCCGATCCGCTTGCCAGCCAAGTCTTTCAACGAATTGATGCTATGATCACCCTTCCGTTTGAGGAAATAACTAATGCGGTGATCCTTGTCCTCAATCATGGCCGTTAGGTAATAGAGGGGTTTGCCTGCGCGAAGCATCGCGTTAAACGTGATCGGCAACGCGGTATAGCCAGCGATGTCTACTTTACCTTCTGCGATAGCTTGCGCCATTGGTTGAGCGGTGTCGTAGCCGTTGAGCGTTACATTAAGGTGGTTCTTTGCAAAAATGCCTTCTTCTTGAGCAACGAAAATTGGCAATGAAATACGCAGCTTCGAATAGGCAATATTCAGATTGCCGCGGGATGGTGTGGAAGGCGATTCTTTAGGGGAACAACCTGCTGCGCCTATCAAGCAAATAACAATAACAGTGAGGTGTGTGTGTTTCATAATCAGCTCCTTCATGGTCTTTCAAGCCATTCACTAGGGAGAAAAGTCTCTGGTCTCCTCATCAATGCCTGGCTTTCGAAATATCTTCTTGTGCCTTCCTCTAAGTCGGATGATATCGTCGCAGAGGTCATTGGCCAGAGTTGGCTCCACTTCGCTCCAGAGCGCCTTCGGGGGTGATTCGATTGACGGCATTGCCAAGTTCTTTGCGTAGGTTGAACCCACCGGAAAGGAGGTGTAACCGTGCCAGTCGCCATTGGGGGCTTCCGGCGCTAATAGTATCAGATTTGACGCGAAGTTGTATGCGATGATCGGTTGTGTGCTGTCGTCAGGATCGGCATCGCTGCTTTCTTGTTTGCTGGTTCTGAATGCACACACGCTCCCGCGCACATGTCCTAGGTATTTGAGCTTGTCTATCCATCTGCTGTAGGAGCCCGATGCCCTGCCCCCGGCGGGAAAGATATACGCGATGCTTAAGCCACTGTTCTCCATTAGAGCGCGATTAAATGCCTCCTTCATCGAATCAGATTCATCCATAGGAAGCGATCTCGTGGAAAAAATAAATAACTCACGTTGCCCCTCGCCTAAAAGCTTAGCTTTAATTTCGGGCCAGGTTCTTATACCCACATCTCCGATTTTTGGCCGTGGGAACGGGCCTACCTCGGCTACGTTGCTCAAGACGCTCTGCGCTTTTTTCGGGATTGCTTTCCCATTTGCTACACGATGCAGTCCCTGCTCACTTGTATCAAGATAGGACGCGAGGTCACTAAGCTGCGGCATTCCAAGGGCCGTAGCCAAACTTCCGAGCCAACGTCTTACGTCCGCTGGGCTTTCTTTATGGGAGGTGGACACACGGCCCAATATCCATTTTGCACATTGGCGCGCTGTCGCGTTCTCTTCCAAGGACTTCACCATCTCATATCAATATACCTGCGGGACACAGAGTCAAGGATATACCTCCTAAAACATGAAAAAGCATATTCTGTGCCTTATATCCGGCGGGCACTTTGAAATTATAAATGATAAGACGTGCATTTGGTCCAATTTTTGCAGATGTTCCATCAGTTATAAATGAAAATGAATCTTATATATCCGTTATTTTATAATAAACATTTTCATTTTCTAATAATTGCTCGTATAATGCTATTATAACTGGCACGGTAAAGTTACCGTTAATATTGAATTTCTAGTAGACGCGGCGACGCCAGTTCATTAGAAAACAAGGAGCAAATTATATGAATTTAATAGAATCTCTGGGGAAGGTGATTGAATATTCTAGAGCCGACGCTAAGGCCCCGCCTCTCTTTGGCTCCCATCTCAGCGAGTACGCTATGGGAACTAAGGTTTTCAGCCTTGACAATAAGTCCCCTGTGGTGGGGGGCGCATCCGCGCTAACTCATGGCGAGGCGATTGATCGAGCGTTCGACATAGTTGAATCTTCGCTGGGAGACGTTTACGTCGTTGAATACAATTCGGCTCACATCAGCCGGGACAAACGATTGCTTCGCCGGCAAGAGGTCGCACTCGCGAAGGCGAAACGTGGGGATGGTCGGCTGTACCATGCTATTCTGAGGCCGCCATTGGGCGCAAAGTTCCTACCAGAGCTGGACTCCTTTATTCAGAGAATCTTTTCTGTGCAACAGCTTGGAGACCATTTCGTCGCTGAGAAAGAGGTTATAAGTCTGCCGCCGTATGGGGACTCACATCAGGTCGTAGCTGGCGCATCTAATCGCGCTGCGCGTGCTCGGCTGGCAAGCGTCGCGGTCGCCGATACCACACTTGCCGACAGGCAATACCTTAACTTCGCGAGACAACTAGGTTTTGCCGCGTTAAAGGCCTACGTTCGAGGGTGTTACCCCCCGCTGGTGGGCGTGATCACGAAAGACGTATTTTTTCTTGCTGCAGGCACGGTAAGTCGGCCTAAGGTGGACACAGAATGCCCGACCTTGGTCGCCGTGAACCGCGCAACAGCGCTTGAAGTTATCGACGAGTTCAGGGTATGTGACAAGCTAGTTGCGGATTGGGAAGAAGTCGATCGTACTTTGAACGATCCCTACAACCTCGAATACAGCATTTGTCAGCGAACCGGCACTCCTATCGATCATTGGAATTTTGGCGTCTAGTCGTGCGTCTAACTTAAGAGAGGAGCCGGCCCAGTCCGACTTCTCTTTTTCTTGTTGCGAATAGAAATGGATGGTCTTTTTCTAGTCATTTTCTGGTCGCATACGGTATTGTATGCGGCGTCGCGAACATTGGAATCGAGCCGTCCCACGAACACTCAACCCGCCGGCAACAACAACGCTTCTAAAGCCATTCAGTAAGGACCCTACGTCGTAAGTCAAGCGAACTCACGGATCGTGCCTGGCAAGCGAAGGCATTGGTCAGCAAAAGCGTCCCCATATAAATAACTGACCATGAGGAAGGCATAATCATGCCTGCATGAAGAAAACGGGCGGATCATCTATCCTGTCAAAAATCGGCATATTCATTTTCCTGACCCTAGTGTTCGTCGGCGGAGTCGTGCCACTCGTGATGGCGTTCCACGCCTTTCAGGATTGCCTGGCCTTGGAAAGCCGCGGCATTCCCACAACGGCCACGATCATGGATGTCAGACATGAATACAAGAGCCCCCAAAATATTATTTTCTCCTTCAACGTGAATGGCACTGAATACAACGGCCACGCAGAATTCGATGACAAATATGGCTATGAAGGGTTGTTGAAGATCAAATACCTTCCGGAAAACCCGGAAGTAGCCGACCCCAATCCAGCTCATCGCCGGTATCAGGCAATGCTCGCCCTGATCCTCATGTCCTGCTGGAATGCACTCTATATATGCGTAGTCGGCGGATCAATATGGACGTGGTTCAAGAGGAAACGAACAGCAAAGACGGCTTAAACCAAAGAGGATTGATTCTGCGAAGGCGCCTTGTTGGCGCTCGTTAATCCAAGTATCAAAAGCGTCGTAAGCTTAGCAACTTCTAAGCCAATAAACACAATGTGGAGCACGGGCGAAACCGCTTTGCCGCCCATTTCCGACACAGTTGCCGCATCGAGCAGGGGCATCACAGCGGCCCATTGAACAACCAAGATTCCTATCGGAACCAAGACCCATTTACTTACCCCCCGAAAAAAGGCCACAAGGAGAATCGGGGCGAAAATGGCTTCGACCATTCCAACCCATCGAAAGGTGACGTGTCCAATTTCCAGCGCCACCGGCAGGCTCAAATCGGGCGCCTGAAACTTCGCCGGCGTTGCGATAAACGTGCACCCGATGATGATCCCCGCCCAAAGGAGTGCGACTCGCTTCATGAGAACATCGCCCTTTGAAGGCTGCTCCCAATCTGCCTGGCATGCCCCATAAAAAAGTCGACCACCTGCGGGTTCGGCGCAATCTCGTCAAGGGTTTTTTGGAACAGCGAGAGCCAGATCTCAAAATGGTGCCTCTTCGCGTTGGTAAGGCGGCGATGCGCCTCCATAGGGCGTCCCGAATAGCTTCCCGTCCTCAAAGCCACCGAATTCCAAAATAGCTTCATGTTTGGCAAGTGCGATTCCCACCCACCCTTTAGCACGGCATCGAAAACGGGCCCAAGCTCCGCATCCGCTCGCACTTTTATATAGAACTTGTCTACCAACTCCGAGATAAAGGCTTCCGAAACGCCGATTGAGCGCGCAGAATCCTGCAGCTCTTGTCGCTTTCTAAGGGCTTTGTCGTAAGGCTTCAGCGGCTCCATCAAGAGGCGCGCTCCAAAAGCGGAAGGAGTGCCGCGTTCTTTGCCGTCAGATCCGCCAACGTGCGGGAGTCCAACACGGCCAAAAAGGCCATTGTGGCTTCGTTAAGCAGCATGGGCAAGCGGCATGCGGGCACTATCGGGCAGGCGCTCTCTTTTATTCTCATGCATTCGACCAGGCCGATCTCCCGCTCGATTTTGCGCACAACGTCTCCCACAACTATTTCGCCGGGCGAGCGGGATAAACGAAAGCCGCCCGATCGTCCCCGGGTTGAGACCAGAAATCCTTCTCGGGTAAGGCTTTTTGCCACCTTCATTAAATGGTGGGAAGAAACTCTGAAACGCGCGGCCGCATCAGTTACGGAAACCGGCTGGGGCGCAACCAACGCGGCGTAGGTTAGGAATCGAAGAGCGTAATCGGTTTGAATGTTAAGTCTCAAAACTGGTATATAGAATACCTGTATATGATTTATGTGAAACGTGTTTACGATGCGGCTTCGTCCGACGATGGCCTTCGAGTCTTGGTTGACCGGCTTTGGCCGCGTGGTGTTAGCAAGGAGCGCGCCCAGTTGGATAGGTGGGCGAAAGAACTTGCACCGTCCAACGAGTTGCGCAAATGGTTCGCGCATGATCCGGACAAGTGGGCGGAATTTAAGAAGCGTTACGCGTTGGAACTGAAAGAGCAACGCGAAGATATGGAGAGATTGGCGAAGGAGTCTAAGAGCAAGAAGTTCACCTTACTTTATGGGGCGAGGGACGAGGTGCACAATGAAGCCGTCGCCTTGAAAGAGTTTTTGGAAAAGGTTGTTGGCAGTACGTAGTAGACTGCCTCCATGCAGCGCCCTAAAAAGCCGGATAGCGTACTAACGCGCGACGATGGAACCGGAGAACTATGGGGTGCCATAATTTTTTCGCTTATCGCTCTCGCTCTAGGGGAAATAGCCATGTGGCGGGGTGCGGCCTATTTCTCGGCTTTCTTCAGTTTCATGGCTCCTGCCGCCTTTACGCCTATCGTTGCTACGATAAGGATACTGAAAAAGGTGTCTGGGCCATCGGCGCGGTCGTGGTTAGTGTAGTCGTCCTAGCGACCAGTTTTGGGATTTTTAGGCACCACAAGGCTCAAGTTGCCAACAACGTTCGCCCAACTTCGCCGGCCGCAACCGCAATAAATCCAAGCAGCCCGAAAGCGCCACCCCTTCAGCAAATGGCTCAACAGAGCCTGCCTCCAGGATCGTTCGACTGGCAACACTTTCCCGATACGGGCGGAACTGACTATACTTCCCTCCAACCCGCCGATTTCGACCCCAACGATCACAGCGGCGAGAACACTGTTTTGCAGAAATTACCGATCGATTCTCCCGCCCGGCCGGAAAAAAACGAAGACGGCAGCGATCCGCAAATCGAAACCGACGATAAAGGGCAGCAATGGGCGGTGTACACAACTCACACGCAGGGAAACAGAAAGGTCAGCATCCAAAATATTAGGCTGAATCCAACCACCATCAACGGCAAGCCCTATGTTTTTGGCAGCATTAGCGTTGCCAACCTAACTCCATATACGCTCGTCAGCTTGCAACTCGTGTACGAATCCGGCGACCTAAAAACGACTATCTTAACTTCGGACCAAGCTAGCTCGGAAACAAACTGGCCGATTAAACCCCACACCGGCGTGTCACTTCAAATTAAGTCGTACGCGCCCAACCAGCCGAAAGCCGTACCGAATTTGCATCTTGAGGCCCAGATCCAAGGCCCGCCGGGACTTCTAACGGATGATGCAGAACTCCAAGAGGCATTTGTAAACGCATTGGGCCAAGTTATCTCGCGTTAGCTATGGCTTTGCTTGTATCCTGAAAAGTGAGCTATGAAAACTCTTAAGCTTGCCAAGTCGGTCGCTTATGCGATGGCGGAGGATATTCGGGTGGCGCGCCAAAAGGTAATTGGCAAAGCCACGATCGAAGAAACGTACGAACTCATGATCCTGATTGACGCCCTTAAGGACATGGGGGATCAGACCTGGATGGAGTCTCTTTCTAACCGGTTCGAACGCGGCCAACATTACCTAGCCCGGAACCTGAACATCGAAGATCCGGCCGAAGCGCAAGCGATTGCAAACGAAATGGCGGCTGATTTACGGGAGCTGAAAGAGAGACGAGCCGAAGATTGTCGAGACAATGAGGTTACAGAAGAGCGGCTCAAAGCAGCCGAAGTCTTGTTTGAGAAACACGGCATTCAGGTAAATCTCACGTCTCGACTTCAGTCGGGCGGAGAGGACTGGCCGAACTAACCTATTTTCAAGCAAGGCTCGCAGAAATCAACTAGATAAAGCGTTTAATCAAATTTATCTTGGAGATTTGGAAAACCGGTGTTATACTCCAATTGATTAAGCGATTTATCAAAGAGGTTTTTCCTTCGCTTAAGGGCCCTTGGGGCAGTGGACAATGGCAGTCACCATTAAAGAAGTCGCAAAGTTAGCGAACACTTCGACGGCAGCAGTTTCGGCTGCGTTGAACGGGACTCGCAGCAAGAGCATTCGCGTCAGCGAGGCGACGCGCGAACGCATCTACGCGGCGGCTGCCCAGCTTGGCTACCTCAGCAACCCGGTCGCCAGAAGTCTTGCCACAGGGAAATCCAAGGTTCTCGGCCTAATGCTCCCCTACGTTGAGGCCTTTACCGACCATAACCCATTTTGCGCTCAGGTCACAAACGGGATCATGAGCGAAATGGTGCGCCGCCACTACAATCTGATGCTGTACACGGGCGGGGCGGCGGCGGATGGTTCCCACGCGGCAACCCTGGTGGATTCCCGCGTCGATGGCGTGATTCTCGTCATGCCACCGGCTGATAGCCCGCTTTTCCTTAAATGCGAGAGCCGGCATATCCCTTATGTTTCCATTCTTCGAGAGCAACTAGAAGGCACTTGGAGTGTAAATGCTGACGACCTGGAAGGAGGCCGAATCGCAACCGCGCATTTGGCTTCCATGGGTCACACCCGCATCGCTCATCTAAAAGGCGGAGAAGGCATTACAACAACGGCTCCTCGTTTGGCCGGGTATCGCCGAGCCCTGATGGAAGCTTCGCTTCCCGTGGATAACACGCTTGTGTTCGATGCCGGGTTCGACTGGCGCGGCGGATACCACGTCGCTCAGAAGATGCTGGCTATGCCAAAGCCCAACCGGCCCACTGCTTTCTTTGCCGCCAACGATCTTTGCGCGGAAGGCGCTATGCGCGCTATTCGCGAAGCCGGAATGTCCATTCCGAATGACATCGCTATCGTCGGATACGACGATACGTGGTTCGCCACGATGACTCAACCTACGCTAACGAGCGTGCGGATGCCTATCGATGAGATGGGCGCCCTCGCGGTCCAAATGCTCGTCGACCGAGTGGAAGGCAGAATTCCTGCCGACCCCCTCCCCGTTCTTCCCGTCTCGCTGACTGTGCGCGCCTCCTGCGGGTCGCTCCAGCCACAAATGTCTTCATAAACTTATCTATCAATCAACGAGGATTCTCTCTAATGTCTAAATACAAAAAGGGCTTTACGCTCATCGAACTCCTGGTCGTTATCGCCATTATCGCGATCTTGGCCGCTATCCTATTCCCTGTCTTTGCTCAGGCTAAGCTTGCAGCGAAGAAAACGGCGGACCTATCCAACTTGAAGCAGACGAATCTGGCGGTCGCCATGTACACGAATGATAACGATGACATGTGGCCCTCTGTGGCTAATTTCGACCAATGCGGTATCAACACGAACAAAACGGTTCCTTATGGGACTATGGCCCACTGGTCGAGCAGCGAGGTTGTTGGTGCGTACATCAAGAGCACGGGAATGATGCTCTCGCCGGCCGACTCACCTTGGTCAATGGCTGATTTGGGCACCGGTATCAACTACACATATATCGATCCTATTCCGAGCACAAGAGTCAAGGCTCCGATCTCTTACATGGCGAACGGACTCAGCAATGCAGTGTTTGGCGAGGCAATCTACTTCGGCTATGTGCCGTCGAGTCCCTATTTCCCCGCCAACGTCACAGACTACACCGGTCCTTTCGATCCAGGCAACTATTGGGGAACCTGCACTAACGGTGTAGATGTTAGCAACTTCCAAGGCGCAGTATCGACGACGGCGGCTTCCGACCCAACTGATCTCATCCTGCTTTCGGGTGGGCAAGCGGGACTTGCTGCCTGGGGAGGCTGCCTTGATGTTTATACAAACACCGAGACCGTTGCATGCGGATATTCAACCGACCTCGAGTGGGGTTTTGAACTTACGGGCGTTGCCACGGGATACCAGATCGGCCACACGGCTCCCGATGCAAACCTGACAAAGTCCTGGCACACGTACAATGGAGGAAGCAACTTCGCCTTCTCTGACGGTCATGCGAAGTCCGCACCCGCAAGCTCATTTCTGAAGTCGGAAACGTTCTCCGGAACCACCTTGGTGACAGCAGTCTTCAATCCCAAATACTGGCTTGTAAGTCCTCCCACGCAATAATGAGCACATTAAAGGCCATTCTCTTCAGTGCACTCGCCCTTGCCATCCTTTCCGGCTGCAACTCAGCCGGAGGGGTGGACTCTAACGGAACTCAACCCCCTAAGAATGATATGGGAGGGGATCTTGGTGCCGCCGCCATTCGCACGAATGGGGATTACGATAAGTTAACGGCGACAGAAAAGGCGCAACTACTTCAGATTACGCACGGTAACGAGAAATCTGCGCGCCATCTTCTGCAGCAGATGGTTGCTCCGGCTCCAAAAGGGCCCGGTGGCCCTCCGCCTCCCACCGGAGGCTAGTTCGAAAAGGCATCATTTCGCGAGCGAATCGGAAACGGCCCCTGGCTGAGAAGCCAGGGGCCGATTTTATTCCTTTCTTTCGATCACTGCGCAGGAGGACGGGTTCGCGCAATCCTGCTTAATGCGTGAACAGCCACGTAGAACCCGGTCTCCACGTAAAACTCGATTTCTAATTCAAAGGGCCCTCTACCCGAAGGGATCGTGATAATGAGTTGGTGTGGTTCAGGAACCACCGAAAAGTTCAGATAACGTCCCACCGCCCCTTTTGCTCCGTGGGGCCCCGGGTGCAGATCTGCGGCCACTTCCTTGCCCTCGAAACGCCATACCGCCTTCCGAACCCAAACCACAGCAGGTAGCGGATAGATCGCGGCCGCTACTGTGCTCCCGCCCGTAGCCGGAACCGACACCTTGACGGTCTGCCAGGTTTCCTCGGGCAGATAGCTTTGGAACACTTCCTCGGTGCGTCCTTCCTTATTAAAGAATACGGACAGTTTCCCCGCCGTAGGTGGGTCCTCTTGGAACATCTTTCTCAGTTGACCCACTTCCTTCCACAAAGCGGTAATCCTCTCATCCAGGTTGCCATTCTTCCAGAATCCGGGCTCATTTGATGCCTCTCTACAGAGGTCAAGGCACCGAACCAAAACTGAAGGCTGCCCTTCGAGTGCAGCTAGATCGCTTCGTGCCCGCCGCATCCGCCCCTCGATCAAGCCGATGGCAGCAGCCCACTGTTCTTCGCTCGGCGACCACCCCGAGCGATTGGCGACGATTGCCTCAAGCGACTGTCTTGGACGCTCGACAAAATCGTCGTACATGACGACGGTGAGCGGCTGGCTAAGACAGGCCAGTAGGGGATAGAGCGTGTAGTGAAGCCACAAGCCATAAGCCAGTTCGCCAAAGGGTGCGTGGAACCGCTCACTCAGCCCATCAAACGCCCACTTTGCCTCGGAGGCGGCGACTTCGAGCGGGTTGCGAACGCAGAGAACATATTGAGGGCTCAGGCCAAGGTACTTGAACGCTAAGTCGTAAACCGGGATCAAGGGAGAGGCCAGAGGCTGTTTGAATCCCCAGAGATTCTTGCCTGCGAATTTCGCCCTAATGAACGCGGCAAGTTCTGGGACTAAGAGCTCGGTTTGCGGCAACTCCGGCAAACTCGCGGGAAATGGCCGGACCGAGTTGAACGCCATCCGGTAGGCAGCGAGGATGCGGCGGTTCATGTGTACCAACTCGCGATGCTCGAAATAGCCGCCCAAGTTGTTCTCGTCGGCAGGGAAAAAATCGGATTTATCTCCAACGTACACGCCAAGTTTTTCGAGCGCCGAAGTTACGCTCGATGTGCCGCTACGCAACATGCCGAGAACAATGATTGGGTGTTTGTCGAAAAACGGTGAATCGGGCATCTAACACAGATTATGAGACTTAACGCGACCAGAGCTCGCGTCAACTCACCCGTTGCGGAGTTGCGCGAGGGCTCCAAGCCAGCGTTCGTAGTGATCCGATCGATTCACCGAAGTGCCGTAGACCGGTTGCCGCGCCTGCCACAAAGTCGGCGTGCTAACACTTCTTTTATTTCTTTCGGGATGAAGGCAAGCCTCATTCCATTCCAAGCCGAGGAAGCCAAGCACATTACGGGCTGTCTCCTCTTGATTCTGCACGAGGTCCTCATATCGAACCTCGAGCATCGTCCCCGCTGGGAAACGGTCTTGATAGAGTTTCATCAGCTTCTCATATTGCCGATAGACGTAAATAATGCGCTCACGTTTGCAAGCGAAACCGTCGGTGACAGCCGTTGTGTAGATCGACAGGGCGGTATCAAGAGGATCGCGCGTGCAATGAATGATCTTTGCCTTCGGAAAGGCCAAATGAATGAACGCCAAATTCAAGTAGTCTGTGTTCATCTTGTCGGTGACGCGAAGAGACTTTGGTGCTTTACGCTGCAACAGATCCAGAAAAGAGTCCTGGGCGGACTTCAGGTTTTGTTCCATCACGGCCCTTCCAGAGGCGTCGAGTAGCGTCGCTCTGACCTCATTCCAAAAGGAAAGCTCACCCGCTGCGCCAACATCCGGATGGCTGCTGAGAGTCTGCTCAAGGAGGGTGCTTCCCGACCTTATCATGCCCACGATGAATACCGGCCTATCGCTTTCCGAGCCCAGACTTCGGCGTCTTTCGAAAAACTGGCGCGTAAATACTTGGTCCAGGTGGTTGTAGACTGTCTCGTATTTTGTGGGATCCCATTTCCAGCCGGGAGGCTTTGACTTGAGCATTTGATTGTTGGCCAGATCAAATTCAGCCATCGCTCCTTCGTACTCGCCTAGATCTTCCAGAGCTTTGCCCAGTGCAAAGTGAAGAGCGGCATCATCACCCGGGCTGAGCCCGCCGGCTGCCGCGAGGACACGCATCCGGTCGACGAGTAGCTTATCCTCCGAAACTATTTTTCGTCCAACCGTGAGGGCCGCGTATAACGGCGCGCTTCGCGGTTCAATCGCTATCGCGTCTTTCAGAACCGCCTCGGCTTCGGAAAACTGGCCAAGCTGCTGAAGCGCACGCGCCAAGAAGAGCCTCGCCGGAATCAGCTTTGGCGCGATCTCAATAACCTCGCGAAACGCCTTCTCGGCTGCCTCGAAATCTTCGCTTTGAACCCGAGAACGACCGAGATTCATCTTTCCGTTGACGCTTTCGGGGTCGGATTCATATGCTCTATGCAAAAGCCAAGCTGCCCGGTCTTTTTCGCCCCTATCGATTGCGAGGTTGGCAAGCGAGACATACGCGCCAACCGAACTCTTTGGATCAAGCTCGATAGCCCGAAGAAAGGACGCTTCCGCTTCTGCAAGCCTTCCCCCTTGAAGGAGCACCTGCCCCAGGTTCTGGTGAAAAGCGGCGTGGTCAGGTTTTGCTTCGATGGCGGATTTAAGAGCCCCAATCGCCTGTTCGAAATGACCGGACTCCATATATTTCAAAGCGAGAAAGCCCGCCGCCTCGTAGTCTTGCGGCTTCAGCTTCAGGGCACGCTTTAAGCAGTCGATCGATTCTTGGATGTTTCCGCTTTCCCCAAGGATAAACCCTAGACAACGCAGCGCCCCTTGACTGTTGGGGTCAGCTTGAACAGCCTCGCGCAAGAGTGGAAGGGCCGCTTGGCGGTTGCCTGCTCCCGCGAGTTGAAGGGCGCTCTGAATTAACTCACTCGCACGGTCGGAACTCACATTCGAATTATGCCCGGAAACCTGTGAAATCCCTTGGCTAAAAGACTTCGAATCGCACGATCCTAAAAGCGGCCCAAAACCTTAGGGAAGGAATGTAACTCCCTGTCCTGCGAAGCTCTGGAGTGCGTGGAGCTTGCTCCCGCTCAAAACAGGCAGCTTGCTCCCGTGGAACAGCTTGGAAACCACCTCGATGGGTTCAACTTGCCCTAAGCACGCGAGCCGTGGCTGCAAATCGAAGTTGTTTAAGCAGGGTGTCAACTTCGTTGGAACGCCCCGGAGGGGCCATAGAGCTTAGCCGGCAGTTGAGCCCGGATGAGTGCGCTAATCACTAAATCCTGGCGACACTGCCGGTCTTTCCGCCGCCATCATTCCGGCACGCCGGAGGTGTGCTACAGAAAGATGGGGGGGGCATGCTGCTGGCTAAATGCCATCCATACGGATGGGTCGGCCATTCCGTGACGAACAGGTTAGCCGCCATCGTGGCTTAGTTCAAATAGCGAAGCGTTGTCATTCCGAGCCCCCCTCCAGGCCGGGCCTGGTCTTAAGAAGTAAGAACTTCTGAGTTAGCGGTGATTCAGAATAGATATTCGACCGAGTGTGGGCCGGGGCTGAATTGGGGCCGCAAGGCTCGATCCCGAGCTTGGTCCGGCCCGTTGACGAGTTTAAGTTTGGTGAGCTTTCGCTCCCGTTTAGGAGTTTCCACATTCCTTTCGCCACGGGCCTTCGGTCGAAGCGTACCAGAGGAGGATGTAAATG
The DNA here is from genome assembly GCA_036502005.1 of Fimbriimonadaceae bacterium. GTDB lineage: Bacteria > Armatimonadota > Fimbriimonadia > Fimbriimonadales > Fimbriimonadaceae > DASXZH01. Next base: position 51,036 of record DASXZH010000021.1, read on the forward strand.
AAGTCTCTAACCCAGACCCTAACCGCCACGGCTGCAATCGACCTTGGCGCAACTTTTCATATGGCGGCTCTGAACCCCGATCTGAGTGAGGCTCCGATCAGGGAGTTCGGGGTAGATACCGGATCGCTTCGAGCGATGGCGGCTTGGCTGCTAGAGCATAAAGTCGAGCAAGTGGCTATCGAGGCCACGGGAGTATATTGGATGCTGGTTTACGAGGTGCTCGAGAACTTCGGTTTACGCGTTATGCTCGTTGATGGGCGCAAATCGATGAGCCTTCCCGGCCGGACAAAGACGGACGTTCTTGACGCTGCGTGGCTGGAAAAGCTGCTCAGGCACGGCATGCTCTCGGCCGCTTTTGTGCCCGACGCCGACCTCATTGCGCTAAGGACTTACCGCCGGCTCCGGGGTCAATACGTCGAAAAGGCCTCCGCCGAGATCCAGCGGATGCAGAAGGCTCTGCAGCAGATGAATGTCCGCTTAGACCGCGCGGTGACCGACGTTACCGGCGTGACAGGGATGGCCGTCATCAGATCCATCGTTTCCGGAGAACGGGACCCGCGAAAGTTGGCCTCGTTCAGAAAGCATGGCGTAAAGAAAAGCGAGCAGGAAATCGCTCTAGCTTTAGACGGGCATTTTCAAGACCACTATGTGTTTGCCCTCGGAATCGCCCTCTCGGAATATGAGCACCTCATGGACCGCCTCAGGCAAATCGATGAGAAGATCGAAGCGGAGCTAGCAAGACTAGCCGCCAAAAACGCCCCGAAAGAAGACCATGGCATCAGCAAGCCAAGATCGCGCAGGAAGAACCAGCCATTCTTTGATCTACGCTCCTATCTAACGAGCCTCGTTGGCTCTCCGGTGCTTAATATTCCTGGCTTCGATGCCTCGACAGTCCTCACCATCATCGGCGAATGCGGGCTCGATATGTCGCGCTGGCCCACGGAGAACCACTTCGTCTCCTGGCTCGGCCTTTGCCCAATGCACCGCATCACCGGGGGAAAGGTCAAACGGTCCAAATCCAAGCGCGTGCGTAACGACGCAGCAACCGCTTTCAGGCTTGCGGCGCAATCTTTGAGCCGTAGTTCGTCGGCTCTTGGCTGCATGTTGGGCCGCCTTAGCCGAAGGAGAGGAATGCCCAAGGCCATCACAGCAATCGCACGTATCCTCGCCATTCTCTATTATCGAGCCGTCCGATACCAAAAGTCTTATGAGGACATCGGCAAGGAGGCCTACGAGGAACGCAACCGCGAACAAACGCTCAGAAGAATCAGCAAAACCGCCGAAAAGTTGGGATTTCAACTCATCCCTTTGAACCTAAATGCCGCGTAGTTTCTTAGGAGCGAAGCGAGGAACGAGTGCTCTAATCTCTAAATCGCAAATCGTTAAAGGGTTGGACCGCGAGCGATCCACTCTTAACGATTTGCCGAAAACGCTTTAGGCGGCATTTGTTCCTCACTTCGGCCAAGCGTTGAAACAATTCAGGGTCCTAGACCCGCATACTTAAAGTGATGCCGCACCGCTATATCCCCCGCTTGCGATTGGCCCTCGCCGCGACCTTAACATTAGGTCTCCTGGCACCCTGCATAGCCCAAACCTATAAAGTCAAGCAAGACAACGGCATCTGGTGGTTCGAGAGTCCGAAGTTCGGCAAGCTGTGGTCGTTCGCAGTCGATGTGGTGGAAACGGGCCAGAAGGGCGCCGCCGACAACCCCTCCTACGACGCTATGTCCATCTTCCCCGGCGAACAGTCGTGGGTAGAGGCGGTGCTCGGCCAGTTTAAGGATTGGGGCATCAACTCAATCGGCGCGTGGAGCGCCGATGACCTGTTCAAGAAATACAGCCCAGAGGGCCAGCGCCTTCCCTATTTCGCCGTTCTGCACCTGGGCAGCTACAACAAAGCGCCCTGGAACGACCTCTTCGCCCCGGAAACAGAGAAGCTCACCATGGATGCGGCGAAGAAGCTCATCCCGCCCTTAAAAGACGACCCTTACCTGGTCGGCTACTACACCGACAACGAACTCGGCTGGTGGGATGATTCGCTTTTCAAGTGGTACTTCGCCATGCCCGCCACCGCGCCGGGCAAGATCAAGCTGGTTCACGTTCTGAAGGATTATTACGGAGGCAACTATGCTAAACTCCTGGCCGATTGGGATTGCAGCGCGGGTAGCTTTGATGGCCTTCTCCAACAAACTAAGATCTTTCTAAAGCCCGGCACCACCGGCGTGAAAGCCGTCCACGCCTTTAATCGCGCCCTCACCGACCGTTACTACTCGATGGTGAATTCCGAGGTCCGCGCCATCGACAAGAACCACCTTATCCTGGGTGATCGTTACGCCCAATACTACAACCTGGAAACCATCGCCGCATCCAAGCCCTACATCGATGTCGTCTCCACCAACGCGGGAGCCGCTTGGCTGGATGGCAGCTATTCGCACTTCTTTTTCCAGACGCTCTACAACGTGACCCAAAAGCCTATCGTGATCACCGAGTTCTACTTTGCCGCCCGAGAAAACAGCATGGGCAACCGGAACTCCGGCGAAGGCTTCCCGACGGTCCAAACCCAGGCCGAAAGGGCCAAAGGATTTGGGAACTGCGTGCGCGCTCTCGCTTCCCTGCCGTTTGTGGTTGGCGCGCAGTGGTTCCAGTATTACGATGAACCGCCAAAAGGTCGCGGCGATGGCGAGGATTTCAACATGGGCTTGGTGGACGTCAAGGGCAAGCCCTATGCCGATATGGTTCACACCGCCGCATCGCTGCATCCTGCCGAGTTGCACGCCAAGGCGGAGATTAACACTTACGACGAAGTTCCTCTTGCACCCGCTTCCCCCATGGACGGCCTCCTCCATTGGGACCGCGAACGCGGCTACCTGCCCTCCACTTCCGGCTCACCCTGGAGCGACCTCTACATTTGCCACGATAAGGACAACCTCTACGTTGGCCTCTACGCGATGGAATTTATGGACGATTCGCTCTATGCCGACGGCAAATTCCCGGAGATCGATAGACCCCGCTTAGATATGAAGATTGGGGATTTCAACGTGATGGTTCGCTATGACGGTAAAAATGAGAAGGCCACCTGCTCGGTCCCCGATGTCACCGTTTCTGAGAAGATCAGCCTGAGTTCGACTGTTATTTTGAAGATCCCTTATAGGTTGTTGGGAGGGCTAGGGAGGGCCGTGCACGTCACGGGGACGCTTAGCAGCCACGGTCGCGGATATAAGATGGGTTGGGACCGGGATCCGAAATTGGATTAATTTCTTCAGGCTTTAGGAGTGCGGGGGAGTCTCGCACAGATCCGGTTTCTCATAACTTTAACGGCTCGCTCGCAGCCGCATCTTTCTCCCTTAACTTAAGCGCCGCCCCCCACGCCTTCGCAATATCCGCCACCAGCAACGAATATCCCCCATCGTTAGTCGCCGAACTCTGCCGCAAAATATAAGCTGGGTGCAAAGTGGCGATAATGCACTTGGCCAAGTCGCAAGGAAAATACTTTCCCCGTTCCTTAGTGATAGCAAAAACGGGCTTAATCAGATTTTTGGCGCTAGGCGCCCCAACACATAAAATCACTTTGGGCGCTATTAAAGCTAGCTGCGGAAGCAGCCATTGGCGGCAAGCGGAAACCTCTTCGGGCAAAGGTGCCCGGTTCACCGGTTTGCCTGTGCTCCAATCGGCTGCCCGGCACTTTACCGTGTTGCAAATGTAAACATCGGCTCTCGTAAGGCCATTATCAAACAAAGCCTTATCGAGGAGTTGTCCGGCGCGCCCAACGAAAGGCCGTCCCGTTGCGTCTTCAGTATCTCCTGGCCCCTCCCCGACAAGAACGAGCGGAGACCGCGGATTTCCTTCCCCGAAAACGACGTTCCGGCGCCTCTCGGAAAGCCTGCATGCTACGCATCTACTGGCTTGACGCGCGAGGTCCTCAAGTGCTTCCATCGATCACTCCTTTGAGCCGATCGTAACTGTCCTGAAGGCTTTGGGGCAGCACGCGCACATCGCCGACCACCCCCATAAAGTTTGTATCGCCCTCCCAGCGGGGCACTATATGCCAGTGGATGTGGCTTGGAATGCCAGCCCCCGCCGCGTTGCCGAGGTTCACTCCGATGTTAAATCCATTCGGCTGGTACGCCTTTTTGAGCCAGTTAAGGGTGAGGGCGACCAACTTGTTTATTTCCAAAAGCTCGTCGTCGTCGAGTTCGTTCATGTCTGCAGTGTGTTTGTAGGGGGCAACCATAAGGTGGCCGTTTGTGTAGGGGAAGCCGTTTAACATCACAAAAGCGGTTTTTCCCCGGTAGAGAATTAGGTTTTCGCGGTCGTTATCGCTTGCCGGGAGGTCGACAAAAATACACCCGCCTTGAGGAGTCGCCTTTTCGATATAAGAAAGCCGCCACGGCGCCCAAAGCCTTTCGGACATTTATAGGTTATACACGTATTTTTGAGTCGAAAGTCGATAGACGGATCGTTGTTTGAAGTGTTGTCCATCGAGGACAGGTGTCAACATCAAACTCTTTGCGGGCTTTGCGCCTTTGCGTGACAAATCCTTGGCCCAACTTAGGGTTATGCGACGCCATTGGTTAGCGGCAACGAAGGCTACGTTTAACGCAAATCGGCCCTGCCGTTCTCCACTTCAACGATAGCAGAAAAGACATCGATCGCTATCCCCTTTGCGCTCTTCGATTTCCGAGCGTGTTTCCGTTTGTACATTTCCTGGTCCGCCGCGTGGAAAATGGCGTGAACTTCTTCATCGCTGTGCGAGCTGCCTACGGAAACGCTCACGTGAATTCCGCCTGGCAAGCTAAAGGTAAGTTTGTGCTCTAAACGCGCAACCACTTCAGCCATCGCAATTTTAGAGGCTCCAGGCAGCAACACGGCGAACTCATCGCCGCCAAATCTGGCCACGATATCGCCATCTCGCAACGCCGATTGAATTCGGGTTGCCACTTCCACCAAAACAATATCTCCGCAATCGTGCCCGTGGGTATCGTTTATTTCTTTAAAGTGGTCCAAGTCCACAATGATGAGCCCAAAGGGCTCGGCCGGCGCGTTTTGCACAAGCATCCGCATGCGAGTATCGAAAGCCAGTCTGCTCGACGCGCCGGTCAGAGGGTCCGTGTTGGCGACGCGGTTCATGCGCTCCAAGTCTTCTGTGAGCTTGCTCTGCACCGCTCGTTCGCCGGTGATATCGGTGATAAGGTCAACCGTGCCGGTAGGTTCGCCTTTCTCGTTAATGGTTGGCGAGGTGACGACAATTGCCCTTCTGATAACCCCGTTACGGGTCATGAATTCTGCTTCATACCGCTGCGAAAGGCTGTGCTGCACTTTGGGCTCGTGAACGAGCCGCAAGCTTCGATACCGGCTGAAATGATGCCCCAACATTGAATCGGTGTCCGTTTCCAACCATTCGGCCAAGTAAGGATTTGCATAGCAAATGATGCCAAATCCGTCGAGACGCCAGAGCCCCTGTCGCATGTTCTCGATAACAAAATCGAGTTCGCTTCGAAAACGATCATGCTTAGCATTCCCTTTGGGTGTTCGCCTATCGAAGCATTCCATCCATATTTCCCCAAGACTCCGGCTCTCGACCACAAATGTCACGCCTGGTTGGCGCCACCCTAGTAAGTCGGAAAGAACCGAAGCCCTGTTTGTAAGGAAAATGAACTACTAAAACTTACTTCCCTTTGCCGTATCCTGGCAAATCACTGAGGTCGATAGAGTATTTCGCGTTGCCCTTCGTGTTCAGCACGATGAGAATGGAGGTGGGTTCGGCGACCTTAATGATGCCGAATTTGGTATTTCCATCAACTGCCGTAAGGCGCAAGTTGAAGTCGCGGCCTCGATTGTCGTGAACGGATATCGAATAGTTCCACTCGGTGGATTTCCACCGCATGAGAACGGGCTCGTCTGGCTTTACGCTGAACTTCCAAACCTGTAGCTGACCATCCTTTGTCATTTCTCCGGTCGCGGGATCGCCAATGGCAAACTCTTTGGCGGGCGTCACCTTTCGATCTATGGAGTATGTGCCTCCTCCGCCATCGCCGATGGATGAAACGGCTATTGTGTACCGGCCAGACTTCACGGCCGTAAGGTTCCAGGCAAGGGAATCCTGGTCGGGATCAGCCTCAGTGCTGTAGATGTTGTTCATGTCGGGATCGAAGACAACGACATTCTCAGCAAAATCCACGGCTGCGGTTTTGAAACTCAAAGCGTCCCCTACTGAGCCTTGAAAGCTCCAATAATCAGTGTTTCCAATTCTGAGCTTTGCTGATTCCGGACCTGGTAACGGCTTCGCGGCCGGTTTCACCTCTAGTGTGTAGGGTTTTCCTTCCGGACCCGCGCCGTTGGTGGCGAGCCAAAGAGTGGCGTCTTGCGTGATTAGGAATACATTCCGGCGAAAATCCCGGGCGCGGGCAGGCATTTCTACATAAGGCTCCTTGCTTCTTTCCTTGGGGGCAGCCTCCGGAGTGAAGGGGTTGGTTTCCGGCTTGCTGAGATCGTATTTGGAAATATCCGGCACACGCGAGGCAACAATTGCGGCATTTAGATTTAGCGCCGGAACTGCCACTTCCAAGAGTTGCCCTTTCTTGACGGCAACGGTCCAAAGCGCGCCTTTGCCCGCTTGGGCAGACCCAACGAGAACGCCATTTTCATCCTTCAGCGGTTCCGCCGAGATAGTGCGAAGTCCGACTCGAATCTTGTGTTTCCCCCCGCCGGAATAGTTCGCCAATACATAATAATCCCCCGGAACAGCGGCCATTATCGCGTTGGGCAAAGCGCCATCCAATGGGCGCGTGAGATTGATATCGGGCAAACCGGTGGGCGAAATCGCGTTAGACCAGTCTGCGTTTATGTATTCGCCGTTGGGCCGCTCTCGCACGATCTGGCGAATGTCGCCGGCCTTCATTTGGAGGTGAAGCAGAAAAGAGGTTGGTTTATCCCAACTGGCTTCGGACATCGCGTCCGGCTTCAGATCCAACGTATCGTAAATGTTGAATCGAACAAAGAACTGGCCTCCGGCTTTGTTCAAGAAACATCGGACGCGGAGGTGATAGGCGCCATCTGTTTGGCATCGCCAAAGCAAGAGGGGGCGCTGATCGCCGGGGTATCTGTCATCGTTGGAGTCCATGACTTTTCCGGTCGAATCGACGACTTCAAGGGCTGGATCAAACGCGTCGCTCCTCGCCTCGGCAATGACTACCTGGCCAGCCTTGAGCTTTAGCGGCCATTCGCTAAACTCACCCGGAGTGAGAATGTTCTTGATTTCTTCGCCGTTGAGGTAGGCGCCTATTTGGCCGTCGATGTTTCCGACGAGGGCGTTGTATCTGTCTTGAGCAGGCCCCCCCATTCCTGCACCGAATCTGCCTTGCCCGCCCTGTGCGAGGATTGGTTGTGCAAGGGCGAGGATGATGAGAGGTACTAAACTTTTTAGTCGCATTACGGCCTTTGGACGGCGGAGGTTTAGCGATGGTTACAGGGTTTGCTTTGAAGGAAAGCTTATGATTCCAATGTTATTGGTGACAATCCTTAGGGCCGGTTGGGGATTTGGCAAGGTATCGAGTGCTGCGAGTTCTCGCCGCTTTTCTTCGGGAATGTCTTGCCGCCAAGTTCAATCACAACCTGAATCCATCATTTGGCCTGTTGATTGAAATGAAGCCTCAGCGCTTGTGCCGCCCCTTTGGGGCTCTGAAAAGAACGTGGTTAAGTTCCAGGCCTTCGGCCTTCGCTAAGTATTCTCGGCCCTTTGGGCCTGTAAGCTTTTCTTCCGGCGGCCCGAAGGGTTTGCAATATTTTAGCGAAGGGTGGAGTCGCAGTTGCCGAAGCGCAGCGAGGCGACAAGACCCAGCCCTGGTAACGGACAGACGAAACCCAAAGAGGCAAATCGGCAAACCGAGCATACGCCACTTGTGGCGGGGCGAAGGTTTGTCGATTTGCTTCCATAGACGTCACCTAACCAACCCGCCGTCCGGCGCTTCCTTTTCAGGCTGAAGCAGAATCGCGCCGTTGTTTTCATCCACCGCCGCGAGCAGCATGCCCTGGCTTTCCACGCCCCTCAGCTTCGCTGGCTTAAGGTTTGCCACCACAATGACCTGCCGACCGATTAGGTCGATGGGCGCGTAGTTGGCGGCGATTCCCGCAACGATCTGGCGCTTTTCGCTGCCCAGCATGACCTGTAACTTTAGAAGCTTGGTCGCGCCTTCTATAGCCTCTGCTTCAAGCACGCGGCCAACCCGAAGTTGCACCTTCATGAAGTCTTCGATGGTGATCTGCTCGGGCTGGGCCGGAGCGGGTTCCGGTGCTTTTACTTCTGGTTTAGGCGTTTCTGGTTCGGGCTGTGGTGTTTGCATTTTGGTTAAATCGATTCTAGGGAAAATGGGCCTCGGTTGTTTCAAAGGTGTGCCTGGCTCTGTTATGTCCAAGTCACAGGTGGTTCGGTCTTCTATGCTGAGCTGGTCGGCGATTTCTGCGGCGGTGGCCGGAAGAATGGGGATCAGCAGGCCTTGAACAAAGCGTAACGAGAAGAGCATTGAGGCGAGGACCTCGTTTAACTTCGGGTCCTGCGCTTTGGCTAGCGCCCATGGCGCTTTCGTGTCAATGTACTTGTTGAGAAACCTGACTACACCCCAGACGGCATCTGTTGCATGGTCTATCCGAAAGCCTTTCATGGACTTGTTGTACTGTGCCAATGCATCGGTGCACGCCCCAAAAGATTCCATATCCGGTTTGGCGGCGGGAACCTTACCATCCACAAACTTGTGCGCCATAGCCAGGCTGCGATTGAGGCCATTGCCGAGATCGTTGGCAAGGTCGCTGTTGTACCGCTTGTAGAACTCGTCGTGAGTGAAGGTAGTGTCGTTCTCGAAAGGCAGACTGGAGGCCATGTAGTAGCGAACCGCGTCGATCGCAATCGGGTACTCGCAGCCGCTTGCCGCGACCAGCTCCTCGGCCAGTTCCAGCGGCCGCACGACGTTGCCTTTGGATTTGCTGATCTTTTCCTGGCCAATGAGCAGCCACGCATGCCCAACCAAGGTGGTTGGCAAGGGCAGATCGAGCCCCATTAGAATTCCAGGCCAAAGGGTTGCGTGAAACCGGGTAAGGATATCTTTGCCCATGAACTCAACATCGGCGGGCCAATAGTTTTCATAGCCAGATGCGGGCCATCCGGTGGCGCTGAGATAATTGATGAGAGCATCGAACCAGACATAAACCACCCGCTTTTCGTCGCCCGGAATGGGCACGCCCCAGCCATCGTTCGCGCGGCTAATACTGGCATCGCGAAGACCCTGCTTGATGTAAGAAATGACCTCATTTCTTCGAGCTTCCGGAAGGATAAAGTTTGGGTTCTTCTCGATGTGCTCGAGGAGCGGTTTTTCGAAAGCGCTTAGTTTGAAAAAGTAGTTTTCTTCTTCTACCCAGCGCACTTCGTTGCCATCGGGGCTCTTGCCATCTACTAGTTCGGCTTCCTTGAAGAATGTCTCACTGGAAATGTCGTACCAGCCTTCGTATTTTCCGGTGTAAATGTAGCCTTTGGCTTGCAGCCTGCGGAAAACTTCCTGCACGGCCGCGAAATGGCGCGGTTCGGTCGTGCGGATGAAATCGTCAAACCGAATATCCATACCTTCGAAGATCGCCTTGAACTTCTCGCTGATCTCGTCGACGAACTGTTGAGGCTGCTTGCCGGCCGCCAGGGCCGCTTCTTTTACTTTGAGGCCGTTTTCATCGGTTCCAGTGAGGAAGGTGACTTCCCGCCCCTGCATCTTCTGGTACCTCGCCGTGACATCGCTGATGAACGTGGTGAGCGTGGTCCCGATGTGGGGCACGCTGTTCACGTAATAGATGGGCGTGGTTATGTAATAGCGCTTGGGCATCCGATGTGCGAGTTTACCGGGTAAGTAAAGCCCCTCCCCTGCTCCCGGGTGACAGTTCCATTCGGAGGGGGTTCAAGGGGGAAACCTGACCGGTGGCTCGTACGGGCTGGTGCCCCTTTTTGTGGAGGGGAGGGGGTTGGGGGAGAGGTTGCGGCGAATCACTCCAACGTATACGCCGTTCTCGCATTCAACCAACTCAGAGCCTGATCCACGCTCGTAAAAAATCCAGAGTTCACAACCAACTGGCCATTCACCAGTCTCAACGAGGTCTGCTGTGAGTACATCACTTTTGAAAAGCCGTTATCTGAATCGGAACCGTAGGAAAGGCGCTGATAAGGGGTAACCACCGTTCCGGAGCCGAGGTGCAAAGATCTTGTGTGGCCCGAACGGGGCGTGAAATACCAGCTAACCATTTGGTGAGAATCGCTATCGAAATCCCATGAAACCTTTCCTCCAAAAATGATTGAGTTATATTCCACACTTTCTAGACCAGAAGTTTTGGAAACTCGGCTGACCACACGGGCAACGGGCACATTGGCCAGATCCGAAACCTGCTGCAAAAAATCTGACCAGGTTGAGGCAAACCCAGCATGAGCGGGAAGGAGCGGGAAAATCGCCCCCTCCCATGAGGCAAGTTGCTGTAATGAAGCGGCATCGGAGGTAACCGTCACCAACTGACTGTTGGTTCGATCTAAAAGCTGGAATCCTGGATTATTTGATGAGTCGTTTACAACCAGGATCAAATGGGAACCGATCTCTGCCCGGGTCGTTTGGTGACCCGACCAAACTTTAACCTTCGTTTCTGCGGTCACTTTTGGAGCAGTGGAACTCGGAGCAGAAAGCACGCCTTCTTGATAGCTTTGGGCAAGTGATGCCGCAGAAACAAAGGCTAGAGACGCTGCCAAGAGAATTCGCATGAGTAACTGTTAGATCGAGTTTCGGGCGGGATCGTTCGCAAACAGAGGCTACTGCATTCAATAACCGCAATTCCTGTAAACTTTCGCAAATGGACAAGGTTTATTCGGACGCCAAAGATGCCCTCGAAGGCCTGCTTTTTGATGGGATGACGATTATGGTCGGAGGTTTTGGCCTATGCGGCATTCCGGAGTGCCTGATTTCCGCGATTAAGGAATCCGGCGTGCGGGGGCTGACCGCGATTAGCAACAACTGCGGAGTAGACGATTTTGGCTTGGGACCGCTTCTTTATTCCAAGCAGATAAAGAAAATGATCTCCTCTTACGTGGGCGAGAACGGGGAGTTTGAGCGTCAGTTCTTGGCTGGCGAGTTGGAACTGGAGTTTAATCCACAGGGCACTCTTGCGGAAAGGATCCGGGCGGGCGGCGCCGGGATCCCGGCTTTTTACACCAAAACCGGTTACGGAACGATCATCGCAGAGGGCAAGGACACACGCGAGTTTGACGGCGAGTGGTACGTGATGGAGCGGGGTTTAAAAGCCGATTTGAGCATTGTAAAGGCCTGGAAGGGCGACCGCGAAGGCAACCTCGTTTATCGGAAAACGGCTCGTAACTTCAACCCAATGATGGCCACTGCTGGAAAGGTCTGCGTTGCCGAGGTTGAAGAACTTTGCGAGCCTGGTGAAATCGATCCAAACGGCGTTCACACTCAGTCCATTTTCGTCGATCGTCTTTTTGAAGGGACAAACTATGAAAAACGCATCGAGCGAAGAACCACCCGCCCACGTGAATAGTCAAATGCTTTAATCTAAATCATGCCAGACGATTCCGAATACAACGAGTTTTTGGACAAGCACGAGAAGTTTTTCAAAGGCGAATCCCAATTCACCGCCTATCTACAGTTGGAAAAGCGAGGCCACGCGCCGCCTCAGTCCGAGGGCCTTTCCGACGAAGATATCAACCACGCTTTAACCGAGTTGATCTGGGGTTTGGAGGATTTGGGCGTTTATATAAGCCACACCGATCATCTTTCGGATCGCGAACTCTATATAAAGCTGCTCGAGTATTGCGACCTGCCCCAGGCTTATTTTCCAGGGAAGAACAAGCGAGCAATGCTGGGGTGGTCGGCAACGGATTCCGGCAGTGATGACGACGACGACGCTTATCTGCGCTTCTATGCGGACGAGAAAACGCGCAAGCATTGGGCGAGGGACTTTAAAGTAAAGTTGCCGCCACGCGAGACCCCGCAATACCCTCGGCCATGGATTCCGGAATGGGACCCGGAGATTCCGGAATAAACTTTGAGATTAGGCATTTGCTGCCCTCTATCGTTGGCTCGCACTGCATTAGAAAGCGGATTTGACTACGCGGAAGTCCCCGCCCTTGAGATTGCGGCAGCCTCGAACTTGAGTCCGTTCAAGGGTTTACCGCTTGAATGCACGAATCTGTTCTTTCCGCATGGAATTCGGCTGTTTGGTGGGGAACCGTTCGATTGGCGTGCTTACGTGACTTTGCTTCTGCCTCGGGCTGCAGAACTGGGGGTTAAGCTCATGACCGTCGGTTCCGGCCGCGCCCGCTCAGCCGAGGAAGGCGAGGAGGGGGACACGGAAGAGCGATTTTTGGAGATGGTTGCCCAAATCCAACTTATGGCAAAGCCATTGGGAATCGTGATTTCTCCCGAGAACCTTTCGCCCCAGGAAACGAATGTTTGGAACGATTACATGCGCTTGCGAGCGGCGACTTTAAGCCGTTCGATTGGCTGCACACTGGACGTTTATCATGTCATGTCCAGTCCACATAGCGACTTTGTGCTAGGGAGGCAGGATTTGCCCTCGCATGTGCACTTGTCCGATTGGGAGCGGAAAGCCTATGTTTGGGAAGACGAGTTTGCAATCGGCCAAATAGCGGCACTGATGGAACTGAAATATAAGGGCCGATATTCCCTTGAGCTTAACCAAACGGATCCAGCCGAGTGGCCGAACATCGCGAAACGATTCCATAAGTGCATGACTACAATCGCTGAGTCTGTTCCTTAATCGCCAGAAGCTGTTTCATCACGTCGCCCAGATGGGCTGATTTATCCGCACCCGCAAAGCTATCATGCAGCCGCTTGTAAAGGCTAAACAGCTTGGCGTAAACGGGAACTGCGGCCAGATTTGGAGTAAAGACCAGATCTTTCACGCCCGTCATGGCGGAGACTGCTTCTTTAACCGTTTGGTGAGCACCCCCTGTAACGGAACCAAATATGGCCGCGCCGAGGGCGCAAGTTTGGCCGCTGCGGCTAACTTTCATGGTGCGATTGCACACGTCGGCATAGACTTGGAGCAGGAAGGGGTTCTTTTCCGAAATGCCCCCGCAGAATACGATCTCCTCGACTTTGGCCCCGTACTCCTCCATTCTCTCAATGATCATAAGAGCACCAAACGCGGTCGCTTCGATGAGCGCTCGGTATATTTCCGGCGCTGCCGTGTAAAGCGTTTGCCCTAGCAAGAGACCGGTAAGCCGTTGGTCTACCAAGATCGTTCGGTTTCCGTTGTTCCAGTCGAGGGCGATGAGCCCGCTTTGACCAGGCTTTAGCTTGGCGGCAGCCTCAGTCAGAGCTTTATGCGGATTGCCGGTTTCTGTAAAGGACGCGGGCGTCAGATTCGAAACGAACCAACTATAAAGATCGCCTACTGCCGACTGCCCCGCTTCGATTCCAAGAAGTTCGCCGATGACGGAGCCGTTTACCACGCCGCACATTCCCGGGATTAGAGGAGAATGGCCATCTTCGGGGATCGGGGCGACGCTGATATCGCAGCACGAAGTGCCCATGATCTTTACCAATGTGCCGGGTTTTACACCCGATCCGACTGCTCCCATATGGGCATCGAACGCACCGACGGCAACCGAGATTCCGGCTGGAAGCCCGAGCTTCTTCGCAACTTCCGGGTCAAGTTTTCCGGCTTCATTATCAGCAGTATAAGTTTGCTCGTAAAGCCGATCCCTTAAGGGAGCAAGCCTTGGATCAAGCGTCATTAGGAACTCTTTGGACGGAAGACCACCCCAGTCCGCGTTGTAAAGGGCCTTGTGCCCTGCTGCGCAAACGCCACGTTTGACATCCATAATGTCTTTGACTCCAGTCAAGTAAGCCGGAACGTAATCTTGCAGTTCGATCCACGAATAAGCGGCTTCGAAAACCTTTGGCGCAACCCGCGCGCAATGGAGGATCTTTGCCCAGAACCACTCGGAAGAATAGGTTCCCCCTACCATTTTCATGTAAGGGAATCCAAGTTCGTTTGACTTGCTCGTGATCTCGGCCGCTTCGGCATAGCTGGTGTGGTCTTTCCAAAGCCACGTCATCGCGTTTGGATCATTTGCGAACTCCGGCTTGCAAGCAAGTGGAATGTTGTGCTCATCCACCGGGAGTGGGCTTGAGCCGGTGGTATCGACCCCGATTCCCACGACTTTGTCGACAGAGAAGTCTTTGTCCTTCTTTGCTTCTTCCAGCGCGCCCCTTATTGCGTGGATGAGCCCATCAACGTAGTCCTGGGCATGCTGGCGGGCAAGAAGCGCATTGTTGGGGTCCAGAACGACTCCGTCGGTTCCATGGGCGTATGGCCAGACGCTGGTGCCGATCTCGGCTCCATCCGAGGTTCGAACAACAAGCGCGCGCACGCTGGAAGTGCCGTAATCAACGCCGATGGCATAAGAAGGAAGAGACATATCTCGTTCTACTTTATCGCGAACAGGATCGATCTTGCCAGATTAAAATCTATCTATGATTTGCGCTGAGCAGCGAGGGGAAAATTTGCGAGACAGCCAAATCGGAGGTTTCTAACCTTATGGTTAACAAGTCGCCAGCTTTAGCGCTCCCGGCCGGAAGAATGCCCCAAGCCCATGAGAGCCCACTCCAGATGATATGGTCGTCCGGACGATCCACTTTTAGTTCCTGGCCAGTGCTTTTAACCGAGATTTTTAGAAGTTCGGGAATCGGCTTGCCCGATGGAGGCGCGCCTCCGCTGGTTCTGACGGCGTTTTCCCTGGCATCTTTCTGCCGAAACAGGATGTGAAGATCTTGCGAAGGTGTAGGAATTGCCGCTTCGGCCAAGCGGCCATCAGCTTTCCAGTTTGCCTCAATTATTTTGAATGAATAAGTTAGCCGGTTTTCGCCGCTCCCAAGTTCAACGGGGGATTTTCCAAGCACGGCCATGGCTCCGGTGCCAAGTGTCATCGTTCCTGTTTCAAGGGAAACGAATCCATCTGAGTAAATTTGGTGCTCAAACCCCTCAGGCAAAGTGTAAAGTTGTGCCTCCAATGAAGGGTTAACGAGGGTCAGCAGATTCATAGACTGATATCCATAAAGTTCGCCGAGCCCCGGCAATCCTCCAACGAAATCAGGTTTCTCGCTTTCAAACAGGTTTTGCACCCGGGCAAACCATTTGCCGTCTTCATCGGATAGCGCCTCAAGATTTCCGAGGGTCATATGGACTTTTCCGCCACGGGCCAGTGACAGGAGCAAGGTCGTTTTCCAATCTGCGTTGCCCCGTCGGCAGCAAGTGCCAGTGCGGCCAATCATAAAGGCGCAGTTATCGATCTGATCCAGGCTTAAACCGCCTAGGTTAAGGAATCTAACCATATGGTCAGCGTATACATCTAAGGTTCGCCAGAAGTTAGGCAAGGGCGCGTCGGCTGGGCGAGGATCACCGCAATAGATTGTATCGAAGACGTCGAGCCACGCCGGATCCAGTAATCGCCGCAGCTTGTGGTCCGTTCGGTTCATAAACTCGACTTCCTCGAAGCCGTTATAGGCGACGAATACACTTTCGGGGTGTGTGGAGCGAAACTCTAGCAGCCCGGCCCGGTATGCCGCGATATTGCGAGAACGAATCTGCGATGGAAGCATTGTCAACTTCAATTCATCGGTCGCCGCACGGAAATCAGCAAAGTCGAACTTAAACACTCGCACCCCCTGCCGATACCAATAGTCTAGTTTCTCTAGAAAACCTTTCCAAAATCCGCCGTGGAAAAGGCAGAAGCCCCATTCGTCCGCAGCAAGTGAATCTCGCCATTCTAAAGGAGGCTCAATGTGGAAATTCGTATTAGCTGGGAACCAAAGCCCAGGCAAAATGTCGTTCTCTTTGCAAGCCGCTAGCCACGCTTCTGGCCCGTTGGGCCAGCGATCCTTCCGCCATTCGATGTAACCGCCATCCGGCGCGTTCCAAAACGCATCCATAAGATAAGCGTCCATTTTCACGCCCTGCTTTTTCAGCCGAAGCAACTCGTGAAACTGCTGCATTGCAAGCTCTTCGGTTAACGGCACGTTATCGGAAAGCTCGTCGTAAGTGGACCAGTTGTCGTAAACGTAAAGCGGCCTATCCATCAGTGTCTAGCATACGTTTTCTAAGATCGCTCCGGAGAGAATTCATCGCTTTAATCTGGAGAGCTGCGAGAAAGCTTAGGTAGAGTTCTTAGCAGAAATGTCGCTACAGGAACTGAAAATAGAAGTTTGCAATGCGAACCAAGCCCTGCCACGATCGGGCTTGGTCACGATGCACAGCGGCAACGCGAGCGGCTATGATCCAGATTCGGATACGGTCCTAATCAAGCCTTCGGGCATGGATTACGATAAGCTGACCCCGGAGAACCTAGTCGCCGTCAAACTATCCACAGGTGAGCCAGAAATGGGAGGACTTCGGCCCAGCGTCGATCTCTCGCATCATCTGTTTCTCTACCGAAATATGCCCGGCATCAGGGGCGTTGTTCACACCCACAGCAATTACGCTACGGCCTTCGCGGCTGCCCATAAATCTATTCCCTTGGCGCTTACCGCCATTGCGGATGAGTTCGGAGGCGAAATTCCATGCGCGCCCTACATCGATAACGAAGGAGACCACATTGGCCAAGGCATCCTAAAGTATCTAGGCCGAGGCCCCGCAATTTTGCTAGGAAATCACGGGGTGTTCACGTGGGGTCCGAGTCCAACGGCAGCGTTGAAAGCCGCAGTCATGGTTGAGGATGTAGCGAAGACTATTCACCTCGCTATGCAGCTTGGAGAAGTTATTCCGATTCCGCCTGAGGAAGCGGAGAAGTGGTACGACCGGTATCAGCATAGATACGGCCAGAAATGATTAGTCATCAACCGGGTTTTTATACTTCAAGCCCGGAAATCTCAGAAAATCGCGATCATTGCTGTAGATTGTTGCGCGATTGTGAATCGCTAAAGCTGCGAGATAGCAGTCCAACATAAGATTAGTGCCGCCGTGGACTTTCTCACGCAATTTCGTCGCTTCAATAAAGATATGTGGTTCGCCGCGAAGAAGTATAGCCCCGCCGTCGAACCAAGATTCCATGGCTTGACGCGCTTGGTCGATCGTCAATGGATGGACACATGCCGATGGATTGCAAATTATTCTCAGGAAAGCTAACACGACTGCCTCCGGTATCGCGACCTCTTCATAACCGCCCGATAGGCTACTTTTCAACCAAACAAGGCCTTTTTCGTGAAACGGCGAATCGACGTCATGCGCGTAAATCAGTAAGTTGGCGTCAGGAATTTTCACCCTTGATATCGCTTGAGATCCTCTGCAACAGCAAGCTCTTCACTCAACTTGTTCAAAGACGTCGGGTCAATCCCAGGCTTTAGCCCGATTTTAAAGACCGGAATTTCAACCCTTTTCGAAGGGCTAATCCCTAGCGCTTGGCGCAAAAGATCATTGATAACTTTCTTCGATTTGCCTCGTGACTTTTCAAGCAACGGTAGCAATTTTGATGCTACATCATCATCGATTGTTATCGTTGTGCGCATAATAACATCGTACCATACCTCTGAGATTCGCCCTAATTGCTTGCGCCAACTAAACTTCCTGCCTTGGCGCGCACCAAAATGGCAGTCCCGAAGGCAGGCAAAATCAACTCACCGGAGAACTCGGCGCCATCCAAATCGATTAAACCCGACTCACCCAGCCGAACGGCCTTTTCCTTGTCCGAGCAGTTCAGCACGAACAAGAAATCCTTGCCATCGCCGTGCCGAGCTTGAACAGTAATGCCAGTTGGTAAATCGCCTTCAACCGCACCCGAGATCCCTAACTGTTTCATTAAAGAAATCAAAAGATCATTCGTAAAGGATTGCTCATTCCGAGACGCCACAAAAATGGCCTGGCCTGAACCAAACTTGTTTCGAGTTACGGCCGGCCGCCCTGCATAAAAATCCGAACCGTAGCTGGCCAAACTCTCAGCCGTCGTCGTGTGAACCAACTCACAGAGAACAGAAGCTGAATACTTCGCGCCCTTGGTTAGCAAGTCCGAAGCAGAAGACACTACCTGGTTTGACTGGCCATCAAAAAGTGCATCGGTCTCCTCGGTCCACAATCCCAGCAGCTTGCTCAAAGGCGAAGGTCCCTGGAACGCCAAAGTGGTGGAATCCACCCATCCAGACCAGTATGTGGTCATCAGCGTCCCGCCGCCTTCGACAAACTTAGCCAGCCTTTCCACTACGCCATCTTTAAGCAAAAACAACATGGGAGCCACTACCAGCTTATAGCCGCTCAAATCTTGATCGGAATCAACGACGTCAACGGTAACGCCCTGGCTCCAAAAAGCGCTGTAGTGGGCCAAAACTGTGCCCAAATAATCTCTGTTTTTGGTGCGGGGCGCAGCAACCATATCAATCGCCCAACTGTTTTCCCAATCGTAAATTAGGGCAACTTCGGCCGGCTTTGCGGCACCTACAACATCATCCAAGGATTCCAACTCACGCCCCAAATCGGCAACTTCCCTGAACACCCGTGCATCGCTTCGGTTGTTGTGGGCAACCACGGCGCCGTGGAATTGCTCCGAACTGCCGCGGCTCTGCCGCCATTGAAAATACTGAACGCCATCTGCGCCATGGGCAACTGCCTGCAATCCCTCTAAAACATGCGCATTGGGCCGCTTTAAGCCCATGACGGGATACCAGTTGGAGGAACTCGGCGAACACTCCATCAAGACAAACGGCTTGTTCTTAAGCGACCGGTTTAAATCGTGGGCGAAGGAGGTGTAGGTCCAACTACCAAGATCCGAGGGGGTGCTGCTGAACCAAGGATAGCTGTCCCAAGCGATGAAATCCATGTAAGGAGCGATTTTCCAGGGATCCAGAACCGGATAAACGCCCATTAGATTGGTTGTCACGGGAATGCTCGGCGCAACTTTTTTCAATGCGCCCGATTCCTGGCGGTAAAAATCCACGATCCGGTCGCTTGCAAAGCGTTTCCAGTCCAAAGTGAGGCCATAAACGGCCGTTTCGCCCGTTCCGCCGGGCGCTTCGATCTGCGACCAATCTGTGTAGGTATGCCCCCAAAAAGCGGTCCAGTAAGCCTTGTTTAGCGTGTCGAGATTGCCGTAGCGAACCTTGAGCCAGCCCCTAAATGCCTCTTGGCACAAATCGCAAAAACATTCACCGCCGTACTCATTAGAAACGTGGAAATAGCCGAGCGCGGGGTGGGCCTTATATCGCTCCGCCAACATAGTGGCTATCTTCGAGACCTGGGCTCTATAAGCGGGCGACGTCCAGCAGTAGTTCACTCGGTTACCATGTCGGCGTCGAACGCCGTCTTGCCCAACCCGTAAAGAATCCGGATACTTTGCAGAAAGCCAAGCTGGAGACGCCGCGCTAGGAGTCGCTAAACCCACGATACGCCCAGCCGCTGCTTGCATATCCATGATTTTGTCCATCCACTCGAAGGTGAACTTGCCCTCTTCCGGCTCTAAAGAAACCCAAGAAAAGACGCCTAGGGTGACCGAATTCACGTGGGCAAGGCCCATTAGGCGGTCGTCTTCGGTCCACGTTTGCGGATCCCATTGCTCGGGGTTGTAGTCGCCGCCGTGCAGCATATGGGGGGCTTTTGAAATGATGGGCGAGTGGCGTGGCATAGCTTTCGTTAGTTTTCCAGCTTTCGGTTTAGACGCCAGTTTGTTGTGTACGCGCGGCATTCCGAAATAATCTTGGCATCCAGAGAGACTTTTTGGTTCGCTTTGAGCGAGGCAACCTTAAACGCGGACGGTGGAATGGTGAGAATGAGATGGCTCGATGCGTCCACTTTAATTTCAAAATTCCATTTTGGGCCCTTGACGATTTCCGCGCTTTTATCAGTTAGGCGCACCTTCCAGTGCAGCCCGTTGGGGAACGTTAGTTCGACTGTGGAGCGCTCTTGATCGGGCACTTTTTTGTCCCGGAAGAGCTCATCTGCAAACAAATCTTCATACCAATAGAAAGCGACGGTGAGGCCGTTTGGCGACCAACTGGCGTACATATCGCCTCTAGGCAGATCGTCGGTGGAGGGCACAAAGGCTTTATCTTTATCCCATTGGGCTAAATCGAATGCGGCTGCCGGAGTTTGAGGAACAACCGAATCTTGAACCGCTTTCGGTGCTGCCTTGGCATGCTCATCGGCGGTGTGCATCGCTTTGGCTGCGGCGGTGACTTCTTCGTAGGGTTTGTTGGAGGTGTCTACCAAGCCAAAATCGTAGTTCTCGCCATCGCCACGGCCGTTCTGGGCTTCATCGTAATATTGAAACCAGTGAGCGCCCACCAAGTTGGGGTTGTGGGCAAAATCTAGCGTCGCGTTTGTAAAACCTGTGGCCCTTTCAGTTTGGGTCTTCACCACGGGAAATCCAGAGCTGTTGTCCTTATCTCCGCTCCGGTTTTCTATCGCGGTCATGTAGTATTCGGTGATCATGAGCGGCTTATGGGTCAGCTTTTCCAGGTCGTCCAAATGGAAACGAACATAGCCGCCATCGGACCAGTTAGGGTTCAAATTGGTCGAAACCACGTCACAGTATTTACCTGCTTGTTCCGCTACTTCCGGATAGTAGTTGGAGATGTAGCGATCGCCCAGGTAGAGGGCGTCGGGGTCATATTTCTTGATGATTTCGCGGCAAAGGCTGTAGTAGCGCTCGGCCAACATGCCCAAAACATCTTTCACAAGGCCGATTCCGTTGGAGCCGGGGCGCATGTAGATCTTGCCGTGTTTTCTTAGATCGTCGAAGCTACTGGCGTTATCCGGGTCCCAATCGGCAAGCATTTTTTGCCAAGATCCGTACCGCTGGATGAGCATATCGACTACTCGGTTGCGCGTGTTATTGGTCTTCTGATCCCAGATCCATTTGAATAGGGCATTCCGCCACCAGCCCATTTCGTTATCGGAGAAGTAGCCGATGATGCGCTTGTCTTTCTTGAGTGCGGCGACCTGTTCGCGGCAAATATCGTCGCAGACCTTTACGTTCGCGGGATCCCACATATCCAGCCAGGGGAAGCCGGCCGAAGAGCCCATGTGGGAAATGGGCGTCATGTACATCTGGTTGTTGGGGGCGGCCAGCAAAGTATCGTAGCTGCTCCAAGCGCCAATCGTGTTGAAGCTCCAATCCTGAAGCCGACTTACCGTGTCCTGCGCCCAAGCTTTAGGGTCGTCGTAAAACTTATAGGCGCCATAGGAGGGATTTGTGGGGTCATTGTCCTTCCACGGCGTGCCCGTGTCCACCACACAAACTCCGAAGGAAAAGATTTTGTGGCCCGCTTGGTCCTGGAGCCACCAAATGCCGTGGTCTTGAACCGGAGTAAACCGCTGGGCAGGGGCAATCGCGCAAATGGAGGCGATAAATAGAAGCGCTGTCGTCTTGAGAGTTGCTATCCGCATCGAGAGCCAAATCCTATTTGCTTTGAAGCACATGAAGCGTTGATAAAGCGCTTAATCAAAGTATAACAGCGTTCCTTCGGATTCGAACTTGGTTGGGCATGATTAATTCGATAATTGCTGCAATTTCTGGTAGACGATTGGGGCGGAAAGAATTCCGCAAGGCTTTAACTGATACTCGTACGCATATTCGCTTCCGCTTGAGCGCCAAGAGCCTGGCCCAAACCAAGTCAGGTTTGGATCGATATTGTGAAGCTGCCCAAACGCGTTGATTCTGCTGCCGTAGGCGGTGATGTCGAGTCTTTGGCGGCCACTGAGTTGGCCAAGATCGGCTTCGAAGGGGGCGAAAGCGATTTTGTGCTCGCTAGACCCCCATCCCAACCCTTCCCCCTCCGCCGGAGCGCAAGGGGAAGGGCTTTTCCGGATATTTTCATTTAGCCTGGCCGTCAGAAGCGGCGCCTTGAAGTGGGAGCATTCCAGCTTGTAACTCCCATTCTGGGCTTCGAACTCGCAGTGGTAAGTTACGTTTCCGGCATAAAACGGAAGCCCTTGCGTGGTCCAGGCTCCATAATGAAGTTGGGTAACGGGCTCCGTGATGTAGGCGGTTCGACCCTGAACCACAACTCCAAAGTCGCCCAGCAGGTAACACCATTCGAGGGTTGTTGTTCTGGTGAAGGGGACTTGCATTCTAAGCTTATGCAAGCCTACTTTTAGCGTGGGAAGGGCGTTGGCCTTGATCGCTTCATCGACAAAATATCCCTCCGGTTCTTGGTTGGTTTCTAGATCGTCTAGGAAAACGCGCTGCCCCTCAACGGCCTCCATCGCGAGAAGCGATTTCTGAATCTCGATTCTCGTTTCGATCTTGAATTCGAGTTCAACCGTGGTTAGAACCGGTTTCGGCTCCTTGTCCGCCCAAGGCTGGCAAATCTCGCCATCGTTCACCGTTAGTCCAAGTTGTTTCTGGACGATGTTTTCGATGCGCAGGGTTTCTTCCGGCTCATTCCACTCTCCGTCACCGATTCGGTAGCGGGCTTGGTCGAGGAGGAGCACATTGGGCTCCGATAGAGTGATTTTCATCGGCTCGGTCAGCCTGATATATTCCGTATAAGTTGGCTCTTGAGGGACAGCCAATTCAGAGCGACCGGGATCTAACTGCAGCAAGAGACTTCCGTGAGCGGGGAAATCGTGCTGGATAGTTGTCCAGCCAGATTCATAGTTAGCAGGCAACTCTTGGGTTTCGCCGGTAACGGTTTCCAGAAGCGTTAGCTTCCATTCCCCGCGAATTCTGAGCTTAACATCCGGACAAGATTGATATCGGTCGGTGTTGCAAACAAACAAGTATTGTGTTTGGCCCTCTTGGCGAAGCTGATAGAGCAGCTTCTCGGGTGGAACGCCTTTCGGGGTAAACGCTTCAACTTCGCGAACATCCGCCAACTCACTCAAAATGCGCGCGCGGCTAAATGGGACCACCGGCCAACCGAAAGATGAAGCCCTGGCAGAAGGCACCGCGTCCACTAACTCCGGCGCGGCATCCAAGACCAAAACCTTGCCCGAAAAGCCGGATAGGGCGTCGAGAGTGCTGGAACGCACCGTTTTCAATCCGGGCAGGATAACCACATCGTAAGCCATCTCGCCAACTATAAACTTATCCCCCGGCCCGCCAATCTGCGAAGGCAGTAAAGACTCGCACACAAAATCAAAATCCATCAGGCCATGCAAGAGCCATTCGGCCAACTCGGTAAAGTGCGACTCCAACTCTTCGCGTAACGACGAAGTCTGAGATTTTGGGCCAAACGCCAGCCAATAAGATTCAACCGGGTGGATCACGGCTACTCTACATACAGGCTTTCCGCGCGTTAATACCGAACCAAGCCGCGCGAAGTGGTTCTCCACCAACGGGTACTCCGCAAACCAGGGCGACTGGTAGCCAATCGAAGCCGGGTAATCCCGCTTCGCCTCGCCTGCCATGGAGACCCAAGTCAGGTGGTGAACCCGTAGCGTCACTCCAAGCGCAGCCTGCCAGTCCCCTTGCCGCTTATGGCCGGCAAAATCAAAGTCCCAGTTTGTAACGCCGTAAAGTTCGCTTAAAACGCCCTCGCGGCCGAACTGGCGGCTGGCGCTTTGGGCCTGTTTGGCGGTGTTCAGTTCCCACCAATCGCAAAGCATATCGATGCCCGGAAGCTGGAATCCGCGATAGCTGCGCATGGCCTCGCTGAGCACGGTGGCCTGCTTCTCCAGCGTCGACTCTTCCATCATGTGGCCGGTAAGATTAATGCCGTGTTCAGCGCACCATGCCCCCACCTGATCCGCAAAGGCAGCCGTAAAGCGCTCGCAAATATGGTCGTGGTAACGGTATCGCGAGAGGGAAAAACCCGAAGGCAACTCCCAAAATAGCTCCGGGAGGTGGTCTTCTAAACGGGAGTTGTAACAAGCAAAATAGCTTTCGTAAAGGTCACCCGTAAACGGGATGGTCAAATCCTTCTCATCATCTGGACTGGCAAACACGAACTTGATGGCAAACTGCGGTTCATCGGTAAAGATGGAGGGCACGACCTTGCCGAACTCCTCTCCGATGGCGGCTGCGTACCGCTCGTGAGTAACTTCCAGGAAGCGCTTAATGGCATCCGGATTCAGGGAATCTACATAGGTTTTGCCGTTGTACCAGGCGTTATCGGGTGCCCGCTCCAGATAGGCGTACCAGATCCTGCCCTTAGCCGTTTCCCCCGGCTCCAGCCGCTTATAGCCATCCAAAAAGCCGCCCTTTAAGACAACATCGTAGGTAGCCAACAATCGGCCGTCTTCTAAACGCGCGGGCCAGAAGCTGTAGGGGTCTTGTGTGCAGGAGCCATACGGCACGCAGGTCCATCGCAGATGCTTTACGGAATATTCGCGGTTTTCCGTGACCAAGCCTCCCGCGAAGCCGGAAGGCCACCGGTCTTCGTCGTACAGGTAGCAGCGCATGCCCAACTCTTTAGCTTTCGTCACGCAGGCACGGACCGCGTCCATAAACTCCGGCCCCATGTATTCGGTGGCAAGGCCGGTTCGGGGATGGATATGGAATCCGCCGAGACCCATCCCGCGCATGTCCTCGATCTGCTTGAGAAGCTGCGGCATCTCAAGCTTGCAGTTCCAAGACCAAAGCGGCGCGCCGCGATACTCACTTGGCGGGCTTTGGAAAACCGCGGGATCAAAGGGTGCGTGGCTATGCGGATACAAAAATGGTTCTTGTGCCATGGGCGGTCGTTGTTTCTAACTAACCCTATTTGGGGCCGCGAGATACCAGCTTAATCCGATTAATCCTGCATTCCTCTCCCGGCTAGAATATTCTGAGATTGTATGTTAGCCGCCCTTGCTTCCCTAGTTCTCTCGCCTTTCTTTCTTAAACCCGGCGACCGCGTTGTTTTTTACGGTGACAGCATCACCGAGCAACAGTTTTACACCACCGAGATCGAAGCATTTGTAAGGACTCGCTACCCAAAAATGGATACAAGGTTTTGGGCACGCGGTTGGAGCGGCGACGCCACCTGGGGCGGCGGAGGCGGTACGCCCGACCAGCGTGTGAGCCGCGATGTTAAGCCGCTCGATCCGACCGTCGTCACCGTTATGCTAGGCATGAACGATGGCGGCTATGTCCCTTACGACCAGAAGATTTACGACACCTTTAACGATTGGTACGGGAAGCTCATCGGCTACATCAAAAGAGATGCTCCGAAGGCTCGGGTGACTCTAATAAGAACTTCGCCGTGGGACGATATCGTTAAAGACAACCCTCCTTTTCCTGGTAAGAAGTGGGCGCCGTGGCATGGCTACAACGATACGTTGGTTCGCTATGGCAAGGTGGTTTTGGATCAGGCCAAGGCGAATCACTACCGGTATGTTGACTTCAACCAACCCCTGGTTTCGCTGCTGATTTCGGCAAAAGCGAAGGATGCCGCATTAGCGGACAAGATCATCCCCGATGGGATCCACCCTAGCGCCCAAGGACATTTCATCATGGCTGAGACTCTGTTACGTTCGTGGGGGGCGGGGCCAGTCGTTTCTTCGGTGGATTTGGATTTCGAGGGCCACCAGGTGGACGACACCAACGCCGCTCACGTGAGCGATTTTAGAGGCCTTTCTTGGTCTTGTTTGGAGCATGCCCTGCCTTGCCCGATCGACTTTGACGACAAGCTGACTGCTCTGGTGATGAAGATCTCTAACTTTGTGGAGGACCTAGACCGGGAAATGCTGCGGGTTGAGAACCTGCCCGCCGGTTCTTATTCGCTTAAGATCGATGGCGAGGCTGTTGGGAGTTTTTCAAATATGGACCTGCAGAACGGCGTGAACTTGGCGGTACTGCCAACCCCGATGGTGAAGCAGTCTTTGTCGGTTCTGGCGGCGGTGAAGAACCGCAGCCATGAGGATTTTGTCCGCTGGCGCGGAAGCGACAAAGAGAAGGCGGCCGTTAGTGAAACGGACGACCAACTTAATGCCGCAGAAGTGAAGCTGGCTCAGCCGATTCCGCATAAGTTTGAGCTGGTTACATTGCCATAGTTTGAATTGAAAGAAAGCCGATCGGCGATTGTGGAGGAACAGCCGTTTTCCGCTTTGGCGTGCTGCGATTTATCAACCCTTCCTTCGCGCTACGCGCTCGGTGATTTAGCCCTTAACCGCGCCCATCTGAATTCCTCTCAGCAACTGTTTCTGCCCGATCATAAACAGCAGCAAAGGCGGGATCAGGCTCATCATGCCCGCCGCCATAATCAAGTTCGTCGCACGCCCATAGTTGGAATCGAAATACATCATCCCAATCGGCAAGGTCCGCAACGAATCCGTCTTGATTGAAATCATCGGCCAGTAGAAAGAACCGTAGTTGCCCAAGAAAGTCAAAATAGCCAAAGCCGCCAAACCCGGCTTCGAAATGGGCATAATCACGTCCCAAAACACGGTCCAGGGCCCGGCCCCATCCAAAAAGGCCGCTTCATCCAATGCCTTAGGAATGCCGATCATAAACTGGCGCAGAAGAAAAGTCCCAAAGGCAGAAAAAGCGGCGGGCACAATGAGGCCCGTGTAGCTATCCAGCAAATGGAGCCTAACCACAATAGCGTAGTTGGGGATCATGGTCACCACGCCAGGGATCATCATCGTCGCCAGGTACATCATAAACACGGCGTCGCGGCCTTTCCAATGCATCCGGGCGAAAGCAAAAGCTGCCATGGCGCTGGTTAGCACTGTCAAAAAAGTCACCCAGGCTGAAACCAAAAAACTGTTCAGGTAGTACATGCCGAACGGGATTTGATGGAAAACCTCTGCGTAGTTTTTTGCGTGCCAAGTAGGCGGCAAAAGCGAAGATTTATCCACGTCCGGAAGGCTCTTAAAGCTGGCAAAGAACATCCACAGAAACGGGGCGATAGTGGTAATCGCGAACAGGCCCAGAATCAAATAAACAAAGCCGAGCGTTTTAAATCGGTCAAAAGATCGCGGCTTCATGCCAGGTTCTCCCCCCTATTTCCAAACTTCCAGTTGAGCAAAGTAAAGCCAAGTACAAAGGCAAACAAAATCCAGCTCACCGCCGAGGCGTAGCCGATCCGGTATTCCTCAAAAGCCTTTTTGTAGATATAAAAAGCCATCGTCGTGGTGGTCCCGGCCGGACCGCCGTTGGTCATAACCTTCGCCGTTTCAAATCCGCCCTGCAGACCACCAATGATCGACATGATCACGATAAAGAAAGTGGTAGGGGCGAGTTGCGGCCAGGTGATACGCCAAAACAGGGCCATCTTCCCCGCGCCGTCAAGCTGCGCCGCTTCTAAAAGTTCTTCCGGCACGTTGGTGAGGCCGGCCAGATAAAGAAGCATGTTGGTGCCCCCGATCGCGCCCCAAATGCCCATAATGTTCAGGGCATCCCGCGCGCCCACTCCAAACTGCTTATGGGCCAGCCCTACTTTTTCGACATCCAGCGAAAGTGGATTCTGGGTGGAAAGCAACCATTGCGGGCCGTGCGTATTCAATCCAAACCAGTGGAAAATGCCCTCGATAGCCGAGTTGATCGGCCCAAAATCTGGATTGTATAGCGCCTTCCAAAGGATCATAATGGCGACGCCGCTTGTCACGCTTGGCAAGAACAGCAGAGCTTTCAAGGTCGCATTGCCGGGCATTTTGCGGTTGAGCAAAATCGCTACCCATAACGATAAAGCGATGGAAACCGGGATGCCCAGCATCAAGTAGGCGGTATTAACAAACGAGAGCCAAAACTTAGAATCGCCAAAGATCTCGGCGTAGTTCTGAACCCCCACAAATCGACTGCTCACCGTCTTCTGCAAATTCCAATTGCTAAAGCTGGCAATCAACGAATACACCACTGGCCAAGCCGTAAAAACCAAAAACCCAAGCAGGTTAGGCGCCAAAAATCCAAGCGGCGCCAGTTTGGCAGCTCGGGTTCTCATGGCCTTGTCGCCGCCTTATATTTGTCCATCAGCGCCGGGTCTTCCTGAAGATTTTTTTGGATCTGCTGATTGACCTCAGCAGCGACATCGTGCATGGCATCTAGCGGAGATTTTTGATCCGCTTTCACCAAGTCAAGCTGCTCAGTGATCATATCGTTCACCACCTGGCCACTGATGAACGGACTCGTTTCATCACCCGAAGAATGGGCGGCGATATCCAGCCAAATCGCGTTATCGGTTTCCTTCGGATACTTAGGATTGAACAAAAACTGCTTCGACTTCGTGTATTTAATGAAGGCGCAAATGCCGTCCGCCTGGTCGTTCACCAAGTTGTTGTATTCCGGCCCTGCCATGTAAAGAAGGCCTTTAATGGCGTCTTGAATGTTGTGGCCTTCCTTGTTGACCAGCGTGCACCGGCCGTAAGCATGAAAGTCTCTCACTGTGCCGTAAGGTGATTCCATCACGCCGGTTTCGAGCCCCTTATAATCCCGCAACTGGGCCAGCCACCAGCGTCCGCCAAGAGCGGTTGCCGCGTGCTTTTCCGCAAAGACCGAAACGCTACCAGAGCCAAATCCGCCGGCAGTGGACATGGATGCCTCTTCAACCGGGCTGCTGCTCACCTTGTACTTGTAAACCAGATCGTGCATCAACTGCACGGCAGCAATCGACTCCGGGCTATCCAACACGCACTTGGTGCCATCCGGAGAATAAATATGCGCCCCAAAACCTTTAAGGAAGTGAGGAAAATTCCACCAGTCGAAATAGAAGCCGTAGCAGAGCGGCTTCCCGTTCGCGTCACGTTTGGTGAGTTTCTGGGCGATGGGAATGAACTCGGCCCACGTCCAGGGGCCCTTATGGTCCGGAATCCCGGCCGCTCTTAGCAAATCTC
This sequence comes from Fimbriimonadaceae bacterium, assembly GCA_036502005.1. Classification (GTDB taxonomy): domain Bacteria; phylum Armatimonadota; class Fimbriimonadia; order Fimbriimonadales; family Fimbriimonadaceae; genus DASXZH01. The sequence continues at coordinate 79,770 of DASXZH010000021.1, forward strand.
GGTGAAACCAAATGCCGTCCGCGGCAATGTTGGTCGGTACACCATAAACTCTGCCCTGATAAATGCAGGTGCTCATCATGCCCTTAAAGCAATCCTTCGTGATATCGATGCCGCGCTTCTTCAGCTCATGGGTCATATCCATCGCGATATCGGACTGCACGTAGGCGGAAAGTTGCAATGGACTGAAGGAGTCGAATAAATCCGGCCCCACCCCGCCCATGCTCTGCACGATCACCTTGTCCACGCCGTTATCGCTTGGGTCTAGCTCCATCTGGAGCGTCGGATTGAGCTTGTTGAACAAATCGACCTGCGCCTGACGCAGCGGGTTGTTATCGGAAACGCGGATGAGAATGGTCTTGCCGGCAACAGTGGTCGGAGGCTGGAAATACCAGGCCACAACCGACAAGAGCAGCAACGCTCCCAGCAAACCGACGAATAATGCTCTCAACTTTGATGAACCGCTTAATCTATTATGCGTGCATGTGAGTTTGCATGACTTTGATTAAATATCAGAATGCTTCGATGGTGCGGTGGACGGCTCTAATGTTTCACGCGACACGGGTCAGTAAAGTCCCAGGAAACAGGTCAACCCTAGGTACACCGACACCACTCAAACAATGCAGCATATTGCTTACACATGTTAAGGGAGTTTTAATGAGCGCCGACGGGTCGCAATAGTCAAGAACGACAAAGAGTGCGGGGCATGTTTCGCCTTAACGGCTTCTAGGGCTAGTGGTTTAACTTAAATCGAGTAAATTTCAGATGTGCAGCTCAACGACGAGAAAGCGCCGGGTCTCCATCGGGCCAACATGCCGACAATAGATTTGGGCAGGATCGCTATTCTTGCTAAAACCTGTAGGACAGCAACCTCATGACCCAGCCCTCTAGCAGAGATCTCCTTCGACTTTACGATAAAGACGGAACCATTTCCGAGATGCGCTCGGCCGTAAGAACCTTTGCAGAAAAGGAGATTTTGCCGCTAGATGGCCCCGCGTCTGAGCAGAGTGAATTCCCAAATCAGCTCTGGCCAAAAATGGGAGAACAAGGCTTCCTGGGCGTTACCGCTGCGGAAAAATTTGGCGGACTGGCACTCGGCTACTTGGCCCATTTGGTCATTACAGAAGAAATCTCAAGATGTTCAGGGTCGATTGGGCTCAGTTATATCGCCCATTCCAACCTGTGCGTTAACCAAATCAGCCTTAACGGCACTCCCGCCCAAAAGGCCAAATACCTGCCCGGCTTGATAGCCGGGACCAGCATTGGCGCCCTCGCAATGAGCGAGGCGAACGCAGGATCTGACGTGATGGCCATGAGTTGCAGCGCCACCCCAGCAGATGGCGGCTACCTATTGAACGGAACCAAGCTTTGGATCACCAACGGCGGCTCCGCCGATGTACTTGTCGTTTACGTAAAAACCGATAAAGAAAAGAAAAAGATCACCGCGTTCTTGGTCACGCGCGATATGGAGGGCTTCAAAAGGGGTCAAAAGATCCACAAAATCGGAATGAAAGCCTCCGAGACCTACGAACTCGTTTTTGATAATTGCTTCGTGCCAACTGCCAACATTCTGGGCGAGTTTAACGGCGGCGGAAAGGTTCTTATGAGCGGCCTCAACTACGAGCGCCTCATCTTAGCAGGGGGTGCGCTGGGCCTCGGACGAGCGGCTTTCGAAGAATCTTTAAACTACACCAGCGACCGCATGCAGTTCGGCAAAGCCATCAACCGAAACCAAGCTATAGCTTTTGATTTGGCGGAAATGTCCACCAGCCTGGACCGCGAGCGGGCCTTCGCATACAGCACCGCCGCGCTGATCGATAAGAGCCCAAAGAACACCCAGGACAAGGCTTTGAACCTGCTTTGCGCCGAAGTTTTTCTTTCGGCCGCGCAGGCAGCGGACCAGATCTCTAGCCGCGCAGTAGAGTTGCACGGAGGCAACGGATATTCCACGGAATACCGCGTGGGTCGTATTTGGAATGACGCCAAGCTTTATATGATCGGCGGCGGCACTTCTGATATCCGTAAGCTGGTGGTGGCGAGGGAATTGGGGCTTAACGTTTCCTGATTACCACCGACTCCCACGAAGGTCCGCATCTCCGGAATTAACGATCGGCCTCCATTTCTTAACCAACTCCTTGTAGGCCTTCCCAACTGGCCGGATCTTACGATCAAGGTCAAAGAGTCCTAAAGGATTCTGCCTGCCGGCGTCCTCTGTAAGAGCCGTGTCCCAGTCAACCTGGTCCACCAGCGAATACCAAGTAAATCCTCTAACCGGGATCCGGTCTTCCCAAAGGCGACGCAATGACATCCAATTCTGCGCCAGCCAATACTCCGCGTAAGGCTCATCCATGTTCGTTTCGGTCAGCATAAGAGGCATTCGATATCGGTTGAAGTAATGCTTGGCAACGGCGTAGTAACCCAGCGCAATAGCCTTATCGTCATTGCGCTTTTCGGAAGGACTAGGCTTTTTCGCGTGGCCGGTTTTCGGGACCTCGCTTACACTGTGCTCATTGCGCATGTAATAGTCATTTCCCATCACGCAGTGCCCGCGAATATGTTGCTGCTGAAACCAATCGTATTCGTCTTCCGACAATCCGTTATCACGAAGATATCGAAACATTTCCGCCGCCATGGGGAAAGCGTAAGTCAGGTCCAAGGCGAGGAATCGCCTTTCGTTCAGGAAGTGCGCCCGCTCTAGTTGACACGGTTCTTCCGCGTAAAAATATTGGGCGGTTTCACTTTGGACAAAGGTAGCGTCGGGAGTGATGTCTAGGATGGCTTTGATTCCCATAACATTCGCCTTGCACAAGTTTGCGAGCGCACGAACAAACGCTTTGTCCGATTGCAGGCATTCATTCCAAAAACCGTATTCCGCCGAATACAAGGCCGCGATATAGATCTCGTTTACCACCGTGTACTGCTTTATCCCCGGGTAGCGAACCGCCGCTGCTCGCGCGAACTCTGCAAAGTAGTGGGGCCAATCTTCGTTCTGAAAATCGCCAATCCAATCTGGGACGCCAAAATGGCAAAGATCCAAAATAGGCTCTATTTTCATGTCGCGCAGAACGCTCAGGGTTTCATCTAGAAAGCTCCAATCGTATTTACCCGGCCCCTCGTGAATCAAATGATAGGGGCCGCCAAACCGGAGCACATCTAAACCGAGCTCTTTTACAAGATGGAAGTCCGTGCGCCAGTTTTTGTAGTGGCCGCATTTTTCCAACTCATCTATTCGCTTCTTTCCAATTGGCGTTTGAATGGTCGGACAGCTGCACTCTATCCCGGTGGCAAACATGAAACTCATTGGCCTAAAGCTTTAGAGCTTTTCTGCCCTTCCAGATAAGAAGCCCCAACGCCGCCAGCGAGCCCGCAACGGCGACGACTTGCTTTCGATGGGTTGTGAGTGCAAGCTGAGGCGAGTTTTCCTTCGCTTCATCCTCAAAGATGCCGTGAGCCCCAAAGTTTCCCGGCACCGGCTCCCACAGGTTATTGGGCCGATCCGCTGGAACGGGTTGGTCCGTTTGCTGGCCCTCAAATCCGCCCCTGCTGAGCATCCAATCTGCATATTGTGGAAGCAGCTTATTGCCGTAAATAGCTTCCACGGCCGGAAAACCGATCATCAGTTCGCGCCGCTTGTGATGGGCCGCCCAAAAGATTCCCTCCGCCGCCACTTCAGGTTGAAAGCAAGCCCCCAAGGGCCGAGGATGGTTTGGAAGCTTTGACTTCACCCACGAAAACTGCGGAGTGTTAAACCCGGAAAGCTGAACCATTGTGAGATCTATTCCGCTGTTCTCATGCAGCAGTTCCGTCCTCAGGGAGTCTACAAAGCCTTGAATGGCGTGCTTGCTTGCACCATAGCTGGACTGCAAAGGAATTCCCCGATATGCCAATGCAGAACCTACGAAAACGAGTTTGCCTTTATTGCGTGTGCGCATCCTCTTTAGCGCGGCGAGGGCGCCGTAAACCTGGCCCAGATAAGTAACTTCCGTTACTCGCTTGTACTCTTCCGGTTCCATTTGCCAAACCGGAGCGAAGACAGCTGTCATCGCGTTGTTTATCCAGATATCGATTGGCCCCAGTTCTTTTTCGACCTGCTCGGCGGCTGCCTCAATTTGTGCCGGATCGGCAACGTCGGTGGGTATCGCAATCGCTTGGCCGCCCGCCCTTTCGATCTCTTCTTTTGTGGACTGTAGGCGATCTTCACCCCTTGCGAGCAGCGCCACTTTCGCCCTTTCCGCTCCGAACCTTCTCGCCGTTGCCCTGCCTATGCCTGCCGTCGCCCCCGTTATTACAACTACTTCCGCTTTCCCCATGCATATTCCTACGCCTGAGTTCTGATTTACGAAACTTCATTTGTCCGTGAGATTATTTGGCCCTGTTGTTGGGCTGATCCAGCGACTATTCCACCCCCAACGAAGAATTCTTTAAACTGAAAAGATCCTTGGCAAAAAAGAAACCCCAGGGGCATCGCTCGTGTCAACCTTAACTCATGCACTCGTTTACGCTTCGGAGAGCCGCAGAATTCGTTGCATTCTCGCTTATCATCGCATCGGCTTCTGCACAACGCCCTACCAGACCAGGAAGACAGATGGTCCGCGGCACCCCGGCCGGCATCGTCGACGAACTGGTTCATAGCGCAACCGGCTCATCCACAAAAGCCATCATGGTTGCCATTGTGGAGAAAGGCAAATTGGTTTTCTCGAAGGGGTACGGCGATTCCGGCAGCGGAACGCCGGATTTGAACACGGTTTTCTACATCGGTTCTTTATCGAAAGCGGTGACCGGCTACGGCCTCATGAAGTTGGTCGACCAAGGCAAAGTTGCCCTCAGGAAAGAGGTTGGAACGTACGTTCCAAACCTGCCCGAAAGCTGGGCAAAAATCCCGCTCCTTAACTATGTGACTCACACGAGCGGCATTCCCGGTGTGGGCGCAAAAGCCAGTTCTTTCCAAAATGCGGTTGACAACGCCGCCAATAAGCCGATATTCTTTGAGGCCGGATCGGACCAAAAATACAACAACTTCAACTTCGCCATTGCCGGCCAGGTGATCGAGCACGTTAGCGGAAAGAGCTACCTGGATTACATGACCGACAACGTTTTTGGCCCTATTGGAATGAGTTCCACCGGAGTTGGGATCACCAAGAATCTAGTGAGTGTGCCCAATTATCCGGACGTGGCAAAGTACGGCACTCCCTCCGGTGGTTTGGAATCTTCCGCCGGAGATTTGGTGCGTTGGTTTCAGTACATGTACAACCAGGAAGGAATGAGCCCGCACGGGTATCGGCTGATGTACACCCCTCTCGTTCCGACCCATCCAAGCGGAAAAGAAGCTTGGAATTTCACGCCTGGTTGGCAGGCAAGATTTGCCAGCGGCGACGAAATCGTTGCCAAAGATGGCGGGGTCGTCGGATTTTTTAGCATGATGCAGATGGTGCCCGATAAAGGCGTTTGTGTGATTCTGCTGGAAGCCCATGCCGGAGTTGGCAAGACAGGAACGCACCTATGGCCGCTGGCAGCAAACATCCTGAGAGATGTCTATGGATACGCCAAACCTGCCGCCGGTTCTAACATCGAAGTTGAGACCGGGGAGTAATAGGTCCTCTTGAGACTATAATCTTCAAGAGAGCAAACGGCCCTCCTAACAGGAATGGCAAACCAAAAATCTAATTACCGGGCAGACATTCTGCTCAATGTAGGCTTCATCTGCGCGGTGCTGTTCTTCATCGCGTCGGGGATCATCACCTATGTAAGCACCCAGACGCTTCAGCGCGATAGCGCCCTCGTGGTCAAAACGCACACCGTTATCACGGCCGCCGACGATCTGCTGAGCACGCTTCAGGATGCGGAAACCGGTCAACGTGGATACGTTATCACGGGAACTCAGAGATATCTCGACCCCTACAATCTCGCGATTTCCCAACTCGATGACAAGGTCGCAACTCTAGACAGGTTGCTCGATAATGACCCATCGCAATCCCGAATGCCTGCCATTAAGGCTCACATCGCCGCCAAGATGCAGGAGCTTAAAGAGACGATCAGTTTAAGAACCGATAAAAGCTTTGCGGCGGCTGAAGCCGTTGTCCTTTCCGACCGAGGCAAGACCGAGATGGATGCCCTCCGGACCCAAATCGACGGAATAAGGAACGAAGAAACGCAGCTCCGCGATCAGCGGCTGACTGAAATGAACGCCGCCTATCAACGGGCGCTGACCAGCGGCATTCTGGCCGCGATTATTGGCATAGGCCTCGTTATTCTTATCGGCCTTTTAGTTCAAAAAGCCCTCGCCGATAGGCAACGCCAAGAGTGGCTGCAAACCGGCCAGGTTGGGCTAAGCGCAGCAATGTTTGGTGAGCAAAACATTGCCCAGCTTTCAGAAAATGTAATCAAGTTTCTGGCCGAATATACGGGGGCCCAAGTGGGTGCCTTTTTTGCGGGAGAGCATTTAACTTTTGAGAGGCTAGCCAGTTATGGATTGCCTGCCGACGCCAAACTGGTCGAGCATTTTTCTCCGGGCGAAGGCCTGCTTGGCCAGTGCGCCAAAGATCAAAAAACGTTTCGGGTCGACGACATACCCGATGGCTATCTCCTTGTTGGCTCATCTCTAGGCCAGAGCAACCCGAGGCATATGGTCATATCGCCGGCAATCGCCGACGGTGTTGTCACCGCCGTTTTTGAACTTGGCTACTTTCAGGTTCCGAAAGACCTAGCCCTTGAACTGCTCTCCCTCTCCGCCAACCCGATTGGCGTAACGGTTAGAACCTCTTACGACCGGACCCGATTGCAGAACCTATTAGAGGAGACCCAGCGCCAAGGAGAAGAACTCCAGGTTCAATCCGAGGAACTCCGCGTCTCGAACGAGGAGCTAGAGGAGCAGAGCCGCGCTCTCCGCGAATCTCAGGCCCGGTTGGAGCAGCAACAGGCCGAGCTTGAGCAGACGAACGTTCAGCTTGAAGAACAAACCCAAGTTCTAGAAGCGCAGCGCGATGATCTAAACCGCACCAGCCAAGAGCTAGAAGAAAAAGCAACAGACTTACAGCGCACCAGCCGCTTCAAATCCGACTTCTTGGCAAACATGTCCCACGAGTTACGCACCCCATTAAACTCTTCGCTCATCCTGGCCAAGCTCCTCGCCGATAACCGCGATGGCAACCTTACCGAGGAGCAGGTGAAATATGCGACCACCATCCAAGCGGCCGGCAATGATCTCTTAAATCTGATCAGCGACATCCTTGACCTCTCCAAAATCGAGGCTGGCCACATGGAGGTCAACTCGGAAAAGGTTCTCCTTGAGCAGATCCAGACCAATGTCCACCACTTTTTCGATCCCATCGCGGCTGAGAAAAAGCTACCATTCGAAATCCAGATCCAGCCCGGCGTGCCGGACTCCATTCAAACGGATTCGCAAAAGCTTCAACAGGTGCTTAAAAACCTCCTTTCGAACGCCTTCAAGTTCACGGAAACGGGCGTAGTAAAGCTCAATATCGTTTCCCACGAACTCGGCTTTGTCTCGTTCGAAGTGCAGGACACGGGAATTGGGATCTCAGGCGAACAGAGCGATATTATTTTCGAAGCCTTTCGCCAAGCGGACGGCACCACCAACCGCAAATACGGGGGAACGGGTTTGGGCCTCTCTATATCCAGGGAGTTGGCGCACCTGCTCGGGGGCAACATCACTTTGGAAAGTACGCCGGGCACGGGAAGTATCTTTACCCTGACCGTTCCAACAACGTTAGTTGCCTTTATTGCGCAAGCGCCGACCGCCATCCCAGAAAAGCTGCCTTTAACGGTTGGGCTGCCAGACGCAGTCCCTCCGCCAGACTTGCCGGACGACCGGGACGATGCAATGAAGGGTGGCCGAACCATCCTGATCGTCGAGGACGACGAGACTTTTGCGCGCACCCTTTACGGCCTCGCCCGCGAATATGGGTTCAAATGTATTATCGCCACCAGCGCCGAAAAGGGCATCGCCCTGGCCAATCACTATGTGCCCAGCGCTGTCGTTCTAGATATCGGCCTTCCGGATTATTCCGGACTCTCGGTGCTAGACCGCCTCAAGCACAACGGCCGCACCCGGCATATTCCGGTTCACGTCGTCTCGGGGTCCGATTATGCCCAGGCGGCGATGGCGTTAGGTGCCATCGGCTACATGGTCAAGCCGGTGAAAGCGGAAGAGCTGGCTACCGCCTTTGCCGACCTGGAGCAAAGATTGACCCGAGGGCTAAAACGGGTCCTCATCGTGGAGGACGACCCCGTTCAACTTGAAAGTTTGCAACTGCTTTTGGGTTCCGACACCGTGGAAACGGTCGGGCTCTCAACCACAAAGGAGTGCCTCCAAGCCCTAAAAACGGGCACTTTCGATTGCATGGTCCTCGATTTAAGCCTGCCGGATGGCTCGGGCTTCTCGCTGCTTCAACAACTCAGCAAAGCAGACGACAGTTCGTTCCCGCCCGTTATTGTTTACACTGGCCGCGAACTCAGCCTAGATGAGGAGCAGCAGCTTCGCAAGTATTCGCAATCCATCATCCTAAAAGGGGCCAAATCACCGGAGCGGCTGCTGGACGAAGTCACCCTCTTCTTGCACCAGGTGGTGGCCGAACTTCCTGCCGATAAGCAGAAGCTTCTTGAAGGTTCCAAGCATCGAGACGAAGACTTGAAAAATCGGCGTATTCTCGTTGTAGAGGACGACGTAAGGAATATTTTCGCCCTCACGAGCATATTGGAGCCGAGGGGGGCAGAAGTGGAGATCGCACGGAACGGGCGGGAAGCGATCGAAACACTTGAGCGCTCTCAAAAGGTCAAGGGGCGAGATATCGATTTGGTGCTTATGGACATCATGATGCCGGAAATGGACGGCCTAACGGCCATGAGGGAGATTAGGAAAATCTCCCATTGGAAGAAACTTCCCATCATTGCACTCACCGCAAAAGCAATGCCAACCGACCAGCAGCAATGCATTGAGGCCGGCGCCACCGACTACATTGCCAAGCCCCTTGATGTCGAGAAATTGCTTTCCCTGATCCGAGTCTGGATGCCGCACTGAGAACTATGTCGATCAAAACTGAGGATATTGAGATCCAGTTGTTACTGGAAGCAATTTATCTGAAGTACAACTACGACTTCCGGAAATACGCTCGGGCATCGATCAAACGAAGGCTTACCCGCGCGAAAGAGTCGCTTCGTTGCAGCAGCTTTTCAATGCTTCAAGATCGCATACTTCACGACCCGGCAGTTTTCCCCCCCTTGCTCTCCTATCTCACGGTGCAGGTCAGCGAAATGTTTCGCGATCCGGAATATTTTAAGGCCATTCGCGAGCAGGTCATTCCCTATCTAAAAACCTTTCCCTCCCTTAAAGTTTGGGTTGCAGGGTGCTCCCACGGTGAGGAAGTCTATTCACTGGCAATTCTTTTTCGCGAGGAAGGGTTAGAGAAGAGAACGCTTTACTACGGGACCGACATCAACTATCAGGCGCTGGAAATAGCCGAAAAGGGCATCTACCCACTCGATCAAATCGCGCTTTTTACAGAAAACCACCGGCGTTCCGGGGGCAAATCTTCCCTATCGGATTACTACACGGCCGGTTACGGGTCTGCCGTCTTCGATAAGAGCTTGCGAGAACGAATCGTGTTTTCCAATCACAGCCTGGTATCGGATGCCGTCTTTGCGGAGGTACACCTCATTTCATGCCGCAACGTTCTGATCTATTTTGATCGTGATGTGCAGGACCGAGCAGTTGGTTTGTTCGAAGAAGCCCTCGCGTATCGCGGATTTCTGGGCCTCGGTTCCAAAGAGACTCTTCGCCACTCTAAGTACGTCAACTCCCTTGAAGACTTTGTAAAGGAAGAAAAGATCTATAGAAAGAGGGATGTGGCGTAAGCCAGGATGAAAGCGGTCGTGATAGGTGCATCTGTGGGGGCAGTGGAAGCGTTGTCTGCGATATTGCCGCCGTTGCCGGCCGACTATCCGTTGCCCATCTTGGCCGTCGTCCACATTCCGCCCGATCGCAGTAGCGTCCTCGTTACTCTGTTCGCCTCTAAATGCCAGATGGCCGTTAAAGAGGCCGAAGATAAGGAACTCATTCGACCAGGCACGGTCTATTTTGCCCCTGCTGATTACCATCTGTTGGTGGAACAAAACGGGACCCTATCGCTTTCCGCCGACGCGCCGGTTTATTTCTCCAGGCCATCGATCAACGTTCTTTTTGAATCCGCTTCCGATGCCTACCGAGAGGAACTTATCGCGATTGTCTTGAGCGGGACCAATTCGGATGGTGCGGAAGGGCTAAACGCCGTTTGCGAAGCAGGGGGCACTGCAATCGTTCAAGATTTAGCCTCATCGTTAGGATGTGAGATGCCGGAAGCGGCGATGGCAGCCTGTCCGGCTGCCAAGCAACTTTCGCTAGAGGCGATCAAGGAATTTCTCATGGAAGCGGCTTATGTGGAGGGGGTCTCTTGAACCCTCCCGCAAAAATCCTGCTCGTCGATGACATGGAGGAAAACCTCCTCGCATTAGAGGGCCTGCTTCGAAAAGACGGTCTGGAGATTTTAACTGCTCGCTCGGGCGCACTCGCTCTGGAAATTCTGCTAACGGACGAGGTAGCGTTGGCAATTTTGGATGTTCAAATGCCGCTAATGGACGGTTTCGAACTGGCCGAGTTGATGCGCGGCACGACAAGGACCCAGCATATTCCGATCATATTTCTCACCGCTGGCGGCCCCGATGAAAGACGAAAGTTCCGCGGGTACGAGGCAGGCGCGGTTGATTTCCTTTATAAACCTATCGAGCCGCTGATCTTAAAGGCCAAGACCGACGTCTTCTTAGACCTCTATTTTCAGAACCGGGAGATCATCCGGCAACGGGACCAACTTCTCGTCAGTTCTGAGGAAAACGCCCGCCTTTACAAAGAGATCAAGGCCCTCAATGAATCGCTGGAAGAACGCGTTGAAGCACGAACCGCGCAGCTTACCGATGCAAACGAGCAGATGCGAGGATTTACCTATTCGGTCGCTCATGATTTTCGGCAATACATCCGCAACGTGAATACGAACGCCCAAATGCTCCTACAAGAAAGAGGCAAAGAACTGGGGCAAGACAAAGAATATCTTGAGCAGATAAGTTCGAACGCGATTCTGATGAGCAAGATGACGAACGACCTTCTTTCTTATGCTCGAATAAGAGAAATTGAGCTTAGCTGCTCCAACATCGATTTGACCACGCTCTGCCTGCAGATGGCGGGAGAAATCAGCGGCCAATACCCCGGAAGCACCTTTACGGTAGCGGAGCAAATGGCTACGCAGGGGGACCAAACGCTGCTGCGGATTGCCTTACAGAACCTGCTGGACAATGCTTTCAAGTATTCGCAGCGTTCAGAAAATCGGTTGGTTGAAATTGGCAAAGAGAAGGATGCGTTTTTCGTTCGGGACCACGGAATCGGCTTTGATGAACATTACGCTCAAAAGATTTTTCAACCCTTTGAGCGTCTATCCTCCGGCAGCGGCTTTGCCGGAACAGGCATCGGCCTCGCCAATGTGAAACGCATTATCGAAAGGCATCGGGGAAAGATCTGGTTCCGGTCGCAGCCAGGGCAGGGTTCGACGTTCTTCTTCTCGATCCACGCGGAATGTGCTTAAGAGCCGTACTGCTCGTCACTCACCTTCTCTAGCCACTCGACCACTTTGCCGTCAAGCTTTTCCTGAACCGCAATATGCGACATAGCCGTGGATGCGGTTGCTCCATGCCAGTGCTTCTCGCCTGGCGAAAACCAAACGGTGTCGCCGGGTCTTATTTCTTCTCTCGGGCCTCCGTCGCGTTGGACCCAGCCCACGCCGGAAACCACCACCAACGTTTGCCCTAATGGATGGGTATGCCAAGCCGTTCTTGCACCTGGCTCGAATGTAACCACGGCACCAGCCACTCGGGCCGGTTCCGTCGTTGCGAAAGGATTGTCCAATCGGACGTTTCCTGTGAAATATTCTTCGGGCCCCTTGCCCGAAGGCTGGGACCCGTTTCGTTTAATCTCCATTTTTCTCCCTTAGCGATTAACGAGCTGCTGCATTTCCGCTGGATAGCGGTCTCCCTGGATGTTGATTTTGGAGGCCTGGGCGTTAATCTCGTCCACATCGTCTGCAGTCAGATTCAGCGTGATAGCGCCAATATTTTCTTGCACTCGGTTTAGCTTTGTCGTGCCAGGAATCGGCGCGATCCAAGGCTTTTGGGCGAGAAGCCACGAAAGCGCGACCTGCGCAGGGGTTGCTTCCTTTTGCCTCGCAATATCGATCACCAGATCGACCAACGGCTGATTCGCTTTGCGGTTTTCCTGAGCAAATCGGGGCACCCTGTTTCGGAAGTCGTTGCTGTCGAAGGTTGTGTTTTCGTCGATTTTGCCGGTCAGGTAACCCTTTCCGAGCGGGCTGAACGGTACAAACCCAATGCCAAGCTCCTCAAGGAGGGGCATGATCTCAGCCTCCGGCTCTCGCCAGAAAAGTGAGTATTCGCTCTGCAACGCGGTGACCGGCTGCACGGCATGGGCTCTTCTTATAACGTCAACGCCAGCTTCGGAAAGGCCGAAGTGCTTAACTTTGCCTGTTTGTATTAGCTCTTTTACGGTGCCCGCGACATCTTCGATGGGGACCTCGGGATCGACTCTGTGTTGGTAGAGGAGGTCGATCCTGTCGGTGTTTAAACGCCTTAGGGAAGCTTCGACGACCTCTTTGATATGGGCAGGCTTGCTGTTTACTCCCGAGGACTTTCCATCGACAATGTTGAAACCGAATTTGGTGGCGATGACCACGTTATCACGATAGGGAGCGAGCGCCTCGCCAACCAGTTCTTCGTTGATGAACGGGCCGTAGACTTCGGCAGTATCGAAAAAGGTGACGCCTAAATCAACCGCCCCACGGATAACCGGAATCGCCTCTTCTTTGCTTTTGGCTGGCCCAAAGCCGAAGCTCATTCCCATGCAGCCGAGGCCGAGGGCCGAGACTTCGAGACCTTGTCCAAGTGTTCTTTTTTCCATTTCTTCTGCTTACGCAGACTGGGGAGCGGAGTTGCCTACGGTGCACTAAATTTACGGGCTTGGCCTAGGAGCGAACCTACAAATCGATAACGATTTATGAATTGGCCCTTCCCTCCTTTCCAAGTCTCTGGATTCGGCCGAAGGGAAATGAGCCAACTTACGAATCGACAACAAATTTATCAATAGGTCCTTCCCTCCTTTCCAAGGAGGGAGCGAGGGAGGATGATCAACCGGCGCTCGACCGTCCTGGACCGAGTAGGTTTTGGAAAGGAAGATATATCCAAGATCCACCGGCGAGCCGGATCTCCCGGCTCCCCTTATATGCGAAAAGGCGAACCTAGCGAGTAGCGCGCAGGAGGGGTTGGGTCGGAGCGGGACAACTCCAGCGATTTATTTGAATCGCCAGTCGACTGATTTATAAAGCCTGCCTATTTCCGCATCGGACATTGAATAACCGCCTATTCGATCATATTCAACAACCCCATAAGGATGAACACAACCCATCCGAATTTTAGTGTCTCCAACGAGGTAGTTGTACACATCCCAGGTCGCCAAGACTTGGCCATTCTTTTTAATAAGAGGGGATCCATCTTGCAACAGCCATATGGCACCGACGGGATTACGCCATGTCCCTCCGAGTTTTGCAATGCTGTGCCATTGACCGCGTTTGGCTTCTAAAACGGACCACTCTAAGCGTCCATTGGGTTTTAGCTTTAAAACGCTAATGGCGTGATCCGCTGCGAGTCGGGAAAAATACTTTGAAACTTCGGCATCCCCCTTTCTAGGTTTGATGTAGTCCAGTTTTTGAAAGCTCAATTTGCCAACATAAGTTCCCATTCGGCCATTCTCGGGAGGACGCAATTTTCCAAGCGCCACAAGGGCAAAAATAGTAGATATCATCGCTCGCAATCCCTTAGTTCTTGCATTAACTTCTCTATCTCTATATTCGGGTCCCTTGCTCTTTCACCTCACTATCCGCACGCAGCGGGGTTGGGTCCCACTCCTGACTTACTTGGCCCAAACAAATCCCTCTTGATTCAATCAAGTGCTCCCACGAATGTCGGTGCCTGGAACCGCATTTCCCGGTTCCCGTTATATGCGACGAGGTACGAGGAGCGAAAGGGGAACCTAGCGCGAAGCGCGGAGGAGGGGTCGGGTCTATTCAAGTTTAGATACATCCCTTGACATGGTTCCCCCCAACGCGGAAAAGGGAGTCAGAGCCAACTTTCGAATTGATAACAAATTTATGAATAGGTCCTTCCCTCCTTTCCAAGGAGGGATCGAGGGAGGATGATCAACCGGCGCCCGACCGTGGTGAGCGGCTGACTGTCGCCGAGTCTGAAGTGGCGACACTCAAGTTAGGTTCTGTGCCACACCCACCCTCCAGTCCCGCGCTCAAGGGCGGGAAGGCCCTATTCAGAATTGAGTTACATTTCTTGACCTGTTCCTTCCCTCGAGTAGTCGTTCCTCCTCACATATAAGGGGAACCGGGGTTCACAGCAACTCGCTCTAATCAGGCCACGCTCTCGGCCATGGCTTAACCGGCTTTTCAAAATCTGGTGACATCGCTGGAAAACCCCTAAACCCTTCAAGGTCCTGCCTCAACCTAAAATCCCCATGCATCGGGTCCCGAAAACCAGGATCCTGGATGTGCGAATGGACATCCTGCCCCTTCGCTTGCCAGTCCTTTAAACCCATCCCCGCGAAGTCAAACTTGCCTGATAAGCACCAATAATAGTTGTGGTCAAACTTATAGTTGTTGCCAGTCCAGTTGCTGGCCAAGAGTGGCCCCTTTTCCCAATAGACAATGTTGTTATCAAACGAAAACGACAGGTGATCCTCCGCCCTGGTTCGCATGATTTGCGAATCGCCGTTCAAGGCGAAAATGTTGTTGCTAACCTTGTTATTCTCTCCGTAGTGCTGGTGAAATCCAGCGCTCTTGCACCGGAAAACGCAGTTGCCCGTAATGCTCAGATTGCTGCTGCCCTCGTCCGGATAAATGCCCCAGCCCCCATACGAGAAGCTGTAAACGTCGTGAATCCGGTTTCCAGACAGCACCGTTCCAGCCTGCGGCCCCAGAGTGTAGATGCCGCCCATATCGCTAAGCACTCCTTGACCAATATCGGAGATGCGGTTATTGCTAACGGTGTTATCGTGAGCGCCGTTCGCTTGGTATCCCCAAGACCACCCCACAGAAACTCCCGTGTAATACAGGTCATGAATCGTATTGCCCACTACCTGAATAAATGGATTTTGCCCGACCCAAACCCCCACCGCGGCCGGGTGCATTCTGCCTCCCCCATTGATTACAGAGTCGCTCACTGTGCAATGAGAGGTAAGGAGATTTTCATCGTGTTCCCAAGTCTGCTCTCCGATCTTTACGCCTCCCGCGCCAAGGTCTTCCAACTTGCATTGATTGACGGCAACGTCCCGACACCCTTGTCCAATATCCACCCCGTATTCGCCGGTGTGCCTGATCGAACATTTTTCGAGGCTGCAAGACCGCGCGCCGCTAAACCGAACCTCGCCTGAAAGGTCGGCTTCAGCCTGCGGATAGTTGCGCCCGGTAGGTGAGAGATTCCAATTTCCACCTTCGAAGTTAAGGTTCTTAAGAGTAATCCCGCTCACCCATTTTTTGGACTTAACGTCGCCTTCAAAACCAACCAAATAGGGAGAAACGGGAGCCTCAACGTCGATATTCTCCGGCGTCTCGCCCGGCTCGGGAATATAAGTAAGCACACCCGTGGGTCGGTCCAAATACCACTCGCCAGGATCGGAAAGAGCCTCTTTAACATTCTCAACTAAGTAACGGTTTCCCTTTGTGAAATCGTCCCAAGAAGCTTCATAGCCAGTTGGAGCTTTAAAAGTGACCGTATTCGTGGCGGCGTCGACCGACTTGATCCGGTTGCGAGACATGCTCCAGATATGGAAAGCGCAGACCTCCACATCATCCAGGTTCGCCCAATCAGCTTTAATCTCACCAGGGCTGAAACCAAATCGGTCGTTACCGTGCCCTTTCGATTCCGGAGTCGGATCTCGGTGATCGGCAATCGTGAAGTAGCCCTTCTTGGGAAGCCGTGGGCGGTAACGGCGTTCGCCGTTTACAAACAACTGAGAGAAATTCCAGCCGTCTCGTGTTACTTCGGGAAGAGTTGTTTGAAGGTAGCCGTTGGATAGCTTTCGCCAGCGCCCTAGACGCGCCAATCCCGAAATAACAACGTTGCTTTTCCCCTCATAAAGTCGCTCCCTTCCAGAATCTCCGGGACCGAAAGTGATAGGGGTCCGGATTCTGTAAGTGCCGCTTTCGATGATCACCGTAACCGGGGTGTCAGGCGATATATTGCGCGCATGATCTCGCGCCCCCTCGATGGTTGCCAAAGGGCCATCCTGATGGTTTTTCGTCGGAGCAGCATAACGGCCCGACCACTTGTCGCTGCCACGAGTGGAAACGTAAATCGTCACCCTCGCGGGAATAAGAAGTAAAGCTATGCAGGCAAGCATGCTGAAGGGTTTACCTTCTACAGCGATAGCGGTTGGTAAAGTCTCTGTATGTCGTCCTCGCTTACCCTTCATCTGATGCAACTGCCGGAACTCCAAATGATTTCAAAAGGAGGTTCGCCTGAAGGGCTGAATCTAAAAGAAGGCGCCTTACCTCCCGATTTCATCACCGCCATGGCGATCAGAGAAATTGAACGTGGGATGGAAACTCTGTGGCATTCCTATTTCCTTTTTGTTGAAGGAAACAACGCCGTCGGGTCTGGCGGATTTCGTGGGTCGCCCAAAGAGGGCCGAGTAGAAATCGGCTATGGGGTTGCCCCATCGCAACAAGGCAAGGGGTTTGCAACCGCGGGGGCAATGCTTTTAGTTCAGAAGGCATTTGAACAGCCGGGCATTTTGGAAGTGTTTGCGGAAACCAGCATAACCAACATTCCTTCCCGAAGGGTGGTTGAAAAGGCAGGCTTCCAACATATTGGGCAGCGCAATACCGAAGATGATGGGCTCGTTGACCGCTGGCTCTTAACTAGAGCTTAAGATCTGAAACAACCATTTTGGCAACCTCTGCAATCGTCTTGTCCTGCATGTTGCGGTCCTTTCGAGAGCCGGTGAGATAGACAGCAATAAGAATTGGTGGCCGCCCAGGCGGCCAGGCGATGGCGATGTCATTCGATGTCCCTCGGTCTCCCGTTCCCGTCTTATCACCCACCCGCCAACCGCGCGGCAAACCGGCTCGAATCCGCTTATCCCCAGTCTGATTAGCGATTAACCATTTGGTTAGCAAGCTCCTTGATCCGGGCGACAGCAAAGTGCCCAAGACCAAGTTTTTTACATCGGTTGCATACGCCAAAGGCGTGGTTGTGTCACGCGGGTCACCGGGAAGAGCTTCATTTAGATCCGGCTCGTTTCGATCAAGCCTTGTATGAGTGTCTCCAATCGAACGAGCAAATGCGGTCACCCCCGTCGGTCCTCCAAGGCTTACAAGGATCAGGTTGGCAGCGGTGTTATCACTTTGGACCATGGTCGCCTCGCAAAGATCTTGCAAAGACATGCCTTTCCCATCGGCATGCTGGCCCGTAATCGGCGAATGTTCGGCAAGGTCGTTCTTCGTGAATGAGATAACCCGGCCTAGGTGGTCCGCGCCGCGATCCACTTTGGCTAGGACCGCGCTTATGGCCAAGAGCTTAAACGTGCTGCACATGGCGAACCGCTCGCCAGCACGGTGGCCGAAATGTTTGCCCGTTGCCGTATCGAGAAGGTAAACTCCCAATCGGCCGCCGCTTTGGCGCTCTAGTTCCTTTACTTTTGTTTCAAACGAACTTGAACGCTGCCCAAAGGTAGCACAGCCCGCGAGAAGAGCCAATACCGGCAAAATCAATCTGCAAATCACGTTTGATTATAATTTAAAATGCGGGTGGCTTTAGTAAAGACCACCCGCCATAGAGCGCAACCTAGAAGGGCTGATTGCTCGTGCTGAAGTCAATCACAGCATATCGATCATGGACGTGCTGCATGTGATAGATCATGTAGGATCCATGAACTGAACCGTCATGCCATCGGAACCGGTGGCGGCATCGAACCCAGGCATACTCGCCTCGGTGTCGAACCCCGATAACGTCGAAGCCAACCGTTGGGCAAGCCCGGCAGTTGTCGGCCATCATGTGGCCGAAGTCTCCGGCCTCGACCGAGTACATGTAATGGCCGCCGGAGAAGATGGCGACCTGGCCATCCCCCATGAAGTTGGTCACAAGCCCCACGCTTCTGCTTTGATAGCAGACCACGATGTTCGAGATCCCATAGTTCAGAGAGGGATCGCCGTATCCGTCGTAAGCAACGGTTGGGTCGTAGTTGTACGCATCTCCATCATCCCAGTTGCAGTTGTAGCCCGACCAGACAGACACCCGATCTTCCGGTACATAGGCTGGAACGTAGGGGTCGTAATAGTAGGGCGAAGCTACGCACGGCGCGTAGTAGGGGGTGTAGACGTAAAAGCCGAACCCAAAACCGCCTCCGCCAACCGACACGCTAAAGGTCGGGCTGGGTGCGCAACCGTATCGCCAGTGATCACCCCAAAGCGGACTTTGGCTGCCATAGAAGTTAGCCACATGCGGCTGATAGTGGTGCGAGTCGTAGTTGTAGTTGTTGTTGATGATCGTTGTGTTGTTCGTGATGTAGGTGTTGCCTGACTGTGGGCGCGGATAGTTTCTTGTTGAAATCGGAGCGGTTGGATGAACAAACCGCGTCGGCGGCACGTAGCCTGCCGCCTTTATTGGCTTAACCGGTTTCAAAGCAGGGGCCGGACCGCGTTTTGGAAGGGCGGGTGCCGTTCTCGCAAGGGTGATCGGCTTCTTGGAAGCCTTAATGACCACGTGCTGAGCCGTTCCGACTTTTGGGCCTTTGGCTGGCGTTGCCGACTTGGCTACCTTCTGGGGCGTAGGTTTGGCCGTTTTGCCAGGAGTCGCCTTTGCAACTTTCTTCGGCGCCGGTGCCGCTTTGGCAACCTTCTTTGGCGTAGGCGCTGCTTTGTGAGCGACCGCCTTAGGTGCTTGATGAGGCGCTGCCTTTGCGACTTTCTTAGGTGCAGGGGCTGCTTTGTGAGCTACTGCTTTCGGCGCTTGGTGCGGCGCTGCTTTAGCTACCCTTTTTGGTGCCGGTGCAGTTTTGTGAGCTACTGCGTTGGGGGACTGATGAGGGGCTGCCCTCACTACCCTTTTCGGTGCCGGCGCAGTTTTGTGAGTGACTGCCTTGGGGGCCCGATGTGGGGCTGCCCTCACTACCCTCTTAGGTGCGGATGCAGTTTTGTGAACTACCGGCCTAGGTGCTTGCCTTGGTGCAGCACGAGGGGCTGGCCTTGGCGCAGCACGCGGGGCTGGCCTTGGCGCAGCACGCGGGGCGGGTCTAGGCGCGGCACGAGGAGCGGGTCTCGGTGCAGCTCGCGGAGCTTGCCTTGGCGCGGCTCGAGGCGCCTGCCTGGGTGGTTGCTTTTTCTGTTGTGCGGAGCCGGTGACCGCCAGGCTTGCTGCAAACACGACTGAGATTAAGATTTTAGACAAACTCATTTTTACTTTTCCTTCCCTCTATTTTTCTTGACGTTTAACAACGATATTGCATAACAATTTGCCATGCATGCGTGTTTGGATGGGTAATGGGTTTCATGGACAACATAGGATTTCGATTTTCGATTTTCGATTGCGGATTCGGAAGTGGCGAGCAAAGAATCGAAGAGATCGTGCGGGCGTGGACCGATACGGCGTCGAGCCGCCGGGGGACAAAGCCCGAACAAGTTCGAGTACTCTAAAGTAGCTGCGCCCGCTTCCCCAATCGAAAGTCGACATTCAAAAATCGAGAATTCGTGAGCTCCGCTCATTTCAAAAAGTCGTCAATCGCCCTGAAGAAAAAGGCAGGATCGTCGAGCATGATGAAATGGCGCGATTTGGGAGACATCTTCAGTGTGTGATTGGGAATCAGTTTAATCTCGTCCTCATAGGCAGCCATTCCTTCCTTCATCTGCTCGGCTGTTCTAAAAAATGCCCCTTCTCCTAACTCCAGAACGGGCGCTGTGATCTTCGCCATTTCAGGCCGCAGGTCGTTCGAACACATCTCGTACATCGCTTCCCCAACCGATTTAGGATCGGATTTTGAACTGTTTTTCATCACAAAATCGATATCTCGTGGTGAGGTGATCATGAAGCTTAGACTCTGACGGTTGATCTTTTCAAATGCAGCGTGCGAAGCTCCAGCGATACTGGCCCGCATTTGTTCGCCGTACGCTTTGCCATTCTCCAAAGTCGCGGAAGGGTCCATTACGGCAGGGAGGAATGGGACCCCATCCACGGCGACCACTTTCCCAACTACATCCGGCGCGGTCGCGGCGACCCAAAGAACCATGGTTCCTCCAAGGCTGTGCCCCATCATAATCGGATGGTCGAGATGGTTATCGGCGATGAACTCAATAATCTCATCGCGAACAGTTGGCAAAATTGGCGCTGGAATCGGCGGCTGTCCGGCAAAGCCGGGCAAGGTGAGAACGTAGCATTTGTAATCTTTCTTATAGTGATCGACGGTGGTGTTCCACACGTCGCCCCCGCAGGAGAGCCCTGGAACAAGGATCATCGGCTTCCCCTGCCCAACAACGTTCACGGCAAACGAGTAATGCTTCGGAGCAGGCGCAAGAGCGGCAAGCAGCGCAAAAACGATCTTTGGCAGGAGCATAAAAACGAGACGCGTAGCGCCTTAAAGCGGTTGCCATTTTCATCTAGTGATGAGCTAGGGCTTTCTTCTTCCATGAGCGCGAAAAGAAATGGCCAACCGCTAGCATCGCATTCCAAACGGCCAAGTCGGCCCTATGAGCGTTAAACCGCTTCTGTACGGTTTGGCTCTTGAATAGCAGCCTTCGCTTTAGGGCGGTGTGTCTCATAATTGTTCTTACGAATCTTGGCTGCCTAAGTTCTGTGGACCTAGGACCATGTTGTGAAGTGAGACTATCGCCTTTCTGTAACGTCGATGATCCATTTCGGGATCCGGGTTGGCGCGATGCCATAGCCTGCCTGCCAATCAGAATCAAATAGAGGGCCAAGCTCTTTCTTGCAGGTTGCTACCGCACGCTCGAATTCCGTTCGGTCCCCGCAGTCGCGTTGCATACCGATCGATTCTCTAAAGCGTTGGGCGGCGCCGAAAAGCCTGGTCGCTTGTGAGAACCGACCAAAGTCGGCGGTAACCCTCCCCAGACCCTCCGCACAGTAGATGATCGGCCTCGGATCGTTGATTCCCTCAAAAACCTTTGCCAAAGCTTTGTAGCGGGCCCAAGATTCATCCAAGCGGCCAAGTTTCCAGGCCACCCTCGCGAGGCTAATCTCGCACATATTGGCAATCATCTTGTCGTCCAGTTGATGCCAGCGCGAGAGGGCGTCGGAAAGCTCTTGATTCGCCAAGTCAAGATTTCCCAGCTCGCAGTTGGCCATACCTAAAAGATTGATTCGAAAGGCTTCAATCCGGTCTTCATATTTCCCAAGGTTCTTTTCCGGTTCGCTCGCATAGGACAGGCAGTATTCGTAATCCCCTGCCAAATAGGAGGCGTAACCTAGGGTCCACCGGAGACCAGCCGCTTGCAAATGAAGGCCCGCGCTTTCGAAGACGGGCACGGCGACGCCAATCTTTTGACGGGCTGTTTCTGCATCGTCCTTTAAACACGCCAACATGCCATCGGATGCATTGAGCATCGCTTCATCAAGGTCCGAAAGAGACCCAGCCCGGCGAGCGACTGAAATTAACTCGCTAAGCTTGCCGAGAAAACCATATTGGACGCCCAAAGAAAGTACGGCGAAAATCAGCTTAACGCCGTGCGAGGTCTGCCCGATTTGGAGCATCCATTCCGTAGCCAAAAGAATGCTTTCGACTTCTAATCTCAGGTTTGGCAACTGCTTGATTTCACGAAAATGCGGCGATTCCTCGCCAAAAACCAGCCGCTGGAAGTACGCCGCAAAACGATGTTGCACTTCGTCTTTTTCAGACTTTGAAAGGCGTGACCATCCAAATTCCCGCACGATTCCAAGCATCGAAAACCGTTGGACTTGCAGATTCGGCGACCGGATAAGAAGGGAGTGGTCGGCCAAGTTTGAAAGAGTTTCTAAACTGCCACCGGCTATGCCGAAAGCCGCGTCCTCGCCGAAACCTCCCCGAAAAACGCACAGCAAACAGAAAACGCGCCTTTCTTCGGGCGAAAGGGCTTCCAGGCTCACTGCCAAACTAGCCTGCAAAGACCGGTATCGCGGCTCGCGCCAGCCTTTTTCTTCCTCCATTGAACCAAAATCTGAGATCTTTCGGAGAATTTGGCCGGGAGCCATCGCGCCCGCTTGAGCCGCCGCAAGCTCAATAGCAAGCGGAAGCCCGCCCAGCCGTCGGCAAAGGGCGGCGATGTCTTTTAAAGCATCTTCCACAATCCGGAAGCGCGACGAAGCTGTTTGCGCTCGCTCGCAAAAGAGCCGGACGCTAGGGTTCTCAAGCAGATCTTCGATTGCGGTTTGGGGATCGGGAATGGCAATGGGAAGCACCGAATACTCGTGCTCGCCCAGCAATCCCGATTTCCTTCTGGAGGTCGCCAGAATCGTGCAATTGGGGATTTGGGCAAGAAGAAGCTGAATCTCTTTCCAGGAGGTCTCGGCGGTCTGCTCGATTCCATCCAAGATGATAAGCGCCGCGTTGCGCCCGCCCCCTACCGGCTGCCCGAAGTATCGGTGAAGTGTCTCCAGGGGCGGGGCGGAGCTTTCAATCCCGACCTGCTGTAAGATGGCCTCGGCAAGCGGCGCCTCGCTCATTGGGACGTGGATAACGCCCGCACCAAAAAGGCCCGCGTTGATTCGCGCCGATTCGACGGCCAGACGGGATTTGCCGATTCCCCCGGGGCCTGTGAGGGTGATCCATCGGTAAAGCGGCAGTAACTGCGAGATATAGGCGACGTCGCCGTTTCTCCCAACAAAGCTGGTTAGCTCGGGCGGAAGCACCAGCTTGGCCGGTTCGCTTTGCTGGGTTGCCGCTTTAGCGGGCTGGCTGGGCACATCCTGCAGCTTCGGGACTCGCCTCGCTCCCGCCCAACCTTTGACACCCCGGATCCAATCCTGGAACTCGGCAGTTGGCGATAGGCCAACCGATTTCCTAAGAAGCGTTTTATAAGACACATACTCCGCGAGAGCGGAGCCAACATCGCCAGATTCGACGAGAAGCCTTAAGGCTCGGCGGCGAGGGGCTTCTCTTAACGGATCGGCTTCAATTGACCGTGCAATTTGCACCATCGCCCCCGGGAGATCACCCGTTTCTTCCAGCTGGGCGGCGAACCGGAACTGGCCCAAAGACTGCAGTCGCGCGTAATGCAAGCGGCGATTCTGGACCCATTCCTCGTTGCGTCCGCTTAAGAACTCCCCTGCGTAGAGCCCGTCCGCTAAGCGATATTGCTCCATCCTGCTCTCGTTGTCTTGAGCCTGGTTCGCGCGCTGCATGATCCTTTCAAACTCATTGGTATCAACCCAGCAAGCGCCGATCGAAAGCGACGCCACGTTTCGATCGCAACACAACACTGAACCAGGCGGTGTGCCCGGGGTCTCCAATATTTGGCGGAGTTCGGCAAGAAGAACACGGAAGCGGTTTCGGCGAACGTCTTCTTTAACGCCGGGCCAGAGTTCCTCTAGAAGCACGTTTCTCTGCTGCGGGCACCCCAATCGGTCCGCCATCAATGCTAACAGCATCGCCATTTGGTTGCTCACCGGCTGTGCCGTATCGCGTGAACGCTGCTTTAGGCCGAAGCCCCCGAAAAGCGTTATGTGCCAAGGTCGTTGCAGCATAAATGTTTGCGCCTAATGGTCCGCTAATGAATTCATTCTATCCGTTGCGTGCGTGTTGAGTTGCAAGCAGGGAGCCGGTTCAAGCATCTGTGCCGAAAAACGGGAAGCCTTCATGGTCTGCTTGCGCTTAAGTAGACTTCGACTCATGGGAGAGTTGAGGCCGGTTTGGTCCGGCTACATGGCCGATCCGTTTATACAGCGCGTTAGCGGCGGATATTACGCCTATGGAACGGATGCTGCGGATGAGCCCGTTTTCAAGAAAACTAGACACCATTTTCCGGTTCTATTTAGCAAGGATCTTAAGAGATGGGAGTTAGTTGGGGGCGCCGTGCAGTCCGATTTGAAATGCTCCTTTTGGGCACCGGAAGTGGTGGAACGCGACGGCAAGTTCTATATCTTCTACTCCTGCGGCGGCGAGCAAGGCGTTGGGCAAACCACGCGCGTTGCGATAGCGGATAAGCCGGAGGGGCCATTTATTCCAGCGGGCGCACCGCTGTTTCCCTCGCTTCCCTTTTCAATTGATGCGAGCCCTTTTCACGACCCCGTTTCGGGTGACTGGTTTCTCTTTTTCTCGCGAGACTTCTTGAACGGTAACGCCGGAACTGGCATTGCGATGTGCGGTCTTGGCCCCGATATGAAGCCCCTAACCCAACCCAAAACCATTTTGAGAGGGTCGCGCGATTGGCAGGTGTACGAGCGCAACCGACATTGGTATAACAAGACCTGGCGCACGTGGTACACGTTGGAAGGGACAAAGGTTGTCTATCACGAAGGGCGCTACGTTCTGTTTTACAGTGGCGGCAACTGGCAAACTAAAGGCTATGGGGTGAACTATGCGGTTGCGGAACAGGTTCAGGGACCCTATAAACCCGCCAATGATCCGAGCGGCGCAGCCTTGCTGCGTTCTGGCAT
Source organism: Fimbriimonadaceae bacterium (assembly GCA_036502005.1). Classification (GTDB taxonomy): domain Bacteria; phylum Armatimonadota; class Fimbriimonadia; order Fimbriimonadales; family Fimbriimonadaceae; genus DASXZH01. Next base: position 104,517 of record DASXZH010000021.1, read on the forward strand.
GGCGGGACTACGCGGGCCGGGGCACAACTCGGTTTTCACTGGCCTGGATGGACGGCAATATATCGTTTTCCATGCTTGGAACGAGGATCTGACCATGCGCCAAATGTATATTGCTCCGTTAAGTTGGAACGCAAAGGGTGAACCGGAAGTGGAACTCTAGCAATGTACAATTAGATTATGAAGATAGAAGAAGCCGTATGGAAGGATGCCGGACGCATGAGCGGAGCTTTGTGCTTCCGCAACACGCGCATTCCAGTGTCCACCTTATTTTTTCATCTAGAGGCCGGGCAAATGTCGGAGTTTTATCGTGATTTTCCGGACGTCACGCCGGAAATGGCAGCGGCTGTGCTCGAGGCGTCTCACGAACTGCTTGAGCTAAAGTTTGGCGGACCCGCAGCCGCTTGAAGATTTACCTCGACAACAATTTGCCCTATAGCGTTGCCGCTGGATTTGATCCCTTCCATACTGTAGGGCACGCCCGGGACATGGGATGGCAGAAGCTTTCAAATGGGGAACTCGTAACGCAAGCTTCTAAACATTTCGACGTCATATTAACTGTGGATAAGAACATGCAGTTTCAAACTTCCCTACAAGGTTTGAATCTCCGGGTCATCGTATTAGATTCAGTTTCCAATAGGTTGGATGACTTGCTGCCATTTGTCCCTCAAATCCTCAATCGGATGGAATCACTTCCGGCCGGGACCTACACGTTGCTTAAGCAGTGATTGAGAAAGCCGTGAATTCCGAAGTTCAACAACTGCTGGATAGCAACGACTTCCTCTGGGCGACCGGCATTGAGGACACGTTCATCGCCCAGCCGTGGACCAAAACCGGACGCACTCTCGACGAATACGAACTCACCGCCCACTACGATCGCTACCAAGAAGATTCCGAGCTCATCGCATCGCTTGGCGTTAAACACGCCCGCTACGGCATCCCCTGGTATCGAATCCAACCCGAACCAAATAAATGGGATTGGGGCTGGGCAGATGACGTCCTGGAATCGCTCACAAGTAGAGGCGTTCAACCCATTCTCGACCTCATGCATTACGGCACCCCGGCTTGGTTAACCGGAAGTTTCGCCGATCCGGATTATCCGCAGCGCGTGGCAGATTACGCGCAAGCCGCAGCCGAGCGCTATGGCAAAGCCATTCGGTGGTATACGCCTCTAAACGAGGCCCGGATCACCGCTTATTACTGCGGACGCATTGGTTGGTGGCCGCCAAATCTTCGCGGCTGGCCTGGGTTTGTTTCGGTCATGATGGGCGTCGCAAAAGGGATTGCTCTCAGTCAAGAGCGTATAAAGAAAGCCGTTCCCAACTGCGTGATCGCCCATGTGGACGCCTGCGACATCTACTCCACGCAAGACCCCACGCTAGAAGCAGAGTGCCAGTTGAGGCAAGAGATGGTCTATCTGGCGACCGATTTAATCACGGGCCGGGTTACGGAAAACCACCCCCTAATGCCTTGGTTAACCAAAAACCGTGTGAGCCATAAGGACCTGGATTTTCTGCAAGGGCACGGGCAAAACCCGGACATTATCGGCCTCAACCTGTATCCCATGTTCTCCCAAAAAAAGTGCGTTCGAACCCCTCGCGGAGTTAGGTTTCGCATGAGTTATGCTTCGCCATCCATCATTAACGACATCGCCCATCGACATTACGAGCGATACAAACTGCCCATGTTTGTAAGCGAAACGGCAACCATCGGCAACGTGGCCAAACGCGCCAAGTGGATGCACGGATCTATCGCAGCAGTGAAGCAAGCAAGGCAAGGCAATGTGCCGTTGGTGGGCTATACCTGGTGGCCTCTTTTCTCCCTGGTCGGGTGGGGATACCGGCAGCTAGGCACCTATCCGATGGGGAAATATGTGCTCGATATGGGCCTTTGGGATCTGGCCAATAAAGAGCCCGATCCGCTAAAAAGAGCTGAAACGCCTCTCGTCGAAGAATATCGGCGTATTGTAAAAGGGGGACTGGAAACAGTCGGTCCCATCGGGGAGGGAAAAACTGAACACGTTCAAAAGCTTCTTCATCGGAGGGTTTGAATCTGCATGCGGATACAACGGCAACCGCCTTTGGTTCGATGAGACCGCCTCCATGCAGCATGATGTTCGCGCGGCCGAAGACTATCGCCTGCTTAAAACTCTCGGCATCCAAACTATTCGAGAAGCCTCCCGCTGGCCCCTTATCGATTTGGCCACCGGCTACGATTGGTCCGCCGCGGACCTTTTTATCGATGCCTGCGCGCAAGAAGAAATGGAGCCTATTTGGGACCTCTTCCACTACGGCTATCCCGAAGATCTTGATCCTTTTTCGGAGATTTTTGGCGACCGCCTCGCCGCCTACGCGTTTGAATTTGCCCGCCGTGTTTCTTCCCGGCTTCCGGGTCCGCACTATTTTACGCCGGTTAATGAGCCCTCTTATTTCGCCTGGGCGGCCGGTCACGCAGCCCACTTTAAACCCTATGCGGTCAACCAGGCTTACGAGTTAAAGGTGAGCCTTTGTTGCGCTGCAATAAAGGCAGCCAATGCCATTTGGGAAGCCTGCCCTTCGGCTGAAATGGTCACCGTCGACCCCATTTGCCGTGTAGTTCCACCGGTAGAACGTCCCGATTTACAAGATCAAGCCGTCAACTTTAACACAAACGTTGTTTACGAAAGTCTGGACATGATTTCCGGCCGTCTGCGGACAGAGTTGGGCGGAAGCCGCCGGCACTTGGGCCTTATCGGCGTGAACTACTACTGGACCTGCCAATGGGAGATTGGGGAAACCGATATTCAACTCGCCGATGACGACCCACGGCGAGTGCCCCTTAGCTCTTTGATTAAGAATGTGCAACAGCGTTACGGAGGCGATGTGTTCATCTCCGAAACCAGCCATTACGGCGACATGCGCCCTGTTTGGTTTGCTGAGTTGGCTCGTGATATCCGAGGGATGTTGAACGATGGCGTGCCTTTAAAGGGTGTCTGTATTTATCCGATTTTAGGGATGATGGATTGGCACGAATCGGAGAAGTTTCACTGCATGGGCATGTGGGACCTGCTCTCGGATGGAACCCGCGTTTGTTGCGACGACGTTCACGAGGCGTTTAAGCGAATGCAGCAAGTGGTGAAAAGCCCGGTTAAGCGGTTTAGCCTGCGCTAAGTTAGGGCTCATTTGTGGTAGTTGCAGATATATGAACGCGAACTTTCTCTTATCTCAAATGGGCTTGGCGTTAAAAGAATGGCCGCTAATTGCCTCGGTTCAGGCTGGCGAACATTCTCCTTTAGAAGACCCTTTTATTCTCCTAGCCAGCGCGAGGGCCAGTTTGCAACAGGGCGTTAAAATCCTCCGTCTTGAGGGAGTCGCAAACATCACTCACATCCGCGCCGAAACTGGCGCGCAGGTGATGGGCCTTATCAAGCGACGATACGCCGGCTCCGACGTTTATATCACGCCAACCATACGCGAAGTTAATGAACTCCTAGAAACCGGCTGCCAAGCAATAGCTCTTGACGGAACCGACCGAATTCGACCAAATGGTGAGGCCCTGCAGGATCTTATAAAGGCGATTAATGAAGCGGGCCGAATAGCGGTAGCCGACATCGATTCCGTCGAATCCGCCAAGTATGCCGTGAGTTGCGGCGCAGAAGTTGTTGGAACAACGCTTGCCGGTTACACAGGCGGCCCCACGACGCTAGAGCCAGATATTGAGTTGGTAAGAGCCTGTGTTAAGTCAGTTTCCGTTCCAGTTTTTGGGGAAGGCCGATACGGCGAGAAATGGCAGATCGATGCCGCGCTTCGCGCGGGTGCTGCAGCCGTTGTGGTCGGCGGGGCCATAAACGACCCCGTTAAGAACACAAAACGCCTTCTTCCAACTCATCCGATCCCCAAAAAAGCCGGGGCGATCGATATCGGTGGAACTTGGTTGAGGGCCGCTTCATTTACGCCGGACGACCTATACCAAGAAGGCTTTGAGCCCCAAGTAGAACGCATCAAACTTCCGCCAACACGGAAAGAAAAGTTGGACTGGATCGGAGACTTTCTCAAAAAGGGCAACTTTGAACGAGTCGGAATCAGCACCGGTGGAGTGGTTAAGAACAACATCGTCACCATTTCCAAGTCAACCATGCCTGAAAACGTGGGGACTGATTTTTCAGTTTTGGGCTCCTTTATCGCGGCCCAAGAACCTAAAGTGGTTGCTCTCGATGATGGCCATGCGACTGCCTGGGCGCACGCCTGCCACCCGGACTACGCCGGGAAAAATATTGCCGTCCTCACCATCGGAACCGGCGTAGGGTTTGGCTTTGTCAAAGAGGGCCGAATCGAGCAAGGCCCCGGCGGCGAGTACACGCGAATCAATGATTCCCTCGCCCCGAACGGCGAAACCTACGAAGAGCTGTTAGGCGGCCTCTTTCTCACCCCGCATCCAAGCGAGGAGCAAAAGAAAATGGCTAACCAAGCGATCGGCGAAGTCTTTCGGCTCGTGACCACCTTCCTTTTTCCGGACTTGATCCTCGTCTCCGGCACGGTCGGTATGCAGTCTTGGCTGAACCTTGAACTGCAACCTAAAGAGGGGTTCCCCGTAACTCCTATTATCAGGAGCCCGTTCGGCGCGGACGCGGGCATATTCGGCGCTGCAGCGGTGGCCCTTTATCCGCCCCCGCAATAAAAAAAGGCCGGTTCTTTTAGAACCGGCCTTGCTAGGAGTTGCTAAATAGTGGGGCTTAAGCCTGCTTGCGCTTTCGGATGAACATTGCAACGCCTGGTATGAGAGCGAGCATTGTAACCGGCTCGGGAGTGCACTGGTGGGTCGTTTTTGTGGCGGCCGAAGCGAGGGCAGCGGTAGCGAGAATGACGAATGTGATAACTGCGAATTTATTCATAAAACCTTCCTTGTTTTCGTAACTTCCGTGTTTCCGATCATCCTGATCGGGGATGGTAAGTAACTCTGCAAATCGCGTGCCAAAAATGAGAGTTTTTGAAAATGCTCTTTAGAACGGTTTATCTTACATTTTCTGGAGGGTGCGGGCGTAAACTGCGTCAATGGCAGAGGATATCAAGGCATTTTGGAATGAGAACGGCTACTACCTTGCAAAGGGGGTCTTTTCACCCGCTGAAATAAAGGCGCTCGAAGGTGATTTCGACCATATCGTGTGCCAGCTCACGGATAGCGGTGAAGAACTCAACGCGCGCTGGACGGGCCCGGAAATGGAGCGCCTCGGCGCGGGAACCGTCGTTCTTCACACTCACAATGTGCAGCAATATTCGGGCTTATGGCTCCGCGCGTTAATGCAAGATCGATTCTTGGATGTGACCTCAGCGCTGATTGGCCAGGATATTATCCTCCACCATTCCAAGCTTTTTCAGAAGCCTTCCGAAAAGGGCGCGCCATTCCCGATGCATCAAGACTGGGAGTATTTCCCATCGGAAAAGGATTCGATGATGGCTGCCATCATCCATGTCTCTCCGGCGACGGACGAGATGGGTTGCTTGCGCGTCTACCCCGGTTCACACAGACTTGGCCGAGTCGGGGGCGCGTTTGGGCAGTCCGAATCCGATTTCCTACGCGATTATCCTTTGGAGAAGGCCACTCCGATGGAAGCGCAACCGGGGGACGTTCTGTTCTTCCACTACTTTACGATTCACGGCTCCATGCCGAATCAATCTGACAGAGTTCGGAAGACGGTCTTGGTTCAAATGCACGCGGGTGACGATGCGATTGAGAAGGGCAACCTGCATCCGAACGAGAAGCTTGTTCTGAGGGGCTGGAACCATCGCATCTCCAGGAATGAAGCGAACAAAGACTAAGGCCTCGGAAGGCTGACTCCGTTCCGTCGCGAAGCTCTGGAGTGCTGAAGCTTGCTTCAGCTTGAAATCAGGAAGCTTGCTTCCGTAACATTCGCTGTGAAGAGGCTAAGAGGGCAATAGAATGCTTTTTAGGCGAGGCGCTCGGTTTTCAAGCGCTTAGTGGCTTGCGCGGCGCCAGGTCGCCTGATTCAAGCGGTGCCGGGTCACCGCACGCCCAAACAGTTTGTCAACAACTAATCAGGCTCAAGAAACTCGATATCCTTTCCCAAACTAAAGGGGCCGATCAGCGCTTTGGGAGTGCGGTGGCCTGACACCGCTTTTTAACCTCGGATTTACCTCTCGGAGAGTTCTCTCAGCCTCTAAATTTAATCACTTACGCGGCGATAAATCGTCTGATTAAAGCGGCGATAAATCGCAGCACTCCAAAGTAGGTTTGCGACTCGCGGCACCTGGTCAGTTCCCCCGAACACGATCCGCGACTTTCGCCAAAATCTCGGCGACTCTAATGCCTTCCGCCGCCTTATTCGTGACCCCGAAAGTAAACCGCAGACCCTCTGCCGCTTGTGCTGGCGTGAAGCCGGCCGCCAATAGAACGTGGCTGGGCTCGATGCTTCCGCTGCTGCAGGCCGCGCCGCTGCTGGCGCTCACTCCCATTCGGTCCAAAGAAATTAGCATCGATTCCGCCGGCGCGCCTTCAAATCGAAGGTGAACGAATCCACCCGCAATATCGCTGCGGCAAGGATCGACAGTAAAAACCAACCCGGTCGGGTTCAACTCCCGCAAGTGCGAAACAAAAGCAGCTGCTGCAAGGCGCTTCGTTTCCCCAAACTCAATATGGCGCATGCCATGCAGGGCAACCGCTTCCGCAAACCCCGCAATCGCGGCCGTATCCTCAGTTCCAGCTCGCATTTCGCGCTCTTGGCCTCCGCCGAGGGCGGTAGGTTTTACCTTCGTGCCAGCCCTCACATAAAGCGCGCCTGCCCCCTTAGGTCCGTTTAGTTTATGCGAGGCATAAGACACTAGATCGGCAAAGATTGGCTTTACAAAGCCCACCTGTACTGCATCCACATAAAAAAGCGCGCCATGGGTGGTAGCAATCGCACGGATGGGTTCAAGGTCAGTAATCGTTCCCAACTCGTTATTGGCAGCCATACAAGCAACCAACAGCACATCTGGGCCCATCATTTGGGCAAGCGCGTTCACATCCGGCGCGGCATCAGAACCAACCGGCACAAGCTCAACCATATATCCCAGCCGCGACAATATGGGAGCGGTATTCAGTACGCAGTGGTGTTCAGCCGCACTGAAGAGAATCCGATTCCGTCTAGCATCCTCATTGCCAAGGGCCGCGCCAATAACGGCCAAGTTTGCCGCTTCGGTGCCGCTGGAGGTAAAAACAATCTCGCCGAACTCGCAGCCCTTTGCCTTGGCAAGTTCCGCGCGAGCGGCATCGATGGCCGATCTCGCTTCTCTACCCTCCATGTAAAGGCTGCTCGGATTGCCGAAATTTTGTTCGATCCACGGCTCCATCGCGCGCACCACTTCGGGCAGCACCGGGGTCGTCGCCGCGTGGTCGAGATAGATGCGCACGGTTTGAGTATAACGGCTTAAAGCACAGCCCCGGCACCCTGCCGCGCCTCCTCCTTACGCTCGAGTTCACGAATTGCAGTCTCGATCTCCTTCCTCAGGCCAATCAGGTTGGACTTAACACCAAACAGCTTCATCTCCTTCGCGGCGATGTTTTGGATAATGGCATAGCCGATAATGCCGCCGCAGATCCACGAACTAAGCGCCATCAACATGGATACGATCAGGGGTTCGCTCGACTTCCAACCCACCGCGTAGCCGATCTTCTTATTGAACGGATAACTCATGACGCCAACAATTGCTGCCAGAACACCGGCCGCAACAAACTCGGCAGTCACCGCAGAATCTCCAAGAGTTGAAGCGCCAATTAAAACGGCAATGGCTATGGCCACATTCACAATGAACACGTAATTGAGGCCAAAATAGCCATCGGCCAAGGCTCTCAGTTTCCGAGAGGACCCGAAGTATTGGCTGTTTTTATCGCGATAATATTCGGCGTATTGCTGAGCGGGCTCTTCCTGCATTAACTGCACTTATGATATTAAAGGAACATTAGAGGCAGGCTATAAGCTGAACAACACGAGAAATGAAAACTCACCCGCTAGCCATTCGTGAAAGATCAGCTTGCCAGACCTCCAAAGGGTCGTCATTGCAGCGAACCGGGTATTACTTCTACTGGTGAGAATATGAAGGTAACGGCAAAAGGACAAGTCACGATCCCCAAGCACCTGCGAACGCAATTCAACATTGAGCCAGGCACCGAACTACAATTTTCAATTGAAAGTAACTCCCTCGTGGCGACTCCGATCAAACGACCGTGTGAGAGCGCGCAGAAGCTCGTTCAGCGATTGAGAGGGACGGCGTCAGTCGGCATGTCAACCGACCAGATCATGGCTCTCACGCGCGACGAGCAATAGCCGGACTCCAAACATCGTGGCGTCAATTGCCAGGCAGCAAGGACATTTCCCGACCGTAAATCTACTCTCGCCCTAGTGAAACGCGGGTGTCTTCTGAAGCTCCTGGTAACCCAACATCCCCATGTCCTTCTTCGGGTTGAACGTCGGATCGTCGTTCAAAACGAAGTTCCCGTTCCCATCAGACCAAGAATGGTCATAAGCCGTAGGCAGCGTTACCAAGTTGCCGCTGTGGTCCGTGTAATCCTGCTTATCCAGTAAGTAGTTGCAAAACTCGTGGGTGTCGGCATCCTTTCGCGCCATCTCATCCATAAAGTTATCGTGGATCTGCTGGGTCTGCTCCCGCATCTGCTGAATCAGTTGCTTACCACGCTCCTTTGTCGCCTTATATTGCGCTTCGGACATGCCAAGCGCTAGCCGCGCGCAGTAATTCATGAAACTGGGAGTCATCTGGCTGCTTGAGGCCATGATTTGTATTTCGTGGACCTTTGCCGGCGAAGGGTTCGCCGGGCTGATAACTACCAGCGTCGGGCCAATAACATACGAGCCGTTCTCGGAAGAATATTGCGTCGAAGTTCGGCCGTATCCAAGCTGCATGTTGTTGCTAAGAAAGGTGCCATAAACCGTTGTTCCCACGCTTGCGACCATTGGCTGCCCATTTTTTTCAAAAGAGAGCTTAAGGAATGCCGATTGGTTGAAGGTTCGCTGCTGCATTCCGCCGATGGATGGCAGCGGTTTTGGCAAGTTCTTCTCAATTTCGGTAAGGGGCGCGTCGGCGTTGTATTCCTCAGTCACGCGTGCGTTTGAGACCATTCCGGACTTTTCCATCTGCCCAACAAGGCCATGCAGAAAATCGGTGCCGCTGGCGATGCGAAAGCCCTGCATTACCCTGCCATTTGAGGCACCGTACGCCATACTCAACGGCTGCAAATGCTCTACCGTGTATTGGCCGTCTGGGGTTGAAGCTTTGAAATCTGAAATAAAGCTTTGGCCGTTCCATGTGAATGAAGTCTTCGGCTCCCAGCCTTTTGGAACTAGATAGGTAAAGGCGACCATGCCCGTTCGTTGAGAATCTACGATCTTGGCTAGAGTGCAGCTTGTCCCTCCGCCCTTTGGGGCGGCCGTTATGGTTGCAGCGGCGGCGCATGCCACTGTTACAGGCACAAAAACTACGGCAGCCACGAGAGATTTGAGAAGAGCCATAACTGAATAGTACAGCCACTGCTAGCACGAGCCATTTTATTTCACGGCGTTTTCACGCCTATCTGTGATTCTCACCACGTTTCCTGCGAATAATGCTTTCGAGGATGCAAAACGTGGCAACGGAAATCGATGTTCGAGAACACTTTCAAGCCCTGCTTGAAGCGAACAAAGGCATCGTGCACAAGGTTTCTAATGCCTATTGCAGACTGCCGGAAGACCGCCGAGATTTGGCCCAGGAGATATGCCTTCAGCTTTGGACGGCCTATCCGAAATACGATAACGCGCGGAGTTTCACCACTTGGATGTACCGCATCGCACTCAACGTGGCGATCTCGTTTGCCCGCCATAACGGACTTCGAGAAAGACACTCCGCCCCGCTAGATGGACCGCTTGGAGAAACGATCACGGCATCGATGGATTCAAGTGGCGACCAAGTGCGGTCGCTCATGGAATTTATCGACAAGATGGATGAGCTCAACCGGGCCATTATGCTCCTCTATTTAGAGGACCGGTCCTACCAAGAAATCGCCGATATCATGGGTCTCACCGAGACCAACGTGGCGACCAAGATTAGCCGGCTCAAACAAAGAATTAGAGATGAACTCTCTTAGGAAAGAAAAATGGAACTCGACGAACTGAAAAGCACATGGCAACTGATGAACGCTCGACTCGAACGAACCGAGACGATGGTTGTGAGCCTTGAAAAAAGAGCCCGGCGGGATAAGAGCCGCTCGGCCCTGGCCTGGTTTCGCGCCTTGCCCACTTTTGATCTCATTGCCGGTTTGGTAATGGCGATGATCTACTGCAAGTTCATTTCCAGTTCGTATTCGTTAACTTACATGGTCTGTTGGGGGCTGCTTTTCGCTTTTAACTTGGCTGGGATTATTTCTGCTAGCTGGCAAATCGCAACGGTGTCTTCGGTCGATTTTGGCCTGCCGGTTCTGCAGATCCAGGCGAGACTTGCCAAGGTGAAGGCAGTTAGGCTGTTCACCACCCGCTGGTCCCTGATTGTCGCTTTGCTTCTCTGGGTGCCGATGTCGGTTGTCTTTTGCCAAATCGTGTTTCATTTCGACTTGGTGGCCAAGGCTGGATGGGGCTACGTTTTAGCGAACGTAGCGCTTGGGGTGATTGCGATACCGGTGATTATCTGGTCTTCCCGCCGGTTCGGCGCTGCCCTTTCTAAGAACCCGGGGATTAAGCGAATCGCCGATGACATGGCTGGCCGAAGCCTGATCAAGGCCATGTCGGCAATGGATGAGTTGGCGGAGTTTGAAGGGACTTGAGATGCGCTTAGCGTTAACCTCAATGAGTGGTCGTCCTAGAATGTAATGTACAATTCGAGAATGGTTGGTTCACTGTCACACATTTTCAAGGAGGCATCAAAGCTTCCTAAAGAGGAGCAAGAAGCCTTAGCAGCGATTATTGCCGAGGAAATGCAGGATGAGGAGCGATGGTCCAAGTCATTTGCTTCGACACAAGACCAGCTTAAACAGATGGCCGAAGCGGCGAGAAAAGAGATTTCGGCTGGTACGGTCCGGGCCATGCGGTCTTAAGATTGAGATCGCTCACAACTGCGGGTTTCAGGAAACTGAGAAGGGGCCTGCCCAGAGACATTCAAAAAGCTACCAAAAAAGCTTACAAATTGTGGAGCCAGCAGCCGTATCACCCGAGTCTACATTTCAAGAAGGTACATACGGTAGAGCCCGTCTGGTCAGTTAGGATCAATCGGGGCTGGCGGGCGCTCGGGCTTCAATTGGATGACCAGATGCTCTGGTTTTGGATTGGATCCCACGCTGACTACGAAATGGCTTTGGAAAGCCTGTAGGCATGTTACAAATTCGACTAGCCGAAAGCCAAGATGAGTTGATCTCTTGCGCGAACTCCATGGCTCTAACCGAGCCTTGGATCACGCTTAGGGTCAAGAAAGAAGCCTGCTTGAGAGGGCTCAAGAACCCTGCGGTAGAAGTTCACGTGGCGACCCTTGAAGGCGAAGTCGTCGGGTTCGCAACCATCAACATGAACGTGGGCCCCTTTCGCGGGTACATCCAAACCCTTCACGTTTTTGATCGTTTCCAAGGCCGGGGATTTGGCACAGCCCTGATCGAAGCCGCGTGCACGCGCATCCTGAAAGACTCGCCAAACGTTTTCATGATGGTCTCGGATTTCAACGCCAGAGCCCAATCTCTGTATTATCGATTGGGCTTTCAAAAAGTTGGTGAGTTTGAAAACTTCGTCGTGAAGGGCCACTCAGAGTTTCTTCTGCGAAAAACTACCGGGCCCTTCTACTGATTTCCATAACTCGCCCTATGGATTAACGGTAACCGTCCGCACCAGCGTATGCCCCGTCGACAACGTAAACGTTAGCGATACGGTCTTCGTCGAAGTCACCCTGTTCACCGTCAAGCTGCTAGACACTGCCTCATTGCCCGCCAATATCGTAGCCGCTCCGTTCGGAATCACGGCCGTATTAGAGCTGGTGATGGTTACGCCGACCCCTCCAGTGGCTGCAATGCCATTAGCCGTTACTGTGTACGGCAGTGTTGTCGCCGCAAAGGCAATAACCGTCGAGCTCATGGTTATGCCGTAAAAGGCCGGCGCGTATTCAATAATCGAGGTTGTTCGCGTAACTCCACCCTGCTTTCCCGTTATAACCAAGGTCTTGGGAGCAGCGGTAGGAACAACGTTGATCGTCGTGTTCACGGTTTGAGCGGGGGCTGTAATCACCACGTTTTCTGTTGTCAGACCATTCGAAAACGTGCCGTTTGTGACCGTCAACGGAATCGTCAAACTGCCAGTAGTCAAGGGTGCGTTAGCTCCCACCGTGATCGTAAACGGAAATCCGCTATAGGCTAGCCTCGGAACCGTAATCGTGTTCAGAACGAAGGCGGACCGCACCATGTAAACGAAGCAGCCGTAAAGACTGGGGTCGCCTCCAGTAGTGGGCGGGTCCGTCGGCCCGGGTTCGCCGTTGGGGCGAGCAGAAGCACGTTGGTGATGCGCTTGCGTAACAGTGACCGTTTGCGATTGCCAACTATTATCGACCCGGCCAACACTTACAGAAGCGTTGGCCTGTACGCCAGAAGGCGATTTCGCAACGACCAAATCAGCCGTATTACCTGTCTTCGGATCAATCGTGAGCGCATGAACGCTTCCGTCGGGTCCAATATAGGCGGCAAATGTATCATCGACTCCAACCCAGCCAATCGGCTGGCCTTGTGTAGTTTCGTTGAAGACTAAGCTTCCATTGCTCGTATTGGCGATGAACTGACCGGTCGAGTTGTAAACATCGGAGGAGCCATAAGCATAGGAATACATCGGGTTCTTAGCCGCCGCGTACCAGGCAAAACCCGAAAACGGAGCGGTGTACCAAAGGTGTGTAAAGGTCGGGCTGTAACAGTTGGCCACGCTGGTTGTACCAGTTGAAGTTGAGGTGGCTAGGTTCAGAAAAAGATCTCCGGCCGAATCGAACGTGCCGCCGCCGAAATAGTAGCTCGAAGTTGCCGTGTTGTTAGGGGCAAAATAATGCTGCAGGGAGCCATCGGCCGGGTTAAAGATTGCAGCTTCCGGCCCGATGATTGCAGGCACAGAGCTATACCGATAGCCGAGGACACAGCAACGTCCAGTGGGGTCGAATTGGGCATATGTTCCCACGAATGCAGCTTCCTTGCTGTACACCTGAACACCCAGTCGCGTGAACTTTCTGAACTGGACGCCAGACTGGGTTGTTTGGCCCTTAAACACCCCATATACATTGTTATTAGCGTCGGTGGAAAGCCCAAGCCCAGAAATGCCGTCACCTAGTAGGGGAGCAATAACCTTTGAAAACAAAGGCTGTAAATCGTAGTTCCAACCAGACATCATCTCTGAGGACATGAACGTGGTTGAGTCGTACTCGTTGTAAATCAAGAAACAGTCGCCCATAGGATCAGTCGCAAATCCGACGGGGGTAGCGGTACCAGTGCTAGTAATCGTGGCAGTGTGGATAAGATTGCCATACTGATCAAATTCCTGCACCTTAATCAGGTCCGGCTTACCGGATTCAACAACCGTTGAGCACACGAGAACACTGTTGTTGCTGCCAAATACCGTGAAGTTTGCGTAGGTGTCGGCCGTGCCGTTAACAAGCCGAGCACTCCAACAGAGCGTGGTGGGCTGGGAGAAGGCGACCGAGCAAAACAGCGTTGTAAAGATGCTGACTAAGAATAAGCGCACTTGCTTCATGATTGATTATAAATCTATCACCAATGAAATGTAATTGCAATTTAATGAAGTTAGCTTAACTACTTGCTAGTCAATGTAACTCGCGGTATCATCCGCCAACCAATGGCGGATAGTGACTTAAACCTCGAACTGCTCCGAAAGCTCCAAACCGATTTTATCGAGGCGACGACGCCACAACGTGAGCGATACGAAACACCGCACACGCTGACGCTTTTCTATCCCCATTCCGCCCACAGATGGATGAATAACACTTTTCCAACGGGCGTGCCAAGTCCGAGCGACCTCAACTTAGTGGAGGAAGAACACCGCAGGCGTGGACGCGAGCCTTTCTTTAACTATTCTCCGGACCTATGGCCGGGCGTGGAAGAACTGCTGGCGGACCGAGATTATCAGATGGACAGCAACGGATTTATCATGGTTCACGATCGAAGTATTCCGCTGCCCGAATCCGGCGCTACCCGGAACTCGCGCGAGAATCTACGGGAGTCATGGCAAGTCTGCGACCGAGCTTTTGGCGAGCCTGAACGGGAGATAACCGAAGAAGCTCTGGACCGAAGCTACGAGAACCTTAAAGCCGGAAAGCAGATATCTGCGTCGGTGCTTTGCGATGGCCGTGTCGCTTCGGTGGGTGCAATAATTGGCTCATCTCAGTCCGCTCAAGTCGTGGCTATCGGAACCCTGCCGGAATATCGGCGGCGCGGTTACGCGAGGGACGTGGTTGCCTTCTTGCTCAAGGAATACTATGCTACAGGCGGCGACTTGGCCTGGCTTCAGTACAGCCAACCCAATGCTGGGCGGATCTACGAGAGCCTAGGATTCACGACGGTCGGGCGATTCGTGGCGCAATATAAGAAAACTGGTGGAGGCGGCGAGAATTGAACTCGCTTCCAAAACTGTCGCACCTTCAATTAACCACGAGCGTCTCCCCTGTACTTTGTCTCGACGCTGCACTCTGCCGGGGCCGCCTGTGCAGGCATCCAGTTAGATTTTTTTAGATTAGCTGGCTACTAACAGAAGCTGGCCAATCGATCCGGATTTGGTTACACCCAGCATTCTCCCTACCGGCTCGAGAGGTGCGGATGCGCAGGCTAATTAGGCTGCGTATGCGTAATTGTTATTCGCAATTATTTTTTTGCCGCTTTTAACGAGGCCAGCGGCGCCTCGGCTCGCAACTAAAAGTCGAACCAGCTCTGTCGAACCCGTTCGCCCCCGTTGATCTATTAGTATAGAACATTGGTCTACATGTTTGCGTTCCACAGGGGCTATATTCGGGTAGAGTTCGGTTAGGTCTATGGCGTTTGATACACAGCCGCTGGAAAAGGCATTGGCATCGCTTAGGGTCGCCTTGGCGGAACCGGAAGACCAGTTTGTAAGAGATTCGGTAATCAAGAGGTTTGAGTTTTCTTACGAACTCTCTTGGAAATTCTTAAAGCGGTTTATTGAGCAGGAAATTGTTGATTCTCACGACCTAAGCACAAGAAAGGAACTGTTTCGACGAGGAGTGCATCACAAACTGATCGAAGGTTTCGACGACTGGGTGGCTTATCACGATGCGCGGAATCAAACTTCTCACACCTATAATGAAATAAGGGCGCAGGAGGTTTACATGATGGCTGGCCAGTTCTTACCCTCTGCCGAACTGTTATTGAAAAGACTCAATGAACGAACCCATCAGCCTCCCGAATAGATATTTAACGGCTGTTCGGTCAATCTTTGATCGACATAGAACTAGCCTAGACGGGATCAAGGTTTACCTAGTCGGCTCAAGAGCCTCTGGTAACGCCAAAGAGTTTTCGGATATCGACTTGCTGCTGGAAACTTCCACAACGCTGTCGTTTCTACAGATGGGGTTGCTCAGGAGCGATTTCGAAGAGTCAGACCTTCCGATTAGTGTAGACCTCTTGGACGCTAATAGCCTAACTCCGGAATTTCATGAACTTGTAAAGACGCGCGCAATTCAGATTTGGCCTGAGGCTTGAGGACGTTGACGAGTGATACGCTAAAGCCCGACTGTTCTTCGATGGTCCCAAGGAGCCGGAAAATAGGCGCGAAAACTAAGGCCCCGGCTCAACAGTCCCGCGGACCTCGCCGAACCCCACCTTGTACCCGTTCCCCTGGCAGTAGGCCGTCATGACCACCGTATCGCCATCCTGCAAGAACGTGCGAGTTTCGCCCGTTTCCTCCATGATGATGGAGTTCTTACCCCGCCAGGTTAGCTCTAAAAGAGAGCCGAACGTGCCCGGCTCGGTGCCGCTAATCGTGCCCGAGGCATACAAGTCGCCATATTCCACCGGCGTCCCGTTCGAAGTCTGGTGGGCCAACTGCTGAGCGTAATTCCAATACAACTCGTTGGAATTCGTTCGGCAAATCACCTGGGGCTTTTTCATTCGTTCGGTTTGGATGGAGACCTCCATCACGATGTTCAAATGGCTCGGCTTATCCGTCGCCAGGTGTGTCAAAGGAGGCGGCTCTTGTCTCTGCCCCTTGATTCTGAAAGGCTCTAAAGCATCGAGCGTCACCAGCCAGGGGCTAATAGAGGTGGCGAAACTCTTAGCTAAAAATGGACCCAGGGGCTGGTATTCCCAGCGCTGGATATCGCGCGCAGACCAATCGTTAACAAGCACAAAGCCAAGCACATAATCGTCGACTTCGTCGATCGGGATCGGCTCGCCGATATCGTTTTCCTTACCCGTAAAGAAGCCGAGCTCTAACTCAAAATCGAGTTCCTTGGTGGGGCCGAAATCAGGCGCGTCGTCATTGGGGGCCTTGGTCTGGCCGTTCGGACGAATGACCGCTTCACCGGAAACAATCACGCTCGATCCGCGCCCGTTGTAGCCAACCGGCAGCCAGCGATAGTTCGGCAAAAGGGGATCCATTTCCGGGCGAAACATCTTACCAACATTGCTGGCGTGGTTGATTCCCGAATAAAAATCGACGAAGGCCCCTATGTGCATGGGGATGATCTGCTCATAGGCGGCCGCATCCAAAAGCACCTTACGTTGCAAATTTTTGTTATCGCGTAGGGCTGGGTTGGTTTCAACCAGGATCCCATAGGCCTGCTCCCTTGCAAGAACTAGCGCTTCCGGTCCGCCTTCAGAAATCAGGCTTTCAAGGTCGAGGAAGAGGTCTTCGTCTTCCTGAATCAGCCCTTCCGCGGCGCATGCGCGTAAATCGAGAAAAGAGTCGCCGATCCGGACTACAACAGCCGTTTCCTCGTCTCGAATGATCACCCCAAAGGGGAGATTGAATATCGGAAAATGGGAGTCTTCCGGCACGAAAACCCAGGTTTTGGCAGTTTGCGGGACTCTAAATTTCAACCGCGAACCTCGTCCAAAAGTTTAAGCAATCGCAAGTCTTCATAGGCTTCCGTTACCGAACAAGAGCCGTAACTTACAAACAATCCGCGCATATCTTCAATCGCGTCCAGGCTCGCTTCCAGGTTGTGCCATCGCACTTCGTCTTGCGTAAAGGAAAACGCCGAACCATTGGTTTCTTCAAGAATGGTGGCGATTTCCTTCTTGCTGAGGGCGTTTTCATCGGCCAAAGCGGCGGCAATGAAAACATTCAGAAAGCCGTGGGACATCGCGTTTACCTTCGGATCGTGGTGGCGAACCGAGTGATGCAGCCCCGCCGTGAGCTTAAAGGCAATATTTAGGTTGAGGCATTCTTGAATAAAGCCGGCCAGCCTATCCGTGCTTGGATAAGCAGCGGCATCAAGGCCGCCGGTGCGCACCTTTGCCGCGACCCAATCGGTTTCGGCGATGTGATGCATGTTGTCATGCATCGATTCTCCCCAGGGAATCTCCACAAAAACTTCGAGTTCGCGAAAGGGGCCAAGCGCGCGTAGTGCAGCTTTGAATTCAAGTTCCGGTGCCTTCACTTCGTAAGCTTCGATGGCGCAAATATCCTCGCAGCGGCCGCTGAAGGTTATAAAGCTGCTCGCGTCTTGGGTTACGCCCCGGCCGAACGAAGTCGCATCTGCGCCGCCGGTTCCGATAATGGAAACGCCAAACCCGATTTCAGCCTTTTGGGCTTCTAGCTCGTCGGCGAGTTCATCGAGCCTGGATGCAGGACACACGAAGCGACTCACTAGCCAGCTTTCGGGACCGTTCAGAAGCCGCAGGTATTCGGCGACCGCATCCTCCATGGAGAGGTTGGCAGGGGGGAAAAGACCGGCGTAATCGATAACGCCTTCTAGCATTGTATTGAGCGCCCGACTCATATATTCGAATTCTAGCTTTTATTGGCCGGAAATGTTTCGGGGATGGGAAATATGTCTTGTGTAGCTCATCGTGATCAGGATTGCGAGGCAGAGCCCAGCGGGTACTCAAGCAAAGACGCGAAGCTCGCAAAGAGGGATTGATAAGGGTTGGTTTCTTTCATAAGCGCCGAATTGTGCGGAATTGTGCGGTATTTTGCGGTGCAGAATAGGTTCAAAACAATTTTAAAATTAAAAATTTCGCGTTTTTTTGTGGCTGCCTCGTAGCCGGTTTTTGGTGGCTCATGGAGATAGACGGGTAACCCGTCGTTAATGTGAAATCCATTTTGAACGTGGCAGATAGTTCTTGAGTCTGGGGCAATCAGACTATACGCAGGATGGGGGCGGCAGTAACTTGGCTTAGCAGGGTGCAAATAGCGAAGCGTTGTCATCCCGAACGAGGCCCTAAGGCCGAACTGAGGGACCGGGTGTGCTTCCTTATTTGTAGCAAATCGTTAAAGTGTTGGACCGCTGGTGGACCAACACTTTAACGATTTGCCGGATGGGTTTGGAGCGCCGCGTTCTTCGCTTCGCTCAGAATGTCAACGCTTCGGTATTTGAACTAGGCTCAACTCTGCTCCCTTTTTCGATAGCGTTTCCTCGCCACGACGCCAGGATTCCACACTCCAAAGTTTCGCATCAGCCTAACCATGTCTTTACTGCCTCCGCCAGATCTGCCAACAGTTGCGCATCCTTCGCCTTTGAGACATGAAATGAATGATCTGCGCCGGGAATGTTGACCAAGGTTGCCCGATCTCCCAAGCCATCGCAAACGCCTTTGATCAAATCCGGATAGGCAAGAGTGTCCTTATCACCTTGCAGAAAAAGCATGGGTAATCCAACCAACGCCAAATGCTCCGCCCGTTCAATCGAAGGCTTGTCCGAAGGGTGAAGCGGGAATCCGTAGAAAACCAATTTCTCAACATTAGGCAAAGGCGCTTCGGAGACAGCCGTGGAAGTCATTCGGCCACCCATAGACTTTCCTCCCGCGCAAAGCTTTAAATCCGGCGCCAACTCGTGTGCTCTTGCAACGGCAGCCCGAACCGCTGCCAACAACGGAGGCTTGTGAAAGCGCTGCCCGCTTAGCTTCTCCTTTTTCTCCAACTGCTCTTGATATGGAAAGTTGTAGCGCAGCGTAGCTACGCCCACTCTATTCAGACTGGCTGCGATAGCCGCCATTCCAGCGTTGCGCATCCCCGCTCCCGCCCCGTGGGCGAAAACGTAGAGCCATTTGGCATCGCCCGGGCGTTCGTAGATGGCGGATACGGATCGGCCAATCCCTGGAATTTCGATTTGGAGTTCTTGAGTCATCTCACTTTGAGCGGATAGGGGATAGCGGATGGTATCGAGTTTTCAATTCTATTCCTAATGTGCTTCGCGGCTGGCTTTTTTCCCTGCCTCGCAAATTCGAAGCCATTGTGTTTTGAGGAGCCGCTGGTTTCGACACGACCGATCGCCACCCGCTCACATTTATATCTCAACTCTTAACCTCTCCCCCCAACCAGTTCACCCGTCACACGTCACTCACCCCTAACAATAATGCTCGCTCACTTCCGGGTTCGCTTCCACGTGCCCCCAAATCTCCTCAATGGTTGGCACGTAGGTGTTCGCCCCAAAGTGCCCACACTTCAAACAACCGGCAGCCGAGGCAAACATCAAACAGCGGTGGATCTCCCAACCCTGCGACAACCCATGCAGCATCGCCGCCCGAAAAATATCCCCAGCCCCGGTTGAGTCCACCAAAACCGGACAAGGAAAAGGCGGGTAAGAGCGCGTCCGCAACGTTGGCGAACCAGCCACAAACCCGTTGGGGCCATCGCTCAGAATGGTAAAGCAGCCGAACTTGTTCACCCACTTCTTCACCCACTCCATATTCTTTTGGGTGTTGCCCTGAAACCCCACCCAGTCCGTGCTGCTTTGCCAAAAAGTGTTGGGAGCTATGGGGTCGCCATCCTCGACGAAATCCATAAGATAAACGAGCATCCCGTTTTCTAGTGCCAGCCGAGCCGCATCCCGAGAAGCAGCAACCAAATTGGGATCGGCCGTAAACCAGTTCCCCGGTTTGTAATGAGCATTCCGCGCATCGGTAATGGATGCAGAAGTAGAAAAGCCCGCTCCAAACATGGTGCGCTCTCCATCGGGGGTCACGTAAATATCACACACAGGCGGCGAAACGGGCCCATTAAAAAGCTGATCCGTTGGCAGGCCTTTCGTGGTCGCCAGTTCTAAAATCAGATCGGCATCGATGCCTTGGCCAAGGCAGTTGCCGTAAAGCTCGATAGCGTCGCCCCAACGAAGCAGGGCGTTTGCGGAATTAGCGGCCTCGCCGCCGAGCAATATCTCTTGCTCAGTGACCTCAACATAATGCCCCTTCGAAGGCAGCAATGGAACCCGGCGAACCCGGTCTAGGCAAATCGTGCCGAATACAAGAACCAAACCGGTAACAGGATACCAACCGCTGACCGGTAAATTACCGATGCATGGTTGCAGCCGCGCTTTTTTTAATATGGTTCGGCTACGGAATATGGCAGTGGCGCCGGGCCCCCCAACTGCTTATAAGGCTCAAGCAAATTAGGCCGGCCTACCGCAAGTTAAACGGCACCTTGCTGCTTGTAGGCTCGGCGGCCCTTCTGCTCGGTGGCCTCATCACACTCTTTTCCAGCGCCGAAAAACAAACGCAGCTAACCTTTTGGCAATGGCTCTGCGTCGCTGTTATAGGCTCAATCTTTGTATACTGCCAAACAATGGCAGCGGCAATGTTGGTCAGTCTAGGCGACTTTGCCGTAACCGGCGCGGATGACTCCGCGTCCAGTTCTGCGGACCGGAGAAATAAGGATCAAATTTCATGAGAAAGCTTTTAATTGCATTCGTTTTGGTTTTGGGCGCCTGTGCCCCCATGGTCGCCCATGGGCAAACGGATACTGAAAAGGAGGCCGCGCTTACAAAATTCAAGGCGAAACTGCACGATCTCGAGGTCTACAACATGGTTTTGCCCATCCTTATGACCAAGGACCAACTAAAGACCATTTTGAAGACCCTTCAGAAATGCAGAGCCCGGGCGCACGATCTGCTAACCGTTCAATACAAGGCGATGCTCACGCTGGAATCCAAAGTCGATGATGCTATATCTGCCGCTGCCGACAAGGGCGCAGTACCTTCACCTGCCATCATAAGTTCTCTCTATTCCTCTTCAATGGTAGCCGTGGCCCTACGCGCAAACCTGTTAGATGACGACGTGGATGACATGTACGACGTTATCACGAAGACCCTTAATAAAGGGCAATTGCAGGCAATGGCAAACTCGCTTAATCCTAAGGAGTTTCCGGAACTGCTAAAAAAGCCTGATGAGGTTAAGCAAGAGGACCGCATCCGCATTTATATCCGGGCCGTCTTGTTGGATGACGGGGCCTATCCGCTGCTTGTTAAGATGAGCCTTTAAGGGAATTTTCGATTGTCGATTGGAGACCGGAGTTTATGTGGAGACTCCTTTCCCTAACGAAGCCTGAACTCGATGACCTATCCCATCGCATTTAGGCACTTTGAAATCCAAAATCAAAAATCAAAAACCCCTGGTCTCTTTACCAGTTCCATCCTTAACTATTAGTGTAAGGAACAGTACTTGCATGGATCACCCCCTGTTATCGGGAGGATTCCGTCTTGAAAATTGCTCGGCCGCTTTTACCCTTGTTGTTGTTCGCACTTGCCTGCTTCTCGGCAGCACAAACTCCAAAGACTCAACTTAAGGGCCTAAACGATGATTTTGTAGAAAACAAGGGCCAGTGGGATTCGCACGTTCAGTTCCTTCTGCAAAGGCCGGGATTAAACTTTTGGCTTACGAAAGATGGGGCCGTCATCGACCTTCACAAGGTAAGTAACGGCAAGCTGAAGGGCGACGTCGTACGCCTAAGATTCGGAAACGCGCAAACGTCGATCGCAAGCGGTCTACGACAAGAAAAAGGAGATTTCAACTATCTCCTAGGCAAGGACCCGAGCAAATGGCGAACCCATGTTCATCGATATGCCGAGGTCAGCACTTCGGAGATCTACAAGGGCGTATTCGTTCGCTACTATCTCGACAAGGGCCTTCCTCGCTACGACTTGTTAGTTAAACCCGGCGCCGATCTTTCGCAGGTTGCTATGAAATTCGATGGCGCGAAAGGCGTCCACGTGGCCTCGAACGGAAACCTCTTAGTGAAGACCTCCCAAGGAACGCTGGAAGAAAGGGGCCTGCTTGCATACCAGCAGATCGGCTCCAAACGCGTCCAGGTTGCATGTCACATCGCCGCCAAGAACGGCGCGGCAACATTTATCGCCGGCAACTATGACCGCAGCCGCGAATTGGTCATAGACCCACTCATTTTCTCAAGCTATTTCTATCCCTTGAACTCCGACAACCAATCCAGCACCTGTGTCGCCGAAACAAGCAACGGCAACATCGCCATCGCCACAAGTCAATCCAGTTCCCCAAGCTTCCCCGTAACTCTGGGGTCTTACCAGACAAAATTCTATGGAGATTTGGATACCGTCCTCGCCGTGATCGATTCCACCACCGGCCATATAGACTTTGCAACCTATTTTGCGGGTGCCCCCTATCAGTTCGAAAACATGCCCACCGCGATGAAGCTGGACAGCCACGGCAACTTCGCCATAACAGGTATCGGTAACGTTCCGACCGTTAACGCGGGCACCTTTTGGAATGCGTCCGCGCCCCAGAACACCACCAGCGCAATTTTCTTGACTCTGCTTTCTGCCGATGGCACCGCTTTGCTTCATAGCGCAAGCCTTGGCCCTGGAACACCCGCAGCTCTAACGCTAGACCCCAGCGATAATATCTGGCTTACCGGGCAGACCCAGAACGCTCTTTATCCCACCACTACCGGCCCCTCTTATGTCGCGGGAGACGCCTTTCTCACGGAAGTGAATTGGGACTTCCAAACCCTGCGTTCGAGCCAATACATAAATGAAACTGGCGGCGTTTCCGGAATAACCTGCGTGCCAACGGGTATCGCCCTCGACAGCAAAGGCGGGATCTATGTTGCCGGCACAGACGAATACCAAAACACGCCTGCCGTTCCACAGGCAACAGCGGGCAGCGCTTTTACAAGTGGCAACGCCTTCTTGGCTCACGTCGCCCCGAACACTTTGCAGGTAACCGCCGCAACCGATTTGCCCCTCCATTTAACATCAAATTATTCGATGATGCCTGTTGGATTGGCAATAAATGCCTCCGATGAGCCAGTTGTGGCGTTTACGGCAACCGGCGCGATCAGCACCTCGGCAGGCGCGTTTCAGGCAACTGCAAAAAATTCCCAAAGCGCGATCTATGTCGCCGTTTTGTCTTCAGATTTAAAACAGGTTTTGGCGGCGAGTTACCTGAGCGGAAGCGCCGCGCCGCCGTTGCCTCACGGAGCTAAAGCCGCTGAAACATTCAAAAGTTTAGCAGTCGACTCTCAGGGAGACGTCCTCGTCACCGGCGAAACCCTTTCTTTCGATTTCCCAACGACTTCGGGAGCTGCGCTAAGCCAAATCCCAGCCGACGCCGACACGCCTTACGCCTTTGTTTCCAAGTTCAACCCGAGTCTAACGGGCCTCGACTTCAGCACGGTGCTTGATTCCGGAAACATCCTCGCTCAGGCCCTTACCGCCGGGGACAACTTGCTCCTGGCAAGTAATAAATCAGACTTGGAATTCTTCAACACCAGAATCTCCTACATGAACAGCGATCCGAACGGATGGGGATCGACGGTTGAAAGTGTGTCGCCGACACCCGGACCAACGGTCGTTTTATCCGCGCCCTCGGTGATTGGCGGACAAACCGTCAAAGGGACTATCACCCTTCCCGAAGCAGCTCCGGCAAGTGGAGTCGCCGTCTACGTTACGGCACGCTCTTCATCCTACTATCAATACACCGGAACCGCGCCCACGGTGGCCTCCCTTCCTCAGTGGGTTACGGTTACGCCGGGCGCGAAAACGGCCTCGTTTTCTTTCGTTGCGCCCCCCACCGCGTATTTGTATAACTGCAACGTCATCTTCCAGTTTCCGACTTCCTACCAGTCGGCCGTGGTTGCTGTATTGCCTCCGCAGATCCAGAGTGTTACGACCAATCCGGCTATCTTCCAATCCGGGACGCCCACGACGGTAACGGTTAGCCTTAACGGCCCGGCGCCTGCGAACTTCGCCGTCGACGTTCCAAATGACAACGTCATGCAACGGATTAATTTCACAACCGGATCAACTTCCGGAAGTTGTGTTTACAACACGACGGTGGAGAAAGCCAACAACTCTTTTGCGGTTCAAGCTTCAACAGACCCTTGGGAAGAGATCGGGGGCTCTAATTACACGTTTTATTTAAACGAAACAGCGACAAACTGGTGGTTCGCCATGAACAGCTCTTCCGTAGTGGCCGGGAATGTAGCGTCCGGCGCGATAACACTTTTGAAGCCTGCTGCTACCGCCGAAACGTTTTCGCTTGCCGTGGATCAGCCCCAATTCGCGAAGGTTCCCGGCACGCTTACGGTGCCTGCCGGGACGACATCTTTAACGGTTTCTGTCTCCACTTTTGGAGTGGCCCAGACAAAAACGGTCTATGTTTCCGCCACCTATAATGGGTCGACGCAATATTTTCCAATCACCATAAATCCGGCGTCTTTGGCCTCGATCCAAACTGCGGCTCCTACCGTGGCTGATAACGCCTACCAATACTGTGAAGTAACCCTTAACGGGTGGGCAGGAACTCCCGCCGCGAGCGTGACGGTGACAAGCTCCAACCCAAGCGTTTTAACCGTTCCAGCCAGTGTAATAATCGAACCCAATACGGGTGCCAGGTTCTTTCCTGTTGTCGGGGTTGCTGCCTCGTCAACTCCCGTGACGATTACTGTCACGTATGGCGGTATTTCGAAGGCGGCCACCATAACGGTTACGAAGCCGGTTGGAGCCAGTAGCTTGAAATTCAGCGCTTCCAGAGTCGCGGGTGGGCAATCGATCATCGGTACGGTTACTGTTCCGCAGATTATGAAGACGGCAACCGTTGTAACTCTCACCGCTACAAATGCGGCGATCGGCAACGTTCCCGCCACTGTTACGGTGCCAGCCGGAGCGACTTCAGTCTTATTCAAAGTGACGCCGAACGAGCCGAAAGTATCAACTCCCATATCCGTGACCGCCTCACTAAATGGCGCTAATGCCACTGGCACGTTCACAGTTACGCCCTAGAGATTTGCAACTAAATTAAGCGGCAATTTTGCTGGATGAGCCAAAGTTAGTGTGCCTGAGAATAAGTTGTAGCGGCAACCGTTTGCTTGCTTGAACGACCCCGATGGCATAAGTCTCTACTCTGTTTGCTATGCCGTGCCACCGAATGTTATTTCCGTGACGACCAGCGCGCCCTCTGTGGCCATTGGTGGAGGCATTACAGGAAGTGTCACCTTAGACAGTGTTGCCGCGCCTGGCGGAGTTACCGTACCCCCCTGCGGCAATGGCCCTGACATCGCCATGCCAGCTTCTTGCACGGTTCCAGCCGGGTCTAAGGTAGGCACACGTAGCAGATCCCCTCATCGTAAATAAAGGGCCAACTCGGAACCATTAAATACCCCGGCAATCGTCTACTTTTCCATGAACCCTTCCAAACAGCAGGTAAAAGAAGAATCCAGCGGATCATTTTTTCGCAACCTTCGCGATTTGAACCTAGACCCAATGCCATAATCCGCCGCGATCCGCCACAATAGCTTCAAAACCAGACTATTCTGGCAACAATCTGGCCGCGCCATAATACGCCGGAATTCGCCACAATCAGGTTCAAGCTCCGTCTTTCCGGCGTAACCTGGCGCAATTAGACACCAGGACCACGACACAATCCCAACAACTCGTAGAACAAGCCATGAAGTCAGAGAGGTTCGATTTCGTAGTCATCGGCAGCGGCTTAGCCGGGCTAACCTACGCTCTCAAAGCCGCCGAACGCGGCTCCGTAGCCGTCCTTACAAAATCCGAAATCACCGATGCCAACACCAGCTATGCTCAAGGCGGCATTGCCGCCGCGATCGGCGAAGCCGATTCGTGGAAGCTTCACGAGCAAGACACCCTCATTGCTGGAGCCGGACTTTGCGATCCGGAAGCCGTAAGATTTCTGGTCCAAAACGCCGAAGGCGCCATCGATTGGCTGCTCAGCCTCGGCACCCATTTCGATACCAGCAACTCGGGGGACATCGCCCTCGGACGCGAGGGTGGCCATAGCCGAAATCGGATCGTCCACCACATGGACCGTACCGGCTGGGAAGTGGAAAGGGCCGTTTCCGAAGCGGTTGCCGCGACGCCAAACATCCGTATTTTCGAGCATGCCTTCGCTACAGGCCTAATCACAGCCGAGGGCAAATGCATCGGCGTGAACGCCGTGCTGGAAGGCCTCGGCGAGCGAGCGTTTTTCGCCAACGCTGTGATGCTAGCCACCGGCGGGTGCGGAAAGCTGTACCAACACACCACAAACCCTGCCGTCGCCACTGCCGACGGCATTGGCTTGGCATTTAGGGCGGGGGCGGTGATCCAGAACATGGAGTTCATGCAGTTCCACCCCACCACCCTTTACCACCCGCAAATGAGGAGCTTCCTCATTACCGAAGCCGCCCGCGGAGCGGGCGCCACGCTGAGGAATCATCTCGGCGAAAGGTTCATGTACGACTATGACGAGCGTCTGGAGCTCGCTCCCAGGGATGTCGTCGCCCGCGCCATGGAAGCTGAAATGAAAAAGCTGAACACATGGTGCCTCTACCTGGATCTCGCCCACCTGCCCAAGGAGGAGATCAAACACGAGTTCCCCACCATCTACGAGCGGCTCCAAACGATTGGGCTGGAGATCTACAAAGACTGGATCCCCGTCGTTCCTGCACAGCACTACTCGTGCGGCGGAGTCAAAACCGATCTCGAAGGGCGCACATCGATTGAGGGGTTATTTGCAGCGGGAGAAGTGGCCTGCACCGGCGTTCATGGGGCAAATCGCCTGGCCAGCAACAGCCTGCTCGAAGCCATGGTGTTTGCCCGATCGGCAGGCGAAGCGGAACTGACGTCATCTTCCGGCGCTGCTCCTACGCACCCTCCCACGAAAACCATTCCGGAAGAGGACTCCGTGCGCATCCGCCGTTCGTTGCAAAAGACGATGACCGACAAGGTCGCCATCGTTCGAACCAATGTCGGCCTCGCTGAGGCCCAACACACGGTTTCAAAGCTGCTCGTCGAATACGCAAGACTTCCAAAAGTTGCCTTCTCGCCGCACCCAGCCGAAACCCTAAACCTGTTGC
This sequence comes from Fimbriimonadaceae bacterium, assembly GCA_036502005.1. Classification (GTDB taxonomy): domain Bacteria; phylum Armatimonadota; class Fimbriimonadia; order Fimbriimonadales; family Fimbriimonadaceae; genus DASXZH01. The sequence goes on from DASXZH010000021.1 coordinate 131,779, forward strand.
AAGCGGCGGAATGCGTGATCTCGGGAGCCATCGCAAGGCGCGAGAGCGTAGGTCTCCACTACAACACAGATCTGCCTAACGCAGCGCTTCTGAATAAGGCGGAGGAGGGGCGTAGTCCGGAAGCGAAAGCGCAGGTATAGCGCTTAAATAGAGTTCGGTCACGCCCGAATCCGCAGGGAGCGCCCGCGCGTAATAGCCTTCCTTTTCTAACCGCGTGGCCATTGTCAGTATGTTTCTGCCCTGGGTGATTTTAAGTTGGGAGCCGGTTAGGAAAAGCAGTTCCTGCGGCCTTGTGTCCTCGTTTGTCCAGTGCACGCTGACACTTAGAGGATCCGACGTGGCGAGAACAGGGGAATCGGCTACCACGTGTAAGTCTCCTTCTAACACCTGAACAAACGGGTCCTTGGCTTCGGGAACTAGGAAAAGGGTCCGGCGGCAATCCTCGACAGGCTCCAAGAACTGCTTTTTTTCAGCAATGCCACGGTGCCATTGCCACAAGTTCTGCCCTTGTTCCGCCGCCATCCCCGCTTCCAACATCCCCGCTTGCAGCCTCGAGTTCGTATCTCCCGCAAGGGCAAGCGCTATTGAAGCGATTGCACTTGCTCTTCTTGAAATGGCGTCATTCGGACACTCCAGCAGCCAACGGTCCCAGCCGCGCCTTAGCATCAGGGAAAGGATGAAAGGATTGGTCTGACGCATTAGCCCGCCCGCTGCCGTCTGCGATTGTTGCAGCAGGGCGAAGGCAGCGGCTTGATCCATCCCGGTTCCCGATTCGTCATAGGGAACTTGTTGGCGGGTAAAGGGTTCCGCTTGAATGGAACTCTCTGCTACATAGCGACTAACCAGTGCGGGTACTGCATCCCTCGTTCTCCTATCGCAAGAGGCAATGAGGTTTGTGAGCGCCAATGACCAAATCGAAGATATGTCTCCCAGATCCTTAGGGGCATTCATATGCAGAATAGGCATGCCATTAGCCAACGCCCTACCGGGCTTCAGCTCTTGAATCGGAAAGCGAATGACAAGGTCAGAACCACTCGAAACTACAACGGGGCCGGCATGGTTCGGGGCGTTCAAGTCGCGAGTTGGGGACTTTATTTCCAACTGATAGCCATTAAGAGCAGCGAACAGGGCTGCTTCCGGAATGATTGCTCCGGGCCGGTCGTAATGCCAAATTCCAGTAACCGATACCGCATCCGACTGTGTCTCCATGGATTTAAGAACGGGCTCGTTCTGGCACCAAATATCCAAGTTGGGGTTCACTTTTTGAACAAGAGCGCCAAGCTCGGCGGCCGTGGAAGTCGCCACTCCCGTGTCCCCAAGCGGAGCCACAATGTGCAGCCAATGAGGATCGACATCCACGCTTCTAATAGTCCAGGCACCGGTCGTCCCGCTCATGCGGACGGAGCAACTGCCGGAAGGAAACGAAATCAGAACTGGCGGTTGAGAATCCTTGAACGAGATCAAAACCCATGGAATGGGCGGAGTCGGCACATCGGGGCCGACGCTGCCATCCGGCCAGGTGAGATAGGGGCTATTTTTTGAATTAACGATGAACGAGAAGCCCGTTTCGAAGAACAACTCAAAGCCCGGGCTAACGAGGTCGATCTTGACCTTTCGGGGGCAAAGGCCCTTTGTGCTAACGACCGCGGCGACGCGGCTATCAGCCAAGTCCGTACACTTCCACTGGGTGTATGGCTGGACATACCGGAACTGAAGCGCCCCCGCCGCATTCACGTGAAAGCCATCACGGCCCAAGATGAATCCAGCCACATCGGTGGGTTCGTGATAGCCGAACGCTCCAAACGGCTGTGCGCCGGCGAACGTTGCCAGCAAGAGCACGAGGAGGCTAGTTAAGCGGCGTGCCAAGGAGTTGGAATCCAATCCGCTTAAGTTTTTGAGACCAGACAAGGCCAAATTCTTTAGATCCAATACGGTACCCAAGGATGAGATCGAAGTCGGCGTAGTTGGAGCCAAAATAGCGCTCCTGTTGATAACCGTAACCCAATCTCCACACTCGAGTCATTTGATAAGACGCTTCTAAATCGTATGAGCTATGGTCGCCGTCAATCCCCTGGATCCCCATAAAATCGAGGCGAGCCTTGCCTTTATGCAAGGTGGACTGAAGGCTTACTTGCTGCCTGCCGAGAAGGGAGCTATCAAATCCATCTTCGGTATAGCTGTAACTCAAGACGGAAGTGAGAAATTTGCCGAAATCCCGGTTGAAAGTCAGGTTGCCATCGTAGGTAAGGCCACCCAGCGTATTGTGCCCCGTCAACTTCGCAACCGAAAACGAGGCGTTCATGGTGGTGGCGCCAAGTTTGATGGATTGAGATTGGCCCCTGAACTGCGGACCGACCGCAGTTTGGCTGTCCGAGATCTTCTGTTGCAGGACCGGAGAAAGCTCGGTTGAGATTCCCGAGAACCAGCCAGTTTCTTGGGTGGAGTTACTGTAGGCTTCAAGGCCAACGTAAAAGTTCGCGGGGAAATTTCCGATCTTAAACGAGTTTTTCTCAAGGGACACGTTATAGTTTTGAGAATCGAAGGGGGTGCCGACAAGCGTGTGTCCGGCGGAGGCATCCGCCGTTAGCTCATAGCCCTTAAAGGGTTGGGCGGCGGTAACACTGCCATATAAGCTTTGATGCGATGGCAACTCCAGCAGTGTAGAGAGCGACCCTCCGTTATTAAAATGCCAAGATTGCTGCCCCTTAAGACCCCAGTCGTTTCTGCCGAGGCCCTCCAGAGTTAAGCCCCCCTGCATGTCGTCGCCTTTGTTCCAGTTGTATTCGTAGTTAAGGAATAAGCCTCGGTTAGCGACCATACCGGTGCTGTCGGCTGCGCCTGTTTCTAATCTAAATAAGCTAGTAACGCCTGGCTTCAACTGGAGATAGTATGGGTAGTTAAAAGCGATTTGGCTATTGTTTACGCTTAAGATCTGATCAGAAAACAGCTTCGGCTCCCCTACAAGGTCCAACTGATAGAGCGGGACCTTCATGACTCGAGTGTTGGCCATGTAAACGGCAGCAGCTTCAAAAATGATCCTCTTAGTCGGGAAAACCGTTAGTTTTTTGGCGGTGATTTCGGTGGTCGTGGTAAGAAGCGGGTCGAACCGGAACATTCCAGGATCAATCACGCCGTTAGGCTGGCTGGGCTCTGTTCCTTTGATTTCCGCGATTCCGTAGGTGTCCTCTAACTTATCCGATTGGACGAATTTGAACATACGTCCTTCCGGTTCAACCCCATCAGCCGGCTTTTTGTAAGTGGTTGTTCCGAATCCCTCTCGCTTATTGAGGATAAATATAAGATCGCCGTAATCGTGCTGGGTCTTCCCAATCTTGACGGTGGCGTGATGGGCTTTTACCGTGTAGTTGCTGACATCGAACTGTAGGCTTTCGGCATAGATCCCGATATCGCGGTAGCGCAAGTAGGCGGTCCGCTTGATGCCATCGGCATTTACAATTTTTTGGTCGAAACTGTAGCTAAGCTTCTTGTCACCGGTGACCTCGATATACTCTTTGGCCTTGCTGAGCATACTTCGATCAGAAACAAATGTGTAATCCAATGTGGAGGAAGCGCCATAGGAAACTGAGGCAGCGGTAATGGTGGCAACGCCCGCTGTAGAGCCTGCTATGAGATGGGCATGCGCCACGCCATTTTTTGTAACAACAAGGGGATTCTGGAATGACCCCAGGTTAGTCTCAAAGACAACCGGCGTGCCATCGGGCACGGGCTTACCGCTAGAATCTCTGACTTCGGCATCGATGCTAATCGGTGTGTGGCCATCGGCCACTTCCATAGTGGGGAAGCTGGATAGTTGAATAATGCCAGTGTTGGCCGCGCACAGTGCCGCTCCAACTAGAACGAGGCACAAAACCAGCGCTGTTAAAAACCGCATACCCACTCAAACTAACTTTTAATTTGTTAGGACCCCGGGTTAAGGGGTCCTAAGCTTTTCCAGCCTCTACTGCCTTACTTGATCACGACTACTGCCGTCTTCGTCTCCTCGACGCCGGTGGCGGTAACCGCACTGATCTTCACCGTATAGCTTCCTGGAGCAACGGCTTTATTAAGGGTGTTCTCCATATTCCAAAGGTCCACACCGACTCCGACCTTGTCGGCTCGGTTCGAGTGGAGAGTCGCAACGAGAACTCCAGTCGCCGTATAAATCTTGGAAGTAGTTGTCGCTGCCACCGCCAGTTTATAAGAGATCTGTTCCTCATGCTTTGTGCCTAGGTTCGTTGGGGCCGAGGCGATGGATGTTACAATCGCACCTGTCGTAATCGGCTTAACAACGATCTGGAACTGCCTTTGACTCGTCTGGGTCACCTCAGTGTAGGTGTAAGAAGGCGACTGTCGCATATCAACAACCACTCCGTTCACTTTGTCGACTAAGAGCACTCCGAACTTTGCAGGCACGGTAGTTATCTGGGGCCATGAGACCGAGATATTGCCCGGTTCTTGAGAGTTCACCACCGCATTCCACACGTACGAAGTATTCGTCACAGCAACCGCTTGATGTAGCAGCACAGATTTGCCTTGCGCGTTCGCTCCTACAAAAGCCAGTTCTAGCTTTTGGGTCGGTGCCATGGGAACTTTGTAAATAGTAGCGGTGGGAAGTTCGCGCATGTTATTGACAGTTCGAAGGCTGTTCCCTATATCAGAGACAAGGCCCTCCGCGACGTTCAACTGCAGCACCCATTCGCCAACGCCAATGGGAGCAGAAGGTGCTCTGTTACTGGAACCAGGGGTGGCCTCACTAAATAGCGGAGGATACGCGATGGTTATGTCATTTTGCAGAAGGTTATCGACCCAATAGCCGGTATTCGGCTCAAGGTTTCCGGTGTTGCCATCTATGTAGCCATATGCTTGCCCAACCGGATCCCAGGCGGCAGCATAGCCGCTAAGGTACCCAAGACCAACCAGTTCGTTATAGGTATAGACCTGAGAAGAGTTCGATGCGGCAACGCCATTGATCTCGTTAATTGGGAACTCCAGATCAAATGGGTTGGCAATCATGTTCCAGCCGGGCTTGAGCTCTATTTGCTGCGTAGTGTCATCAAATGAGGCTGTAATTGATGGAGTGCCATTGAAGTCTGCGAACACGGGTTTCCCGGTGGGGTTATTGTAAACAGCCCAAATGGAATTTCCTCTCGAAGCGGAAAGGCTGATATCATAGCCCTGACGGTTGGCATCCCAAATGTAGGTCTGCACGGAAGCTCCGGGAATGGTGGGTGCCACGAAGTTGGAGAGAATGTCGATCCAAGAAGAATCCTGGAAGACGTAGGGAGCGGTAATCAGATTTGCCCCGTTGTGAAGTTCCAGACGAGGACGGCCGGAGACTTCGAACGTTCCATTAAGCACCTTGGTGTTAATGGGAACTGTGTTGATGGTTACTGTATAAGGAACCTGGCCAACAACTTGGGATCCAACTACTGCTGTAAAGTCCACGAACCCTGTCGTCCTCGGCAAGATCTTCGTAATCGTTTGAGTTGCTCCACCAGCACTTGTAATGGTGATCCCTGGTACGCCAAAAGTGAGGTTGACCTGAACTTGGTCCAGCTCGAACTCTTTATTGGTGACGCCATAACCAGAGGTTACGTTGCCGCCGACGTTGTCGATCCAGACCCGGATCTTCATCGGGTTATTAATGAGCCCATCGGCAGGTTGCGGCGTTGTAGATTTACCGCTATAATCGAGGGATCCTTCTTGTACGACGGAAGGGGCATCAACCACAGCGCCAAACGGCAGCGTGTAACTTGAGTTACCCCAGGTGGAGCGCACATAATTGAGAATCTGGCCCGTTGCGCCAGGGTTTATGGAAACCGGATTGTATTTGATGATGAAGGCCGGGGTGTCCAGGAATCCAGTATCAGGAATCAGCGCGGTGGGTTGCATGATTGGCGAAGACTGTGACAAGTCTCCATCCAAGATGAAGTAGTGCTTACCAAGTGTAACTTCATAGGCACTATTTGGAATATTTGTGGTGACAACGTCTTTAGTGGAGGAACTCGGTTTCGTCTCGATCCTCATGCCAAAAGGATCGCTCTCGCCGAAGACGAGATCTACATAACTAGGAAAGTCGACGGGGTCGGTATTCAGGTTATAGTCGCTATCTGTTACAGGGGGCCTACCGACTGGTAGGTAAACGTAAATGCCTTGGTAACCTTCCGGGGCCGGTACCTCATCTCTACTAAGCCTTCCCGGCAAGCCCGTTGGATTAGTAAGGCCGTCGATATAGAAGGGGGGCTCTCCCGCTTGGTCGGGCCCATAATAAATGTTTTGATTGGGGTCAAGATAAGGACTGCCGAAATTCCCTCGCACGTATGTCCCCTGCCAATATTTGGCACTCTGATCGGTCAGCATGTCGATCCCAGATGCAAACCATAGCGAAAGGGTATGAGGCGCGGTCGAATTATTCGTGCAGGTCCAACGCAGTCGAATCGCGTCAGCGACCAACTCCATCTGAAGCACAATGCCGAAACTGCCAACCGTACCGTCAAGGGTTACGTAACGGTTGCTTTCGCCCCTATAGAATAAACCGACGGTTGATCCGAAATACTGAGGCGTGCCGCCATCCTGTACAAAGTTTGCAAAACAGTCGCCAGGAGTTGATGGAGCACCGTAGTTAAGGGCCATCGCAGCATCGTGAAAACCGGGGCTGTACTGTTGAATAGAGCCAACACCCTGCGGAAACAATTGGCCGCCGCCCGCAAAATAGCTGCCATATGAAAAGCAAAACCTGCCCGAGTTCTGCATGGTATATGGGCCATTGGGGGACAAAAAACACGGGCTGATGGCAGTCGTTGCCGTAGGCGTTGTCGTTCCACCACCCGAAGTCCAAGTTCCACCTGCGCCCACCGTACCAAACATCAGTTCGTTGGCAACCGAATTTGTGACGTAAGGATTTGATAACGGCATCATGTTTGCCGGATCGGTGCACTCCGTGAACCAATCTGGAGGGCTGCCTTCCAAGCCCGTTATAACTCGAATACCGCCGAGGGTGCCGATGTTAGTTTGAGCGGCTGCTGGGACCGCCAGTGCTACAGGTGCGAGAATTATTGCAAAATTTCTGGCCAATTTTTTCATTGCTTTTTAGTGGGACTCAAGCCCATCCCAGTCAATTGACGGGGATGGGCCCTATTGTTAGTTCACTTCAACCTACGTTTCATCCTTAACTAGTGGTGAGCCGTTGTTACGGGCGTGGTGCTCCCCTTCGTAGCAGACGTTTTAGTTGTCGAGGTTGTAGTTGTGTGACCTTTGGAATTATGCGACGTTGTCGTTGTTGTTGTGGTCGTGGATTTAGTCTTCTTCTTCTTAGGAGTCGTCGTAGGAATCACAAAGGAAGACGCTGGACTAAAAATATAGCGCAGGCCCGTGAACGGATCCGGCAAAGGCCCAGGAAAATCTTCGACGTTCCTCGCTCCCACTCTCCACCAAACAGTAGAGGACGTGGACCCAAAGTGGTCGATGATGAATTGCTGGAGCGTATCACCAGAAAACCTTGGCTGGAACGAGATGCTGAGGTTATTTTGATCGGCCGATACTAGCTCAGCCGATGTAATAGTTGACGATTTGGGGAACAAGGGGGCCGAACCAGCGAATATCTGAACTACATACGCCAATGTGATTGGGGTGTTTGCAGTCACCAAAGAGGTGAATGTAAACGGAACGTAGCTTGTAATCGACTGATTCAGAGTCGGAGATACGGCGGTTGTCCGCCCTAGAGCCGTTGCATATCCCACGGCAGTCGTTGTTGCCGAAACGAAGTAGCAGAAGGTTCCCGTGGTAGTGACCTGTCCCGTGCTCGTCTGAGTCGTTCCAGTCGTCGTCGCCGTCGCTGTCGTTCCAGTTGTAGTTGCGGTCGTTCCAGTCGTCGTTGCCGTAAGCGGTTGCGGCCGAAAACTGGGCCTGAGACTTGGCCGCTGGTGGAGGCCTGTTAGCCCGCCTGTGCCTCCAGCAGTTATACCGCCAGTGCCTCCCGCAGTAATACCGCCTGTGGTTCCCGCGGTCACGCCGCCAGTTGTTCCCGCGGTCACGCCACCTGTGGTTCCCGCTGTTACGCCACCTGTGGCTCCCGCCGTTGCTGTGCCTCCGGTGGTAATTCCAGGAATATCAATTTCCAGCACTTGGTACACGCCAGCTACTTGATACAGATAGGGCGTTCCTACCTGTATGCCGGGAACTCCTGTGAAAGACTGATCGCCAGGGGCATTTATACAAGTTAACGAGTTGATAAGAGGTTCATTCGTTGCCGCCGTGAAGGTTTTCGTCGTCGTATCGTCGAAAACCGAGCCCGCGCTGCCGGTTTGCACCTGAGCAGGCGAAGGTCCCAAGTCATTTCGGAAGATCAGCCACTGCACGTTGTTGCTGTTGCGATAGAACGGATCCAGCCGCCAAGAGATTTGAATAACTGGATTGCCTGAAGAAGTCGGAAATACGGTAGCTTGCGCTTGCACGTTATCTACTGCATTATTCGAGTTGCTCCGGCCGCCGGTAAGCAAGAATGCCACCGCACCAAGAACCAATCCCGTTGAAATCACCGCTGCCGCGTTGATATGTCCCGGCGCTTGTTTCACTATAAATTTATTGTTGCCGGCACCAGGTGTCCCGGTCATCACTAGATCAGGAACAGCGAATACAACTCGGACCTTATCACCAGGCTGAATGCCCTTGAACTGTCGGATGATTCGGATGTTTGCGCTGTCGGGCTCCGTTCCAAAAATGGAAGCGGTCGCAACTTCTTCACGCGCCCTGGAAACGATAACCTGCTGACCATCGAGGAATCCGTCTCGGGCGCCTCGGTTGATCAAGCCTTCATTGTTTCGGGTGTTTAAGACCGTCGCATTGGGAAGAATCTGTGACTGGATCTTGGAAACGGCTTGAGACGAAGCCTGAGCAAGAGCCTCTTGGATCATAGTGTCCTGAGGGGTGCTGCTAGATCGCACAGCAGAAGTGGCTTCAATGGCGGCCCCGTTAACGGGCAGGCCAGAAGCAACGTCCCTCACTGTGACTTGAATGCCGACATCGGCTTGCTTGCCGCCGCCAACATTCTTAATCGTCCAGCCAACCATCTTGCCGGTGACCAGAGTTGTAACACCCAGTTCCTGCGCAAGCCGGAGCAAGCTAGTCGGATCTGTGACAGGAGTTGTCAGCGACAATGACTGAGTGGTGGTTACAACCGATTCGATCGGGATCAAATCGTAATCCTGGGTCTTGCCAAGCTCATCGTAAACCGACTGCGCTGCCAAATTCCCATAATCACCGCCGCCTCCGCCCGGTTGACCGTTAACAAACGGCACGACCGCCCATTGTGGCTTTACCTGGATCTGCGCGACTACTCGCGAAGATGACAGATAACTAATAAATGGCAAAACCATTGCTAGCACGACGATGTGACAAATCGTCTTGCCTGTTTTCGTTCTTAAGAAACGCCTCACTCTGACCGAATCCTCCTTACTTATCCAACTCACGAACGGCGAGGTTCAAAACCCTATTCTGAAATTTAAGCCCAGCCTAAGCTTTTGAAAGCGCTTACGTTGGCTGTCCGTTCGATTTAGCCCGCAGGAGTATATCACGATCTAACTAAAACCGTATATCCCCAAGCTGCTTTTTGGCTATTTCAAGCACATATCGCTTGACGGTTCTCTCGTCCAAGTTCGTTCGGATGATCACATCGGCAAATGGAGTTTTTGCTTTAGTTGGTAACTGTGTCCCTAACATTGAAGCTATTTCGGCTTCCGAATACCTCGCGGCTAGCCTTTTTTTCTGCTCGTCCTCGCCGCAGGTGACCACCCAAACGCGGTCAAAAAAATGTTGTGTGCAGGTTTCGACCAGTAAAGGGATCTCCGCAAACATATCGCTTCGCTCAAGAACCCTTGTCATTATCAGTTCATGAGTGATGCTATTTAGCTTTCTTCGAAGAGCCGGCTGAGCCGCTATCGCTTTACGAACGGCATCCCTAGTTGGGATCGAGAGACCGAAGAGCTCTGCCACTTTGGATTGCACTTCCGAAGATTCAAAAACCTCCTTGGCCACTTGATCGGCGGAGCAGGTGGAATATCCAGCGTCTTTGCAATACCCTAAGACAGTGGACTTTCCCTCCGCTATGCCACCCGTTATCGCGATTCTCATTGGGTCTCAAAAAAGTAGAGGGCGAAGAATATTTCTTTCTTCGCCCTCGGTTCTTAATCAACTAGAAGATCATTCTTCTTCCGGAGTTTCTTCTTCGGCCGCTGGTTCAGTTGCATCTTCTTCGTCTTCTTCACGGCCAAGCTCGAAGCCTTTCAGCAATCCTAAGCGCTCACCAATGGTTGCGCCACCGGTTGCGTAGCCTCGGCGTCCAACGAGGTCTTCCATATCATCCTCGCCACCGCGTCTGCCGCCGCCTTTGCCCTTCTTGGCGCCCTTCTTGCCGCCTCGTTTGCCACCACGCTCGTCATCATCATAGGACGGCGGGGCAACCGATCCTCCGGGGCCCGAACTGGTCCGGCCAAGATCTCCGGCACTGCCCGTAGCTTTCATGCTCAAGACCATACGCCGATCTTCCGTTCGAAGGTCAACGATCTGAACTTCGACGTCTTGACCTTCCTCAACCACGTCTTCCGGCCTTCTGATTCGGCGGGTCGACATTTCGCTGAGAGGAATAAACGCTTCCGCTCCTTCAGGCAGCTTCACAAAGGCGCCGCTCATGACTAGACGGCTGATTTTGGTGTTCAGGCGCTGCCCAACGGTATAAGTCTCTTTGATGAGGTTCCAAGGATCGGGAAGAACCTGACGATGGCCGAGGCTGATCTTGCCCGCGCCGGCATCCAGCCGAAGCACCATCACCTTTATTTTCTGCCCCTCTCGGAACATTTCTTTTGGGTGGTTGATCCGCATCCAGCTCATTTCGCTGATATGCAAGAGACCATCTACACCGCCAAGATCCACGAACGCACCGTAATCGGTGAGTCTACGAACCGTTCCCTCCAGGATTTCGCCCGGAGCAACGTTCTTAAAGATCTCATCTTTGGCGCTCGCCCGCTTCTCTTCCTCAGCCTGTCGATTGGAAAGAACAACCTTCTTTCTCTCTCGATCGATCTCAATGATCTTGAGACCGAGGGTCTGGCCGACAAACTTTTCAATATTTCTGAGCTTTCCGCCGCCGACGTGGGTTGCCGGGACGAATCCGCGCACTCCGATATCCACGACAAGGCCGCCCTTCACACGCTCAATAACCTGGGCGGTGAGGGTCTTACCCTCGGTGAAGGATTGCTCAATGCGATCCCAAGCGTCCTCAAAATCAGCTCGCTTCTTAGAAACCAGCGGGTTGCCTTCTGCGCCCTCTGGGCGCATGACAACCACTTGGATCTTATCTCCGACGTTGACGTGCCCACGGGCCGTTTCTATGTTGTCGTCAGTAAGTTCACCAAGCGGGACGATGCCCTCAGACTTGGTTCCAAGGTCTACAAAGACGCGGTCGCGGTCAACCTGAATAACGGTTGCCTCGATCCTATCGCCACGCGAAAGCTTTTTGTAGCTTCCCTCGTGGGCTACATCTTCACCCGATTCAAGCGCCTCCATTGCCGCTTCGAAAAGCCGTTCGTCCTCACTTTGGCCCGAAGCTTCCACTACAGCCGGTTTGGCTTCAGCTTCAACTGGTTCTGGCTTAGCTGGTTCAGGGGCTATGGTTGGCTCTTCCTGAGGCTCTGCCTGGGCAGCAACGGGGGCGGGCTCTTCATGAGCCTCGGCATTCGAGTTATGACCGTCTTCGGCTTTCGCTTCAACGGTAGGAATGGTCTCTAACGCCTCTCCGGCTTCCTGGGCCGGTTCTGAAGCAGTTACAGCTTCAGGGGTAGACGTCAACGTGTCATCGGTCATCATTTAAGGATACTACTCACACAAGCGTTTCTGGGATAGAAGATAATCTTACCAGAATATGATTCCACAGGCCAGAGCCGTTTACCTCAAAAAGGCAATATTGAGTTGACTGATCAAAACATTAACGCAGTAATCGATATTGGCTCTAACTCTGTTATATTACTTATTGCGCAAAAAACGGCCTCCGGATGGTCAACTCTAAGAGAAATCACAGCAGTTACAGCGCTTGGCGAGGGTGTTTTAAGCAATGGTTCGTTGGGCGAACCGGGCATGGCAGCTACTCTTCATGCCTTATCATCTTTTTTCCGGGAGGCACGCGCTTTAGGAGCGGAAGATATTTGCGCCGTAGCAACCATGGCGGCTAGACTCGCCAAAAACACTCCGGATTTTAAGGAAAGAGCCTTTAATCAAGGCACGCCAATTCATATCCTTCCTGCTGATGAAGAGGCTCGACTTGGATTTCTTGCCGTGGCAGAGGACCCAACTTTTGATGCTTTCGACCGAATTTCCACGATTGATATTGGCGGGCAGAGCACTGAACTCGCGACTGGAATTAAAGAAGAAAATAAGTGGCGGATGCTCTTCAGTCACAGCTACGCGCTCGGCACGCTTGGCTTGCGAGAAACGATTCTGAACTCAGAGCGCTTGGATTCGCGCGGCATTTTCACGGCTACCGTTGCTATTGACACCCAAATTGAAAGTGTTTATCAACCCATCGATTCGGGCGTGGTAGTTTCGATTGGCGCCACCGGAACGAACTTGGTCAGCATCAGGGAAAAATCACAAACTTGGCAACCAGAGTTCACTCACGGAAAAGTCCTAGACTACGAAGAAGTGGCAAGATCGGTGGGATGGATGTCAGCCATGTCCGATGCGGAACGAGCTACGATTGTGGGAATTGAACCTGGCCGGGAACGAACCCTGCACATTGGCGCACTCATTTTGGAAAGGAGTTTATATGCCTTTAAGGCGGAAACATGTCTGGTAAGCAATCGCGGCTGGCGCTACGCTCTGCTTGACCATCCGCTCCAAAGAGCAGGGGCTAACTAACTTATGTTCATGCAAATAGACCCCAAAGAGCGCCTTGGATATGGAGTAGTGGCCATTCTTATTGCCGCTATCGCGGGCGTTATTGGATACAAGTCTTCCCATAAACCTGCTGTTGACATCGCTAGCACGCCGGCCGTTACGCAGAAATCGCAAGCCGCTTCCGCGATTGTTGTTCATGTGGTAGGTGAAGTAAAGAGGCCCGGCGTATACAACCTGCCTGCCGAATCTCGGGCGGTAGATGCCGTTAAAGCCGCCGGTGGGGCTCTTCCAGAGGCTGATTTGGAGTCGATTAACCTCGCAGCGAAACTTACCGATGGCCAGCAGATCCGAATTTCACAGAAAGGGTCTGAAGTGGCCTCGTCGCCAGAGCAGGGCCAACAGCATGGGCATGGAGGCAAAATCACCAGCGGAACTATTTCCTTAAACAGTGGAAGCGCCGAAGAGCTTCAAACTGTGCCCGGAATCGGTCCAACCACGGCTCAGAAAATCGTCACCTGGCGCAGTGCTCATGGCAGCTTTTCCAAGATTGAAGATCTAAAGGCGATTGGCGGAATTGGCGACAAAAAGCTGGAAACGATGCGTCCATTCCTTAGACTTTGAGGTTTTTTGACCTTTCACAGCAAAATTAGGGTTAAAATAGGATTCTAAGCAGGGGATTCTGGCCTGCAGCTATTTTAGAGGAACAAAATAATGAAGAAAATTGCCGCTGGTATTGTATCGCTTGCACTGATCGCGTCTTTTGCGGTCGCCGCCGGACCAACAAAGGCCGCTACTTGCCCTGCATGCAAAATGACCCTTTCCAAGCATAAGGATAAGGTGCACACGGTTGCCGTTAAGATCAAGGGCAAGACGATGTATTGTTGCGCAGGCTGCGCAATGAACAAGAAAAAGAAGTAGTTCTTTTTAGAATTGTAAGGGCCTCACTCCGATTTCGGAGTGGGGTCTTTTTATTTAATTCTCGCGAGTGCCAACAGTTGATAACGGGATTCGTTTGTCTGAGGCGACTCCAAGTGAGTTACCCAGCCATGTGACTGCAGATTCGTTAAATCGGTACTATCCAGTCGGCCAGGTCTCGTGAGGATATAGGTCTTGTCGCCCCTGGCTCCGGTGAGCTCCTTTTGGAGTTCAGAAAAGCTTGCCGTATCAACAAAGGTGATTCGATCTTGGTTTAGGTAGAAGCCCAGCGAAGGGTCACTCGTATCGTTAAGGCTCAGCCCCTTCGCGTTGGAAACTCTGGCCAGTTCATAGGTTATGACCTCGCCCCTACCAGTTCCAACCATTTGGTCAATTCTTTGGGCATCCGAATCTAACTCTGCAAAACCACCTTTGTAAAAATAGCTAAGGAACGCTGCATTTACTATTAGGCAAAAGCCGACGGCCATGGCGGTTGCAAGCTTCCAAGAAAATGCCTTCCTTTTTGCCATCTGGATTCCGGCGATCATCAACAGAGGCGGGGCCGCTGGGAGGATATAGTGAGGCAGCTTCGTGCCGCTGATGGTGAAGAACAGTAGGATTATGAGCGCCCAACGAGCCAGATAGCGTTCAAGGGAGCTAGTGCTCCTGAATGTCCTGGGGAACTCTTTACAAAGGGGCACAGACCATGGAAGCAGTCCAACAAACAGGATTACCGGATAATAAATAGGCCAAAGAAGCAGGGGCACTGCGTGAGCGGTGTCTCCGCCACCAAACCGGTGCAAGTTTTGCTCAATGAGAAACTTTTGAAAAAAAACATTATCAGAAACAAGACCCCTCACAGGGTCCAGCCTAAAGAGTGGCCATATCGGACCGTTCTGCAGGTAAGCCGGCACGTACCAAGTGCAAACGGTCGCAGCCAGAATGGCCGTTCCGACCAACCACCATCCCTTAAACTTAGGCCTTAACTCGGGTTCTGCAATATACGTCCAGATTCCCAAAGCGACAAAAAACGGAAGCGAAACAGGTCCCTTGGCGAGCACGGCGAGCCCCAAGCAGAAGGCCGTCATCAGGCGCCATGACTTGGCCCCAACAAGCGACTCATAAAAAGAAAGAAAAGCACCACAGATGGCTAGATCCAGAAGCGCGTCGGTGATCATCATTCGGCCGATTCCAAGCACGAGCAGGCTGGTGCCGAGCATGATCACCGTCCAGCGAGCCGTTGCGGCATTCACGCGTTTCCGCAAATACAGTCCGCACAAAGCGAACAAACCAACTGTTGCCAGCACTGATGGCAACCTGGGCCCCCACATTTCACCAAATAGTGAAACAGAAGGTTTAGCAAACCAGTAAAGCAGAATCGGCTTTTCAAACCAAGGGTGTCCATTGAAATAGGGCGTTATCCACTCGCCTCGCCGATTCATTTCCCCAACGACAGCGGCGTAGTAGCCCTCATCCAGATCAAAAAGTCCGTAAGCCCAAAAACCCAAGAGCGGAATGCTCGCTAACCAAATGGTCAGTGCAATCCCCCTCCCCTGCTGCTTGGTATGAGCAAGAGGTTCCGCGTGTTCGCTCAATCCTGGGGCTGCTCCAATACGCTTTCTACCGCTTCCACCAAAGCATGTAGAGCCATCATGTGGATCTCTTGGATCCTATCTGAGCTTTGTCCTGGGGCATCTAGCACATAGTCGCAAATCGGACCTAATTTGCCTCCGCCGCGGCCCACAAAAGCAACGGTTTTTACTCCACGCTTTTTTGCAGCTTGAACGGCACGAAGCAAGTTTTCCGAATTGCCGGTTGTGCTCAGCAGCATTAGAACATCGCCCGCGTGGCCGAAGGCATCTACTTGTCGGGAAAAGACTTGCTCAAATCCGTAGTCGTTGGAAACGCAGCTTGAATGGGTTGCTTCGCCCAATGCCATGGCAGGATAAGGCTGACGGTCTTCTTTAAATCTGCCCGTGCATTCCTCTGCGAAATGAAGGGCATCGGCCATGCTGCCGCCGTTTCCGCAACAAAAGACGCGGCCACGGTTTCGAAAGCAATCGGCAATCAACATTCCGATTCTTTCCAGAAGTTCAATGTTGGCGCTATTGAACCTAAACTGATTCAACGCGGCCTCCGCTTCGGCAAAGGATCGAAGGAAAGTCTCCTGCATCGCTCCAGTCTATCCCGAACGAGAGTCCAAGTAACGGTAGAATCCCAAGTTACATGTCCCTTCTGGATGACCTAAAATACGACCAAAACGGCCTGATTCCAGCCATTATCCAAGACAGCGAAAATGGCCAGGTGCTAATGATGGCCTGGATGAACAAAGAATCTCTCCAGCGCACCATCGATACCGGCCTTTGCACCTATTGGAGCCGCTCGCGGCAGAGCTTTTGGGTCAAAGGAGAAACGAGTGGGCATACTCAGCATGTACATAACATTTCGATCGACTGCGATCAGGATGCCTTGCTGATCCAAGTGACGCAGGTTGGAGCAGCCTGCCACGAGAACTACAGAACGTGCTTTTTCCGAGATATTAAAGACGGCGAGTTGCAAACGAACTCGGAACGGGAGCCGGACTAAATGAACGAAACCGCTTTTATAGAAAAGCGTGAGCCGGACTGGAAGCGCCTAAGCTACTTAGGAGACCGAGCGGATGTCAGCCCCCAAAATCTCACCCCACAAGAGTTGATGGAACTGTTTCGGCTTTACCGAAGGTGCTCTCGCGACCTGGCACTGGTAAGAACACAATCTACCAACACGCAGCTCATCGATTTCTTAAATGACCTCATGGCGCGAAGTTATTCAGCCATCTATCGAACCAAAAGAAAACCTTTTTGGCCAGCCGTTTGGAGCGCCATAGAGCTATCGGCGAGAACGGTTCGCAAGCGCCAATACTTCGTTCTGGCAAGCTTTCTAACTTTTCTCGTTTCGATCATTTTCTCCTATACGGTGTGCGCAACAAATCCTGCCATGCGCGATATCCTGGAGCCTAAACAGTACAAGGCCACCTTCGATCAGTGGAAAAGGGGAGAATTTACGGATCGCAGCGGGCCCGAATCTGTCGAATACAGCGCGTTCTACAGTTCCAACAACCCCCGAGTCGCCATCATTCAGGGCAGTATCGCCGCTGCGACTTTCGGAATCGGCACTGCCGCTATGATCTGGCAGAACGGGGTGATGTTAGGCACGCTCACCTACGAAATGGGCACCGTGCACAAGGTTCCGTTCCTCTATGCCAGCATCATGCCTCATGGCGTCACCGAGCTTAGCGGATTAGTGGTTTCCGGTGCTGCCGGCTACTCGTTGGGTTGGGCGATTATCGCTCCTGGGCGAAAAAAACGCGGTGACGCCTTAGCCGAGGCTGGAAAAGATGGCTTCGTGCTGCTATGCACTTCCGTTGCACTTATGTTTTTGGCTGCCCCCGTGGAGGGCTTCTTTAGCTTCAACCCGAGAGTCCCCATTTGGGCGAAGGTCCTTTTCGCGATAGCAATTGCGATTGCCTGGGCCGCTTTTTGGCTTGGATTCGGAAGGGAGCCAGGTGAGGGCCTAAGTGAGGGCCAAAGTCAAGAGAACCATCGCCAGGTTATGGGCGGCGTGCATAACAACTGAGGGCACAATCGACTTGGTTTGGTAGGTCAGCAGCGCGCTGATGGCGCCAATTCCAGCAAGCGGAAACCAAGCTGGGGGCCCTGTTGGGTGCATGGCGGCAAAGAAGAAGCTGGAAATCAATATCCCCCACACCATGCTGCCGAATTTACTGGTGAGGGCCGGCAGGAGCGTGCCTCGAAACAGAGTCTCCTCGAAGATGGGAGCGCAAACCGAAGCGGACACGGTTGCAAGTATGAATGTGACGAGGCTTCGGTGGGTCGTTAACTCAAGCGCGATGGGATGGGCTTCATCGGGTAGCCAGCTAAACACGAACTTTCCGATCATGCTTAAAACAAGCAGAACGGGCGCGTTCGCTACCGCGGCCGAGAGTCCCCATATGATGTTTTTGCCAAGGTTTTTTGAAGTCCAGCCCTGACGTTTGGCCGAGATCCGCTTGCCGTAAATGGGAATGAAATACATTAAGGGCAGCATTGCTGGAAGGGCCAAACTTTCGATCGTCTCTTCCACAAAATGGTTCTTCAATCCGTGCAAAAAAGCTACGCCGAGAAAACCGAGGGATACGAAAGCCAATAGCAGTTGCAGCACGCGAACGGCATACCGTTCGGGCCAAGGTTTGAGCATTGGCTCCGACGGATGGCCCAAGGGTAGCAATTTCCCCCCGCTTCTGGCCGCTATGTAGACGATCCAAAGACAGGATCCTGCACCAAGCGCAAGCATTATAAATATGAGCGCAGAGGCGTAAATGGCCGCTCGCTGCTGGCCAACCACCTGCAAATAAGGGCGCTTAACACCTGCTTTTTGAAGAGCGACTATTTTCGCCTGTTGGTTCACAAATGGGTCGTCCGGAAGGGCGCTTGAGACTTGCTGCGCTTCTTGAGCGGTCAGTTTTTTCGCGAGGTAGATCTTGGCAAATGCGTTGTCCCCTGGATCTTTCGAATCTACTAGAAGCTTTGCATCGGCGGCGGAAATGAGTTCCCCGTTCGCCCTTTTCGACTCCAGATAAAGCTTTTCGGCAAGGACATCTTTCTCCTTGAGCGGGAGTAGCTTCTTAACCACGGCGTCATCTTTAACGATAGTCTGGGAAGGCGAACTGCCGAATTCAAGAACTGCCCTTCCGAGCGCCCTTTCCTGCATTTGGCTTTGGATTTGCTCGTAACTCACGCTTGGCTTTTTGGAACTGCTCAGGTAGCCGTACACAGCGAGAGCAATGAGCAAGAAAAAGACGAGGAACAGGCTCCCCCAAATGAATGGATTTGCCGGGCGTGAATCTTCGGGATCTGTTGCGATGACGGGTGGGAGAAGATCTTCCAAGTTGCCTTTTTAAATGCGCTACCGGTGTGCGAAAGTTAATTCTGTCATATTCCTAAGAGAGCCGCGATGGAAAAGTGGCTAGTCGTTGTGTGCTTCGGGTTGGCAGTATGCTGACGATTAAAACGCTATTCAGGATAAAAGGCACTTCATGGCAAGCGAACGCTGGCTCGTTATTTCATATTACGCGAACTGCCCTGAGAAGTCCTTCCAGGAAGCGGCTTCCCGCCACGTTATGGCAAGACTTCCGTTTCTCCGGGCGCAAGGCATAGAACCAACGCTTCTAACATCACGACAGACAGTTCGTAGTCGGGAATATCGCCATCGGCGCGCACCGAATGTGGCACCCTCAGGAATCCATGCTGCGGTGCGACGATTTGTTAAGACTCATACAACAAAAAAGGTGCCTAGAGAGGTTTTCTGCCTCCTTTTGTTTCTTCCAATCCTGCCGTTCTATCTTCTTGAGAAGCTTATTGTTCGGGCAGAAGAGCAATGGTCATGGATACCCTATGCATGCATTTTGGGTCTCATTGAAACTTCAAAGGGCGGCTACACGGCAATTTATTCCAGTGATTGGTGCATTCATTCTCATCTCGTCGGCAGATTTATCTCTAAGATCACTGGCGTGCCGCATATCGCGGAGTTTCACGATCCCCTTCCATTTATCCATGTGGCCAACGAGAAGTACGAATGCAGGCATGTGCTTGAGCTGGAAAAGAAGGTCGTCGAAAAGTCCAAAAGGAGCGTCTTCTTAACAAAGACGGCCGCAGCCCATGCTGCCCAAAGGACGGGACTTCCCGACAAGATTAGACACATTTACGCAGGCGCAAACCCGATGCCAAAGCTGGGAGATTATGCTCGATCCCGTGTATGCTCTGTAGTGCATGTGGGAATGCTGTACGATGCCCGGCGTCTTGCTCCGCTAGTCGGAGCCCTTGAATGGGCTGGCTTTTCCGAGAATACGCCTCTAAGAATTCACCTTTACGGCCATACAAAAGAGGAAATCTGGAAAGAAGCCGCCTGTTCTTCCGTGGCCGAGCTGTTTGTAAAGGAAGGTATCGTCGCCCGTGAAGAAGCTGAGCGGCTTATGCAGGTTTCTGACGTTCTCATGATCATCCAGCACTCCAGCGATATCTCTTGCGAAACAATCCCATCCAAAACCTACGAGTACATGCAGGCGGGGCGGCCAATTTTGGCGTTAGTTTGGGGCAACAAGGAACTAGCTAATCTTCTAGAAAGTGAAGGACACTGGTCTGCGGATATTCGAGATCCCTCGGCTATAGGCAAAGATCTGCAAAACTGCTTGGATGCTTGGAAATCGGGTGATCTGGAGATGCCTCGCGGAGTTTGCCCTTACACAATCGAGAACGCAGTCGGCCAGTTGGTTGGCCTGGTAAGGGAACAGTGAGGGAGGCTCTCCGCAAAGCGTTGAGCCTCGAAACGCCCGAGTACCGGCTACCGAAGCGTCGCAAATGGCGCGCGCGGCTACGGTTGCGGGTTTAGTTCTTCCCGACCACCACAACCGAAAAAGATCCAGGAACCATCGGACCACGTCTTTGTCTGCCGCTTCCGCCTGCGGCTGGTGTCGGAGCGGCGCCATACTCGGCTGCGATGAGCAGAATGTGGCCAGTCTTGGAATCCAGGGTGCAAGTCTTCGCGCCCATCATGGTCTTCACCGTCTGCTCGACAGAAAAAGTGGTGGGGCTATCCTCTTTGATAATGGTGAGGGTGCCATCGCCTTGTGAGCTAAAAGCTTCGTGGGTTTTTGGGTTAAAGACAACGCCATCGCAGCCACGGCCGATTGGCAGACTGGAGAGATACTTGCCATCGTTTGCGTCGAGCATGACCATCACCTGAGGATCGCGGCAAGCTACAAACAGCACATGGTTCTTGGCATCCATGGCCAGGCCTGCATTGCCTCCGCCCTTACCGCCAAGGTCGTAACTGCCCGTCATCTTCATCGTGTTCGTATCGATTACAGCAACTGCGCCTTTGTCTTCAATATCGACGTAGAGATGGCCCGCGCCATCGGTTGCCGCTTGCTCGGGCGCTCCGCCGATATCGATGGTTCCGAGCACAGAACCATCCTTCGCATCGATAACCGTGAGGTTTGGCGCTTGGTGGCTGAGCACGTAAACCCGGTCGTTGAAAGGATCGCAGATCATGCCGTCGGGGGAGCCATCGACGTCTACATTCTTGACTGTGGCCAGCGTTTTAGAGTCAAACATGACAACCGGTTTGCTGGAAGCAAAGCCGTGGTGATACTTGTTATCGACCACCGCGCCATGTGCGCCAACTCCCGTCAGATCGCCATCGAAGGACATCGAATCGAGGTTGTAAACCGCGATGTGAGGACTCGGTCCTCGTCGGGCAACGTAGAGACGTCGTCCCTGGGAATCGGCGTTCACATAGTCGAATCCGCCATCCCCGCCAACTTTGTTGGTCACCAGAACGTCATAAGGTCCGTCTTGGGCTGCGGCAGGTTGTGAGGCATTGGTGGCTACACGGGCCGAGCATGCGGCGGTAAGAACCATCACACCAACAAATATCGATAAGTTAAATTTGGACATTTTTTTGTCTCCTGATTTTGTATAAATTCCTAGTAACGACCATGAACCTTGAATCTGAAAGAATGGTGAGAGGAGGAATCTTAACATTTTGAGGGGGCAAATCTAAAATTAGAAGGTGGGCAAATCGACAAATCTTCGCCGGGACCACTTCGTGGCGAGGCTTCGATTTGCCGATTTGCCTCTTTTGGGGTGGCGGCCCTTACCAGGGCTGCGTCTTGTCGCCTCGCTGCGCTTCGGCGACTACGACTCCACCCTTCGCTAAAATAGGGGTAGGAGGAGATTTGGTCTCCCCCTCCCTCCGAACCGGACTAGCGAATCTCCCGCATCCGGCTCTCCAGTTAGTGTTTTGCCTTCGATAGGATTGATCTGTCCTTGTGGGCATTCTGCATCGAATAGAGGCCACATTCTGCAAAATAGGCATTTGGCCATCGCTTGGATGACGACAATCCTGCGTGGTAGAGTCGTTTGCGGTTCCGTTTGGCAAGCATAGCTCGCAAACGTCGACGAACAAACTCATCAGCACCGCGGAATACGTGCTCGGGAGACTCCTTAAAATATTGGAACCACCCGCGCAAGACGGGATTGAGACTTGCGATCACTGCATAAAGGCTTTTGCCTGAGCATCTTGGGGTGCGGTTTCGTATGTTGTCTCGCAGCTTCTTTATGCTCTTCTTCCGAGGAAAGACACGGTCCTTCCTGAACTCAAAGCCTAGAAACTCAAAGCTTTCACCTGAACCATAATCCACGATGCGGGTTTTACCGGGATGAAGTTCGAGTCCGTGCCTCACGGTCCAGTCCCGAACAGCCTCTAGGGCCGCTTCTGCGTTAACCATTGTCTGGCACAGGATTACAAAATCATCCGCGTAGCGGACGATTTCGAACCCCGATTCTTCCACCAAAACATCCAGTCCGTGAAGGGCGATATTTGCAAGCAGAGGGCTAAGCGGCGAACCTTGTGGGGTGCCGACTTCTGCCTCGTCCTCGGGGCTCAGAAGCCCTTCGGACATCACTCCTTGCCACAGATATGCGCTCACTAGACCAAGTATCTTGCCGTCAGTGACCTTCTCTTTGAGCCCGCTGAGGATCACCTCGTGCGGAATCGTGTCGAAGAATCTCTTCAGGTCAGCATCCACTACATATTGCTTGCCTGCTTTTAGAGCGAGCCATACTTTATGCAAGGCCTGTTTGCAAGAGCGTCCAGGGCGAAAGCCATAGCTTGAACCTCTGAACTCTCTTTCAAATATTGGGTCCAACGCTCCGCGCAGGCACGTTTGCACCACCCTGTCGCGAACCGTTGGTATGCCGAGCGGACGTTTCTCATTCGTTCCAGGTTTGGGAATCCACACGCGGCGCACCGGCTTCGGAGAGTATGTGCCCTCCATTAGCGCTTCATGCATACGCGCAATTTGCCCTTGCCTGTCCGAATCGAACCGTTCTACCGTCCATCCGTCAACGCCGGGGACTCCTGCATTGGACTTCACTTTCGTGAATGCCGCATCAAGAGCTTTGACGCTGAAAGATTTGTCACCTAAGCTATACCACTTGCCTCCTTGCACCCCGTTACCTAGGGCGATCAACATGCCTTCAGTCCAAATCGAAGGTTCGGCATGGCCTGGGCGCGCCTGTCCGGACAGCATAGTTTCTTCAAACACTAGCACCGGGTGATCCTCCTTCGGTTCAGTCTTCACGCATCCACCTTCCTACCCCCCTTGGCTCCATCCCCATTACGGGACTTCATAGCTACTATGGGGGCTCTGACTCCTGACGCCGCCCGGCCCAAACCGCCTCCGTCGATGGGCGCCAGGTATCCGCGATTCACAGACATGGCCTTCCGTCCATTCCGTCTCCAATCACACCGCGATTCCCTTGGCCGCTTTGACACGCAGCTTCAGCGCCAAAATTTGACATCGATACCCGATGCTTCAGGCTTCGCCATAAATATGCAGGCTCGCCAATATCGCCATGCCGTTTTGAGTTTGTTATCCTACGGACTGGTCGTTCGTTTTCCATTGCTCTCCACCCCGCCTCGCGGCGGATGCAGTTATGTTCAACTTCCGATCCTCTGCGTGGGTCGGACAGGGACTTGCACCCTGCTGGTCATGCTTGCTCTCGCGCGCACATATTTCGACCCTCCGGGCCTAGGGAGGGCCCTCGGCTTCAGTAGGCTACGGCGGAACGGGTTTCGGTTTGCCGATTTGCCTCTTTTGGGGTGGCGGCCCTTACCAGGGCTGCGTCTTGTCGCCTCGCTGCGCCTTCGGCGACTACGACTCCACCCTTCGCTAAAATATTTCGACCCTCCGGGCCTGGGGAGTGAGGTTGGGCTTAAGGTCAAAAGGGGCGATCTTTGCCCCCCTTTAGAGTGCGTCGGGCTTGGAGACTGTTGCATTGAGCACCTCAATTAAGCCGTTACCGAGATGGGGGGCAGATCTTTCTTGCCCCGATCCAAAAATGCATGGCTTGTAGCGAGCCATTTCCGATTTTGGCGCGTATATCCTTCCTCAGGAAGGATGGTGCGGAGCTCTTTTCCGGTCATCTCAAGCGACTAGCCGCATGAAGACCTGAAGATTGTATGTTAGGACGGCTAGCCCGAATTCGATAGCCACTTTCTTTCGGCCTCTAAGCTTGAACTTCCGAAGTTTAAAGCAGCCCTTTATGACGGCGAACGCCCGTTCGATGGTTTGTCCGCGGATTTTCATGAGCTTTTTGCCATCGTCGGTCAAACATCTTTGGTTCGCCTTATGCTTTTCGTCGCTCGGGTCCACTGCTAGAACCTTCATTTCTCGTTGCCGGCCTTTGCCGGGGCACTCGGAGTTAAAAGGGCACTGGGCGCAGGCGCTTACCCTAAAAAGATCATATCGTTTGTTTCCGTTTTTGGAATCAACCCACTCGTGCTTGCTGGCAATATGCCCGGCCATGCAGGCCATTTCCTGCGAGTCGTTCAAAGCAAAGGGAGGGGGCTTCTTGCGTGGTGGGGGCAAATATCCCTCAACCTGAGCCTGCGCAAGAGCCAGAGCATTAGCTGAGGAGTTGTAGCCCTTGTCGCATACCGCCTGCTTGCTTAGCTCACCAGACTGGTGCTTGACCGCTTGGCAAACCTCCTCCAACAGCTTAGAATCTGAGGGTTGCGAAGTGACGACATAACCGACTATCAAAGTGGAATCGGCATCGGCGGCAGCCTGCACGTTGTAACCAACCAGATATTGGCCGTGAGAAACCATTGTAACGGCTTCGGCTTCCAAGTCTTCGATCTCATCCGCCTTCTTGCGCGCCCTCGACCACTGACTGCGTAAAGCGGTCATCTTCGTCCCATCGATCACCATCGTTTTGCGCTGAAGCACACCAAGTTCGGCAGCGGCAAAGCAAAAACGAACCATAAGATCGTCTATCTTAGAGCCCAGCGCGGTTCGAAACCGGCTGAGCGTTGTGTGGTCGGGCTTGCAAGACCGCGCCAAGAACTCAAAACGCACATCGTAACGGCAGTGTTCCTCTAGCTTGCGAGAAGACAACTCACCTTGAAGGTATCCATACATCCATATCGCCAACAAACTCACCGGATCATAACGAAAGCCGCCTGTGAGATTACAGTCCACGCGCAGCTCTTGCCCAAACAAATCATCAACCAGTTTAAGAAGCTTCCTTACAAGGTGGTCTGCCTCTAGCAAATCAACAGAACTCAAAAGCAGCGTGCCTTGATCTGAGGCCCAGCCTGCAGATGAACGAAAAACCGGCACATTTCGTGCGTTTGTCCCAGCCATATCGAAAAGACGAACTGACGAGTTCAAATGAAGCCAATGCAACAGTCTCCTTGACCGCGCTTTTACAGACAGCGGATTGGGTGGTTGCGGCTGTCCCCAGCGCTTCGACGGCTGCGACTCCGATCTCCTCTGAAAATACATGCTCCCTAGAGCGCAACGTTTGTAAACGCTTCGCGTTTGACAAAGTTGCGCCGGACAAAAAGGCGGCGCTCTTCCAGGGGTATCGCTTTTCGGCTTCGCTCACGCTTCGCCGAATTCGCTCAACCCCTGGCTACCTTCGTGCTACGCCTCCGGCGTGCCGGACCCTTAGAGCAGGGCCTCTATTGTATGACTCGGGGCAGTTTAGCTTTGCTAAAATATTTTTGGCGCTCTGGCCCGCGGGAGTGGATTTAGGTTTCCGAACTACTTATACTCGACGGAAGCAAGCTTCCTAGTCGGAGAGACAGCAAGCTTTCGCAGTCCAAAGCTTCGCTACGGGAGCGGAACACGGGACAGAAAAATCTAACTCGGCAGGCTACCCAGAGACTGCTTCTCTGATTTTGCGAGCATGAACCGGCAAAGAATTCGAGTTCAGCACCTGTTCCCTTCCCGCGTTGCCTTGTATATCGAGCAGCCCTGGTTGGTTCAAGTAACGCGTCATGGCCGCTTTCACCTCGGCAGGGTTTGATTTATCGATCACAAAGCCACTAACGCCATCTTCTACCGCTTCGCTAGTCGCGCCGATGTTGCGAATGATCACGGGCTTTGCGCAAGCGAGGCATTCTAGGGCGGCAATCGAGTGAGCATCGGCTCTCGTGGGCAAACCTAGCAGATCGCAGGATTGAATGAGGGAGACAAGCTGCGGTGATTCTGGTTGAAGGGCGTTATAGAAATGCGTATTGCGTTGTGCGTTGTGCGTTGCCGGATCCTCTTTGGTGACGAAATGCCATTCGCATTCTTTCAAATCCGGGTCGTTTGCCAACTCCAGCAGCACATCCCCGCCTTTGCGCTGAAAATCGCCGCCGATAAAAATCACCCGCAGCCCCGGGTGTTTTGCAGCAGGCGCCGGTGCGAACAAATCCGTATCCACCGGCGGAGGTACGACAAAAATCTTGTCTAGTTTCGCTCGATACTCTTCGGCCGCGCCGTGGGCAGCAAGCCGCGACATGCATAGAAAGGTAGCCCCACTCTTCGCCAGTTCCCTCACCTTGTTCACGCGGGATTTGATTTTTAAAGTTGGCGGCTTGTGCGAGTAGATCCAACGAGCCTGAAAATGGGTCGCGTCCATGTAAATGAAATAGCTAGCTGCTTTGCTGGGCGCCAGAAGAACTGCGTCCGTGTTAGTAGCAATGAGCAGCTTTTTGTAGCCGGCAGATTCGGCGGCTTTAGCAGCGGCACGCGTATTTAACATCTCGCGAAGGCCACGTGAGCCAAACGCTTTTGGGCTCTTTGAAAAAAGCTCCAGATTGAAAAAGCGGGCGTCCTCGAACTCCAGCGGAAGGGCTTTGGCCCACCTGGCGCGGACCGTTTTCCACCCTAACTCGCTCGTGCATATCACGGCAAGGGGTTCGGATACGCGCATAAAATTTTGGGGCGGATAGCGAGATTTGAACTCGCGACTTTCTCAGCCACAGTGAGACGCTCTACCCCTGAGCTATACCCGCCATTCAGACCTGATATTCTACTCGGAATTTTCAGAAGATGCGTCATGCGCGGAAAAGTGTTGAGTGGTGGGTCGATCGCAATAACGGGAAGTTATTAAAAGCTTCTTTTTTGTAGCACGCCTTTCAGGGTGCCGGAACAAGATTCGAATCTGACCCGGGGGCTTCGACCAACCGGGCTAATATATGTCACCCTTCCAGGGTGGGGAGGGTTTGCGAGTACCGAACGGGACTCAGACTCCGCTTGTTTCCGGAAGCCTCGGCTCCTCCGGCTGTTCTTGTTGAGAATGGGACGCTTTCAGCTTCTCCATCTTCTCCTCGAAGGCCACCAAAGCTCGCCCTTCAAGGGTCACTGGCTTGTTGTGCATCACCGCCATCAGTGCTTCGCACTCGCCGCGGGAGAAGGAAACCGAACCAAGAATATGCTCTTCAAACGCTTCGTAGGCGATGGGGGCAACCGCTTTGGCGCACTGCGCCATCGCTTCCGCAAAGACCCTGATCTCGTACTGCGCGTGATCGTCCATGCGCAGCCTTAGGAAATGAAAGAGATTGTGAAGGTCGATTTGCCAATACCACTCGGTATAAAGCGAAATCGGCAAATTCGAACGGGCTAGCTCGCGCGCGACGTTGGCATCCAGAAGTTCCTGATAGTGAGCGTAAACATCCTTCTGTTCTTTCTCTAACCGCTCGATGATTCGCATGGCCTCATCGAGGGGAACGCTTTCATCGGATCGCCCCTGCTTGTTATTTGCGCTCTGGTAACGGATCTGCCCGGGTTCGGGAACGTAAAACTCGTCCTTCATCACTGAATACCGGCCAGAGATCTCGTTTAGGCGCGCGGTGCGATGGCGCACCCATTGGCGAGCTACGAAAATTGGCATTTTCGTGTGGAACGTTAGCTGCACCTGCTCGAATGGCGAGGTGTGCCAGTTCTTCATCAAGTAGTGAATAAGGCCGCGGTCTTGGCGGTAAGTCTTGGTCCCTTCACCATAGCTCACGCGGGCAGATTGGACGATTCGGGCGTCGCCACCCATGTAATCCACCAGGCGCACAAAGCCTTTATCGAGAACCTGAATCGGCTGGTCGAGGAGCGCCTCGGCCTCTTCAACGATGATCCGAGCCATAAGGTTATTATGGACGGCGGAAAGTTTGCGGATGGAGCGGGAATTCTGCGCAGAGAGGGACGGTAAACGGTAAGCGGGAAACGGTAAGCGGGAAACGGTAACGGTAATCGGTAAACAGCCGGGGCTGGGTTTGTCGCTGGCCCTTAGGTCGTTTTGAGGTTCACCTTCGAAGGCTGCTTTCTAATGGTTGTCCAATACTCCACGCGGACATCCTCGTCGATGTCGATTCCGGGGGTCCAATAAAGTCTATCCAAACCATTTTTCTTGGGGCCGCTAATCCAATACTCTTCGCGAGTTTCAACATCAAAATAATTAGCTTTGTATCCGCCCTTAAGACTTCGGAAGGTCTTTCCGCCATAGTAAATGCTCGCACCGGTTTTAGAAAAGCTCACGCGCCCGATCCGGCCTCTACCATTTAGACCGTCGGCCTTGCATTCAATGTACATGATTCGAGGCTTCATTCTAGGAAATGTACCCGGCCCGCTACGGGACCGACTTCTCCTCCTGGAGCCGGTGCAATTTATCTTGGATTGCCGCGTCGCTCCGCCAACCCCGCCGGCTTTCGACTTTCGACTTTCGACTCAGCGGCTATCCCATTTGATAGAATAGGGACCGTCCCCAATGTCGCAACCCACGAACCGGCTACAAAATCTGGCGA
This sequence comes from Fimbriimonadaceae bacterium, assembly GCA_036502005.1. GTDB lineage: Bacteria > Armatimonadota > Fimbriimonadia > Fimbriimonadales > Fimbriimonadaceae > DASXZH01. Next base: position 160,249 of record DASXZH010000021.1, read on the forward strand.
ACCTTCGGATCGCCAATGCCGACGGCGCTCTCGCAAGCGCTTTCGGAGCCCTTTCCATGGGTTCGATTCTGTTTGGGTTTGTTAAATATCTCAACGGTTCGGATATTTGGATCGGTGTCCTAACCGCCCTGAGTGGCAGCCCAAGCGTTTTTGGCCTGCTCCTCATTCCGGGAGCAATTTGGAGTCGCCGCTTCCCAACTTACAAGAAGTTCATCACGCCCGGCGGAAACCTTTGGCGTTTGTTCTACGCGCCTCTGATAGTGCTGCCTTTGCTCCACATCGATGCCCAGATAAAGCTTTGGATACTTCTTATCTGCGTCTCTATCGCGACGGCGGCAACCCTTATTGTAAACACGGCCTATAACGAGTGGCTCGCCCAGTTGGTGCCGGAATCCTCTCGCGGGTGGTATTACGCCCGCCGCAATGCTTTGTGCACGATTGTGGGTGCCATTGCCGCCCTTGCCGGCGGCATTTTGCTCGATCAATTTACAAGCCACGGACTTGAGGATCTTGGCTTCTCAGTTGTATTTGGAATTGGGTCTATCTTCTCCGCGATTAGCGTTTATTACTACTATCAGATGGGCGATACGCCCCGCCCGCAGGTTGTAAAGCAAGGGCTTGGCGAGACGGTCAAAGAACTCGGTAAGCCGGTCCGGGACAAGAATTACCGCGCGCTTTTGATCTTTATGGGCGCCCTGTTTTTTGCAAACACTTTTCCCGGCAACTTCTTTACCGCCTTTGCCCTGGAAAGCCTGAAGCTTCCATTTACGGTGTTGACCCTTCAGGGTTTGGCGCAAGCCGTGGGCACGGTGGTCGCTTCGCCGTTTGTGGGGTTCCTCTCGGATAAGTATGGAAACAAGCCGGTTCTGATTCTGTTCGGCTTCTTTCTCACGGTCACGCCTGTGATGTGGCTGTTGTGTTATCCGAACGAGACTATCCACAACGCAGCCGTTTTACTGCCGATTTCGGTGCTCGTTGGGGTGGTCTGGGCGGCTGTGAACTTGGCGCAGTTCAATATCATTCTCGCCACTTCGCCGCCGGAAGAGCGCTCGAGTTACATCAGTGTTGCCTTAACGGTACAAAACACGGTTGGGTTCATTTCTCCTCTATTGGGGGCGTTTGCGATGGCCTGGCTTCGCGCGCATACGAGCGACCCGATCGCGGCCTACAAGATGCTGTTTGGCATCACGATGGGCTTGCGATTCTTGTCCATCTTTACTCTGAGTCCGGTAGTGGAAAAGGGCGCAATTCAGGTTCGCCAAACTCTGCGAGATTTAACCCGAATCACGCCGCGTGGGTACAGCGCCATGCGCTCCTTAAGCAGGAGCAGCGATGTAACAGAACGCGAGGAAGCTATTGCAAGGGTTGCCGAACACGGCGTTTCCATGGCCGTGGATGAACTGATCAAGTCGCTCCATGATCCTTCGCCACGCATCCGCCGGCAGGCTTCGATTGGCCTCGCTCGGCTCGGCGATCCCGCAGCCGTTGAGGCACTTCTTCACCAGTTGGCGGACCACCCCGATTTGGTAGAAGATGAGACAATAGATGCGCTGGGACAGTTGGCCGGGCCAGAGGCGGTTGGGCCGATCACCAAGCTCTTGCAGGACCCTCGCTCGTTGGTTCGACGCGCGGCGGTGCGCGCTCTCGGGCGCATCGGTGATCCTTCGGCCGTGCCTGAGCTGATCGAAATCGCTCAAATCGGTGACCCGGACATTCGCCGGGCGGCGCTGCGCGCGCTTTGGAGCTTGGGAGCGGGTGATGTTGAGGAGATCTTCGCCCAATCATTGCTTGATCCCGCACCCAGCGTGCGCATCGCAGCCGCTGAAGGCGTCTCGGAAATGGTGATTAAGAGCGCCAGATTGCAGGCTGTCGATTCATTGCATACCTATCACGATGAAGCGTCCAGCGAGGTCGCATACGCCCTAGCAGCGATCGGTTCGGATGAGGATATCCCCATCATTTTGGAGACTGCTGCGGAGTGCGTTTCTATGATCACGCGCCGGCGCTGTTTGCTAGGAGTTGCGAAGTTGCTTGGCGTTGAATCCGCTGCTTATCGCCTTCTCTTGCTTGACGGCATGAGTAGGGATACAACCCTCATGGCACTTATAAGGCCATTGACAAAGAAGAGCAAGCGCATTGCCGTCGCTTTTGAAAAGTATTCAGCCGGGGACGAGGCGGGCGCACTATCGGCGGTTGCCCACGCGCTTAAGCAGCCGGTTTTGCAGTTCATGGCCCGCCAGCCGGTGGACGAGCTGTTCTTGATTGTGGTTTGCTATTTGGGGAAGGGATAGGCATTCGGCATTAAGCCTTGCGCCTTAAGATCTTGTCGTTACCATCCGTGGACAAGCCGCTTCACATTAAAGGAGGCAAGTTCCACGTCGCTGACTTTGCCGGAGCGGATCCATACGACAGCCGTCTTGCTTTGGTCTGCAATATAGCTCGGCCGCTTGGACCCGCTATAACGATCAAGTTCATGCACCACGTTGCCGGAGAAGAGGGCCCGGCTAGAGTTGTATCCAATTTCGTTGTGGTTGCAAATGATTACTTCTTCGTTACCCTTGGCGAATCGGAACCAGGGTTTGTTTGTCAGGTCTTCCTTAAAACCCTTGCTTACAAGCTCCGGGCGTGCATTGTCGGCAAGCTGGCTCGGTTTGCCACCCACAAAATAGTAAGTCCATGTTCCTTTCGAATCGCGCACCATGTCGATCGGGTGATCCACCTTAACGAATGCAAATACCGGTTTTGGCTGCGGAGCCAGTAGTGCGGCTGCAATGATTAAAACAGGAATGAAAATCAGCAGGGCCACAATCTTAGCTGCTCTGCCTGTTTTCGGTTTAGATTCCATCCTTCCTCCACGCCCTCTATGGCGCTACTGCACCAGCATGGCAGATATTTACAAAGCTTGCCGGGACTAAATACCCGGCGTATTGTTATGCCTTTCTGATCGAACGCGCAACACGCAAGACATAATCTCTGTGGAGTTGGCCGGGTGGCGGCCCCGACTTTGTCGGGGAGGAAAGTCCGGACTTCAAAGAGCACGGTGCCCGGCGCAAGCCGGGGCGAGGCGACTCGACGGAAAGTGTCACAGAAACAAACCGCCTCGATTTATCGGGGTAAGGGTGAAATGGTGCGGTAAGAGCGCACCGGCGTTGCGGGTAACCGCGCGGCCGGGCAAACCCCGCCGGAAGCAAGGCCAAATAGGGAGGGGATGACGCGGCTCGCCGACTCTCCGGGTTGGCCGCGTAGATAAATCGCTACACAAATACAGAATCCGGCTTACAGGCCAACTCCACAATCCTTTGCGTTGTGCGTTTAGTCAGGTCCAAGTTGGCGAAAAGCTTCTTCGCTACCTTTTCTGCACTAAGCTTTCTCTGCTCGGAAACTAGTTATCGTCCAGGCAACGCAAAACGCATCTCAAGCCGCGTAGCCTTTATCCGCCTAGTTTCACGCGTTAAGTGTAATTCTTCACTGCTGCCTCGATGAAATGAGCCCCGCTCATGACTTCTTCAGGAGACATGACGGCGTGCCACTTGATGGTTGCTTCAAACGCATGAAAAAGTGGCTCGGATACCTTCATGATCTCATTGGAGCTCGTTAAGTTCACGATAAACATGCCCGTCCTTATTCCTTCGACCTCGGTGAAATAAGCCGCTTCGGGCTTGATCTCTGAGATAAATTTCTCCATGGTGGGCCCGAAGGTGCCATGCTTCATGGCCTTGTTAACCTTGTCCGTCGGCATCGATGCAATAACTAAGAATCTCATTTTTCTCTCCCTAAAAATCCATCAGGTGGGTTTTCGGATAGTTGAGTTTTACCTATCTCTGGGCCGCTGATAGGCGAAAGGAGCAGTAGCGGCACTTAAAGAGAGCGCGTCTAAAATGAAACCAATGGCAAAAACTTTAACCTACAACGTGTTGATTGAAAGGGATGCCGAGAATCCTGAGGCGTGGAACGTTTCGGTGCCGGACATCGACGGGTGTTACACGTACGCATACGCATACGACTACGAGAACGCCAAAGCCATGGCCAAGGAAGCAATTGAAGGGATGTTGCAATCATTTGCCGCGCATGTCCAAACGATTCCTGTACCAAAAGCGGTTGGATCTGAGTTAGTTCCTATCACGGTAGACGTCCCCGAGATCCAGGGGACAGTCTCGAAGCGCTTAAGCTGCGGCCAAGAAATCTTGGATGGATTAGCGCTCGCCAGGAAGGATGATTCCCTTCATGATCACGTTCTGAGCCAGTAGGAAAACCAATAAAGTCGGTAGCGCCGCAATAACGAGTGCTGCCATCGTAACCGCCTTCGGCGCGTAGGTTTGAAGGTTGTAAACCCACACCATCAAAGTCCAAATCCGCTGGTCTTGGGCGACCAGAAACGCATAAAGGAACGATCCGTAAGCCGCCATAAAAGCCATTAGCGCAATGTATCCAAGCACCGGCTTGCTTAGAGGCAAAGCGATCCGCATCATCATCGTTATTTCCCTCGCGCCATCGATCTGGCCCGCCTCATAGAGTTCTTTTGGAAGCGAGTCGAAGAACCCTTTCAGCAGGAAGATCATATAACCCGAAGCGGCGGTAGGCAAAACCAGCGCCGAAAAGGTGTTTAGCAAATGGAACTGCTTCAACAACAGAAATGAAGGAATCATGGCCACTTCGGCAGGAAAGGCCATGGTTGCTAATAAGAACAATAAAATCTTGCCGGTGGCGCTTATGGGATAACGCGCCAGTGCGTAGGCGGCAAGCGGATTGACGATCAACTGCGTGAGAATTGCCAAGACGCAGAAAATGACCGTATTCCAAAGCGAACGGCCATTGATGGCAACGTAGTCCAGCACATAACGATAGTTTCGGGATGCGAATTCGCGCCGCAACTCTCCGGCATGCTGGCGCACAAACTGAGTCTCGTACGAATCGACCGGCAAAGGCCCTGAATGGACTTTCGCCCAAAAACTTTCAATGGTTTCTCTAGCAAAGGCCACAGGGAGCGAAGTTCGCTTAAACTCCGCCAAAAGCGGACCCGATGAAGGCACTTTCAACTGGGCAAACGATGCAGCCCCGGCAGCAATGGTGGGGGAAACGGCCGAGAACTGGTTCTTAAACTTCGACCGCATGAAATCTTGAAACATTCCCTGCTCGGTAATGGGAATTCTAAATTCCGCCGGCAGTTGGCTTTTAAATAAAGTCCAGTCTTGATATTTCAATGATTGAGGAGCATGCCAGTCTTTACGCGCGAGCATTTCGGCGGGAGGGACAACGGTTTGGAAGGCCGTATCCTCCTCCAAATAGGCGTGGTTCAGCTTTTCTAAATCACGGTAACGCGCGCGCAGCCACGATTGGTAGCGCTCAGCCAAACGGCCCGTCACCTGGCCTGTCTGCGTTCTAAATCCAGCCTCATAAAAGCCAACCGGCAACCCCAGCAAAAAGGATTCATAGCCAGTTGGATCAACGCTAGTTCCAATGCGGGTCGAGCGAATTTTCTCCTCATCCCCGGAATATTTATCCAGCAGATACTTGCCGAGTAGCGACTCTTTGGCGGGCAAGCCACCCAAACCAGGCCAAGAAACGACCGACCAATATTGCGGCACCATCTTGCCATCATCCTGATCTGAGGCACCCTTGAACCCCGTGCTGGCCATTAGCAGGAATGGATAGACCGTGGTTACGGCGCCGATAATGAGAACCCCATAAAGGAGAACCATGGCAAAGCGGGCACGAATGCGCCTTCTTCCGACTTTGCCGACGAGTGCCATGCTTCTTTATACACTCGTGGCTAAGCGACCAAATAACTTAATGAAGAGTTTTCTGGCGAGCATAGGCGGCGCTGCGCTCAACCCAATAAATAAACTTATCGTAGTTGTCCAGCACTTCTCTGGGCATGCGAACGTATTCGCGCATCGGTTCCGCTGCAGGATCGGGACGTAGAGGCTCGGCACCCGGTATCGTGAGAGCTTCTTGCACATCAACGGGCGAAAGCTTTAATCCAATCTCTTCGCCGACGAGAAACGCGAACATTTTTTCGCCGGTGTAGATCCCCATACCACCAAACATGCGCCGAGCCCGGACATCGTAGCCTTCGGCGGCGCGCATCATTTGCTCGTAACGAATGGGTCGATAGACCTCCATACATCTCCTCCCCCGGGCGATTAGGGGCTGCGGACTGGACTTCATAGTTCAGTCGAAGGTCTATTTTACCCTTCTACGCCCAGTATTTGGGGCAGTAAAGTCCCGATTCTGGTTAGAAACATCGAAAAGCTGTGTTTTCGCGAAGCAGAAGGAGGTGACAATACGTCACGCAATGTCCTCAAGGAGCTAATATCTCAACTGCCTTTGTACATTAAGCCGCAAGTGTTACTGCTCTCGCCAGTTTTCTAGTTCTAGCGGGAAGCCGAGGTCGACAATTCGTTGATAGTGCTTAATGTTGTTCGTGATTAGAACCCGTTCGTTTTCCATTGCGGTAGCCGCGATGAAGGGATCATTGGGTCCAATCGGCTGTCCATTCTTTAGAAGCGCGCCCATGATATTCCCCGCCAGGATCGCTTCCGCACGTTGCACGTCGAAGGTCTCGAACGTGTCGGCTTTCGCCATGAAATCGGCCAGGGTCTGCGGACTACGTGAATTGTTCACGATTCCTTTGATCGACTCGGCCAGCGTGACCACCGAAATCGAAAAACACCGAAATACGCGCAAGTATTGAAGCGCTTTCTCGTTTACTTCTGGATATCTCCGATCAAAGACATAGGACAACATGTCCGTGTCGATAAGTGCTTGCTTCACTTTCCGGGATCCGTATAGCGCAACGCCCGTTCTTCAACCACTTGCAGAATAGAATCCACGATATCTGGCCGATCGGCAAATAGACCGATTACGCTTTCAGGATTGTCCGTCGACAATGGTGGATTAGGCCCTTTGCCTTTCTTGCGGCGTAGTTCGGTCACAAGCTCGTGGCGTTCCTTCCGCTCCTGGGGAGTCGCCATGGTGCCAACTTCCGATGCATGAACGGCGTTAATCCCGGTTTCGATTAGCAGGAGGACAGCTTCGTCGTGGCTAATATGGTTTTGTTCGGCGAACTGCTGCACCCCTTGTTCAATGTTGCTCGGCAAATGTTCGTAGTTCATGCTGTTAACTCCTCTTAACCCTAAATTCCAGTCCTACTTAGAATATTGGCACTTATTAATCTACGATAGACTTCTATTTGTACTCGCGGCTTTGCCCTTGCAAGAATGATCTGCAATCCCAGCGTATGCAGCCATACGATTCTCACTGTTGAAAAATGCTAATTCATTTCTTTAGCAGCTCCGGCAGCGGTTGCAAAGGGCCCCAGCGTCATTCCGTCCTTCACTACATACAGGCCAGTCGGCCCCCTCTGCAAATCCTCCCGAGCGTGGCCCTTGGCGGGTGCCACAAAGTCGAGCGGGCGAAGCCGGTACAGCTCGGTCGCCATTTCAACAGCCGATCGCCCGACAGCAAACGCATAAGGCCGTTCCATAGAGAGGGCCGCGCAGTAGTAGCCTGCCGCGTGGATACCGAGCTCCGCCGCGGCAGGCTCGCACTGCAAGATCGCAGCCCGGGCGTCATGGGCTAGTTCGGAAGATATAGCAGCCGTGTTTGGGTTGCCCGCCAATAACCGTGAGTAATCGATCATGAGTCGAATCTCTCGGGCCGTGCAGGATTCGTAAAGGTTGTCAGCAACTTCGGGAGTCAAATAATCTTTTGGGAGGCCGCGTGGAGAAGACCGTGCCATCAACCATGCGCCTGGAGTGCTAAGTTCAAAAATCCGTTTCGCTTCAAGCAAAACATGCAAGCCTTGGTTCAGCGCCTTGCCATCTCCGCGTGCCAGAAAGAATTGCAATGCAGCATCGGCATAGCCAAGATAATCGGTCAGTTCGGGGCCTCCATGATGCTGGCGTAGCCAATGGTCCAGGTTATCACCCCGACGGAGAAGCTCCAGCGCATCCTTAATCGGTTGCGCATCATCGATTCTGTCATCGCCCCAAAGACGGGCGCTTTCTAACATTCTGGCAGCCGAAAAACCGTTCACGTCGGCGTATCCGATGATGCCATAACGGGGGCGAATCTCCCTCTTAAGCACTTTCATATCGGCTAAAACGCTACGCAGTTGATTTCTTTGCAGATTGAACACAGTAGGGTCAGCAACAAAAGGCACCAGTTGCGGATTCTTGGCTAGGTCCAGATTCAGATACTTAATCGCCCAATGCCGGTCCCCTTCTGTCAGTAGATCCGTATTCCAAAAATCGCGGATATCTTTGGCGGAAAAGCTGGAATGAAGGCTTCGGCCATCCGGCCCCTCATCGCCGACGCGGCATGAGCCTAGAAGGCCGTGGTCTTGAACGAACTTATCAAGAAGGCAATCAAAGGTGGCGGTCGCCGCTTCGGTGGCGTATGGGCTGTGAATGAGCTCTCCATAATCCGCGCAAGCAAGCATCATTTCAGCGTTGGAGACAGTGACCTTGTCAAACTGGAGGTTCGTCCAGCCTTTATCGCAGGCCCTAAAAAACCCGCCGTCGAGCCAGTCCCGCAAAGGCGACGAGAGCACTCTTCCAAGAGAATTGTAGAGTGCTGGTTTGTCGCCCATCATCATAAGGAACCTATAGGCCTGAGGCACCAACACCTGCATCTCGTCAGTTGGCGTTCCCCCAAAATGTGGATCGATGGCTGTCTCGATGTCGTGTACTTCTGAGCTGAAACTCGGCGGCACAGGCTGATGAGGGGCCATGATCAGATTGATATCGTTCAGCAAGTCTTGGTGAACTTGGGACTTAGCCACCGCAATAGCGTTTGCGGGGGATTGATTCCGTGCCTGCATCAGATCCTGCGTCACTGCAACGTCATCGATGTGTTCGCTAAGGGTCCCCGAGGGCAAAAAGTCGTACATGGCCCCGAACTTGGAAACGAAATAAGATTGGTTACCGACCATCAGGCCAAGGGCATATTTGGACACCGGGAAATAGGCATTCAGCCACTCTGGGTTCTCATCACAATCCACTCGAACGGGGACAAAATCAGAGGAAATCAGCGCTTGAAGATCGGCATCGGCAAACGCTAGCCGGTCCGACTTCCGGGCTGGCTGGCTCCATTCGGCACCTGACACTAACAGAATCGGACTGTTTGTTTCGACAGCTTGGACAAAGGCATCGTCGGAAAGTGGCAGCCAGCCAATTTGTTCAATACGTGCCTGTTGCAGGTAGTCGCCACGGTCGGAATAGCTGTTCAAGGTTTCGGGAGTCGGCAAAAAGGGGTGAAGGAGCTGAACAGCCGCCCCTAGGATTGCGAGGATTGTGACAACCGCCGTCACAATGGCGAATCTGGGGCTACGGCGCATTCGTACAAATCCTATTACCTGTGCTAAACTCGGACCATGTCCATTTCACTTGACGAAGTCCGCCACGTGGCGCGCCTCGCTCGTTTGGACCTCGATGATTCGGAGGTTCTGGCGCTGCAGGGCGAGCTAAATTCATTGCTGGGGCACTTCGGAGATATTCAATCAATGGACGTAACGGGAATCCAGCCCGCTTCACACGCAGTTGCTGTGCAAAATGTTTGGTCAGAAGATCGGCCCGGCATTTGCCTCACACGGGAAGATGCGTTACGCAACGCGCCCCTAAGCAAAGCTGGGTTGTTCGTGGTCCCCACGATTATAGAGGATTAACGGGTGCTGACGCACCTTAGCGCGGCCAAACTCGCGGCCAAGATCCGGGAAAAGGAAGTTTCCACCGTTGAAGTGGCGGAAGCCTATCTCAAGGCGATCGCGGATAACGATTCAAAGTACAAGTGCTATCTCACCGTCGACGAAGAATCAGTTTTGGACCAAGCCCGGGCGGCTGAGCACAAGATCAACTCCGGCGAAGCCGGGCCCTTAACGGGCGTGCCCATTGCTGTTAAGGACAACATGTCCACGCGGGGCTTACGCACAACTGCGGCCTCCAAGATTTTAGATAATTACGTGCCTCCCTACGATGCCAGCGTGATTCTGCGGCTGAAGGCCGAAGGATGCGTTATTTTAGGCAAAACCAACCTGGATGAGTTTGCGATGGGGACCTCGACCGAATTTAGCGCCTACCACCCAACCAACAACCCCTGGGACGTAACCCGTTCGCCGGGGGGAAGTTCCGGCGGCTCCGCTGCTGCGGTGGCGGCAGGGCTGGCGCCGGTTGCTTTGGGTTCCGATACGGGCGGCTCGATTAGGCAGCCCGCCGCGTTATGCGGTGTTGTTGGGTTCAAGCCGACCTATGGCCGGGTCTCACGCTACGGGCTTATCGCATTCGGCTCGAGTTTGGATCAAATCGGGCCTTTGGCAACCACCGTGGAAGACGCGGCTCTGCTGAGCCAGGTGATTTCCGGCCACGATCCCGCCGACAGCACTTCTTTGGAGATGGCCCCGATTCGGGTTGGGCACGTTCGCGACGGTTCGATTAAGGGGGCCAAGATCGCCCTTCCGAAAGAGCTCTTTGCCGAGACCAATGATCCCGGCGTAATGGCTGCCATTCACGCTTCTATTGAAAAGCTGAAGAAGGAGGGTGCGGAGTTTACAGAAATCTCTCTTCCCTCGATTGAGTTTGGCGTGACCACATACTACATCATCGCACCCGCCGAGGCGAGCAGCAACTTGGCCAGGTTCGATGGCGTTCGGTACGGAGTTCGAACGACAGGAACGGGGCACATCGACGTGGTTGAGCGCACCCGATCGGAGGGCTTCGGCCACGAGGTTAAAGCCCGCATTATGATCGGGACCTATGCCCTGTCCGCCGGATACTACGACGCATACTATTTGAAGGCGCAACAGGTTCGGGCTCTAATGCAACAGGAATTCAATAAGGCCTTTCAGCAATACGATTTCATCCTCTCGCCAACAAGCCCGATTCCTGCATTTAAATTAGGGGAACTGAAACAGGACCCGATGGCGCTTAAGCTATTAGACTTCTGCACGATCCCCGCGAATTTGGGGGGAATGCCCGCTATTTCGCTCAACTGCGGTTTTTGCGAAGTCGATGGAACTAAACTGCCAGTGGGACTTCAGCTAATTGGGGCGCCGCTTCAGGACGAGAAGCTGCTGCAGGCCGCATACGTCGTAGAACAAATTCTGGATGCCACGGAAAGACCGCCCGGAACGTAAAGTGATCAAATGAACGATATCCAAAAGCAGGATATGAGGCTGTTCGTGAAGGAACTGTTTCGCCCTATTCGGATATTCATGCTCATCCTGGTGGTCGCTTTCTTTGCTATGTGGGTGACCGTAACTCGGTTCGGCCCCCATTGGCAGTTTGGAGTCGCGCTTTTTTTCTTTACGGAAGCCGTGTGGGGCATATCCTCGTTCAACACTTCCAAGCGTAAGCGTTTTTACAGCAAGCGGTTTGAGGCGATGTGGGCCGGATGCCAAGATCGTCTGGCTCGCTTTGAAGAAGTTCTGAAAAAGATGCGACGAGAGCAAGTGGCAGACCTCCATGAAATGCCGAGGACCATTCGCCGAGTTGGCGACAATCTTTATTTGGCGTTAAGAAGGGCCGATATGATCACGGTTGAAGTTAACAAGACCGAGAAGGATATGTACGGCGGACCCCCGATTTGGCAATCCCCCTCTAACGACCCTCAGGCGAAGGAACTCTACCGAATCGCCGATAAGAACATCGCGGAATACCGCCAGCAGTTTGCGGGTGTCATGGCCGGCGTACACCGGGCAGAGGCGCAGAGCGCAGTCTTTATGACGACTTTGGATTCGCTGCGCATGAAGATGATCGGCTATCGGCTGGTTGGAAAGAACCCCGAAATGTCGAGCCAAGATTTCTTGGAAGCACTTGGCGAAGCCAAGCTGCAGCTTCATGCGATTGACCAGGCTCTGGATGAGCTGGATTTCAGCCAGATGCCGCAGATGATTGCGGTAGTGCCACCTCCGATTCCGGAGGAGCTTCGACAAGGCAATTAAAAAAGACGGCTACCGAAACCGGTAACCGCCCAATAGTTAACGCGAGGCTAAGTTAGCCTGTTGTTTTTGTCGTAGACGTGCTCGTGCTAGCGCCGGCCGCAGGTGCGGGGGCAGCAGCACCGGTTGTTCCAGCCGGCGGGGTCGTCGTCGATGTGGACGCCGTACCGGTGGTAGCAGTCGGAGTTGTCGTAGTTGTCGTTGTCGTGCCTTCGTCACCCTTAGGGCCACAGCCGACCATTAACGCAGCGAGCACGCCAGCGGCGAGCAATGTTATTACTTTCTTCATTTTCAACCTCCTGAGTTGAGCGGTGTCGATCCGCAAATATTCCTTCTCTTTTAGGAATACCGCAGAATTCTACCAGAGCCCTCCGCCCATTCCTCCGCTGGAAGAAATTTCACCCATAATTTGTTGATAGGCTTCCTCGGGAGCTGAGGCGCCGGTGACTTTCCAATGCTCCGAAGGGAAGAACAACAGAGTTTTGTCGTGCTCTTTGTGAAGCTTGAAAGTTACATTCGGCATCTTGATGGAGTTGTTTAGAAGAGAAATATCGAGGTCGGTAGTTACCGTTGCATCATCCCCGTCGATTTTTGGGTTGATGGCTCCAAGTTTGATATCCGGGTGATACTTTCTGATAAAGCTCGCGAACTGGTTGTTGATGTCGTATTTTTCGCCGTTCACTTGAACATTGCTTGCCAAATATTCCACAACTCCGCCCGCGCGGCCCTCTTTGGAGGCTTTTACGGCATTCGCCAAAGCAGTCTGGATCTGATCTTGATCGCTGGGTTTTGGTCTCAAAAGTATGAAACCGACAGTGCCTATGAAAACCAAAGCTAAGCCGATCAGGGCCTGAAGTTTTTTCCTATTCACAACTACTTGACGCGAATAACGTCCGCTACATCTGAAGCAATCTGCGCTTTTAGGTCTTCTAGATTCGCGAAAACCCGTGATTCTCTCAGGCGACGAGTCACGGCCAAGCTGACCTCAGAGCCATAAATCTCCTCGCCGGGATAGTCGATCAAATAAGCTTCAATGGTTCGGAGATTGTCCACCGAGGGCCGCACTCCAATGCTAATCGCAGCTTTGAAGCGCCCCAGGGGCGTGTCACAGTAGCCTGCGTAAATGCCATCGGCGGGTGTCACTTGCTGAAAGGAACGCGCAAGATTGAGGGTTGGGTAACCAAGGGTCCTACCTAAGCGCTGACCCGGCACAACGATCCCCGGAATGATGAACGGCCGACCCAGCAGTTCTGCTGCGGCCTCGACGTCCCCTTCCGAGATTAGAGACCGAATCTGGCCACTGCTTACGCGGACTCCGCGATGAAGAAACGGAGGCACGATATGAGTTTCCAAGCGCGCGGCTAACCATTCCGGGGTTCCTTCGCGGCCTTTGCCAAAGGTGAAATCATGCCCCTCGACGGCGCAAATTGCATGCAGTCGCTCTACGAGGTAGCTCTCAAGAAAGTGGCTTGCAGAAATCTTGCTAAAGGCTTCATCGAAGGCCAGAACCACTGTGATTGCCACGCCTAACTCCGCAAACTGCTCCAAGTTGGATTGCTGTTCGGCAATATATGGCGGACACTTCTCCGGTGCAAGCACCGCAGCAGGATTTCGATCGAACGTGACTAAAATGCATGGCAAACCGCGTTGCTTGGCTTTATCCACGGCGGTGCGGATCACTTCTCGATGGCCTATATGAACGCCATCGAACGTTCCCATGCACACGACAGCGCTGTTCCATTCGGCTGCCAAAGATTCGACCCCAAAATGCACCTGCATCTAGATCGGCCACCCGCTAAGGCTATAGAGGCTGATAACGCCTGCTTCGAATACGGCGCACATGGCGAGCACCTGCCAATGCTGCCAAATTGCAATGGGCGCGACCTGAGCCGGCAGCTTCTCCAAGGCGCTGGGAGCAGTCGTGAGAAGGCGTCCTAGAAGAAGAATTAACGAGCAGTGAATTAACGGAAGCGTAATGTTGTTTGGAAATGGCTTCTTTGCTTGCGGTCTTAACCCCTCGAAAAACGTGCCGAGGATTCCAACGACCAGGCTCGTAACGGCGGGAATAGACAAGACTGCTATGACAACCTGAATTTGAAGCTGGTGAGACCGATAGAGGACGAAAAAGCCCACCAAGCCGGAACACAGGAATAAAGCTAAGGGAGCTCCGGGTCTCGAAACGGTCCTCTTAGCCACGAGTTAGATTTTAGCTTACTGAGCGCGGCGCGGTTCTCTAAGCTTTCTTGCCGGGCTTATTAGCGCTGGCCGCGTTCAGATCCGCTGCGGCACGAAAAAGAACTTTTAACTCTTTCTCGTCAATCTTTTCACCTTCTTTGATATCGATTGCCCGCCGGACGTTGCCTTCCAGGCTGGAATTAAAAAGCTTGGCCGGATCCGGCAGCGCGGCACCTTTTGCAAAGGTCATCTTCACAGTCGTTTTGTAAGTTTCGCCCGTGCAAATGATGCCATTGGAATACCAAGTCGGAGTGCCAGACATTGCGTTGGAGGGTTTCTTCCACATCATTTCCTCCACGACATCAGGCACTGCCTCTTTCATGAGGCTTCGAACCTTGGCGAGGGCCTCCCCTCGCCAATCGCCCAAAGATCTAATTCTCTCATCAAGCTCCTGAGAGCCGGTTGCTTCCAATTCTTTATTCATTCTTTTTGCCCCCCTGCCAACTGGGCATTTCAACCTTGAAAAGGTTGGCATACTCCTTATTCAATCGCTGCCAGCCTTCAAATTTCATGGTCTCCATTCCTACCATACGCCCGATGGGGTTGTTTGCGAGAAGGCGATCCATAACATCGAGGCAAATATGCCAACCTGCGGCTCCCATTGCGATGTAGCGTCGGTCGATCTTGGCCCACAGGGTGAGCTTTGTCCCTTCGTTGTTTGGTTCAAGTTCCCAACGGGTGTCGTTGCCATTCCACGAGTAAACGAGCAACCTTGGTTCTTCGGCCTGGGTTACGACCGTTTCCGTTATGTGCTCCTTCGGAGCACCCACGGTTGAGAGCATACCCTTTGCACCGGTGGTGCCTAGATTGCCATCGGCATCGAACGGCGCCCATTCGCGCAGCTCTTTTGGGTCTGTTAATGCCCGCCAAACCTTTTCCGGCGAGTGCTTCAACTCTCTGACCAGCACGAGGGTCCAGTTCTCTCCATCTTTTTCAACGTGTGCGCCGGCGGCGGGCCCTGGTATGTATGTTTGTTGGGTTGCCATTTATTTCTTTCTCCTACCTTTTGATTTTGTGGGGGGATCTGTTCGATCGAGATGGCGCTCAAGGGCGTCGACGTGCTTCATCCAGAACTGGCGGAACGGCGTCAACCAGGCGTCGATTTCCTCTAGCGGCTCCGGCTTTAGTCGATATAGCCTTCTTTGGGCGTCAACTGTTGCTTCCACGAAGCCAGCATCCCGAAGCACCTTTAGGTGCTTGGAGACGGTTGGCTGTGTCATACCGAGTTGTCGCTCGATATTGCCGACGGACTGTTCATTGGTGAGCAGTAATCCCAATATCGCGCGGCGATTCGGCTCAGCGATGATCTCGAAAACAGATTCCACGCTTTACATATACCTTATCACGTATATACGTGTAAAGGGATACGCAAACAGGTGCGGATAACCTTTTATGCTCGCCGTAGAATAGGCGCATGCAGATAGAAGGAAAGGTATTTATCGTGACCGGAGCGTCATCCGGAATAGGGCTGGAAACGGCCAAAGCCATTACTGCCAAGGCTGGCAAAGTAGCCCTTCTTGCAAGAAGTACGCAGGCGATTGACGATCTTTCCAAGGAGCTTACGGGCAGCCTGGCAGTAACCTGCGACGTTACAGATTTCTCCGCGATCCGAGAAGCGGTGCAAACCGTGCATAGCCATTACGGCCAAATCGATGGCCTTATCAACAACGCCGGCCGCAGCTACGCGGGGACAGTCGAGACGATTGAGCCCGAAGCATTTGATGAGATATTCCATCTGAATGTCCTCGCGCCGATCATCGCTATCCAGGCGGTTGTGCCGATCATGCGCGCACAAGGCGGTGGCTGCATTGTTAACATTAACTCCGGAACTGCATTTATGGTCATCCCCAGCTACAGCGTGTATTCGTGCTCTAAGCGGGCGTTCCAGGGTTTTAGCATGGCAGCCCGCGAGGAGTTGGCGGGTGACAACATACTGGTCAGCCAAGTTTATCCGGCTGTAACGGCGACCAACTTTGGCGTAAATCGGATGACAGCACCGAATGTTCAAGGCCCGCCGGCTAATTACGCGAGCGGCCAGCCCGCGAACGAGGTAGCGGACGTTGTGGTGGAAGCTATTGAGGGCGGAGGGGCGCACTACTACTGCAACGAGTTTATCGAGATGCTGGCCCACATGCCAGCGGTTGAGCAGGGCGTTCCCGGTGGTCACAGGTAAGTTTGGAGTGCGGTTAGCTTGTCATTGCCAGGAGCGCGTGCTGGAACGACGTTGCAATCTAACCGCAACCGCGCAAAAAATCAAAGGCTGCGGTCTTGGTCGTCAGTCACTT
Source organism: Fimbriimonadaceae bacterium (assembly GCA_036502005.1). GTDB lineage: Bacteria > Armatimonadota > Fimbriimonadia > Fimbriimonadales > Fimbriimonadaceae > DASXZH01. Next base: position 176,704 of record DASXZH010000021.1, read on the forward strand.
ACTGCCCTAAAGATGTTTCGGAAGGTCCATAGCTCCGTGCAAAATACGAGTAACGTAAATGCCGCCTTCGACTAGCCTAAAGGCAATGTAATGGCCATGCTTAGCCTTCGACCATTTCACGAAGACCGCGCGTGCAGTTGGATGCCCAACAACCGCCCTACTCTTGATCTCGTCCTCTGCCGCTAGTCCAGCGGTGTTATGCAAGAGCTTGGCGTAATTCTATGCCTGACGCTCACCCCAATGAGTAGCAGTGTGGTCGTAAATGTCTGACAGATCTATTAGCGCAGGCAGGCTATAAATAACTACGCGCTTTGACTCGGGGGTAGCCATGCTCTGACTTTCGCTCGAGCGTGTTCCATTACCTGTTCAAAAGTGAAGCCCTCTCCACGCTCGAAGCTTTCATCACCTTCCTTGAGCATCTCCATTTGCTCAGGACTTAGCTTTAAGGGTTCCTCGTCTGGGCTATGATCGCTTTGATTATCCATGGAGCTATCGTCTACTTTCTAAAATCTACTTACTCCGTTCTTCCCTACTCCGGAATATCTTCAGGACGAACCTCGGACGAATCCTTATTCTCTTCCTGGATCTGTTCGTAGATCTCTTTACGATGAACGGACACGTTTTTGGGCGCACGTATCCCGATACGAACTTGTTCGCCTCTCACCTCAAGCACCACGACTTCGATCTCGTCGCCAATGATGATGCTTTGGTGAACTTTTCTTGTAAGTACAAGCATCCGTTTCCGCCCTCCGTAGCCTACGGCGAAAATGGACGAATTACAGTTTCATTAACACAAAAAAGCGTGTTAGGCCGCTTGTCTTTCGCCCGCTCGGTCCGCCGTTTGGAACACCCGATGCTTTATAGTATACGCATGGTCGTCCAAAACAATCTGTTTTGCACGCCTAGATACCGCATTTATTACGATTGGGGCGCTTAAATTGAGCGTCATTTCCTCTGGCTGGCCGTGTGGGATGCAAACTGTGGTGTACAACAGCCTAGGAGTATCCTCTTCCAAATCGAGGGATTTTACGACGGATTCGTCAACTCTGGGGTCGTAACCGGAAATATAAACCGAAGGATCGGTGATAAGAAAAGCCCAAGCAGGTGCCTCGATGGACTGGAACCAACGAAAAGGCGAATCCGCTTTTGGATTCACAAGCACGAAGTGCTTTAGGTTTGCGAATCCAATCAACCCTTCCGGAAGTTGGATGACATCCTCGGTCGTGTACTCAATATTGCCGAAACGGGTTCCTTCGATATTCATGATAAGTTCTTAGCTTAGAAAGTCAACAAGGCTGTATTTAGAAGCCTGAGCGGTCGATTCTAAGGCAGCTTGGTAGGCGTTTTGTGCCTGGGTCATATTCACAATGGCGGTCGCCATGTCGGCATCCACCACGTTTGAAATGCTTGCCGTTAAGTTCGTCGATCGAGCAGTGTTGGCCGTGGTTAGGTTGGTCACCGTATCGATCTGAGCGCCGAACTGTCCGTTTAAATCGGAAACATTGGCAATGGAAGATTTGATATTGGCAATATCCGTATTGCTGATCTTTGAAAAGCTTCCGCTTTGAAGATCGGTCTTGAGGCTCTCAAGTTGGTTGTAAATATCCGTAAAGAGTGGGTTGCCCGGCTGATTCACCGTCATCTTTTGGCCAGGCGACACTTCAACCGAAATGTTGTTAGAATCGCCCGAGTAAGTCAGCGTTCCATTCGCAGCCGAAAAGGGCTGGGTGTCAGTCTGCTGGCCCGCAAAAATGCATTGTCCAGTTGAGTTCTGGGTATTTCCAACGTTGACCAGGCTGGACTGGATATCCGAGATCTGGCTGGCAAGGTTGTTTAGCGCGGCCGAACTGGTGGTGCTGTTTGCACCTTGCACACCGATTTGGTAAGCCTGATTGAGCAGGTTGGTGATCGAAGTCATCGAAGCTTCGTTATTGCTCAGGTAATCCTTTGCCGTGCTCAGATTGCTGTTGAATTGGCTGATCTGAGACTGCAGCGCGGTCATCGTGAGAGCTGACATGGTTCCACCAGGATTATCGCTCGCCTGGTTGATCTGTTTGCCGGTGGAAACGACTTGCTGGGCCTGCGTATAGGCCGACGTCGTGTTATCTATGTCTGCCGTATACAGTTGATATTCGTAGTTTGTGCTAACTCTCATGGTTCATACCTAGCAAAATTACTGAATGCTCTGAATTAAATCTTCGGTTGATGTGTCGATAACTGACAGTGCTTTAGCAGCAGATTCATATCCATGTTGATATTGCAGCATGTTTGTCATCTCTTCATCAATGTTGACCCCACTAATGCTTTGCTGCTGAGCCTGGATCTGCGATACCACCGCAGTCTGCGTAGAACTTGAGTTGGTCGCGTTTTGAACATCGGTTCCGACGCCGCCAATGAAGTTCGTGTAGTACGTGCTGAATGATTGCGAACCAAGCGCCGAGATACTCGTCGTGTTAAGGTTCGCAATCGACTGAGCCATGGCGCCATCTCCTGCGTTCCCGGAAGTTCCGGAAAGGATCGCTCCGGAGTTCGCAGCAATCGCAGCCGTAAGCTGGAAGCCAGCCGCTCCGCCGGGCGGATTCGACGCTTGAAAGAAGTCTTGCCCTGTTGCGCCTTTTGCCGTCTTTCCAGTCGAATAAACGGCGTTAACCTGGGTTGTCAGATTGTTCGCCAACGTGTCTAACTGACCTTCATAGCTTGAGATCTTGCTGGCCGCCTGGGCAAGGCCTGCAAGCGCTCCCCCTTGAATAGAAACTGAGGTTGAGCCGCTTGTAAAGGTTAACGTGCCTGGCGTGTTTGTTTGAGGGAATTTTGTCGCCCCGTTTACGCCGACCAAGTTTAAGCCGTTGGTATAAACATTTACCGAGCCGTTCGGATTTGTCGAAGTCTGGATATCGACAAGGCCGCTAAGCTGTTGGAGATCCTGCGCTCGCGTGTCCAAAAGGCTGTTTGGGCTGCCGCCTTCGGCGGTTTGGGTGGCTATCTGCGTATTCAGACTAGCGATAGAACTCGTCAGTTGGTCGATCTGGTTAAATGTCGACGTCATCTGAGAGCTCGTTTGCTCCGCTTGCTGCTGCAATCCCGCGTAAGTGCTTTGTACACGGTCCGTTAAGGTCGAAGCAGCCTGCTGTACGGCCAGTTGAGCACTCGCCGAACTCGGGCTTGCGGCCAAGGATGAGAAAGCGTTAAAGAATCCGCTCAACGCATCCGAAATGCCACCGCTGTTCGGTTCTGGGAACAAGCCCTGCACCGACGACAGCGAGTTGGCCAACTGTTGATATTGGCCAAGGCCCGATTGAGCATTATTCATGCTCGAATCCAAGAGAACGCTTCGGATTTGCGAGATCGACTGAATCGTAACGCCGCTTCCAATCTGATACGGGCTTGTGCCGTAAAAGGTGGTCGGGTCAGATTCACCAAAGTTAACGGTTTCTCTCGTATATCCAGCGGTGTTGACGTTGGCAATGTTATTGCCGGTGACGTCCAACGCCGTTTGGAAGCCCTGAAGGGCCGTGTTCATGATGTTATAGCCGCTTGATAAACTAGGCATTTTTACGCCGCCTGATCGATGAGGATCGCTGCTCTTACGGGCCTATTAAAGGGACCCTGGTTATCACCGGCCGCACGCGCCATCATAGTGAGCGTTCCGCCGATAAAGGACATCTCGTTGTTAATAAGGGCCTGGTTCTTGTCAATCACAGCTTGAACGTTCCTAGCTGCCACCACGACTCTGTTTGCTACCGCTTGCAGTTGCTGAGCTTCGGCCTTTTCAAGCACGCGCACCAAACCTCGAAGGTGAGGCTCTGTGCCCAACTCTTCGGCCAGCTTCTTAGCGCACGTCGCAGCACTGTCATCGATTTTCTTCATAAGGAGGGTCATCTGATCAAGCTCGGGCTGGATCCGCTCTACGCGCTGCACATCTCGCAATGTCAGGGCAGCCGTCTGTTCGTGAAGCGAGCGGAGTAAGCGCTCAGATGTGCTGAGCCAATCCCACCAAAGCTTCTGTATTTCTCTTGTTTGCATTATTTCTCCTGGGAGTTTTTATCTTCTTTCTGCGAGCTATTTGCCCGCAATCTGATCTGGGCCTCGAACTGTGAAACGATTCGAGGCGAAAGCTGTTTGTAGAGCATGTTCGAGATGCCGAGCGATCCCCGGCCACCGATGGACTTCGAAAGTTCTTGGTTCATCATGTCCTGGTAGATCCCGGCGCTCGTTCCTTTGCCGAACATATTGGTCCCCTTTTGCATCTCTGTAAGCAGGTCTTTTACAAAGACCGACTCCAGGCTATCGGTTGCCTTTTTGAGCTGCTGAAGCTGAGGCTTTGCGGCTGCTTCGGCTTGGGCTTTAATCGGGTTTATTTCGCTCATTGGATGATTAGGGTTGCCTTTAGCGCGCCTTGGTCGCGTAGCGCTTCAAGAATGGCGATGATGTCGGTGGCGCTGATTTTAAGAGCGCCAAAAATCATGGCGAGGTCTGCCACGCTGGTCGTTGGCCCCATTTCGGTCACCTGGGCAGCCGGTTCCTTTGCGTCGACGGTAGCCTGTGGAGCGGCGACCGTTTGCCCTCCCGTCAAAGGCGACGGCTGACTGATAATCAGTTGCTCCGAAATACGTACCGTCAAGCTTCCTTTAGCGACCACGGCCGGGCCTATGCGAACGTTTCCGCCCATAACCACCGTGCCCGTGTTCTCGCTAATGACAACCGTGGCTGGCGTATCTGCGCTGAAATGGACCGCCTCGATCTCGCTCATCGCTTGCACTTGGCTAACTCCTGGTGGAAGCGTGAGTGCGATCGTGCCGGCATCGATCGGCGTGGCCTGGTACTCAGAATGCTCTCGATTGACCTGGTCTGCCAGTCTCTGGCAGGTCGTGAAATCTTGCTGGTTTAGCTGAAGGTACATTTTGCCGCTAAACACGAGTTGGGTATCCACCCCCTGGATTACGATGCCCATTTCCGGAAGGCGGCCCGCTGTGGTGTGATTCTTCTGAACCGAACTGCCTGCGCGAGAAACATTGAATCCGCCAATGCTGATCGGACCCATGCCGACAACGTAAGCCGGGCCCTTGTGGCCCTGGGGACCGTAAAGCTGGGTTCGAAGCAGGTATCCGCCCTGAAGGCTGGTCGCGTCACCAACGGACTGAACATTAATGTCAATCCTGTTGCCGGGCGAAGAGAATGCTGGAAGTTCTGCCGTAACCATAACCACGGCCACGTTTTTGGGGTTTAACTGGCCCGCGTTCAGAACGGTTTCGTCGTTCATGACGTTGGCGAGTAGCTGAGCCGTGAAAGGCGTGTTCTGCGTGTCGCCAGTGCCGTTCAGACCCACAACTAACCCGATGTTTTCGAGTTGGTTGCTCGTAACGCCCTTAAAGCGCGCCACGTCCTTAACTCGCACATCGATTCCCTCTTCTTCCGATCGAACGATTCGCTGGAGCTTAGCCTGCTCTTTGCGCCGGTTTTCCCGTTCCTGGTCAACACTCACCTTGACATTAGGCGTTGCCGCCGGAACAAGAGCGGGAGTGTTCTGGGTTCCAGTCGGGGTGACCGGCTGCTGAGCCGGAGCCACCTGGACCAGCAAGAGGAAGGCTAGAAATAGGGTTGTTTTCTTCATGGGTTATTCCTAGAACAGCCAATCGAGCATTCGAACAAGCAACCCTTTTCGCTGACGATCACTGATCTGGCCCTTACCCGCTGCCTTGATAGAGGCATTTGCCATTTGGGAACTGAAGATCGTGTTCGTGGGCGTGATGTCTTCGCGGCGAATGATTCCACTCAATCTGATCGTTTGCGTGTCCTTGTTGTAAACGATGTCCCGAGTGCCCTCAATGAGCATGGTGCCGTTGGGAAACACCTTCTTTACCACCGCGCTAACGGTTCCAGTAAAGCTTCCGGCCTGGGTTGTGGCACCCGTTCCAGTGGAAGTCTGCGCATCTCCTACGCCGAGGCCAGGAATGAGATTGCCGAGAACTGGTCCGATGCCTTTGTTAATCGAAGCAGAATCGGCCCTTGTTGTCGTCGTCGTGGCATTAAAACTTGCGGCCGTTGACTCCGTAATAATCACGGTGATAAGGTCGCCTTCTTTGCACGCGGTTACGTCGTGAAGCGTGTCGCCCCCATTCGAGCCGCTGCCATATAACGAGCCCGGGTTTTGCTGGTTAAGCGACGTTGTCGTCGCTTGTTGACAAAATGCTACGGCCGACAGGGCGCACAAGGCGAGAATCAATCCTAGTTTCATAACCGAACCTCCACTGTTCCGGGGCCCGTGACGATTCCGGTGTGGAACGTCTTTACGGGCGGATTTCCTGTTTGCACTTCCACCTGAATGCTCTGGCCCATTCGGCCGCCGCTTCGTGCGACGCCGGGAACTTCAACCTGGGCTCTTCCCGCGATGATAACCACCTTAATGGCGGCACCAACCTGCACGGGTGGAACGTTGTCTTTAAGCTTTAAATGCACGGTTCTTGAGTTGAATCTTGTCCCATCGATGTAAATGGCGACGATCACGGAGGCGTTGCCGGAATCTACTCCGGTCATCTCCTCAGTCCTGAGTTCTAGCTTTCCGCTGGGGACCTCAAGATCGGCAAAACTGTCGCTGCATTGCCACGTGCCGCTGATCGAGCTGTTGTTGCTCATGATTTCCTTGATCGCGGTCACGACAAAGTCCGAGTTTGGTATTGTCTGGCCCTTTCTGCGGATATCCGCGCCGGCCGGTACGTCGATGCTGAAAATCTCTGGTTTAAGCCCGGCAAACCGCATTCGGATCATGATCCGGGTTCGGTCGATGACCCGCTTCACGCCGGTCGGAGGAGTATCGCCCAAGTCAACCTTTTGCAGTTGAGCTACAAGAGCGGGATCACCATCGATCTGTGCAACTTGCCCGAGAAGGATATGGTCGCCTTCGACTACGGAATGCTGCTGCACCGTGATTTCTGCTGTGCCTCTTGTCATCGTCGCGCTCTTAACGGCGGTGGGTTTTGGCTGCGTGCTCTCCGTGATCTTGGTTGCGACCGAATCGGGGATGACATAGCTTTTTGCAGGCGCTGCGGGGGCTGCGGGGGCTGCGGCTTCGGGCTTGATCGTCACCTTCATGGCCGGAATATCGAAGCCGGCCACTTGACGAATAACGCCAAACATCTCGTCGCCCGGCGTTCCCAAATGGGGCTTATCGTCGGCGGTGAGAACCACGTCCACCTTCTGGAACGCCTCGGTCTCAGGGAACTGAGCTAAAACCAGTTGGCCCGCCTTCACCTTGCTGCCGTTGAAAACGGCGAAGACATTGCCTTCCAGGTCCACATCTATGCTCGTTGCCGCGCCCATCTGGATGCTCGGCAGGACGCAATCTCCAGCCGAATCGGCCAGCTTGCCATCCACGATTTGCAATGCGGTTTCTTTCGCGTAAACAGCCCGGCCATCGCGGACAAACCGCAGATAACCGTCGCCATCGACTCGCACCTTGAAGGAGGGGCCAGCGGCGCAGAGAGTTGCTAAAACTAGAGCTTTGATCATAAGAAATATCCGTTTACTGTGGCTTCATCGAGTTCAAGACACTGAGCATGTCGTCCGCGGTCTGAACCGCCTTGGAGTTGATTTCGTAGGCCCTCTGCGCAGTGATCATGTTCACCATCTCGGTTACGATTTGAACGTTGGAGCCTTCCACGAATCCCGATTGGATCTGGCCCGAACCGTTCTCGCCGGGATCGACGTCAACTGGATCTCCGCTTGCTCCGCCAGGGGTGTAAAGATTTTGGCCCACCCGTGTAAGTCCGCCCGGGTTCGCAAACAGGGTTACTTTCAGTGTTCCAAGGGTCTGAGGCTGGTTTTGACCAGGCACTTGGCAGCTTACGATTCCATTTTGGGAAACTGTGACCTGGGTTGATCCAGCAGGGATCGTAATGTTGGGAACGACGAGATAGCCGTCATTGGTAACCAGCTCACCGCTGGAGTTCGTTTTAAAGGAGCCGTCCCGAGTGTAGGCATTGGTGCCGTTCGGAAGCTCAATCTTAAAGAATCCCTCGCCCGTGATGGCAAGATCCGTCGGGTTGTTGGTGGATTGCAGTGCACCACTAGAGAAGTCGGTCGAGGTGGAAGCAAACTGGGTTCCTAGACCGATCTGCATAGCAACCGGCTGGGCAACATTCGAGCCCGAAGAGGCGCCCGAAAGTCGGTATGTTTGATATATCAGGTCCTGAAAATCGGCACGCTGGGCTTTAAAGCCCGTCGTGTTTACGTTTGCCAGGTTGTTCGAGATCGTATCTAAATTTAGCTGCTGGGCCACCATACCGGTGCCGGCAGTGTTCAATGATCGCATCATGTGCGGCGTTTTCTCCTGTTTTTCGTATCAGGTGCACGCCTTCCTTGAGCGGAACCGGCGCGCAGTCCGTCGCGCCGCGATTTTCAGCTTCCAGGGCCTAGACCCCAGTCCAGCTTGTTTTTGCTCTAATTTTGAAGGCTAGAAATGAGTCGTGAAGTCAGATTGTCGTGTTGCTGCACGGCGTTCTGAGAGAGTTCGTAGGTTCGGTTAAGGGTGATCATTTGGAGCATCGCCATAACCGGGTTGACGTTAGAAGCTTCCAGCGAACGGGGCGCCAACACCGGTGTAATGGAGTTGACTTGGCCGTCGGCCGAGAAGAGATTGCTGCCTTGCTTTTGAAACTGTCCGTCGAAGACGCCGATGGTTCCACCAATGACTCCATTCGCAGTCACCGTTCCATCTTCTTGGATCTGGATCTCGCCAGGGCCAAGCTTGATTGGCTGAAGGTCTTTGCCGAGAACCGGATAGCCCTGCTTGGTCACAAGCTGGCGGTTTTGATCGACGGCCAAACTGCCGTCTCTCGTGTAGGAAATTGTGTTCGGTGCTGTTTGTACAGCGAGCGCGCCCTGTGCGGAGTTTATCGCTACATCGAGGGCGTTGCCGGTGCTCATTACCGATCCGGCGGAGAAATCCGTGTACTGGCCGACGGCGGCGGAGCCCGTTCCTATCGATCCGATGGGGTTGCCTTGGCTTGTGAGTTGGTTCTCCATCGCGTTGGCGAAGGTGACGCCGTCTTGTTTGTAGCCGGTGGTTGAGGAGTTGGCAAGGTTGTTGGTGACAACATCGAGCAGTTGTTCTGCCGATACCATTCCCGTCGCTGCGCTATAGACTCCTCGGTTCATCTCACTATCAGTAATCGGCAGGCAATGTTGCTAGGATTAGAGCGAGAAGTTCACAATCGACTTTAGGTTTACGAGATTTTCGATTGATTTTTAGGGCCTTTGGGTTCAAATCGACAAACCTTCGCCGGGGCCACTTCGTGGCGGGGCTTCGGTTTGCCGATTTGCCCTTAAGACGTGGCGTTGTGTTACCAGGGCTACGTCTTGTCGCATCGCTACGCTTCGGCGACTTCGACTCCACCCTTCGCTAAAATATATCGACCCTCCGGGCCTAGGGAGTGGTTCAGGCTCCCCTTTCGAGTGAGGTGAGTTCTCACCGCCTTGAATCAGGCGACTTCTCGCCGGGCATTTGATAAGATTTTTTGCTCAACCAAATGCCAATTTAAAGTGGCGAGAACTCGCCGCACTCGAAACAATCCGGTCCGATTTATCGCAAGGCTGCAACTAATTATCCGGAGGTGTCTCGCCCAAAAGGTATCTGACCGAATACATCTGACCCGTGTGATACGCCACATGAAACGCCGCGTAGTTCAGCAAATCGGCATAGGTTGAACCCCAATGCGGCGCTTTGGTCGAAGGATCAGGGTTTAACGCCTTCAAATAAGACATGGATTCCTCGTGGATCCGCACTAGCTCGGCATGTACTTGCTCAGCCGTTAAGGCCAACTGTTCATTCGTTGGAGCCTCACCGGGATAATAGCCAAACCGAGGATCGAGCAATGGGCTCTTAATCTTGCAGTTCGATAAATCCCGTTCCGCGCTGCCATCGGAATTTTCGCCGCCGTACCGAACCGCTTCCCAATAGGCGATGTGGCCAGCCAACTCCCCAACGGAAAGAAGGGCGGGGTTTGGGCGTTTCCAAACATTCTCATCGGAAAGGCCTTTAAATGCCTCGCCAACTTCGAAATAACACATATCCAGGGCTTTAAGATAGAAATCGAGCATGGCCAATCCTCTAATCTTACTATTAGTTGGCCGAAATAGCCAGATAAAATGTGCGAACGCCAAAGAGCTTTTCGGTGGAGGCTGCTCGCTTTCGCATTGGGTGAAGGAACAGCCTCATGCCCGCCCCGTGAGGCTCGTACATCCCGACCTCCAAGTCCAAAACCAAACTTACTTTTGTGCTTTACTAGCCCTTCGGGCTCGACATAAACCCGCAGACCACGTACTTGTCCTTCACCTTGCAAAGCTCATAGTTCTGCTCAAAGGAAGCCGTTCCGCCTTCCGGCAGCTTGCAAGTCTGGGTGCAGTTCACAACCGCGTTATCGCCGATTTGGCGGACGAAGTTGATCCCAAACCCGATCGTGTAACTCGAATGCGCGGTATCGATGAGGACCTTTGCAAAGTCCGAACCGTTCATCGAATACATGTATTTGCCGCCGCTGAAAATGCCGATCTGTTGGTCATTTGGGACGCAGTAGCTCACGGCGTCAACCGGGCTCTTTCCGTAGATCGCGCAGATCTGCGAAATCGAGCAGTTCAGCGCGCCGTTCCCATAACCAAAGCTATCAAAGCCGGGTCGATACTGGTAGGGCGTTCCGTATGCAAAGTTAAAGTCGAAGCCGGGCCCGAAAACGATATTCCTTTCCGAAATATAGGGCGGAAGCCAAGGATAGCTGTAAAAAGGCGAGATCGCGCAGGGGTCGCCGTAAGGCGAGAATATCCAGTTATTGAAGTAGAAATCCCCATCGCGCCAGCTTGGCCAGCCGACATATCCGTAACGAAGATGATTTCCCCAGGAACCTGAGCCGCTTCCGACCATGTGGTTCACATGAGAATCCCCATGTTTCTCATGGTCGCGTTCAAAACCTTGCTTCATCGCAGTGGTTTTGCCATTAAAGTTGAAGCTGCCCTTGTAGCTGTTACCGCTCCAATTCTCGTACTGGCGGCCCCAACTCCCTTCGTAAGAATCGTTAACGTAATGGCTTGGCGCATAGTTAGATTTAATTCCGCGGGCTGTAACTCCTCGGTTACCGCCTAAGCGATTTCTGTAAGTTACGGGCCCCACATTAGGAGTGAACGACCTTCCATGCCCAACATGGACGCCCGAGTTATGGCCGCCTCCCCCGCCATGCCCGCCCCTCTGGGCAACCGCCACCATTGAGGTTCCTAAAACTAACGCCAACGAGACCGCTTTCAACCTTTTCATTCTTCTCTTCCGCCTTCAATGTTAGGATACGCGCATCCTGTGGCAGAATTTCGATAATCCTTATCCGTAAATAAGCCAGTAAATTGGTTGCTACAAAACCGCAATCGCTCTCATTACATACTTTGAACATGGCACTCAGCCGCGATTTGATGATCGAAAAGATGATGCTAAGCGACTCTAGCTTCAACGGTCGCTTTATTACCGGCGTGTTGACGACGAAGATCTACTGCCTGCCTTCTTGCACAGCGAGGAAGCCTAAACCGGAGAATGTTCAGTTCTTTAAGAGCTCCGCCGAAGCGGAAGCCGCAGGGTTAAGGGCCTGCAAACTCTGCAAGCCGGATCTTTATGAAAAGGGCATCGATCCCGAACTTGACCGCCTGGAAGAAGTGGCCGATAAAATCCGAAAAGACCCCGGTTTGTTTCCCTCGGTTGATTCTGTTGCGGATGCGGTTTGCGTCAGCGTTTCCACTCTGCACCAGCAGTTTCGGGACCATTATCAAACCTCACCCGGCACTTTTCTAAATCGTGCGCGAATCGACGCGGCCTGCCGAGCTCTCTTAGAAACCGGCATTGACGCCGGCCAAGTCGCCTACAGTGTTGGCTTTGACAGCACTTCCGGCTTTTACGAGAGCTTTAGAAAGATGACAGGCATGACGCCGGTTGCCTACCGAGAGCTTCCCCGCAAGAATGCATTTCGGGTGGCCTTGCCGACGGAATACCCCGTGACCGAGTTGCTCAAAGTGCTCAACCGGGATCCGGAAGGGGTTTCGGATCGCTTGGTCGACAACCTGTACGAGGTTGGTTTCACCCACCAAGACAGCGCCAATATTCTGAAAATGCGAATTGAAAATGACGCTGTTCACTGTGAGGTCGATGGCGACGACACTCTCGCCGCTCACAAAGTGGCTCTTCGCATTCTAAATCTGCGCCAAGACCCGATCACCTTTGAAAGGCAGGCCTCCGATATGGGATTCACGCGACTCTTCGAAGGTCGCCACGGCTTGCGCATCGCGCAAACGCCAACCGTTTTCGATGGCGTGATCTGGGTGATCCTGGGCCAGCAGGTGAACTTCAAGTTCGCGGCAACGATGCGGCGACGTTTAACCGAGTTAGCCGGGACTCGAAAGGGCGATCTGATCTGCACACCCGATGCCGCCCAAGTGGCAAGACTGGACGAAGCCGACCTGCTGAAGATTCAGTTCTCGCGCCAGAAAGCGGATTACTTGCTAAACATCTCCCGCCAGAATGTGGACGGCAAGCTAGATTTAGAAAGCTTATTAACTCAGAGTGCGACCCGGGTTTCCAGAACCTTGCTCGGCATACGCGGATTTGGCGTCTGGTCGACCAACTACCTGATGATGCGAACCTTCGGCTTCGCCGATTGTGTGCCGTTGGGTGACACCGGAATTAGCTCGGGCCTAAAAAACCTGCTAGCCCTCGACCATCGGCCGAAGGCCGATGAAGTTGCAGCGCTCATGAAGCCGTTCACTCCCTACCGCAGCCTGGCAAGCTACCATCTGTGGCGCGGTTTCAGCTAGGCGTTGTGGAGAAAATGGTCTTTGTGCCCGGGTGCTCAATAAAGTAGTTTTGAACGCTGAACTCCCGCCCAACTGCGGTTCTGTGCTTGTATGAGCCGTCGGCCTGCATGTCCCAAGTGTTGGCCTGGTCTTCCATGTACTTTTGCAAAAGCTCGTCGCGGATGTAGGCAATGAATTCCGGCTTCTCGATTGGGGCAAGCACTTCGATTCGCCTATAAAGGTTTCGACGCATCATGTCAGCGCTGCCAATGAAAACTTCGGGGGTGCCTCCATTTTCAAAGTAAAGAATCCTGCTGTGCTCCAAAAATCTGCCCACAAGCGAAGTCACCCGTATGTTCTTGCTCAGCTCGGGCACGCCTGGACGTAAAGCACAAACTCCCCGCACCAGCAGATCGATCGGCAAACCGGCTTGAGAGGCATCGTACAAGGCATCAATAATCTCTGGCTCAACGAGAGAGTTCACCTTGAAAATGATCCGGCCCACCCCCGTCTTTGTAAACTTCTGGACCTCGCGGTTGATCCGCTTTAGAATCCCCTCGCGCATGTTTATGGGGGCCACCAAAAGCTTTCGATACTCGCGCTGTTTTGAAAAACCGGTTAGATAATTGAACAGCTCGGCGATGTCCTGCACGATTTCTTGGTCGCAGGTGAAAAGCCCAATATCGGTGTAAAGTCGCGCCGTCGAAGGGTTGTAGTTGCCCGTTGAAATGTGGGCATAGGAGATCAGCTTGCTCCCCTCCCTACGCACGATTAAGCAGAGCTTGGCGTGGGTTTTAAGGTCGGGGAATCCGTAGGTGACGTGGGCACCGGCACGCTCTAAAGCCTTAGCCCAAACCAAGTTGTTGCTCTCATCGAATCGAGCTTTCAGCTCGACCATAGCTGCCACTTGCTTCCCTTCTTCGGTGGCTTCCAGGAGCGATTCGACGATGGGTGATTCTGCGCCAACGCGGTACAAGGTTTGCTTGATCCCAATCACATCCGGGTCGGTCGCGGCGGACGTTATGAAATCTTCGACCGGCCTAAAACTGTCGTAAGGGTGATGGAGGAGCACGTCGGTCTTTGCGACCGTTTCAAAGATGTGCGAGGAACCATCCAGCAGTTCAGAGAGATAAGGCTGGTGGATAGGGAATCGAAGGTCGGGGATTTCCAGACCGGAAAGCTCCCAAAAAACGTCGAAACCCAAAAGGCCGTCCACGCTGATGGTTAGCCGTGGGTTGACCCCCACACACTGAACCAACGTCGCCTTTAGGTCTTCCGGCATCTCGGAACTGACTTCGAGAAGAATCGGATCGCCGAGGCGGCGCGCGCGGATGGTTTTCTCGATGGAATCGATCAGGTCTTCTGCTTCCAGTTCTCTGATCTCGATATCCGCGTCCCGAATGACCCTAAAGCGATAAGCGCCCAAAATATTTACGCCCGGGAAGAGGTTCTGAAGGTTGTTCCGAATCAGGTCTTCGCTGAGAATGAACTCGTTCTTGCGGCGGTGGATTCTCAGCGCCCTTGGGACAACCGTCGGAATCTTCACCCGAGCGACCTTCTGGGCGCCAGCCTCATCCTGCAAAACAACGGCCAGGTTTAGGCTGCGATTGGAGATGAAGGGCACGTTCGGGGCTGGGTTCAAAATAAGCGGCGTAATGAGCGGGAAGATCTCTTGCTGGTAAACGCGGTCCATCGCCCGCCGATCTCGATCGGTTAGGGTTTCGTATTGAGCAATGATGACCCCGTGCTGAACCAGGGCCGGCTGCAAATCTTTGGTCCAAAGCTCGGCCGCTTTCTTTCGCAAGGCAAGCACGGTTCGGCTGATTAACGAAAGTTGCTCGGCTGGCGACATTCCATCAGGTGAGAGCTCGAAGATTCCCGTTTCTTGCTGCTCAACCAGACCGGAGACCCGGATCATGTAGAACTCGTCAAGGTTCGATTCGAAAATGGCGAGAAACTTTACCCGCTCGAGGAGTGGATTCTTGGGGTTGGCGGCTTCATCCAGCACTCGGCTGTTGAACTGGATCCAGCTATATTCCCGATTTATATAACGATCCGAACGCAGCCACTTTTTAGGCTTCGGAGACTTTTTTACACCCGCCATGCTGAAACTTTTCCTTCCGCCATCTCTAGCAGAGCTCCTTCCCTTACTCCAAATCGACTGATGGTCATCTCCTCTTGCCCGCTGCGCTCCATGATCTGCTTATACACAACCGCCCCGGGGAACAGCGTCCTGGCCCGCTTCGGCTTAACCTGAAACCGCTGAACGATTTGGTCGGATGTAAGACGCTGAGTCGACCAAATCAGAAAGTTCAATTCTTCCACGTGCAAAATCCGGTTGCCATCCGGATGTAGGGCTCGCCAGAGTCCACGCGCGACTCCGCCGCAGGCCACAAGTGGCCCGCCCTCTTCCAAAACTTCGGCTGTTGCAAGCGTTTCCTCTACTAATCTTTGGGTTCTTTTTAGATGAGCGTAGTCACAGGGACAAGATAGTCCCAACTTTGCAATGAGAGTGCCTGTTCCTAGCGACAGCGAAGCTTCCGACTTTATGCGCTTGCGCGAGCACTGGGCCACCTGGGCGCTTCCGCCGCCAACTTCGGCGAGGATGAAGCTGCTGAAGCCGCTATCCAAGAGCACGCCTCTAAGTCCAAATTCGGCCTCCCTCTGCCCGGAGATGATCTCCACTTTAAGGCCACAAGCCTGCTCTATTCTTTTTAGCACCTCGCGGCTATTGCTAGCGGCCCGAACGGCCTCGGTCGCGAAAATGTAGATGCCTTCAGCCTTTTGATCCGAAGCTAACTTCTGGTAGCCATTCAGGGTTCGGATAAGGGCTTCCTGCATATTCGGGGGAATCGTGCGCTCCCTCCCAACGATTTCGCCCAGAGAAAGCCAGTTGCTATCGTCGACAAGCTTTCGCACGGACCCATCGCCCGTTTCGGCAACGAGCAAGTGGGCTGTATTGCTCCCTATATCGACTGTTGCCAGAACTCGCCCCATTCAATAGTCAAGTATGAACGGTGAGAATCATCTGCTATTCTAAAACATGGCTAAAACTGCTTACCCTCAACTTCACAAAGCGATAAAACTCGCCGTAAAGGCACACAAAAAGCAGGATTTGGACGACGCCCATCCTCTGCCGTATGTGACACACCCGCTCGATGTTTTGAACCTGCTGCGTTACGATGCCGAGGTTCTCGATGAGGAAATCCTCTGCGCGGCGGTCTTGCATGACCTGCTAGAGGAAACGGACGTTACGGAAAAGGAGATAGCCAAAGATTTTGGCGAAGAGGTTCTTAGCCTGGTCAAGCAAATGACTCGCAAGGAGTCGCCACCCGAGGTTATGGATTTACCGGAGGACAAGCGCTGGCAGATCCGCAACGACGAGATGATGGACGAGATCGATCACATGAGCGAGGCAGCTAAGAAAATAAAGTTAGCCGACCGTTGTTCGAATTTGCGGGTAGCCCTTCGGGTGAGAACTGGGGAAAAGCTGGAGAGATATTTGGGGCAGAGCCGGGAGATTTTGGAGCACATCGACCGCGAGATTTCGCCCGCCCTTTGGGACAAGATCCAAAAGATGCTGGGAGACGCGGATAACGTCGCGAAACCGAAGCGGAAAAACCTAAGAGAAAACGGAGTTTCGGGTTCAACCGTCACCGGCTAGGGGCCTTGTCGAATGAGGCGAGTGGAAATCAGCTCGAAGTGCGTGGCTTTCCACTAAGGTTTGTAGACCGGGGGCGTCTCTTGGATCTAGGCGCAATGTCAGACGCAACCCCATGTTGTTTAGGTCTGGGCGGAGTTAGCTCGACTCCGACTGCATTAGCGTAGTTTAACAGCCTGCCAAACGAGGCCGTCTCTGGCTTACTCTCTATCCGAACCACAGCAGGTTGGTGAACACCCATAGCCAGGGCGACCTGTCCCTGAGTTAGATTGCTTTTGATGCGCGCCTGAATCAGATAACGCATCAGCTTTTCGGCCTCGTACTCAATCCTAAACGCGGGATCGCGTTCGCACTCTTCGGCGATTAAATCAGTTATAAAGCTTGCGTCATTGGTTTCCATGATCTTTCTCGTATTTATGTTTTCGATTTATTGCCAAGTTGATAAGGCCTGCGGGCGTCTTTGCCGTTGCCTTGCGAAAGACAACAAGCAGCACGAGCCTGTTGGAGGTCTCGGGGAAAAACAATCCTCGGCCCTTATAGGCTCCGTTCATGTTGCCGAATCTCCAAAATTCCTTCAGGATATTCATTCTTCACCAATGCAGGGTCGACTTCTGTGAAGCTCTCCTGAAACCTTTCCATCGCGTACATTAGCTTCACGCGGTGAGGAGAATCCAATTCTCTAAACTCGTTTATGATAGTGTCCTCTTGGAAAGGATGAAATTTCCGGACCATCAAGCCAAATATACCATATATAGTATATTAACACAACTGAAGCTGAGTCATTTCCGAGAACTTACCGACTCCAAAACGGCAACCGCCGCCGCCGTGTTCCGCTCATGCGTGATTGAGATATGCAATCTATACCGACGCGTGTCGAAATGCGGCGAATGAATCACCGCGAAGGGCGCGCGGGTGTCGTCGTTCAGAATCTCAACCTGGTGCCAAGTGAGTTCTATACCGACCGCCTTAGCAACTGCTTCCTTGGCCGCCCAGCGCCCCGCAACGCGAAACGGAGTTGTGCATAGCGTTCGCTCCTCCGGAGTTAAGATCCGCTCGCGAAAGCCGGGGCGTTCCATCGCTTTCTTGATTCGGCCGATCTCGACAATGTCAATCCCGACACGCACGATCACTTCTCGTTAGCCGCCTGCAACAACTCGGCCACGTCAACCAAGTTGATCTCTTGCTCCGTCACGCCCTTTATCCCCGCGTCCAACATGATTCGGCAGAATGGACAGCCCACGGCGACGGTCTTCGCCCCGGTCGCGATCAGTTCGTTCGCGCGGCGGTTTGCCGGCCTTTGAGAAGGGGGCTCGTCCATCCACATTCGCCCCCCGCCCGCTCCACAACACAGAGTCTTTCGACCGAAGTGCTCGGGCTCCTTTAAAGTTGTGGAAGCCATTGGCAGCAACGATAAGCCATCCGGATTTCGCTCATTCAGGTTCGTCTTCTCGCCTAAAAGCCCCCGTGGTGCATCTGATTCGTTGTTGATGCGGGCCAAATAGCAGGGATCGTGATAGGTCACGTCCGCGCTTGGCCTCGCCGCCTTCAGCTTTCCGCTTTCTACCAAGTCGTTCAACAACTGCGTGTGATGAAAAACTTCCATCTGCCCCTCAAACTGGCCATATTCATTCTTCAGCGTATTAAAGCAGTGGGGGCAAGCGGTAACCACCCTCTTAACTTTATAACGCTGAAAAACCGACACATTTTGCATCGCCTTCTCTTGGAACAGGAACTCGTCGCCAACCCGACGGGCCGGATCGCCGGTACAGGCTTCTTCCTGCCCCAGGCAGGCGAAGCTCACTCCCGCTGTTTTCAAAAGCTTAGCGACAGCTTTGGTGGTTTTTACAGCTCCCGGGTCGGTCGCGCCTGCGCAGCCAACCCAGAACAGATATTCGAAGTCGGCCCCATTGCGGCACAAAGGAATATCCAACTCTTTCATCCAGTCTTCGCGGGAGCTAGCAGGCGCGCCCCAAGCGTTGGAGGTCGAAGTGACTTGCCGAAGCATGACAGCGGCAGAGCCGGCCAACTTGCCTTCTGCAACTAAGTTACGGCGTGTATCCACAATCATGTCCACATGCTTTATCAAAACTGGGCACGCTTCGACGCAGGCATTGCACGTGGTGCACGCCCATAGGGCTTCTTCGGAGACTGCGGCAGCGATGGGCTCTTCAGTGAGCATCGCGCCCCGAATATCTTGTATCACCTGTTTTGGATTCAAGACTTTGCCCACATTCCAGGCCGGACAGACTTCCGTGCATCGCCCGCATTCCATGCAGGCATCCAGCGACATTAGATGCCAACGGCTGTAATCCTTCGCAAAAGTGACCCCGATCTGCCCGGTTTGCTCCACTTGTTCCATCGAGATCGGCTTTAGCTCGCCCATCGGCTGATCGGGCTTACCTGCCGTGGCGGCGATTGCCATCACGATATGCCGAAGCCGCATTTGCGGAATCGCCATAAAGAAAAGGTAGATCCACCCCATGTGGAACCACCAAATGGCCTTATAACTCGCGGGTGAGATTGGCCCCATTAACTGGCCGAACAAGCGTCCGACGGGCGCCGACCAATCGAAAGAATGCGGCTGAACCGCCATTCTCGCCCCTTCCAGCCAGAAGCCGGTTAGGGCAACGATAAAGAGCAGGCCAAGCGTGAGGTAGTCGTTTAGGCCACTCGTTAAAGGCCGGCGTCGGCCCTCCTTCCACTGCTTGGTCTGCTGGTCCTCATCTGCGGAAGCCAAGACGGCCGCGCCAAGCTCGGTATGGGACATTTTTAGCCGACGAAAAAAGGCCCAAACAACTCCAACCAAAAACAGCGCCCCCATTATGTCGAGGGCCATTTCGTAAACGAGGAAGTAGACGCCCTTGTGGAATTTGATGGGCGAATAGGTGTTTATGGCGAGCAGGACAGTGCCAATAAACAAAGTCAGAAAGCCGTAAAAGATGAGCAGGTGCATCGGCGCGCCGGAGCGCTTTCGGGACGACCTCACTTTGCGCTGCTCCAGCACGTATTCCCAAACGTTGCTTAGCCATTTCTTAACTGCGGCTATTGGGATCTTGGAACCGGATGGAGCCGGCTCCGCCCACCAGATCGGTTTGCCCTGCCGCCAGATTCGGATCCTGCTCCAAATCTGCCACAGCATCACGGCTATGGAAAGATAGGTGAGGCCGTAAAAGAGATATTTTTCCCACTGGGTGATATAGAGAAACTCTTCTCTGGTCGGTGGGTTCACGCGTTAAGTTTGGCGCATACGGACGGGAGATGTCTCTATTTATCCGTCTGCGTCTGATCCACGGCCACCGCGTATTGAACCGGCCCCGCCGGGGAATCTTGCACATAGTAAGCGTGCAACCGCGTGACATTAGAAAACTCGACAGGCACCGTGAACGAGATGCTTTGATTGGGAGGAATCCAATCGTTTGACCTCTCTCCAGGCGGTTGGTAAATGATCTGATAGGGTCCTGCCCAAACATCACCTGTGCCGTTCTTAACCAAAAACTGTAAGTAGAGGTTGGGCAAGGTTTGCGAGCTGTTGTTTATCACTTCGCCTATCGTTTGCCCGCCATCCGTTTTGTCCCAGTTGATGGTTATCTTGGAAGTCGACGTAAGAGCCTGCTGATTCAGGATGCTAGTGGGCACGATCGCATGCATCGACGCGCCGGATGTTCCGTTGCTGGCGACGGCCCCACCTGAACTATTAGCATCCGGATATTTGGCCTTGAAAACTAAAAAGATCGCCGCTGCCATGCATCCGACGGTTAATAGACCAATGGCCCATTTCGCCGCGGTCTGCTTCTTGGGGACTCTGTACGCATTGACGGCATAAGCTAATTGTGGCGCGCCGTATTGGGGTGCGGGGAAAAACTGGGTTCGGAACGCGTGTCCACAGTATGCGCAGTGGGCAGAATCGATGGGCACCTGCTGGCCGCACTGTGGGCAGACTTTAACTTGTCCGGGCTGCATTATCTCTTGCCCTCTTTTTGGATAGCTTCGATCGTAAATCCTCCAACCTGCTGACCGTCACTTTGGTAGATCCAATCGGTTACGTCATTTTTTTTGACTGTAACGGTGTCTCCTTTGTGCCGCCCCGGAATGGCATTTGGTTCTTCTGCCAGTCTTCCGGTGAAAACTCCGTCGGAGTAGCTCTTTAAATGAACCCAAATGTGCTCCGGCCCTTGAGGTGTGTTGAACGAAGTCTGGACACCAAAGCCGATATCACCGTTCTTTGGATTCTGATAGCGGGCGATGAACTCCGGCAGCGTGTTCTGCGCGTGCTTGATGGCCACGTAAATGGCGGGGTCTTTTTCGCTCTGCGCCAAATCGGTGGAGACAAACTTGATGCTCGGCTGTGTGCAGCTTGCGTGCGCGAGTACCAGGGAAAAACCCAAGATTACTGTCACCACAATGATGGCCGGCAAAACAATCTTCATCAATTAGATTTGACGTGTTCGGAATAAGGCAATAATCGGGCGATTTCACGAAAGGCTGTAATCATAACCGCAGCTTTCCTTTCTGCAAGCCATTTCACGAAGCGTTCATGGGCTTCTGCGTCGAAATCTGAATCGGCCAGGCCGTTAAAAACAAATACCGTCCAGGCCTGTTGGGAAATGCCCACATGGGCGAGAACGCAAAGTCCCTCCGCGTCTAACTCATCGGCATCTATCGATTTGATAGCTCTTGGGTTAATATCGTTTGGGTTGTTGAATCCGTTTATCGGGGATCTTGCGTTTTGGAACTGAGTTGCAAAGGGGCTTAGCATCTCCTCGTTAACTTTAACGATCGTTTTGTTGACCACTTCATCGACTATCGGAAGTCCCTCCGAACTCCAAATAGTGCGAACCGCCGGATAGGCGAAACTGCCGTTTGGATCGAGAGTTTTGATCAGCTCTTGCGATTCTTCGAACTCTGTTTGCAGGGTTTGTGCGGGCCAATGGGGGACGAGACCGTCCGGGTCCGTCGCTCCGTACATGAAGGCGTTCCCTATTTCGTGCCCGTTCGCTGCCGCCTGCTTCCAGTCTTTTAGGTTGCCGATTAAGTTTGGCGGATAGGCGAAAAAGGTGGCCTTGATTTGGAGGGCATCGAGCAACGGGAGGACGTGCTGCAAATGCTCCTCACGCGTTCCATCGTACGTGAGGCTGATCCCGGCAACGTACGGATCTTGCCAGAAGCCACTCATGCTTTATTGTGCGGCATTCGCGGGAAGTAAGTGGATTGTAGAACTTAGAATGTAGAACGCGGAATGGAGAACTTAGACAGGAAACGAAATCCAGAGATTGGGGTTCAGAACCAAGTTTTGTACTTTGTCATTGCGAGGAGCTCAAGTGCGTCGTAGACGCGCTGAAGCGAGGCGGCAACCTAGTTGTAAACACCTACGGTTCTAGGATCGAGAGCTTATCCCGGCACGCGATAGGCACCTAGCATGGCTAGCGGCGAATTTAAAACCGGTGGTGCACCGCGTAGATTGCCGCGTCGCTTCAGCTCCTCGCAATGACAAAGTTCAAATTGGGATTTGAAACTCCAACACCGGGCTCAATTCTCGATATCATCCTGCACATTCTCATCGGCCCGAACTTTTCGGACAGGAGTGGTCAGAGCGGAAAAGTAATGCTCCATAAAACGGCCATAAGCACGCCAACCCCCGATCTTCTTGCGACCGCTGCCCAGGTTAGCCGGAACAACCAAAACACCCGCCTCCTTCGCCCGTTTACGCTCATCGAACTCCTTTTCCCACACGCAAAAAGCAATAAAGAAGAAAAGCAAAGCCAGGGGTACGAAGATGATAGCGCCCATCCAGCCAAAAACAAACGACGCCTCCATATCTGGGCTCACCATGACGTAGTTCGCCCACCAGGCGATTATCAGGCTGATGACTATCATCAGTAGCCCAGTAATAAACCAACTTCTGGATCTCATTTGGCGTTGCTCCCACGGGTTAATCAAATTCCAGCATATTGTCTGAAAAGCCGTAAACGTTTTTCAGCCAGGACAAATATGCCGAAAGCGACTTTCGCGAACTTACAGCGTGACTGGCTTGTACGTGAACCAACGCAGTATCGGGACAGACCATAACCGAATCGACGACAAATATTCCGGCGCTCAGCTCTTCGTTGGCTTCCAAGAAATCCTTGTACAGTTGTTCATCGAAAGAGTCCGCCTTCTCGTTGAAAAGTATCTTTAAGCCGGGAAAAGGCAGAGAGGGCAACTCGAAACGTTTCTCGACCGAAGCGACGTCGGCCTCACCAAACGGTTCCGCGCGTTGCGGGTCATGGACCTCGATATCCAGAATGAGCAATATTGTCATGAGCTATTCACTCTAACTTATTACGCTCTTCCCGGAAAGTCAGAGCTCCATTTACGCCTTGTAGCTATCCAGCACATCCGCCACGAGCTCTACGATGGAGGTGTGGGTGTCGGCGGTCTTAGACCAAAAGGTGGCGCGGACTATGACATTAGCTCCATTGTCTCTAAGGAACGAATACGCCTCGACGTGGGGGTACTTGCCTGTGGTAATGAACAGCGTTTTTTCAGAAACCCACGGTTTATGAATGCTAAATCCTTTGCCGCCGATGGTGGGAAAAATCTTATCAAAAAGCTTCCTATTGCTTGAGTTTGCCGGTTCCAAATAAATTTGAAATGCGATATGTCTACCGGCCACAACATTTTGTTCGTTCGAGGTAATCCATGTTGGCACTTCCACCGTTTTCTCCTGAGCCGGGGAATCTTCCGATGCAGTTGTATAAATGACTATCGATTTTGTTGGTCCACGATGTGCAATGCCGAAATTGTCTGGAGGCAGGTTCGGCCTTCGAAAATGCCAGGACGCGAGGGTCCCAACTGCGATTGCAAATGCTAACAAAACGCCTAACTTCAGGTTGGATCGTTTCATTAAATATCTATCATTCGACCTTTGCGGGCCCCAAAGCTCGCATCTAGTTTAGTGTCACCACGCGCCTCTAATACTTCTCGGCGCATCCCACCAAGTCCAGTGCAAGCCAAATTCTCGCAACGGGTCTTGTTTGGGGTTTATGGTCAGGCTTTCGAAGTCGGCCATTGGCAGATACTCCCTTTTTGTGTTCCTGTACCATACGCGGCGAATCCTGCCATGAACGTAATCAAAAGCACACAGATGGTATCGATGAGCCTCACTATCGCCATGCCTGTCGGGGACGTTTGGATCCCAAACCAAAAACTGGTGGAGTAAAAACTGGCAACTGCCGATCCTCGAAAAAGTGGTCTCGAAACCACCGTCCTGCTCGGGTTGGGAGACCAGTGCTATCGAGTTGGGACCAACCTTATAAAAGAATGGCTCTTTAAATACGAAAATAAAACCGTTGTTTCCACAGAACCAGAGGATCAACTTAGAGCCGTGTGCATTCCAGAAGCACACTTGAGCGTGACCCTTTAGGTCATAGGGGGGACAAGCCCAGTAGCCTCTCGGCCCCATTTGGATAACGGATTTGCCGTTCTTAAATACAATTCGTAGCCTGGCCGACTTTTCGTTCGGCCCGTCGGCGTCGAGCCCATTTCCCGCGTTTAAGACTTGGACCGATTTAATCGGCCAGTTAGGAGGGGCCACGTAATTTTGAATCGCTACCATTCTTTTATTATCTAGACCGTTCAGAGGCTTTCATCGGAAGTAGTAAATCATATAGATATTTCGAGGCGTTGTCTTTCCGCCAACAATAACGTGGCCGTTGGGGAATTTAGAGACGTCAACATCAGCATCGGCCCCACGGTGAAAAGACTCCATAAGCCGATCGCGGAATGGGCCATAGTCCATCGATGAAGAAATGAAAAACCGGCTGCGTATATTGTTTCCCGGACTGCTTCCCAAGAGCCAACCCTCTTCAAAAGAGGAAGCAACCACGAGAGAATCTGGCGGCAGCGAGGAGAGAATTTCGCCTCGGAAACGTGCTTCCGTTTGTTGGATAGCACCCAATTCCCGCGAGTTGTATAGCACTCCCCCAAGTGCCAACCCGGCCAGCGATGCCGCCCAATATGAGATGCTTGGCACTAACTTCATTCCTTTTGCGATCCCTCCTTCAGCTTAATCAAATATAAGTCATCTTCTTCGATTGGGGATGGAATATCTCTCGATTCGATCCTCTTGCCCAAATGCGTCACACTTGCAATGATCCAATGCCCATGGAAGATCCCGATAGGCCCTAACTTAGCAATGAATTCTTTCTGGGGAAGGTAGGTTCCCACCACCCAGGTATGCGAGCGAGAATCGTCGCCGTCAAATGCCAAAGTCTTCGAGTCATTTGTGAGTAATGAATCTAAGGGCGAACTCGTTCCGTTTGCGTAGTCCATTGGACCGTTCTGTTCTTCGATAAGGGACATCCAACCCCATGCGAGCATCGCCCCAATCGGAACGAAAGCCAGTGAGATCAACAATGTTCTGATTCTAAGGTTCATTCGAGCTAGTTGTAGCCGTCACCCAAGCCTTTATCAGCATTCCACTCTTATTAAATGCAACGTACAGATCATCTGCAAAGGCGCCATCTGCCGTTTCACCCTGCCATACACGTTAATGTTCGATCAACTGTGGCGAAGGGCCGGTCCAACTCTTCACAACGTCCGACGCGAGAGAAATCTCTTTTCCAGATTCGACCTCATATGGTTTCCCCAATAGCTTGTTCACCGCAGCAATGGGAAGGCCTTTCTTTAGGATCCTGGCGATCAGGTCAGGGCACATCGCCTCCCTTCGGCCCGATTGCGCATCGTCCCATGCTGCCCGCCACACTTTGGCGTCAAAACGCGGAGGGGGCTTCGGGCTTGCCGCTTTCTGCGGTTGGCAAGAAACGCAGACACAAAGCAGGGCGGCATTTGATGCTAGATGGCAAATCTTTCTCATCTCTTACACGGCAACATGTATGGTCGAACCGAAAATAGCGGTCAATCACTCCCCCAGTAATATACAAATCAAAGATGAAGCGCGTTGCCTTTCAAATGTTTCGCTATTTGACGCTGCTAACAATCGCAGCGACCAGCCAATTATCGCTTTCGCAAGCGCGGCCCGACCTGCCGCCCTACTTGCCGCAGCGGATTTATGGGAAACGAACCGCTATCCAATGGGTTTTCTTGGGTTGGGGTGACAGCATTAAGACCCCCAGATTTTTCGAGGAGCACCGGATTAGCTACATGGAGTTGCCGTGGATATCCCCACCCAACCAATACAGCCTCGAAGTGCCTGACACGAAAGAGTTCGGCCAGATGTCAATCTCTGCCTATCTCGTCGAAGCTTCCCAATATCTGGCAGACCGCGAACTCCTGAGGAAATCCGAGTCTCCCGAAACCCATTTCCATCTGGTACGTTTCGAGTCAAACCCGCCGATCATTTTTCCGGGCCCTCCGGATGCCGAGCTGCGCCAGCGATTCTTGCGATTCCAGCCTCTTCTTGAAGGCATGATCAAAATAGCTCGGCAAAACCCAAACCTGGTGGAGGTCCCGGCCGAGGGTCTTACTGCAGACCAGCGTTCTCCAGGGGCAGAGAAACAAATTAACGATTTGCTTGCCCGCTCGGGGGCTCTACATTTATCTTCTTTATTCGCCGGCGGCTACGAACTGCCTTGCTGGGAATTTGGCAACTCTGTCAACGACTTCATTCCTCGTTATGCTAAGGGTTTTGCCTACCTGTTGAAACCGCCAAAAAACGGTGTCAAGGGCCTTGACAGATTCGCTCCGAAACACAGTAAAAGAGTCGTTGAGTATTCACACATAAGGGGGAGTTGGTATCTTTTTGTTGACTTCATCCCTTAACTTTCTGACTCGGCTATTTGCTGGCTCCCGTCAGACTGGCTAAAAACCTGGCTAAACACGCTGTAGAGCGAAACACTCAATAGAAGCGCCAATGAATTCCAAGCAGCGTGCGAGGGATCGACAAGCATCGAACGGAGTTCACAGAGCACGAAGGCACCAATAAAGGTGAGGCAGCCCCAGGACTTGAATGCCTTGTGGATTCGATTTCCGAATTTTCGGCTGACGGCTTTAGAGATTAAGAGAACGCCGACGACCATGGCCAGCCACCCTGCCAACGTGAACGTGTAATTTATGGGATCGGGAACGGGATCTGGCCACGGGTAATGAAAGAGCGACGAGACTGGCATCTCAGTTGGGGCAGTTAGATAACTGGGTAGCCCAACAAAGAGTTGGTACAGGGCTTTTAATACAAACGCCGACCCTAAACCGAGCATCAGCGTACATACCCAGAAAAACGCGAGAAGAAAGACTTTGAACTTCTTACCGGCTGTCATCGCATGAACCCAACTTAAGAGTAGCGACGGGGCGGGACGGTAAATCATTCTCTCCGTATTAACCGTTGGAGCGTAAAGTGACTGTATGGGCAGATACCTTCTGGGATTGCTGATGATCGTCTGCGGCCTTATCGGCCTTAACCAAGCCTACGAACTTGTAACTTACGACGCTCTGCTATGTTTTCACTTCCTCTTCGTCGATTACCCAGATCCAGAGCGCCCGGGGCACCTGAAGGGAGTGATCGTGTCCACTCCTGAGATCCTACTCAAAACTCTGGTGACAGCAGCCTTCTTAGGGGCCACAGTGTGGATATATCGACGCTTGAGGAAGACGAAAACTTAGCTCTTGTCTTTGTGAGCATTTGAAACGAGGCGCTAGTTCCAGTTTAGTACTTTGTCATTGCGAGGAAGCTGAAGCGCGTCGTGGACGTGCTGAAGCGACGCGGCAATCTACCTAGCGTGCCACCGGCTGCAGGATCGGGGAGGTTATGGTTACTCAACCACGGATTGCGTAGTAGCGGCGAAACTAGATCCGGTAGTGCACCACGAAGATTGCCGCGTCGCTTCAACGCGACTTCGTCGCACTGAAGCTCCTCGCAATGACAAAGTACAAGTTGGGATTTGATCCGAACTGCGACCCCGTCACTCGTCACCCTTCACCCGTCGCGCCAAATTAGCTCGCCGCTTTCTGATCAAGCCGAACATAGTCTCCGCCCATGATCCGGTCGAAAGCCCCGCTCAGAACCCAGCGCTCGAGTTCCTGCGTTCGGTAAACCGGCATCGGGTGGGTATAGGTGCTGCTCATCAACAAGAAGATCAACACCTTGCCGATCTGCTCCAAGGTGCCCGCGTTCTGATAGGCCCGAGCCTGCTCCATATACGCTTCGCGGCTCATTTCGTGGCGCAACCGGCTTGGGCCGGCCGTTAAAGCAATGTTCGCATCAATCGAAAGATCCAGAGACTGGGCGACCAGCAATCCAGCCCGGTCGGCCGTGATTTCAGCCTGCCGATACCATTCGTACATAGCCATAACGAGGGCCACGCTCGCCACATCGCCGAGGCCCAACGTGCGGCGTCCGACCATTTCCAAGAGCGGCGCCAAAATATTGGCGACCGACATATAAAGGATGTGATCCGCCTTGATATGGCCCAACTCATGGCCGATCAAGTGATAAAGCTGTTCGTCGTTCAGCGTATCAATCATGCTGGAACGAAGCGTGATGTAAGGCCGCTCGACGCCACCCGCAAACGCATTTGGGAACGGGTTATTAGTTACGTAAAGCTCCGGCTCCGGCATATCCAGAATCTCGCAAGACTCCTTTAGGATGTTGTAAAGGGTCTTGTACTGCTTGGGGCCGCAGCGCACGGCCATGCTCATGTTGTAGCAGTAAAACCACCGGTCCATGCCGACTTCGTAGAACTTCTGCACCACTTGCGGAAGCAAGGGCACTTTCTTTAGCGATTGGAGGGCCAGCCGATCGGTATCGGCCACGAAAGTGGCCGAGCTAATTCCCGGAAATGTAATGCGTTCCGCCATTTGAAGATCAATACGAAGGAGAGCCTGGTTCGTTGCACCCGGTTTCTGCGGTCTTGCACGTTCTAAAGTAGGGCCCATTTTAAATTTCACGCAGAGGCGCAGAGGTAACCGGGTTCTTCAGACGCGGGACGAGGCCCTTAGAGTTTGCTTTTCGGATTGTCACGCAAAGACGCGAAGCTCGCAAGGAGGGGAGGGAGCATTGGTTTCTTACCGTCCGAATCTAAACCACCGCATGAAGCTTGGGTGAACGCTCACTCTTTAGCTAATAATCCAACAACATTTCCTTTGCGAGCTTTGCGCCTTTGCGTGATAAATCGGAATCCACCAAACCCTGCGGACTCTTAACCTCTCTGTGCGCTCTGCGTCTCTGTGTGAGATTCCGAAAGAGCCAACTTATGAGCCCCAATCGCGTATCAACAGCACGATGCATGTCTAAATTATCTTTGCGAGCTTTGCGCCTTTGCGTGACAATCCGAGAAGCAACCCCTGGAAGGACTTCATCCCGCGTCTGAAGAAACCTGCAGCCCGCAAAAAAAAACCGCCCAGGCTCTCATCTGGACGGTTACAGAACCCGCAGCCGACTAATCCCGGCTCATTTCTTCAAACAGCGACTCGTACTTCTGATATTCCTTCACGAAGTCTTCCGTGAGTTCATCCACATCCGTTTCGCTCAAACCGATTCGAGCAAGAGCGTTCTCCGAAACATCGTAGCGAAGGCCGTCCCCGCCGAGGCCGAAGCCCATCGCCATCGTCAGATAGTCTCCAACATGGACGCAGTCAACAACGCTGTTAGGAGGAATGCACTCATCCGGGCGGTGGTGATAATGGATCGCCTCGATAAAGATTTTGGGCAGGTTCCACTGCTCGCCCAAGAATGCACCTACGTCGGCATGGTCGAATCCAAGGACCTTTCTTTCAAGCTCATCAAAAGGAATGCCTTCCTTAATCGCCATATTCATCATCATGGGAAGCTTGTTCTCAAGCCAAATACTGAGGGCAACCTTTCCGATGTTGTGAAGCAGGCCGGCAATAAACGAAGTCTCATCGGGAGCAGAACCCGTCTTCTTCGCCACTAGCTGGGCAGCGACAGCTACTCCAAAGGAGTGCGTCCACATCTGCTTCGGCGCCAGCATGTAGCCTTTCAGCGGTTTGGACATCCAGGGGTATGTTGCCGCGACGACGGCGAGGTTCCTTACGCAACGCATTCCAAGAACGACGACTGCTTCCTGCAGGTCCACAACCTGCCTGGACAAACCATAGTAGGCGCTGTTGGAAAGTCGCAAAACTCTGGCTGTAAGGGCCTGATCCTGGGCGATCTGAGCGGCCACGCTGTGGGCGGTGCTGACCGATGAATCGGCTTCCCTCATTACGGCCAAAGCAGCAGCCGGAATAGTTGGCAGATCTGGCGTCTTCTTGACGATATCTTCTATTGTTAAACTTGTTGTTACCATGGTCTATTCCTTTTAAGCCGCTTCCCTGAGGCTGCAGAGCACACTCTCTCCCATGTTGATGGTGTTCACCGTGACGTTCCCGGAGTCGGTGGACATGGTGACACTTCGGCCGACGGTTCCACCAAGATCGGCGGCGGCGCACTTAACGCCAAGGGCCTTCAGTTTCTGAACAACGGCGTCAGCTGTTCTCTTGCCAAAATCCATTCCGATATGGGTGCAGGTGGAGGCTCCTCCGGCGACGGCGCAAACTAAGCGCGACCTATCGGCTCCGAGAGCTTCCATCGAATTAACCAGTTCCTGCACGCCGGTGTCGGCGAAGGTGCCAGGCTTGTTGCTGTTGGATCTGGGGTTCGACTGGGGCAGCATAATGTGCGCCATTCCCGAGACGTTCGCCACCGGGTCTAGAGCGCAGACACTCACACAACTGCCTAACCCTAGGCACGTCAGCATTGCTGCACCATTTAATGCTTGGATCTCTGCCAAGCCAACTAATACTGGGGTGTCGGTCATGGCCGCCCCCCGTTTCGGGTGTTGCTTTCCCGTACGCGCAGTTTTAAAATGCCCACTGTTCCATCCACTCCTGTCCGCGAGAACCCACAATCGCCAATCCCGCGAACATAGTGGACTTTCCACCTAGTGTCGGAATGGAACCACGTATTTTTACCTAACCCTGTTTTTGTGCCTGCTAGGATGGTACGCATTGAATTTCGCGCGGAGTCGCAGAGTTGGGCAGTTTCTGATTTGGCACGCAAAGACGCAAAGCTCGCAAAGGAAGTTTGGACGTTCGTCTCGCCGCTGATATGAGATGAGGCTTCGGGATCGAGTCATGCAGCATTGGTCGGCACCCAATAAAGGAGCCCTCCATGGCGAGCATGAAACTCATCCGTCTTTGCGAGCTTTGCGCCTTTGCGTGATAGTCCGAAAAAGCACCCTATAAAGAACCGCATCTCGCAACCGCGTCAATCCAAAATCTCTCTGTGCGCTCTGCGTCTCTGCGTGAAATTCCGATTTCCCTCCGCCTTTGCGAGCTTAGCGTCATTGCGTGACACTCCGGAAATGCGCAAGCTGTCCTCTGGCCTGAAGCCGCTAACAATAGCCCCATAGAGGTAAATTTGCCATATGCCTGATTCCAACAACGATGCGATCCGCCACGCATTGGAAATCGCCCGCAGCCGAGGTTATACAGATGTAGAAATCTCCGCCGCAGGGACGTCGTTTCAGGCGACCCTCAGTCCCATATCGTTTGCGCCCATCCGATCCGATGGAGGCTCGGCCCTTATCGATGAACTAACCGGCCCCGCTACGGCCGATATCACAGCCACCCTCGTCGGCTACTATCAGCCCGCAAAAACCCCGCTCGCCCTTGGCCAGCAGATTGGAAAAGGCGAAATGGTTGCCGTAATCACGGCCCTTGGCCTAGCCAACGATGTCGAGTCGAATGTCACCGGAGAAGTCACCGAAGTGTTCGTAAAACCCGGCGATAGCGTTCAGTACGGGCAGTCTCTAGCTCAAGTGAGGCTCAGCGAATGAGAAAACAGCGCGGACAAACGATCGTTGCGATGATGATTGTCTTGGTCATCATCCTCGTGCTCGTGGTTGTTTTCTTCGGTGTAAGAAAATCCGGCGATAGCCCAAGGGCGGACAAGAAAGGCTACACAAACCTCGGTCTCGTAAGATACAGCGCTCTCGATACCAAATGCCAAAGCGACATTCAGCAGTTAAGGCTTTCTATAAAGATGACGCACGATTCCAACGTCGACGAGGGCTACCCGGCAACCCTGGAAGACACAAAGCTGGGTGAAGAATTTTACAAGTGCCCGGTGGGAGGGGAGAAATACGTATACGATCCCGCCACGGGTGAGGTACATTGCCCCCATCCAGGACATGAGAAGTATTGATGTTTAACAAGGTCTTGGTGGCCAACCGTGGGGAAATAGCGTGCCGGGTAATGCGTGGCTGCCGCGAAATGGGGATTCGCAGCGTCGCCATTTACTCCCAGGCAGACAAAGACAGCCAGCACGTCAACCTCGCAGATGAAGCCATTTGCGTGGGCGCCGGCAGTAACAGCGATAGCTATTTGAACCTGGGCAACGTGCTTATGGCAGCGGAGATTTCTAAAGCCGATGCCGTGCATCCCGGCTATGGCTACTTTAGCGAGCGTGCCAGTTTTGCCGAAGCGCTTGAATCGCTGGGGGTCAAGTTTATCGGACCGCCCGTTAAGGCAATCGAAGCGATGGGTGATAAGGCCAAGGCCAAAGAAGCGGCAATAGCGGTTGGATGTCCGGTCGTTCCCGGCTCCGAAGGAGCCGTTTCGGGCGATGTGGAAGCTTTAAAAGTAGCCGAGAAAATCGGCTATCCCATCCTGCTCAAAGCCGTCGCCGGAGGAGGAGGCCGTGGCATTCGAAGGGTGGATGAGCCCGACCAGCTTTCGAACGCTTTTCGTATGGCCCAAGCCGAAGCGCTAGCTAGTTTTGGAAGCGGGGAGATATTAGTTGAGAAGTGCGTGGTTGAACCGCGCCACGTGGAAATCCAGATACTTGGCGATTCCCACGGCAACATGATTTATCTGGGCGAGCGCGAATGCTCGGTGCAGAACCTTCGCCACCAGAAGCTGCTTGAAGAAGCCCCCTATCCCGGCCTTCCCGCCGACGTGCGGAAAGCGATGGGCGAATCGGCGGTAAAAGTGGCTTGGTCAGTTGGTTATCAAAACGCTGGCACAGTGGAGTTCTTGGTGGACGCCAACAACCATTTCTATTTCCTGGAAATGAATACCCGGCTCCAGGTGGAACACCCGGTCACCGAAGAAGTGTGCAACGTGGACCTTGTCCACCTCATGCTCCGCATCGCCGCCGGCGAAAAGCTCGAATTGAAACAAGAAGATATTCGCTACAAGGGCCATTCAATTGAGGCTCGTATCACAGCCCAAGACCCAGACAAAGACTTCGCTCCCAGCACGGGTCTCATTACAGACTGGCGTCCTCCCGGCGGACGTGGGATCCGCATGGACACCCACTGTTACGCTGGATTCAAGGTTAGTCCCTTTTATGATCCGCTTCTTGCCAAACTCATTGTAAGGGCGAAGGATAGGGCAACTGCCGTTAAGCGATTGCAGAGCGCGCTCCATGAGTTTCAGGTTGGCGGAATCATGACGAACATTTCGTTCCTGCGCAAACTGGTCGCCCACGAATCGTATGTCTCGGGTGATTTCAGCACGGCTTTTGTGCCCAAGTTCCTAAGCGAAGGAGTCTATGCGCAAAACGCGTAGAGTCGCGCGAGAAGCGGCTCTCAAGGCCCTTTATCAAATCGAGATCACGAAGGGCCGCATAAACGATGCCGTTGCCGAGTTAAAGGACAACACGGAACTTAGCGGCGAGCTTTTAACTTTTGCTGAAGAACTTCTGACCGGCATCTACCACAAGCTGCGTTTTCTCGACGAACTGCTTTCAGCTCGAATTCAAGAATACGATTACGACCGCGTCGCCGTCGTTGATAAGAATCTGCTTCGCATTGCCACCTATGAGCTCTATTACTGCCCCGATATTCCACCTGCCGTTACCATTAACGAGGCCATTGAACTGGCCAAGAAATACAGCACTGCCGAGAGTGGCAGGTTCGTGAACGGCGTGCTTGGCAAGATCATTCTGGAATCGCCGAAGGTGGATTGGAAGCCGGTTGAAAACGCGGAGCCGGAGGAAATGGCGCCCCCTGAGCCCGAACCGGAGGAGCAAACCCTCCGCGAAGACGAACCAGAGGCACAAGAACTCTCGCGAGTCGGCTTCTGGAAGATTCGAACCGGAGATAAGGATTGAGCGCGCAGATCCTTGATGGCAAGGTCTTGGCGTTCAAGACCAGAGTTAAGCTGAGCGAGCGCATCCGCGCTCTTCGGGCTAAGAAAGTTGTGCCGCGCTTGGATGTTTTGGTTGCCGCCCAGGACCCCGCCAGTTTGGCCTACGTTCAGATGAAGCGCCGTTGGTGCGACATGATCGGCATGGAGGGCGAAAGCTATCACATCACTTCCACCACCACCCAACGCGAACTTATCGACCTGATTTTGAACCTAAATCACAAGCCGAACGTGCACGGCATTCTGATTCAGCATCCATTGCCCAAGCATTTGGATGAGCAGGAAGCTTTGCTCACCCTCGGGGCTGAAAAGGATATAGACGGTATCACGCCGGCCTCGTTGGGACGGCTTGTTTCCGATCTTCCCGGCTTTCGCTGTGCCACCCCACTGGGGATCATGACTCTGCTGAACCACTACGAACTGCCCATTGAAGGCAAGCACGCGGTCGTTGTGGGTCGGAGCGTGATTTTAGGGAAACCGGCTGCCCTTATGCTTTTGCAGCAGAATGCGACGGTTACCATTGCCCACTCACGAACTGAAGACTTGCCTGATCTGTGCCGCACAGCAGATATTTTGGTTGCCGCCGTTGGCAAAGCGCGAATGATTAAGGGCGATTGGATCAAGCCCGGCGCGGTGGTTGTAGATGCAGGTTATAACAAGATTGAAGGCGTGAAGGCTGATGTGGGGGATGTGGATTTTGAGGAAGCCAAGGAAGTGGCGGGTTGGATTACGCCGGTTCCCGGCGGTGTCGGGCCGATGACGGTCGCTTCTTTGCTGGCCAATGCGGTTACGGCGGCGGAGTTGACTGTTTCAGGGAAAGGCTAATAGCGCAAGGCTCTCAGGAAACTACAAATCAAGCTGTATTAAAATGAGTTGTGCATATCAGCCGCACACTCCTGAGAGCCCTTCTTATCGGATTCCTCTACTTGATTGCCACGCCTGCCGTGCATGCAGGAGCGCAATCCCATAAGCAACCTTCGCTGGATTCGTGGTTCGATTCGCTGGGCTATTCAGAGTCGTTCAATAAGCCTTTCGTCAGCTTTACGCCAAGGGCCAACGGTCCGCCCCGGATCATTTCTGGATTTCTTCTCTCTCGTCGAAATGGCCTTGTCAAGGTGCTGACCCTCGATCTTTCCGTGGAGATTTACAAACAGCAGGAAGGCGTCAGCACTGCCCCGGTCGACTTTCAAAGCTGGGTACGGGAGCGGCTTGGATATTACAATGAGAGCTACAATTTTAATGCGAGCCTGACGAAGGAGCAATTAAAGAGCATGTACGACTTCGCCGAAGAAGCCTACGTTGTCTCCAAGATTTGCAAGGCGCGGGGTCTTTCAGACTTAGCGGCGCAGTGCTTAAGCTACTCCAAGAAATTCGCTTCAATCGAGTCTCTCGATTTGGAAACGGATGTTCGCAACAGTATTGAACAGAGCGCTTTCACACAACTGTACAAGAACTTCGACGACCACGATTACTCGCGCCCAGATCTGGCATTCCAATTCAAAACTTTCCTAAAAGAGTTTCCAAACTCTTCTAACGCTGGACGGGCTGAAGAAGACTTAGCGGCATTGGAAAGCATGATCATTCAAGATTCGGCTAGCCAATCCAAAGCGCCGGTGGTGCTCGATAAGTTATCTATCAAGGACCGGATCGCGGAGGAAATCTATCGATTGCGGGATCACTTCGGCAACTTTTGGGACCCTTACGCCGGGGATATTGTGTGGGGCGAAGGAATTTCGCCAGATTCGTCTCCAACGGATCTCCCTTCTCTTGAGGCCGAGGGGCTTGCCGCCGTTCCCCAATTGATTCAGGCTCTGAACGACAAAACCTTAACCAGATGTTGTTGTGAGATCAATGGGACGCGAGCAGGGATGGGCGTATTGCGCGTTGGAGATTTATGCGAACGTGTTCTTGAACACATTTCCCACCAAACGTTCGCAGGCGATGCCGAGGCTCCAATGCAGAACGATCCCATCGGCGTTGAGGCGGCCATTAAGAAATGGTGGGAAACCCAGCAAACGGTCGGAGAGGAGCCAGTGCTTATTGCAGCAGTGGGAAGTGGTGATTTACGATCCGTCCTCGATTCGGCCGGGATTCTCGCAAAAAAATACCCGGACGACGCCGCAGGCCCAATCGTTGATGCGATCGCGAAGGAGCAAGGCAGCAACTTTAGAGTAATCCTGATCAACGATCTTGGCCTTCTTGACAGCCCGAAAGCCAAAAACTCGCTTGAGAAACTAATGTGGTCGGGCCCCGACTTGTCAGCGAGGGTGGCGGCGGCCGAGTTTGTCCAGGATTACGACGCGGACCAAGCCTTCGCAGCGGCGATTGACAACTTCGACTCGCATGAGAAAAAACCTGGCGAGTGGTCGGACAGTTTAGCGGGATCGGAATCTCTTTTGCATGACTTGACCACCTGGAATCCCGTTGAGGGCTTTCATTTAATTCAAGGGCGAATGAAAAGCATGCCTCAATCCACGAAGAGAGCTATTCTCCGCTATTTCGATCAGAGCACATTTTTCCGGCAGGGCCAAGGCACAAATAGCCCGGCGGATAAAGCTTTTGAAGCCCTCTTAGTTGGAGAGTTATCCGATCG
This sequence comes from Fimbriimonadaceae bacterium, assembly GCA_036502005.1. Lineage (GTDB taxonomy): Bacteria > Armatimonadota > Fimbriimonadia > Fimbriimonadales > Fimbriimonadaceae > DASXZH01. The sequence continues at coordinate 212,859 of DASXZH010000021.1, forward strand.
GAGTGATGGGGTTATCGTCACCGCAGACAGTAACTGCCAAATTGCGAGCGAGTGCCTTTCCCGTCTTTGGCCATCCAGATACCACTTTTTAAAAGAAGCCAGCCACTTCGAACTCAACCGAGAAGTTATTGAGAACATCAATTACTGGCGCAAGGCAAATGGGCGAGAACTTATCCCGCTGCCGGTTGAACTCACCGTTTTGATAGCCCCTTCTGCGTTAATCGATCCCCTTGTTGAGGAAGCTATCAGCGCAAAAAATGAGGCAGAAAGGTCATCCGCGATACGAGAGATTAGAGAGTTAGGCCTGCCCGCTTTACCCGCAGTTCTGCGAGCCCTTAAAACCGGCTCTGGCGGTTCGGCGAACCCCGAGCTACAAACACTGGCAAAAGAACTAGACGTTCTGGTCGCAGGCATGCGTGTTGCTGGACCGAAGGACACCGAAGCGTTGGAATGGGCACGCTCCGAGAAACATAAGGCGCTCGATGCTGCGGATATCATTCGATTCTTTAAATCGACTCTTCTTCACCATCCCAAGGGAATTAAAGGGCTTCGCTTTGATGCTTTCAGAGACAAGGGCGCGTCAGGGTTCACGGTTGTTCTCACCTTTGGAACCACCCCTGGATCAACCAACGGGATCGCGTGGGATTTCAACATTGACGGGAAGATGGTGGAGGGAGGTTCCGGCGGTGGCGACGGCCCTGATTTTGGCAAAGACCCAAGTGATGGAGCGGTCTTCGATCAGGCCCTGACGAAAGCCATGAGCATTGCGCTTGCTGCGAAACCCGAGCACGCAGTTTCGATTGAAGTTGAGTTCTTGCTTCCCGACCGCTAACAAGATCTTCATGAACAAAATCGAGCGACTGACCAATACGATCCTTCTCCTGCAGGAGCGCGGCCGTACGAGCCATGAGCTTAGCCAACTCATGGAAGTCTCGCGCCGCACCGTGATCCGCGATATCGAAGCGCTCTGCGTCATTGGCGTTCCCATCATCGCGCAGGGCGGGATCGGTGGCGGCTATTCGCTTGCCGGTGAATACTCGATCGCGCCCCTTCAGCTAACCTGGCGAGAGGCGATGCTCCTCATGCTCTCCTTAAGCTCGCTTTCCAAAATGAGCGACAGCCCCTTCTCCGATGAGCGCGCCTCGCTCTTTGCCAAGGTGGCAAGTCTTATCCCAACCCATCACAGGGAGCAGGTTAACAGCTACCTGGATAAGGTCCAACTCGAAGTCCCCGAACGCCGCAAATCGCCCCATCTCGATAAGCTAATCGAGATCGCCAGCAACAGTGGCTGGGCGAAGCTGCTTTACGATGCCCCCGAAAGCAATATCGAAATCGATATGCGACTAGAGCGGGTTTACGCCGACAGCGGATTCTGGTACGCCGAGGGCCTCAGCGAAGGAATATCAAAGCGCCTGCGAACCGACAGGATTTTGAAAGTTGAGCCTATCAAAAGCCAAGATGCAGCGGAGCCACTGCCCTACAGCCATCCTTCGCATCCCAAGGTCGTTGTGAAGTTAACGGCAAGGGGCGCTCGAAACGTGGAACGCGATCCGCATCTCGGCCCCGCGCTGAACGGCAAGCCCCCAACAAGCCTTGAGTTTCGCTGCCCTCCCAGCGAGCTGGACTGGTACGCCAAGTATTTCGGCAGCATGGGTGAGGATGCCATCGTGCAGGGCCCGCCGGAACTGCTAGACAAAATAAGAGCCTGGACCCAAGCAATCCAAAAAATTTACAACTTTTGAGAACTGGGTGACAGGCTGTTGTCACCCATAGGCCGCTAACATATCCATGTGACTCTCGAAACCCTCGAAAAACATCGATTGCGAAACTGGCGTCAGGACGGAAACAACAACATCCCCGACCCGGAAGCAGCCATCGACTTCATCAATCTGGTGGGCATCTGTCCGCTTTACAAAGCTTCAAGCGAATTTCCCAACCTTTTCCAGGCCTATGTGGGAGACGCCAATGCCAAAGGCGATTCGGGCTGGGATACCCCTTCCGGCGAGGTTTACACATGGCGCTGGAAGATCGGCAAAACCGAAAAGGCGTTTTACGCGGCCATTGTTGACAAGAAACCAACTTGGGTCTCTTGGGAAATGCTACCAACCTGCCTGGCCTCGGTTATGGAGAGAAGAACGCCGGATGAACTGTTTGATCTCGGTCTCATCTCCGTTAACGCCCACAAGATCGCAACAGTTTTAGATGAGGCAGAAGGCGTACTTTCCACCAAGGAACTCCGCAAACAAGCCGGATTCCCAACGGGAAAGGAGAACCGGAACGCCTACCTGAAGGCGGTTGGCGAACTAGAAACCTTTTTGTTGTTGGCTAAGAAAATGACGTTAGGCGAGGACAGCGACGACATGTCTCACGCCCTTATCCCAATCTTCTATCGCGCCCAAACGGATCAAGCGCTAGCCATGTCCCAAGAAGATGCTTTAAGGGACCTGATAAGCAACCACATCAAGTTTGCAGCCTTTGTGAACCCGACCGTTTTTGCCAAGTCGCTGAAACTGCCCAAGGAGTTAGTTATGCAAACCATGCAATCGCTGGAGAACCTTAAGCGATTGGATCAAGAAGGACAAGTCCTGTTTTATGATTCGAATCTACTGGTTGAGTAACCGGAACGCATCTAAACTCTTCACCTCTCCCGAGAGGAGAGGTCGCTGAGGAACGAAGCGGGAGAGGCTCGAACAACCCAAACGCTGAAATCATCTAGAAAATCTTTCTGCAATCGCTTTCCGAGAATTAATATGAAAATAGACCTCAACATGATCGGGCTTGTAACGGCCGATATGGCCGAATCCCTTCGGTTTTACAAAACCCTAGGCCTTAACACTCCTGAATACTCGTCCGAGGAGCCCCACCTAGAAACAACCTTACCAAGCGGTATTCGGCTCGCTTGGGACACGTTGGAACTCATCAAGCAGCTTGAGCCGGATTGGGTCTCGCCGGTCGGCCATCGTATCGGACTAGCTTTTCTCTGCGAAAACGCGGCAGAAGTAGATTCCGCCCACACAAAGGTTACACTTGCCGGATTCAAGAGCCACAAAGAGCCTTGGGATGCATTCTGGGGGCAGCGATATGCGCAGGTCATCGACCCCGATGGCAACATCGTGGACCTCTTCGCATGGCTCCAACCAGAGGGCAAGTAGTAGGTCCATAGACGCAAGAAACAAGATTCTGAACCACCAACAGTAAATGCTATCGAGGAAGGAAAATGAACACGTCAAAAACAACGCTAATAATCGCCATCGCAAGTGCTGCAACTGCCGCGCTCGCCCAAAACCCACCCGTAAATGACCCACTTCTCGACCATCTAGCCGGAAAATGGGTGATGTCCGGCATGCTTGCCGGCAAGAACACAACGCACGAGCTCGAGGCAAAGTGGGTGATAGAGCACCACTATTTACAGCTTCACGAAGTCTCGCGCGACAAAGATGCCAAAGGGCAGCCCCAGTACGAGGCCAACGTCTTTATCGGCTGGAACACGGAGGAGAAGGAGTACGGATGCGTTTGGATGGATGTGTTTGGTGGGCTTTCACCCCTTTCTTTAGGAGCTGGAAAACCAGCCGAAAGCCAGATCCCGATCCTCTTCAAGAACCCTAAGTCGACGTTTCACACCACCTTTGCCTACAATCCAAAGGACAACACCTGGACGCTGAACATGGACGAGGAGGATAACGGCAAGTTCATTCCGTTCGGCAGAATGGTTTTGAAGAAAACATAGGTTTCTAAGTTTCTGGGCTTCTAAGACTCGGAGGGCCATAGAGCCGTAGACCCTGAGTGATTCCCCAGGCCCGAAGGGTCGTTCTTCCTATAGCCCATGGGTGAACCCGATTCCGATCGGGAGAGCCCTGGGAGCAGCCGTTCAATCCTGCAGCCCTGAAGGGGCGAAATAAGATCGATCCCAAGAGTAAGGTTCGTCGAATCCAATTCCGTTCTCAATCGCGGGTGGCAACAGCTTCTTCACGTGTAATGGTAGCCGGACCTCATGTGAAGTGAGGAACGGTTGATAACGTTTGAGGCACGGTTCCGAAGTATTTCGCCCTTTCAGGGCTACGGAAATTATTGTGCGCTTACCCAGGGCTCACGGCCAGAGCCGCTCACCCATGGGCTGTAGGAAGAACGACCCTTCGGGCCTAGGGAAATCTTTAACGATCCTCGAGTTCTAGCCGAGCTCTATGGGTCTGCGGCTCTAAAGCAAAAGTTCTAACATCCTCAACGAAGAAGGCTGGGATCTATGGTCACATGCCTTATCCGACGGCGGTTCCACGTGTAAGTGACGTGAACCATGCCATCCGTAGTTTGAATCACCGCCGGATACGAAAACTCGCCAGGCTGGTCCTCTAGAACCAAAACTGATCTCCAATGCTCGGCATCCGAAGAGATGCCGATATTAAGAGGCGACCGGCCGCTGGTAGTAGCGTTGTACGCCATTAGATAGCGCCCATCCCTAAGCCTCACCGCGTCGATTCCAGAGTTCGGGTTGGGGACGTCCAACAGTCGCATTGGTCCCCAGGTTAAACCGTTATCAGCCGAATCGATCGCAAACACCTTCTGCTGGCGTGTTCGCCCCAACGCTCGTAAGCGCTTGCCTCCCATAGGCAAAATCGTCGGTTGAATCGCACCGATTGTAACTCCGTCGTTTACGTAACTGGATACCGTCCAGGTCTTGCCCCAGTCATCGGTACGTTCAAAACGAACCCTCCAACCTTTATCCTCCGTGCTAGAGCCACAAAGAAGCGTGTGCCGGGCAACCAGAATCGGCTTATCCTTTATCGGACCCAAAACTCCCGACGGAAGATTCCAAGCTGGCGCCCAAGTCTTCCCGCCGTCGCTGGATTGGGTCATCCTTCCCTTCCAGGTTTGCGGTCCACGCCCAAACTTGTAAAACAACAGCAGGGGGCCATTCGCGGGCTCCTGAAATAAAACTGGATTGTAGCAAGCGTAAGGGACGCCTCCTTCGATGCCATCACCGGCAACTTCTGGTTTCGTCCAAACGCCGCTAATACAGCTAGCCGCGTAAATCTTAACGTCAGGGTTGCTTTCCGCCGTCCCGCCGAACCAAGCCGCGACCAAACCACCCTTCGTTTCGGCCAGGGTGGAAGCATGGCAGGCAGGAAACGGGGCTTCCTCGTAGATGAACTCACTCTTTACAATAGGGCCCGCCACGGCTATCGGCAAGGCGAAAAGGAAAGCTGGGATCACACCCATCAGTATAGGGAAATCCTGAGCAAATCGGCAAGAGCCATTATCCAGTCTTCGCTAGCGAACCGATCTCGGGAACTTTAGCTGCGATGTACTGGGGATCTTTCGCAAATAACCACTTCGCGAACTGGAGGAGTGGTTTCGAGTCCCCAGCCGCAAAGAATGTCTCCACCGCATTCAGCAAAGTTTCTGCGGCAATGGGGTTGAATGCGCGAAGCTCCCGTATTTTCCATCGGCCGAAGCCATTCCAATGGCGAAAAATGCAGGAATGGTACTCCATGCACCTTTCAACAAGATTGTCGACTATGACGAACTGTTCGAACGAATCCGTGCTGTCCTGCAGGTCTTCCATGAGGTTGACTACTTCATGACGGATTAATGCCATCTCGTCCAAGCTAAGCGGGCAAGGGCCCCGTTTGTGCAGTTGCTTGGCAATTTTTTTAAGTGCCCGGCAGGTTTCTCCTTCGTCATGCAGCACCAAAGCATCGCAGCACATACTGATGTGACACGCTTTACGAATTAGAACGTCTTGGTGCAAAGCGTGAATGAGCGTCTCGAACGTGTGAACAAACACTTCGATCTGCTTTCCTCCGCCAAAAAAGGTCTCTCGGAAAGGTTTCCTGAGGCTTTTCTCCAAGACTATGAGGTCAATATCGGAGTGTGGCTTTGTTTCGCCTCTTGCGATGCTTCCGACAAGCATTGAACCGACGCTTTCCGGAAACGTTTCAGCCACCGTTGCCCGCGCGATTTCGATACATTCGATTTGCTGCACTTCACTTTAATAAACGGTACGAGACGTCCAGCTTTTTAGGGGCCTTTAGATATTAGTTTGCAATTGGAGCGCAGGTTCAGGCAAGAAAAAAGGCTCCATGCCAATGACATAGAGCCTTAACAATGCAGTTTCTAAAATTAAGCGGCTTTGCGCTTAAAGGTCGTAGGTTTCTTGCTCTTGTCCTTATCGTTAGTTGTGGTGAACGTGTCCTTGTCCGTCCAAGTGATCGTATCTTCTTCAGCCGGCATCTTGGATATCGCGTCTGGCGTCATCGCCTTCTCTTGCGCTTCGACGAACTTTTTGGATTTATCGTCCGCATCCGCAGTTGCAGTCATCTTCATGTCTTTTGGGGTGATGGTCAACTTGGTACCGTCGAGTTTATAGGTGGCCATTGCCGTCATTTCGACGCCTTTAGGGTCTTTTATCTCTCCACTCATAGTGGTCGTCCCGTCGTCTTTAAACTCGCAAACGCCATTAGTGACATCAGGATCATCTACAGTCCATGTTCCGACAATCGAATTCGCACTGTTATCGGCGGTGGTTGAAGACGTCGTCCCGGCATCTGGCGCTTTCGCAGCGGTGGAATCTGTTGTCGTGGCCGAAGGAGCGGTCGTCGAAGTTGTCGTCGAAGTGCTATCGGCGGGCTTACAGCCGACCACAAGGAGGGCTGCTATAAAAATTGTAAGGTGGCGAAGTTTCATGCTTGATCAAGGACGCTCCCCGCCGTGACTTCGATTCAATCGAACTAAATCAACAGGGCCACAGTTAAACCCTGGCCCCGTTCATATAACCCTTCATGCCGCTATGATTTGCGAGTAAAAGTCATCGCTTTTTTCGTTTTATCGTTCGTGACCGTAAACGAATCCTTACCCTTCCAAGCAATGGTGTCAACTTCTGGATCCTGCTTTGCGATCTCATCGGGGGTCAACGCCTTCATATCTTCTTCCACGTCCTTCTTCGTCTTATCATCGGCGTCGGCGGTAGGCGTCATTTTTAGATCGGTGACCTTTTTGGTCATTTTGTCGCCTTCCATTTTGTAGGTCGCGCTTTCGGCGATGTCCACATTCTTCATCTCTTTCGGCTGGCCTGTAATGGATAAAGTGCCGTCATCCTTGAACTCAGCGACGCCGTCGTTGGTTTCAGGATCGTCAACGGTCCAGGTACCCACTAGGGAGCCTTTGCTGTCGTCAGCCGAAGCAGCGGGTGCTGAACCGTTATCAGCGGTTGCGCCAGTAGTGGCTGCTGAAGGACTTGTACCGGAATCTGCCGATTTGTCCGCCGGCTTACAGCCGACCAGGGCCACGGCTGCAATAAAGAGTGTGATGTAACTAAGTTTCATTTTGCAAAAAGGACGTGAGCGGGGTTAAGTTCGATTCATTTGAACTCAACTGAAGAGGACCACGGATAACCGTGGCCCTCCTTGCGGCTGCTCGATCCCTGCGGGTTTTACGGGCCTGGGGGAGGCCCCTGAGGATTGAAGAAGCCGTCGCTGAGGGTCTGGAGGAAGGCGACCAAGTCCGCTTCCTGGGCGGGGGTTAAGCCGAGATTCCCAATATGGGAGCCGGGGCCCTTGCCGGAGCCTGTCGGGTTCTGCATGTTGCCGATGTATTCCGGCGCGGGCCAAAGCGGCTTGCCCTTAAGTCCAAGGTAGGGGCTAGCCTTCGTGAAGTCGATCACTTCGCCTGTCACAGTTGTTAGGTTGCGCGTGTTGTAGAAATGCACCACCTGGGCAAGGCTCTTGAAGTATCCATTGTGGCCGTAGTCTTTTACAAAAGCTGGCGTTGGCCTGGTATCCACGTTTCGCAGAGTCGGCGTTTTGAAAACGCCTTTGATGTGCAAGGGATCGGTGGCCACGTTGCCCTCATCGGCATAGAGGAAATCGGCCAATCCGAGGTCCACGTAGTTCTCGCCGAGCGGGTTGTAGCCAACAGGATTTGTGGCTTCGTTAGTGTTCGTGTAATAGGGATTGTGAGGGTTCTTGGGAGTTCCCACGTTCCTGTAATGGCTGTCTGTAAACAGGTCCGGCCCGGCCCCTGCTTGGGGAGACAAAACGTGACAACTGGAACACTGGGCGTTAATAGGTGAGGGTGGTCCCCCTTGCCGCCCGTTCAGGGTTCCCGTAAAGATCTGCAAACCCGTCAACTCCTGGGCTGTAAAGGTGGCTCTATGCTGGAGATAGGCGTCGTATTTCGAGCTGAATGGAGACACTTCCGGGGAGTGTTCCCACGCGGCAATGCTCTGTACGATCAACTGAAAGACCTGCGCCGTCGGCTGGCTGAAAACGTTTAGTCCGTAGGTTCGCTCGAAAAGTGCCGCATTGGGGCCCTTTTCCACTTCGGCCACGATCAGCGCCGGGTTTCCGATGTTGTGGACGAGGTTATTCATCTCGTTGGGGTTCTGGAAGGGAGCTTGGGCCTGAGTGGGCAGGTCCGGAGCTCGGCCATCAAAGAAAAGGCCGCCTACGTACGTGCCATTCCTTGGATCAAAAGTGGGTTTACCAACCGGGATAAAGCTAGCGTAAGAAACCGTCGGAGGCTTTCGGTTCCCATATCGCCCAGCCTGAGCGCCTTCCATGATTCCAGTTGCGACGTTTTGGGTAGAGTCTGGCGAACTGAAGCCGGCCACGGGGCTGTGGCATGAAGCGCACGCTTGCCCACCTGGAGTAGAGAGGTCCCTCTCAAAAAATAGAGCTTTGCCGAGCTGCGGAACAAGCGGGTTACCCGGTCCGGGACCTTGTGCCGTTGCAGGGTGAGAGGATAGGGTGAGTATGCCACCGATAAAAACGGGCGCGGCTACGGCAATAAGAGCCTTTTTGGAAAGCGTTGATTTGGCCACTTTGTCTCCTTTCTTTCCCCGTTCTTCCTTGCAGCGGGGGAAAGTTGCGAGATTAATGTGGCAGGGAGTTATTTGGAATTTATTTGGAAATCAGGAATTGCCTGATTTAACCAACTGAAATCTAGTTTTCAATTTCAAGAACCACTTCTCGTATCCAAAATACGGGCATTATGGGGTTTTTTGTGGGTTGAGATTGAGTCTCCCCAGGAAAAAGAGAATGGCCACTCTGAACCCTTGGAAGGTTCTGAAGCCTCTGGCTGCGAATTTCACTTCTTGGATCAAGGCATTTGTGCCTTCTGCTG
>DASXZH010000022.1:0-9318 GCA_036502005.1 Fimbriimonadaceae bacterium
CGGATCCACTCGTCACTGCGATATCAAACACCCTCTGAGGTCTTTGAACAGTGGCACATGGAGCAGGCAAGTTGAAGGAGCACCCCCCTCTCTCAATCGACCAAAATCTGTACAGGATTTCTGGTCCACTACAGTGAGTCCCCGGACCGGGGGAGGTCCCGTTAAAGAGCCTCGAAAAAAGGGGTTCTGGGTTTAACTTAATGGGTATGACGGTTGGGATGGGGTCTCTTTCGACTTTCGACTTTCGACTTTCGACTTTCGACTTTCGACTTTCGACCATCCCCTATCCCCTGTCCCCTACTCCTTCTGCACCCTCCAAACCGAGTTCGATCCGTCGTCCGTAACCATCAATGCCCCATCTTGCGCAACCGTGACCCCAACCGGTCGGCCCCAAACATCGCCGCCTTCAGTCACGAAGCCGGTGAGGAAGTCATCGAACTCGCCGGTTGGTGCCCCATTCTTGATCGGCACGCAAATAACGCTATAGCCGCTTCGCTTCTCGCGGTTCCAGGAGCCGTGCTCGGCCGCGAATGCCATTCCTTGATATTGCTTTGGAAAAGTAGCGCCCGTGTAAAAGGTGATGCAGAGCGAGGCATAATGTGCCTGCAGTAGAACCTCCGGAACGTCAACATGTCCGCGTAGGTCTTCGCGTTCCCCCTTATGTCTCGGATCCTGGTGGGAGCCGATGTAATACCACGGCCACCCATAAAACTGCCCCTCTTTCACACGGGTGATGTAATCCGGCGGAAGGTTATCTCCAAGGCCATCCCTTTCATTAACAGAAGCCCAAAGGCTTCCCGTTTTCGGTTGAATGGCGAGCCCAACCGCGTTCCGAATTCCGGAAGCGTAGGTTCGTTCGTTCTTCCCTTCCGGGTCAAAGGCCAGGATATCGGCCCGCCGAACTTCGGCCGCCGGACCTCTATCATAAACGTTGGTCGCAGAACCAACGGAGACAAACATGGTTTTTCCATCTGGGCTAAAACGAACGTCTCTCGTCCAGTGCCCGCCGCCCGTTAGCCGGCCGCCACTGGGCACGGTAACCAATGTGGTTGGTGCGCCTGTCGCCTTTAGGTCGCCATTGTGATAAGGGAACCGAACGACCGCGCCCGTGTTACCCACATAAAGCCATTCGGGATTCGGCCCTGGGGGATAGAATGCGAGCCCAAAAGGCTGCTCAAGACCCGTGGCAAAAACGGAATCTGTTTCCGGGTGGCCGTCTGCATTGCGTCCCCTTAGAATTCGAATTCTGCCCGGGCCGCTTTCCGCGACAAATAAGTCGCCATTGGGAGCCGTGATGATCTCACGCGGGTTGCGCATGTGACTCTGATAAAGCTCTACTTTAAAGCCCGCCGGAGCTTTTGGCCACGCCCCATCCGGCCTCGCGACCACTTGGGGGCTGTTATTGACGCTCGGTGTCGCAAACGGGGCTGGAAGGTCTTCCGGCTTTATCAGGCGACGAACGCCGGGGTCATCGCTTTTCCAGTCGCCAAAAGCCTCTTGGCCCTCTAAAAGCTTGGAGAGGTCGGGGGCGACTTTTGGCGAGTCCTTGCGATCTGGGGTGCTTCCACCTATGTCCGTCGCTGTGGCTGTCTCGGGGTTATTGCACTGTGCGGCAAACAATGTTGCAATGAGGAAGCATGAGCAGGCGAGTGGAAAGCTCTTGAAATTCATTTCATTTGTGTATACGAGATGTTCGGGGTGGATTAGTATGTCTTCGTGGCAAATCTTGCTTCTTCGCATCTTCGCGTTCTTCGCGTGAAATCCGGAACCGACCACTCGCCGCTTCACTCCTCGCCGGGAGTCCAAATGACATATTTGTCATTGCGGGGAGCGAGCGCTCTTGGGACTTAGCAAATGATAGCGTCAGCGACGCTGGAATAACTCGCGTGCCATCTTTTGTCATTCCGAACTCCGTGTGAGGAATCCCGGGGAGTGAAGCCCTAACCGCAGAGATCCCTCACACGGAGTTCGGGACGACATCGGGAAGGCCGTTTCTGCGATCGCCTTACAATGCGCCCTCCGCCATCCTCCCAAGGACTCAGCACTCAGAACTCAACATTCCTTCAAACCCATCCGCTATCGCCTATCCCCCTATCCCCTTGCGACTTTCGACTTAATAACTCCTTACCGCCCCCTTTGCGCGTATAATCTACATAAGTCCATGGATGGGCTTAAAAGTTGAGCAATACGGATGAAATCAGCTACGACGCGCACGTCGGTGTCTTCTCGTCGCAAACGAGAGAGTGATTTTTCGCACCGCATATACGATATCGCGGGAATCGCACTCATAGCCCTGGGTCTTATTACCCTCACTTCGCTTCTCCTTTCTAACACGGGGATGCTTGGCGGCTTTATGAGCAGCGGGTTCCGCTACCTGTTTGGCAAGGGCGCTTGGATCTTGCCTTTTGTCTTTGGCGGCATTGGCGGGGCGCTCATCGCCGGCCATCGAAAATTGGAGATCACGCATCTCAGCTATGGCATTGCCCTCGTCTTCGCCGCCATCCTCGGTGTTTTGGCCCGCGCGACCGCGATTGGCTTTTTCGAGCCGAGTACGGCAGCAAGTTCAGGTGGATACGTTGGCGCGTGCATAGGCTGGTTTTTCACCACAATTTTAGGCTCGGCAGGCATTATCGGTCTCGGAGCTCTAATGGCCGCCGGCGCTATCCTCATTATTCCCGCACCCTTGGGCAGTTTGGTCGGCTGGGCGAAAGAGCAGTTAACTGAGATGCGGGACCGTCGCAGAACCACTCGCGTCGCCAATCCTCGTCCGTTGCGCAACTCGCACGCCGCCGTTCAGGTTGAAGAGAGACCAGAAAGAGCCGATCGGGCCCGCCCAACCGCTGAACAAGAACCGGAGAAGCTGCGAACCCGCTCGGCTCCCATCATAAGGGAGACGCAACACTTCTCCGCCGAAACGATGTCGGGTCCCACTCCCAAAGAGGGCTATCAACTCCCGCCCATCAATATCTTGGCTGAGGCAGCCCAGAAGCCGAAGCGTAACGCGGTCGAGATGCAGGAGAACATCGAGACCCTCGAATCCACTCTGGAGGAGTTTGGCATCGATGCAAACGTTGTCGAAGTCGCCACCGGCCCAACCGTTACCCGCTACGAGATCCAACTCGGCCCGGGAATCCGTGTGGCCCGCATCACCGCTCTGGCTGACAACATCGCTATGAACCTGGCCGCTTCCCATGTTCGTGTGGAAGCTCCCATTCCGGGCAAGGCCGCCATCGGCGTCGAAGTACCCAACAGCGCACCAACCAGCGTCGCCCTACGCGAAGTCTGCGACTGCAAGGAGTTCATGGAAGCTCCGTCGCGGCTGATCATTTGTCTAGGCCAAGATGTGAGCGGTGTGAACAAGTATGCCGACCTAACCCGCATGCCCCACCTTCTCATTGGTGGTGCAACCAATAGCGGTAAATCGATCGGGCTCGCTTCCATCATCATGAGCCTGCTCATTCGCAACACGCCGAAGGATCTGCGGTTTGTGATGATCGACCCCAAGCGTGTCGAGCTTTCCCTCTTCGATAACATCCCCCATCTCATGTGCCCCGTTATCAAGGATGCCAAAGAAGCGCCCGGCGTTCTGCGCGCCGTCTGGCGAGAGATGGACCGCCGCTATGATGTCTTTTCCGAGCACGGCGTTCGCAACATCGACGGTTGGAACGAAAAGGCAAGTTTCCAAGAGAGACTTCCCTATATCGTGGTCGTTATCGATGAGCTTGCCGATCTCATGATTCAGGCCGCCGCCGAGGTGGAAACCTCCATTTGTCGTCTTGCTCAGCTTGCTCGGGCCACCGGCATTCACCTGGTCATCGCCACTCAACGGCCCTCGGTCGACGTTATCACAGGCACCATCAAGGCAAATATCGCTTCTCGCATTGCCTTTACCGTTTCGTCTCAGATCGACTCTCGAACCATCTTGGACCAGAAAGGCGCCGAATCCCTTATTGGCCGTGGCGACATGCTTTTCCTTCCCATCGATGCAAGCAAGCCCTTGCGCGTGCAGGGCTGCTATGTATCGGAGAAGGAAATCGAATCGGTCTGCGGCTTCTGGCGAGCGCAGGAGAAGCCGGCCTTTACGCTCACTCCTATCGAGGCGCCTAGCGATGGCCATAGCGGCGGCGGATCTCATTCCGACGATGATAACGACGCTTTGTGGGAAGATACCGTCCGTTGGGTGGTCGACCGCGGCCAGGCATCGACTTCGATGTTGCAGAGACGGTTCTCTATTGGCTTCCAGCGGGCCTCTCGGTTGTTGGATTCGATGGAAGAACGCGGCATCGTCGGCCCCCGCGACGGCCCTAGGCCGCGAGAGGTCCTAATCAACCCCATGGAAGTTGAGGATCTGTTTGGCGGAGCCAAACGCTATAGCGCCGACCAAGTCCGCGCTCCCGCTCATTTGTCGGGCGATGAGGAAGGCTCAGACTTTTGAATTAGCAGTTCTAGCTCGACGGTAAGCTGAAATAGCTTCGTCAAAACCTGATGGGAGATAAACAACGATATCCCAACCTAGCCCTCTACTTCAAGAGCCTTAAGCTTGATCGAACGGCTGCCTCCTTCCGAAATCTTCGAAGAAGATGGTATGTCCTGGTGTTTGCCGCCTTTCTTGGAGTTGTATCGGGCCTCACTCATTCGACGCCTTACCGCATCTTTCTATTAGTGTTCCTCGCGGTTGGATTCCTATTCATGGAGGCATATTTAAATCGAAAGAAGTCCAACTTCAGGGACAAGATGCCTCTAATGCTGCCCCTGGTGTTAGAAAGGGCGATGAACAAAAACCAGTTGGACAACCTTCTGGGAAGCGACATCTCTTTAAGACTTGATCATCTGGCCGCGCTTGCCCGGCAGTGTAAAGTTCATCTTGCTGAGGCCCATGTGCTAGGCCAAAAGCAGCCGGCAATGTACAGGTCTACGATTCGAGAGAGCATTGATGCCGTTAACGGCATTTTCCGGTCGGCCGTTTGGTCCGTCCGAAATCCGCTGATTTACCGAACAGCCGTAACGGCTGAAAATCTCAAAGATTTCTCAGTTCAGGAGGGCAAAATGGCGGCGTTAGAGAAGGAGGCCAGCAACTTCTCTCGCTCTTTGGTTGGCCCTTCACCGGAGCAGGACATAACATTAATTCTTGAGCGGCTAAAAGTGATGTCCGAGTTTGAAAAGTCGCTCAAGGAAGATGCCAATCCGACGGTTCAGCAGCGGCTTTCGGAGTAGCAAGTCAGCCGAGCGAAGGGTAAGGGAGGCTTGCGGTTCACTTTCCCGGGCTCCGCTCGTTCGGCTACGTCGAATATCGATGCGCAAGGCTATCGTGGCTTTCAGGTCGCCGGAGAGTCTCGATCTGGAGATGCGAAGCTTTCCAAGAATCAAACGCCAGAGATGCAGGCCCAAGGGGCACAACGGGTGATTAGGTTCAATTCCAAAAACACTGGATGGGATTACAGCTGAGTACCGTTACTCGGAGACTATCCGGCGGCCCGGAGGGCCAGAATAATTTAGCGAAGGGCGAAGCGAAGGTCGACGCAGTCGAACGAGCGGAGCCCTGGAGACGGCCGCAACATGTATGTCGAGCAAATCGATAAATCGAGCCCACGTCACTTGTGACCAGGCGAAGATTTGTCGATTTGCGCTCGCCGCGTCAAAACCCCTTAAGCCCTCTTTGCGATCTTGGCGCCTTTGCGTGAAGATTACGGAATCTCTGGGCCCTCTGCGTCTCTGCGTGAAAATCCCAACGTACGACGACGCCAAACACGAACCGACATCCGATGACCCGCAAAAACAAACGCAACCCACAAATGCCGCCTCCGGTACAATTTGAACAATGCTCGACAATCTAACAAGGCGGCTTTCCAGCATCTTCGCTGGATTACGATCCAAAGGCCGTCTCAATGAAGACGACGTCGCCGAAATGCTGCGCGAAGTGCGCGTGGCCCTTCTCGAAGCCGACGTCAACTTTACCGTCACCAAGGAATTTGTCGCCCACGTAAAGGAAAAGGCGGTTGGCGAGGATATCTTCGGCAGCCTAACCGCTGACCAAACGATCGTCAAGATCGTAAAAGATGAACTCACCGAGCTTCTCGGCGGCGAAGCTGAAAAGTTCAACTGGTCGCCATCTCCACCAACCGTCATTGTCCTCTGCGGTCTTCAGGGCTCGGGAAAAACTACCACCGCCGCGAAACTGGCAAAGTGGCTGGAAAAGCAAGATAAGAAAACCATGCTGGCCGCTTGCGACACCCAACGTCCCGCAGCCGTAAAACAACTCGAAGTTCTCGGCGAGCAGATCGGTATGCCGGTTTACAGCAAGCTGGACGGCACCAAACCTGTACAGATTGCGCAGGAAGCGTTGGCACGATGCAAGCACCTAATGCTCGACGTCCTCATCGTCGATACGGCCGGCCGCCTACAAGTCGACGCAGAACTGATGAAGGAATTGGAAGACATCGTAAAGGCGGTCAAGCCGAGCGAGATCTTCCTCGTTCTCGATTCCACCACGGGCCAGGAAGCGGTCAATGTTGCCCAGTCTTTCCACGAGAGAGTTCACGCGACCGGCGCCATCTTTACCAAGCTGGACGGCGACACCCGGGGTGGCGCCGTTCTTAGCGTTAAGGCAGCGACCAGCATCCCGGTTCGTTTCATCGGTGTTGGTGAGCAAACCGATGCACTCGACGTTTTTTATCCAGACCGAATGGCGCAGCGGATCCTGGGCATGGGCGACGTGCTCGGAATCATCGAAAAAGCCGAAAGCGCGATCGGTATGGACGACGCCAAGGGCTTCGAATCGAAAATGCAAAAGGGCACTTTTGACTTCGAAGACATGCTTGGCCAGTTCGCCGCCATGCGTAAAATGGGCAACATTCAGAGTCTGCTCAAAATGGTCCCTGGCCTTATGTCAAGCGTCTCCGAGGAGATGATCAATAACGTAAGTGACAAGCAAGTTAACCGTATTGAAGCGATAATATTGAGCATGACGCCAAAGGAGCGTAAGAATCCTGATATAATCAATGGTTCGCGCCGGAAACGGCTGGCTGCAGGCTCGGGAACTTCCGTCGAGGAAGTTAACAAGCTGATTAAGCAGCTTTATGAAAGCCGTAGGCAGATGAAGCAGTTTAGTAAGCTGCAACACAGATTTATGAAAGGAAGAAGGCGATAACGCCCTAAAACAGGAGAACGATAAGTAGTGGTAAAGATTAGATTGCGGAGAATTGGTACAAAAGGCCGACCGTTTTATCGTGTGGTAGTGGCCCAAAGCACCGCAGGCCGCAACGGCAAGTTTGTGGAGTTGATTGGAACGTACGATCCGATCTCACAGCCCAAGAAAATCGAAGTCAACCAGGAGCGAGCCCTTCACTGGCTTCGGAACGGCGCACAGCCAACCGAAACAACGGCTTACCTGCTAAACAAAGTTGGCGTTCTGGAGCAGTATTTCCAGGAGCGGCCAGGCGCTAAGAAGCAGTTTGGCTTCTTGGATAAGCGAACGGCAGCCACTTCGGTTCCTTCGGTTGTAGAGCACGAAGCTCCTGCCGAGAAGAAGAAGGCCGAGAAGCCTGCTGAGGTCGTCGCTGAGGCACCAGCCCCTGTAGAGGAGCCCGCCGCAGTTGAAGAGCCCGTTGCAGAAGCAGCCACTGAAGCACCTGCCGCCGACGCTACCGAAACTCCCGCCGCCGAAGAGCCGGCTGAAGCAACCGAATGAGCTACCGCCCTTTCGTAGAGCATCTCATCAAGTCGGTTGTCGAACAGCCCGACCAAGTAGAGATTGAAGAGGATTTCGAGTCCGGCACGCGCACGTTTTACATTCACGTTGCCCCAAACGATGTTGGCAAGGTGATTGGCAAAAGCGGCCGAGTAGTGACTGCTATTCGCTGCGTGGTCAGCGCAGTTGCCGCTAAGTCTCAGGAAAAGGCTTTCGTTAAAGTCGTCGCTGAGTAACCGCACCGACGGCAGACTTCAAAATTAGAAAAGGGCCATCTTTTCGATGGCCCTTTCTATTTACCTGTATCTAGTTTAAGGACGACCCGGTCTCGGCAGAGTGTATCCGTCGGTTAAGGTCTTTAGGAACTCGACTAGTTGCGCTTCCTGGGTAGGTGTCAAGCCCAAATTGCCCAGCCTGCCAGCCGTTCCAGATGCATTGTTTAGATTGCCCATGTATTCTGGGGCGGGCCACAGCGGCTTACCCTGCAGATTGGCATAGGGATTGGGTTGCGTGAAATCGATGACTTCACCAGGGACAGTAGTTAGATTGCGTGTATTGTAGAAATGCACGATCTCGCCCAAGCTCTTGAAGACGCCATTGTGCCCGTACTGCTTGACAAACCAAGGGTTTGGCCGAGCGTCCACGTTTCGGCATGTTGGGGTCTTGAACATTCCATCCACTGCGAGAGGGTCTGCTGCTTCATCAGCCGCATTCGTATAGAGGTAGTCACCCAGACCGTAGTCAATGTACTTCGTGCCGAGCGCGTTATAGCCCACCGGATCGGAATTGGCATTGGTCATGAAGTAATAGGGATTCAGCGGATTCTTAGGAGTTCCGATGTTCTTATAGCCCGAGTTAGTAAACAGATCGGGTCCTGCTCCCGGAGCTGAAGCTATGGAGTGACAAGTCGAGCAAGTCGCGTTGACGGGAGCCGCAGGTCCCCCTGGGCGGCCGTTAAGGGTTCCCGTGAACAGTTGCAAACCAGCCATTTGGTCCGAAGTAAAAGCGGCTTTCCCAGCAACATACGCATCATATAAAGAGTTGAAGGGCGAAACAGCCGGTGAGCTCTCGTAGGCGGCAATGCTCTGGGCAATCAGTTGGAACACCTGAGCGGTAGGCTCTTTGAACACGTCCTCTCCGTAGGCCTGCTTGAACAGCGCTGCATAAGGTCCTTTCTGGACTTCGGCGACAATGAGGGCTGGGCTGCCAACGTTATGAACTAGGTTGTTCATTTCGTTCGGGTTTTGCAACGGCATTTGGGCCTGAGTGGTCAAATCGTCCGTCCTTCCATCATAGAACATACCGCCCACATACTGCTTTCCGTTCAATGTTGGAGGACCGACCGGAATATACGCTGCATAGGAAACGGTGGGTGGTTTTCGGTTGCCGAAACGGCCAAACACTGCACCGGGCATAGTTCCTAGAATTAGATTGGCCAAAGAGTTAGGCGAGGAGAAACCAGCGGTTGGACTGTGACACGTGGCGCACGACATTCCTGCCGGCGTAGAAAGATTTGTATCGAAGAACAACGCCTGTCCAAGCGTAACGACGAGTGCGGGGTTACCTGCACCCGGCTGCTGAGCAGGAGCATTTCGTGAAGACATGGTCAGTAATCCCGCGCTAAATATAGG